>JAQWHI010000004.1 GCA_029249445.1 Crocinitomicaceae bacterium | reverse complement strand
CTCTTGCCTGCGCTTCTGTCAATCGCGTATATTTCATCGCTTTAATCGAAAACCCAGCTTGAGTAATCATGTTTAAAATATTACCGATGTGTCCGTTTTCGACTGCATCTGGTTTTATCATTGTAAAAGTTCTATTCGTTGCCATCTATTTAATTTTGGGTGCAAAGATACGAAATAGATGGACTTCTCCCTACATCCGTTTTCAAATAATAAATCTTAAATATTTAATTCTTTTAATTTTACACTTCCGAAAACTCAATTATGACGATCAAAAAAATAGTGTGGGGTGCATTAACAAGTACCTTCTTCATATTTATTTCCCTTATTTACGCCTCGCTTTCAGCTGCAAACCCTGCCCCTATTTTCAATATTCTATTATGGCTCGCTATTGCCTACCTAATTGCAAAATCCTTGAGAGAAATCAAAAGTAAAAAAGACCAATTGGCGTTTTCAATCCTAATCATTTTATTGTTCAGCTATATTACACTCGGTATTAAAAGCACTTTCTATATTGTTCACTTTAATGAAATTTATTTAGGTGAAAAATCTAAATTATTTCCTGAGGGTTGGATGTATTCTGTATCTCAAAGCTTAATATTCCCCTCGGTATGGATACAAAAAGTAAAGTTTGCTTTTTCATTTGAAATTCAAACTTTTAAATTGAGTTCTTTTGTCTTTAGCCTGGGCCTAATAGGCACTAAAGCACTTAAAATCAGCGAGTTGTTACTTATTGGTGTTTTCTGCTTTTTAGCAAATAAAAAAGCTATCAACAATTAACAATATTGATTTTTTTTTTTTGTTAAAAACATAACTTAGTATTCTTAGCATTTCGAATTAAGTTTGGCGAAATTAGCCAAGCTAAAATCCTTAAAATGCCACTGATAAAACTAAACTTTTCAATTTCATTCATTTTCATCTTTCTACTATCCATTATTTCTTTTTCTCAGGCAACAGATCTTTTCATTTCTGAATACTCTGAAGGCTCATCAAATAATAAGTATGTGGAAATTTTTAACGGAACAGGTGCGAGTGTTGATCTTTCAAATTATCAGATTTGGAGAATTACAAATGGCGGTTCTTGGCCAGAAGCAACGACATCAATGAGTGGCACCTTAAATGATGGTGATGTATTCGTGGTTTACAATGGTAGTTCAGATCCAACAATAATTGCATCAGGCGATTTATCCTCCGGTGTTGTTGTATGGAATGGGGATGACGCCGTAGGTCTTGCAAAAGATATTTCAGGCACTATGACACTAATCGATGCTGTTGGTGAAGATGGTATTGATCCGGGTTCCGGATGGAGTTTAGCAGGTACAACGAATGCGACTAAAGACAAAACAATAGTCAGAAAACCTGATATTTGTTCTCCGAATACTAACTGGACTACCTCTGCAGGAACCAATACAACAAACTCAGAATGGACGGTCTATCCTCAGAACACTTGGTCATACATCGGTTCTCATTCTTCAAACTGCAGTTCATCATCTGCAACGACACCTTCTGCACCCACTATTTCGAGTATTGAAAACGGCGCAGGCGAAGTAACAATAAACTTTACTGCAGGCGCAGATGGAGGGGCTGCAATTACTGATTATGAGTATTCAATTGATAATGGATCTAATTTTACCTCTATGGCAACCACATCCAGCCCATACACAATCACGGGTTTAACAAACGGAACTGATTACAACATTCAAATTCGCGCTGTAAATTCCGAGGGAGTTGGCACCGCCTCCAATACCTCAATAGGGTCACCCTATGTCAATGAATATTCAATAACTAGTTTTAACTCTTCAGTTACTGAAACATTTAATTCCTTGTCAAATTCGAGCACATCAAGTAGTCTTCCTGCAGGTATTTATTTAAGTGAACAGGGTGACAATGCCAATTCGACATATTCAATAGGCACGGGGTCTTCAGGAACAGGAGACACATATAGTTTTGGATTGAGCGGTGATAATGACAGAGCGCTTGGTGGCGTTGCCAGTGGAAATCTACAAACCTCTTTTGGCGCCAAAATCAGAAATGAAACGGGCACTACGCTTAATTCAGTAGTAATATCCTACACAGGAGAATCATGGAAAGTTGGTTCAGCAAACAGAATAGACCAATTAGACTTTCAATATAGCACAGACGCAACGAGTTTAGAAGATGGAACATGGACAGACTTTGATAATCTCGATTATGTAAACACCGGACAATCAACGGGTAGCGGAAGTATTCAGCACACTGCAAGTTTAAACGACACACTAACAAACCTTGACTTAGCGGATAATGATGTTTTTTGGATTCGATGGAATGACTTGAATGCGACAGGTGCAGATGACGGAATGGGCGTTGATGATTTGAGCATTACGGCGATTTGTCACGCAGGAACCATCGCTACTTCAGCATCAAACATTTTAAAAGGCAACGACATTACTTGGACATACTCAGGCACCGATTTTTTTGAATTCGAATACCATTGGGGTGATAATAACTGGTCAAACAACTGGGGATTAACAAATAATCCCGGATCTTGGGGTGCAGGACAATCTGGAAATCAGGCAATTTTACATGTTCGTGCTGAGGCAACATGCGGCTCAGAATCAGACGTGTCCAATACGGTAACTACCTTTTGGACGGATTGCTACACAGAAGATATTACCGCCACAGTTGATGGGGCATCGATAACTAATGGTGGGGACTTCACAATTAATTCTACCGTTATTTGGACATGGCCTACAGCTGGAACGGGAGAAGGTGCTGGCCATGCGTTGGGATATTATTATGATTCTGAACCTACAGACAATGCCAATTACAGTTACGTATGGTCTTCCAGCCCTACGAGTTGGTCCAATACTTCAGGATCTGAATTTACAAGTACTGATAGATTACTTTATGTTAAATCGAGATCTACCGGCATAAATTCTTGTACAAATTATGCATCGAGCGCATTCAGCATAAAATTAAAACGCCCAATAATCACAACAGCTGGTACACTTTCATCTTTTACAACTTGTGAGGGAAGTAACTCGACGAGTCAAAGCTTTAATGTTTCAGGAAACTATATTAGTAACGCATCGGGAATTACAGTGACTGCTCCATCAGGCTTTGAGGTTTCCACAGACGATACTAATTTTAGTGGCACAGTTAACTTATCAGCAAGTTCTGGCAACGTGGCCACTTCAACAATTTATGTGAGACTGAGTAATAGCGCGTCTTCGGGATCTACCTCTGATAATGTTATATGCACTGCAACATCTGCTGTTAACAAGAACGTTGCAACATCTGCAACTGTAACGACTGCACCAATCGCTGGCACATTGAGTGGAACTGAAACTGCTTGTTCGAATAGTTCGACAATATTTTCGTCAAATGGAGACGCGGGCGGATCATGGTCAAGTGCAAGTCCGAGTGTGGCTACTATTGATGCATCAACAGGAGACATAACTCCAATTTCAGCTGGCACCTGCGTTATGACCTACACGGTCACTGGTACGGGCACATGTGCGGGTACAGACGCAAGCGCAACCAGAACCGTTACAGTAACCGCAGCAGCTACAGAAGGTTCTTTAACCGTCGATAAAACAGAGGCTTTATCAACAGAAACAATCAATTGGACAAATTCTGGAGTTACGAATGGTACATGTCAATACTATTTCCAATGGAGTAATGACAATACCTCTGAGCCTTCAGGCTCATGGACCCCTTGGGATGTTACCGAAAATCAAAGTTGGGCTTCTAGTAGTGCCGGTTCAAATATGAACAGAACACTTTGGGTAAAAACAATAATTACCGCCTCAAATGCAGGCTGTGTTGATACTGAAACTACTGCTGTGTTCACTGATGTAAAAAACTGCAAAGCGGGAACTACGACAGCATCGGTAAGTTCGGGTACTGTTGCTAATATGCCTTTTGGCGAAATAATAACCTACACTGCAGGAACACCATTAGACGGTAGTTTCGAAAGATTACAATACCAATGGAATGGTACGTCTGATGCTAGCTGGTCTGATTGGTCTACGAATAACCCAACTGTCTATACAACAGATCAAAACGCGGGTCAAACGCTTTATGTTCGATCAAAAATTGTGGGAGCCGCTGTGAATGGTTCTGCAACATGTACAGATTACTCAAACAATATTCAAACATTCTTAATTGACTGTCCGAATACTGTTGCGGCCGCAGCAGGCTCCGATGTAGATCTATGTAATGGAAGTTCAGTGGCTTTATCAGGAAGCGGTAGTGGTAGCAATGTGAGTAGCTACGCTTGGAGTCCGAACACAGAAATTAGCTCAACATCATCAGCTACGCCAACGATTAGTGCGACAAGCACGCGAACGTATACATTAACGAACACGCACGTTAACGGATGTACCTCAACAGATGACATCGTAGTTACAATTGTTGGTAATGCCCCAACAATCACAACGGCGACAGATTTAACAACAGCTGCAAATACCTGTGGAGAAACAGAGCTTACAATTGCTACAGATGGTAGTGGAGGTTCTGGTCAATGGACGTATTTAGGAGGTCTTGTTTCCTATAACAACAGCAGCGCGACAGATGCTACGGTTAATCTCACCACACAACCTGCAGATGTAAATACAAATATTACCATGACTTGGACCGTGGACGGTGGTGAAGTCTGTGATGGTTCAACCGTTCAAAAAGTGATTCGCTTCAATCAGCCAACTTCGATTTCAAGTCCTGATGCCTATTGTTACTTATGGGGCGGATTAAATAGTGTGGATATTACTACGGGTAGCAATTGGTACAAGTGGGATGCCTTAAAGAGTATGTGGGCAGTGCAGTCTTCTGCTCCGAGCACATCGACGGATAAATTACATATTCTAGCGACGGACAACAATTGTATCCAT
>JAQWHI010000003.1 GCA_029249445.1 Crocinitomicaceae bacterium | reverse complement strand
CAAGGATAGACCATCAAGTACATAGTGATTTTGGGTTCAATAGGACTTTACGAAGACCTACCAGAAAAGGAAAGTGATATTTTTCAACGTACCGGGGTCTAATTTTGGATACTTCTGGTGGATTTTTTTGGGTTTTTACTGCCAGTTTTACTGCCAGTAACTGCCCATTTGAGTACTTTTTTCGTATATTGTAGTGTCTAACTGCAGGTCACAAAAAAACCCTAAACTATTGCTAGTAAAGGGTTTTAGTGGTGGTCCCACCAGGGCTCGAACCTGGGACCCCCTGATTATGAGTCAGGTGCTCTAACCAACTGAGCTATAGTCTAGGTCTCGATTTCCTAAAATCAGTAAAACAAATTTGCACTCCTTTTTGCAAGCAGATACCTGTTTACACAATAATTATTTATGATTAAATTTAAGAAGTTTACAGCAAATTAAATCATTACAATGGGTTCTGAATATTACAATGATTATTGTATTGATAGCGTGGAATTACTCAATTCAAAATTGGATGAAAAAGGATATTTAAGACAAGATGTTCGGATTAAAGATTCAATAAATTCTTTGGGTAATCTCAAAAAAGTTTACGGACACTTATCCATTGATTCAAAGTTCATTGAACATTTAGGTGAATTAAATTATGTTAAAACAGATTTTTGGTATCATGAAAAAACTTTGAAATCGCTTGGTAATTTAATTAAAATTGGTGGTTCAATGAATTTGAGATACTCCAATATAGAATCACTAGGAGAACTTCAACGAGTAGGTGGTAATTTATCCTTAAGAGATACAAAAATTAAGGATTTAGGTAAGTTAAACTATGTTGGAGGGAATTTATATTTGCCTAAAAGATTAGAAGGTATAAATCTCGAAAATATTCATGTTAAAGGTCAGATACGTTTTTGGAATGATAAAAAAACATCAAAAGTTGAGATTTTAAAGAATAATTTTAACTGGGATGTGAACGATTTTTTTTCATCAATCCATTCAAGAGAATTACAATCCAAAAAAAAACATCTAACAGGAGAATATCTTGTAAAAAGATGCTTCGGTATATCTGAATACAATGATTACATCCTAGATAATCTGAACGACTTTATTTTATTTGTTGAAAAGCACATAAAAAATCTTTACCAGGGGAAATTTTCTTTTTATGACTCTCTTTATGGTCAAATAAAAACTATAGATGAGATTAATGATGAGTTTCCAAAAATTAAATTTGACAAGCGAATAAATAGAAATGACAGGTTTGATCAGCTGAATAAATTGGCAAATAAATATATTTCCGAAAACACAAATAATTATCCTCTTAAAAAATATAAAAAAGTAAAAAGAGAATTCAAAAGTGATGATGATTGGAATGGAAAATCCTCAAAAATTTGGTTAAGGTATGATGAACACAAATTATCGAAATCAGAATACTCTTGTCATTTCACTTGGGATCCTTATAAAGGAGAGAATGATTTTCAAGAAGGGTTTATTTACTTTATTGAAAACATTTTGCTTCAAACATTTTCAATCCTCATTGATTCGCTTCAAAATAAATTTAGAGTTTCAATGGGATTGCCAAAAATTGGTGAAGGCTGGATTTCAGAAACTGATCTGTATTATAAGTTAAAAGAACATTTTTCTGGTACGCAAGTCATACATCATGGTAAACCAAAGTGGTTAGGAAAACAACATGTAGATATATGGTTCCCAAAATATAAAATTGGCGTTGAATATCAAGGAGCTCAACATCATCAACCTGTTGATTTTTTTGGTGGTAAAGAAAGTTTTTTAAAAAATCAAGAACGAGATTTAAGAAAAAAGAAATTATTTGAGGAAAATAATGCTACACTCATTGAAGTCTTACCAAAATACGTCTTAGAGGATGTAATAAATGAGATTGAAATACAAATTCAAAATTAGAAACTTCACTTTACCCATTTCGCATTACCCACTTGAAGTCAATGTTGAAATTTATTTTTGGATTACTATCCTTCAACCCCAATCTCAGATAGTTTAACGCTTTCTTACTCAATCCCAATCTCTTTATTTTGAAAGCGACACTCCTGTATACATGATTATAAATTAATTCGGGATCTTCATCAATCCAACCCTGAATTGTCTTATGAAGTAAAACACGTTCATTATTTTGAACCAGAAATAGACCCTGCCTATCATTAAGACAAAGCTTGTTGGTGTACTTTAATCTTACACCTCGTCGAGAAAATTTACTCATTTTTAAAAATTTGATTGTTACTAAAAAAGGGAAATCATAAGTAAAAATCAGAATTGAAATCAGAGAAAACAATCTTTCTACCTTAGTAGAAGAATCCTAGACACAAGTGCAATGTAACATTTTTTTTGATGATGTCAATACTTTTAAAACTCTTATTATCAACAATTTATGTTAAAAACTCAATATTACGTTATTGAAGTTTACATAGATTAAATAAGAGTTTCTCAAGGCTCTGAAATCTAATAGTTAGCTATATAAATTATAAATAGTATTTATATGATATGAAAATTTTGATTGAGCTACTCAAGGCATAGAAAGCCCATAAGTTTTATACCTTCTCTCTCGGTCAAACACATTACCCTCTCAAAATTCATAGGGGGGATATCCGGATGAGGTTTTGTTGGGGGCAGTTTTTATTTTATATCTTTTATCAATCAAAAAAATAATTATGAAATTATTTATACCATTAGATTTATATGATAGCCGCGGGAAAAGTGAATTTAAAGGGGAATTATTATGATAAGGTTTTATTTGTTCTTATTGACAACAATAGTTGTAGTTGCATGTGATAGCAATTCATCCGGAGATAGTGGATTGGAAAGGAGTGTAACTGATGATTACGATGTTTTAGATGGTGAGTATTGTGCTGAAATAGAATATTACAATCCAAATACAGGAACCAATTCAACATACACATTAAATGTTTTGGTGGAGGACGATTATTTGGTTGAAATATATTGGGCCAACGGTGGTAGATTAGATACTGATCACTTTTATGCTGAACACATTGGAGACGGTTACTGCTCGTTCACTAGTGATAAAGGATATGAATACGAGGTGACATTATATGGGGATCCTTGTTCACACTATCAGCAAAGACCAAGAAGACCTACAACAAGACCTACAAGAAGACCAACAACAAGAAGACCTACAAGAAGACCAACAACAAGAAGACCTACAACAAGACCTACAAGAAGACCAACAACAAGAAGACCAACAACAAGACCAAGAAAAAGAAGAAGTCGGCGGTGATCAAAAAGAAGTTTGATGGTAAGCAAATTACCAATGATATTCTAAAGCAGATCATGAAGGACTATGATCTAGATAAAAGAACCCTTACTAAAATTGATAATTACATGGCTAAGGAGGGATTACAGAATAAAAAAGGATTAGATAATTACATAGATCAAATACTCACTGAAAAAGCAGAGAGAAAGAAAAATCAATAACCCTCTCAAAATTCATAGGGGGGATATCCGGATGAGCTTTTGTTGGGGGCAGTTTTTATTTTATATCTTAGAGATTCTAAAATGAACATTATGAAAATACTTTTTTCTCTAATAATTACAGCAGTCACTTGTACTCTCAACGCACAAATTTATTCACGGTATTACAGATCAAATATAGATGTTGACATAAATCAAAAAGTTGATGTTAGCGGTAATGTTAATAAAACTATTACTTCAATTGATTATGGTGCACTAGCAAATGCAAATGCACAACGAGAAAGAAACAGAATTGAAAAACAGAGGCTGGAAATAGAACAAGCGAAATACATAAATGAACTAGAAAAACAAGATGCGCTTCTTTATTCCAAACAAGCAATGGAAATTGCTGCAGACCCTATCAAAGCCCATGATTATGGACAGTATTACAGCCAATACCATAGTTGGTCGCCAAATGGAAATAAAAGTTTGCGATATTTTGGATTTTTGAGTTATACAGAGCACCTAACAGTACCTCATCAATCTCTTTTTATAGTCAATGGGGATAGAAGAATTGAAAATGTATCTCCTGACGGAATAACTACTGAAATAATAATGGACCAACCCAGATACAATTACCTGCAATACCCTGTTGTAAGTTTGAAAGAATTTAATAAGATGATTGAAAGAAGAAAAGTTTTAGCGGATACCTATATAAACAGTAAGATACCCGTAAGACGAGATTTTAAAAATAATCCCGAAGAGTATAGGAAAGCATTATCCAGTTATAAAACTTTGTGTGACAGTTTAGACTTTATTACAGGAGCAATGCCCAATTTAAGGGAAGCGGTTAAAATGCCACAATATATTGAAAAAAAGAAATTCCTGGCGAGTGACGGAGATAGTGCTTACCTTCACAAAAAAGAGTATGTAAAGAGGACTGTATGTGGTTTTGATGGATTTAGAGGTACAATGATTTGTGAAGATGATTTTGAAAAGTGCATTAAAGACGTATATACAACATATTCCAATGGTATAACACTGACATTTTATGTCAAATACAAAGCTGATAAAGGTTCAAACATTACATTTGAAGATTTAGAAGGAAGAAGGTACTACCTTTTAGGATTTGTAGAGAAACATATTCGAACAAGGGGGATATCAAATCCAGTATTTTCACAATTGGATAAAACAAGACCCTTAAGACGAGACTTTAAAAGTCCAGAGGATTATGATAAGGCTTCTAAAGTTTTTTTTGCTAAACTGCGATAAATAAATTTAAATTCATCTCATCAACCTCATCCAAATCAAAAGGTTCAAGATATATTCCGGTAACAGCATTGCCATATTCATGTCCTAGAGCTTCAGCAATTAAATCTTTGGAATATCCTAACTGCTTAGCAATATTGGCATAGGAGTAACGAAATACATAAGTGGTAAGAGTCTCTCTAGCACCTATATTCTGTCCTATTTTCTTCAAGTGCTGATTAATGAGCTTTCTTTTTTGATGCAAAGTTTGTGTTCTGTTTTCTATTTTCAGCTGATTCCGATCAAATAAACCCAACAAAGTTTCATTTGGTGTAAAATCTCTTAATACCTCCTCTATATATTGATTTATTGCAATACTGTAAACCTTTCCTGTTTTTGCTCTTTTATAAACTATTCTGTTGTCGACAATATTTTTCTCACTCAATAGCAGAAGGTCCCTAATATTGATTCCCCTCAACATAAAAAGAAGCTTACCTATATTCCAGTATACATATTCATTATGATCCTTGCCTAGATTCAATCCAAAAAACAACCTCATCTCATCCAAAGAAAATACCCTAGGGGTAGTATTGCCTTTTTTTATTTGAAATTTTGAAAAGGGATACCAGCTTGGCGGTACAAGATCTGTTTGAATAGCTCTGTTACAAATGGATCTAAAGGATCTAAGATATACTCCTACTCCGTTGATGCTCATTCCTCTTTTATACAATCGGTTTTCCAGAAACAATAAATCTTTGGCTGAGAAAGAATGAAAAGGGATATTCAAATCTATTTCATTAGAGATGGTTCTCAAACTCTGCGAGTACACCTGAGCACCCCCTAACCTATTCTCAATAAATAATTTCTCAATATGCTCTTTCCAATATTCATATATGGTAGTTTCATGATGAGGTTTACTCAAAATATAACTTCTAAAGTGGTGAATGCTGTTTGGTTTGGGATATTTGATGAGGTACTGATAAAACCTCTCTATATAAATGGATTCTAAGCTTTTTATAGAGAGGTTTAGAGCTGTTTTACCAATAATGGAGTTGCTGTTTACATCATAGGCATCAGGAAGTAATGAGATTCCAGTCTTCAGAAGGAGTTGTTTGCGATTTAAGGTGAGTTTAAACACCAATGGATAAGTACCATCACTTTTAATTCTACGCTTGTCTAAGCCCAATTTTAAGCTTGCCATAATTCATTTAATTTATGGCACCTGACTCGTCAAAATTTGCACTGAAATTTGCAAGCAACTGGGTAAAAAGAGGCTAAAAACACTGATTTAGTGCATTTACCTCTAGAAACAAAAAACCCGGCAACACTTTGTATTACTGGGTTTCAGTAGTGGTCCCACCAGGGCTCGAACCTGGGACCCCCTGATTATGAGTCAGGTGCTCTAACCAACTGAGCTATAGGACCGGCTTATTTTCTAAGCGAGGAGTGCAAATATAGCATTCAACAGCGAAATTTCAATGCTTGGAGAAGAATTCGTTCACTTATTTTTAATTGACTCTTAGAGTTTTCAAAGCAAGGTTCAATTCGCGTATAATTTATATTGTACTAATAGTCTATATTGTCATTTTAACAGTCAGTCCAGCTGCCACAATAAGCAAGATCCAGCTGAATACTTTTCTCAAGAAATTACCTGATATATTTTTTTGAAAAACACCCCCAAGATAAACCCCGGCCACTGTGAATGCGGTTAATGCAAATAGAAGCCCCCAATTGATTCCGCCAGATGTGATTTCTTCATTGAATGAATCGCCAATCAAGGCAACTCCTGACTGGATTGAAATGATAAACATGGACGTACCAACTGCTTTTTTCATATCCAAGCCAAGGCGCAAAAGAATAGGGACTATAATAAAACCTCCACCTGCTCCAATAAATCCACTCAATCCCCCCGTTAGAATGCCAAACAACAAAATTGCGATGACATTTGTTTTTGAAGTATCGATTGGACGCTCTTTAGCAATAAGTGTTTTCGATCCGGTATACACCATAACTGCAATAAGCAATACAGTAATTACGATATCACGTGACAGTGCAAAATCACTGAATTGGAATGTGATTGGGAACATGGGCATGATCCACTTACGAATTGTAAAAGCAACGAACATACTTGGTAACACGAAGACCATCCCTTTTTTAAAGTCAATTTGTTTTGATTTAAGGCGTTGAAGTACACCAAAGGATGAGGCAATAGCGACAACAACTAGTGAATAGGTTGTTGCAATTAACATGTTCACGTCAAAGAAGTAATTGACCAATGGAACTGTTAGAATTGATCCCCCGCCACCTACCAAACCAAGAACGATTCCAATGATTAATGATAAAGCTAGGCCAATACTGTACATTTCACAAATGTACGTTACAAAATCGAATTATTGTATGATTGGAGCGACACGTTTGCTGCGAAATACTAGCATTGTTAGAATCCCAAAGATTGCAGCTGCAAAAATCAGGTGAGCTGTTTGCACGATACCAGGCATGTCCACATGCGCCAGCAAAACACCCGATATCAATTCAATGATAAGCAATGCAAAAGTCCAACGTATTGTCTTGTATTTATGGGTTTTTTCATTCTTCCATGCCATAATTAGTAAAGCAATTAAAACCAACCAAGAGAAGCTTCTATGAATAAAAAAGGGCATTCCTAATGCTTCTACCCACATTTCTCGTGTGTACCCACGAAGCACCAATTCATCAATGCTCTCTCTTACTTGAGTTCCTAAAAACATTTGGTAAAATGTAATAGCAAAAACGACCCAGATTAAGGTACGCATCCAACCAGTTTGGTCCAGATTTTTTTGTTGAGAGGGACTAATTAAGCGAACCATGTAAAGTTGAATTCCTAAAATTAGAAGCCCAAAGAACATATGGACGGTGATAGTCCATGGAACAAGGTTCGAGGCGACAACAATGGAGCCAAACCATGCCTGGAATGCCATTAAAAGAAGATTGAGGGCTGCAATGAAAATGAGTTTGCGTTTCCGGTACTTGATAAGCATCCAAGCAAAAATTAGGAGCATGACATTCCCAGCGAGAAAACCGATAAGTCGATTGACATATTCTGTCCATGTTTTTGCAGCATTGAAATCATTTTCAAATCGCAGGTTGGGATCGTTCCTAAGTTGTTCTGCCGTTTCATTCATTCCGATTCCGCTTAGGAGGGTCGAAAATTTCTCTATTTTCTGAGCGCGCCCCTCGGAATAAATGTCTTTGTAATTTTCTGGAAGTGCTGAATCATCCGTTGGTGGGATCCATTCACCAAAACATTTGGGCCAGTCGGGGCAACCCATTCCGCTTCCTGTGATTCTTACCAAACTACCAGCTACAAAAATCATGTAGATTAATACGGTAGCAATCCAATTCAATCGAACAAAACTTGTCGCAAATGTCATGTAACAAAATTAATCAATATGTACATTCTTTCGGCATCTAAATGGACAAACTTCTTCGTGGGTTTATCTTTTGATTTTGAATTTTTTCTTACTTTTTGACTCTCATACGTATGCAGATAAAAAACATAACAATTATTGGCTGTGGCTGGTTGGGGTGTATACTCGGAGAAGCACTTTGTAAATATGGCTACTCTGTTCATGGTTCAGCAAGATCTAGTGCCGGTTTGAGCCGTATTATCAATGCTGGTATTTCTCAATTTTATTTGGATTTAAATGTTACCAATAAGCTTCCGAGACAGATTCTCGAAAAGACAGATCTTGTTGTGTTGTCGCTTCCACCTCAAAAAAGAGATTTAGCTGCTTATTATGGTGAATTGCTGTCTGCGATTGTGCAGCAATTTTCTTCGAAGACAAGAGTTATTTTTACGAGTTCAATTGGGATTTACCCCAATAGAAATCAATTTTTCACCGAATCGTATTTATTTACTTTGGATGAACAGAACACTACCTTGTATCAAGCGGAAAAGCAACTTTACGCATTACTTGGCGAGCGATTAACTGTACTGCGTTTGGGTGGACTAATTGGTCCAGAACGTCATCCCATTTATTCAATGAGCGGTAAGTCCATCTCAAACGATGGTTCAGGGCCGATTAATTTGGTACATAGCACGGATATTACGGAGGCAGTTTTATTGATCATTAAAAAAAATCTTTTTGGAAAACGATACAATTTAGTTTTTCCATCTGTGGTTTCAAAAAAGTTGTATTACAACACTATCGCGAAGCAAAAAGGTCTTGATCCAGTTCTTTTCGGAAAGGAGCGCGCCATTCATCGCAAAATTGATGGTCAATTGATCTCGAAAGAAATAGATTTTGAGTATGCGTATACACCCCATGAATACGGATAAGTGTTTGAATAAGACATGATAGCATTACAAGAATTTGGCAATTTTTGTCAACTATTATAATAACTTTTCAACTATTTTTACGTCTGTTAGTTGAAGATTGTGTTTTATAGATATGAGTTTAAAGTCACTTTTTGTTGTTTTTGCCTTTGCATTCTGTTCGAATGTCAATGCTTCACACATTGTTGGAGGGGACATTTTTTATAACTATTTGGGGAATAACAATTATGAATTTCATGTGCGTCTCTACAGAGATTGTCTTTCTACTGGCGCCACTTTCGATAATCCGTTATATCTTACGATCTATTCTGGACCAGGAAATCAATTTGTAACAACTTTAAATGTGCCTTTTCCAGGAAGTACACAATTGCCGGTTGTTTTTAACAATCCTTGCGTCACTCCACCGACAAATATTTGTACGGAAGTTGCCGAATATGTGACGGTTATTAATCTGCCTCCAACCCCCGGCGGATATACGATTTCATATCAGCGTTGTTGCCGAGGACCAAACATTACAAATCTTCTAAATCCAGATGATACTGGATTGACCCTCAATTGTCAAATTCCAGGTTTAGAGACCAATGAATGGGCAAACAACAGTGCACGGTTTAACAATTACCCACCTTTGTTGTTGTGCAACAATGAGGATTTAATTTTTGATCACAGCGCAACTGACCCAGATGGAGACCAGCTTGTCTACAGTTTAGTTACTCCAAATTCTGGAGCATCACCTATTGCTCCACAACCAAATACTGCTCCGCCGCCGCCTTATCCGCCTGTGACTTGGGCAGGTGCGGGATTCAGTGCTGCGCAACCTCTCGGCCCGGGATCGGTTATTGCTATTGACCCGGTCACAGGATTGTTGACTGCTTCCCCAAATTTGCTGGGTCTTTTTGTGGTCGGAATCCAAGTTCAAGAAATTAGAAATGGAGTTGTTCTTAACACTACCGTGCGCGATTTCCTATTCAGGGTATTCAACTGCGATTTGCAGCTTGAAAGTATCTTGCCCGATCAAGATCAGTTGGCAACGTTTGTTTCATATTGCCAAGGACTTACTGTAGATTTTGAGAATGATTCCTATGGAGGAACGAATTATGCATGGGATTTTGGTGTTCCTGGAATAACGACTGATGTGAGTACCGCATTTGAGCCATCATATACCTATCCAGCCCCTGGAGATTACATTGCAATGTTGGTTGTCAATCCAGGTTGGCCATGCACTGATACTGCTTACATGGACATTTCAGTGAACAATGAACTCAGTGTGAGTTGGACAAGTCAAGACTCACTTTGTGTTTTGGACAATCAATTTGACTTTGTTGCGAACACCGCTGGCGGATCAGGTACAACTTTTTCCTGGGATTTTGGTCCCAATGCAAACATTGCAACTGCAACAGGACAAACCGTTAATAATATTTCTTTCAGCACTTCTGGTCCTCAAACAGTAACAGTCTCAGCTCAAATTGGAGTGTGTCAGGGTGATTCGACAGGTGAAGTGTACGTACTTCCTTCACCAACGGCTGGAATAGATATTCCAACCAATATTGAATGTGAAGGTCTGTCTGTATCTTTTGGTAATAGCTCAATTAATGCTACCAACTACAGTTGGGATTTTGGCGACGGTATCGGAACATCCTCAGACTTTGATCCTACTTACGACTATTTAAGCGCAGGCACGTACACCGTTACTCTAGAAGTTTGGTCGACTCCCGCATGTGTCGATCAGGTGCAGGAAACTATAACTGTAAATGATTTATTGTTTGTTGATTTCCTGTCGGATTTAGAACAATGTGCAACGGACAATAGTTTTGATTTTACAGGAACAGTAAGTGGGCCCCCTCAAACTATTTACACGTGGGATTTCGGTTCAAATGCATCAATTCAATCTTCAAATGATCTCAATGTTTATGATGTATCCTTTTCAACTACAGGAACAGTACCGGTGACATTAACTGGAGCGTTTGATAACTGTTCTGAGAGTGTTACCTATGAAATTTACTTATACAGTCCACCAACAATTGATTTCACAATTCAACCAGGTTTACAATGCACTCCTTTTCTTGCTCAGTTTATAGATGGTAGTTGGGCTGAAACTGAAATTTTCTACAATTGGAATTTTGGAGACAATACGACTTCAACAGACCAGAATCCAACACATTTGTATCCGAATGCAGGTAGCTTTCCCGTTTCGTTGACCATTTTTACGGATGAAGGGTGTATCGATACCCTCACTCTTTTGCAAGCGGACCTTGTGGATGTTCATGACCCACCAACTGCGGGATTCTTAGTTACTCCACCTTACACTGACATCTGCGCCTCTGAAATTCAAATGATTGATGCGTCTGAAGGCGCTGAAAGTTATTTTTATTGGTTCGATGATTCGACATTTTTCTCGAATGGACCGGAATCCAATCCAAGTCATCAGTATTTGTACGCAGGGTCACATTACCCAATGCAAGTTGTCATTAATGAATGGGGTTGTAAGGATACCGCGTACAGTAGTTTATTTATAGAGCCTTTCACCTTATTTGTTCCAAATACATTCACGCCTGATGGCGATCAGTTCAACAATACATTCGAGGCCTTTTCGGATTTCTATATTGATGAATGGCACTTGAAAATTTACAATCGTTGGGGGCAAGTTCTTTTCGAGTCGTTTGACATCAATACGACTTGGGATGGAACGTTCAACGGCAGCATTGTACAGGATGGCACGTATGGATATACCATTCAATACCGCACTTGTGAACCGTTAAATCCTGACCGTGAATTTTCTGGTCATATTAATGTTTTGCGCTAATTGTCTTGATTCAATATTTTATCACAAATTGATACTCATAGCAAACTTTGGAACGATATTCATTTTCCAATCGGGAGCTGTGTAGAATCCATAGTTGTAAAATACTCCTAATCCCAGTCCGATAGTCCGTGAGGAAAATATTCCATCTAGAATTAATCCGGTTTCAAAGTATCCGTTATCCATTGATTGAAAATCAATATTGTGTTGTTCTTTGCCCTTGAAACTTCCGAACCCCAATGCATGATGAAAACTTATTTTCGGTTCATTCCATGTTGCTTTTGTTCTGATTGCATTTAAACGAAACCGCATAAAAAGTGATGCGAATTCATTGGTGTAGAATGTTGCGGGAACCATAGTTTCAAAAGTATTTTCTACGGAAATCGACCAGTCTATTTTAGTGGCATCCGTTCGCTGCGATAAAAACAATGGGACATTTCCAATTGTTTTTCCTGCTTCGGCTTTTATTCCTATGGTTCCAACTCCGATAATTTTAAATTCTTGTATGATAGAAGCGTTCAAACGGAAATAATCGTAGTTGCTTTCAAGCCAACCTTTCCATCCTTTTGTGATCTTGGCTTTAATTGTCGGAAATTTTGAATGATTGGGAACTTTCGTATCACCTAGTAGCATGTATTTTTGCTTAATGGACCATCTTAATTCAATTCCTGTTTCAGCGAGATCAATATCAGTTGAGTGGGTATAGGTTCCATCAGTTGGAGTAAATTCATACCCTTGAGTAAAGCCTATACGTTGGTAATTCCCATAGAAAGAGATAGTCATGTTTGCTTTGAGATCTGTAGTAAATAATATTTCTCCAATTCGCTGACGGTCCATGCTTGAAATGAATAAAGATCGATAGAGGTCAGTTGAGAAAAGATGGAATCTAGATTCAGAAAAATGAATCCCACCGCGTTCAAACACATCTTGCTCGTAGCTCAAATTAATTTTTCTTCCACGTTTTTTGTTTAAATGAAGGGTAGAGTAGGCCCCAAATTTCCATTCGTTATCTCCTGTACCGTATGCAAAGTAGCTCCCGAGCAAAAATCGCTTCATTGTTTTTTCAGAGGTTTCCACTCCAAGTCCAAGGCGGTATTTTTCATAGGGATTGTATGTTATGAAGCGAGAGGCATCTAGGTTTAATGGTCCGACTGGTATTTTTCCATCAGCAATGGATGAAAGCAGTTTCAATCGTTTTTCAAAATTTTGGGCTTTTGATAAGCTGTCTATTGATTTGTAGGTCTGTTGTTCTTTGTCTGTTAGTTGGTAGTTTCGCAGAGAGTCCCATTCCACCTTTGTTTGGTCGCCTGCTCCTTCAGATGTGTAGACCGAGATATTATTATCAAAACGCTTGGGCAAGTCAGCGGGATTGATTTCTATATTTCGAATATAGGAATGTCCGTAACCAATAATCGTTAGTAGTTTGTTGATACTGATTGATGGGAACTCGACCGATGTGCTTAACTTAGTTGGAAACCATTTTATACCATCGATGAATTCATACTCTTGAATTACTTTTAATCGTATTATTGATTTTTCAATGTGAGGAGAGACAATCACCTTTTCAACAGCAAATCCATTTGTATTGATGTATAAGTGTCCTTCCAAACCGTTGAATGACTTGCCTTTTCGAGGCCTGAAATAAATGGTATATGTTGTATCTGTTTCTTGAATTGTAGAATCTTCAAGCACGAACAGGTAGCGGTTAATCCCTCCGGTCGCCAGTGGGTTGACGTAAAATTTTCCGAGTAGTGCTATTTGATTGTCATAAAAGCTGAAGGATTGCATTCCATTGGCGAAGGTCGAGAATCGTGGGTCCTTGAATCCAGAAACCTTGTATGCTGTGATTTCCTCTGTGTCATGGTCTGGAGGAGTAAATGTCCGCGTTGATGCACTTTCCAGGGCGAATAAATGCTGTTTATTGAAGAAATTTCGGATTTCTATTAATGAACTGTCTGATGTTGTATCAGGTATATTAGAGAGTCCTTCTCGATTAATATCGAAAAGAAATTTACTGTAGCTATCATATCTGAAGGCGTCGTTTTTTAAAGGGTGGTTGGCTTTGCGGTTTGCAATGGCTTTTTTAATTATATCATGCGCTGGGTTTTCTCCAGGATACACAATCACTTCATCAACATTTTGTGTGTTGAGTCGCATATAAATAATGGAATCCATGCGAGTGCTAATCTCAATGGTTGTATCGATATAGCCGCGGTATTTTAGGGTGACTTGTTTTGTTGCTTCCTTGACCTGAAAAGAACCGTTGAGATCAGCAATAAATGGTGACCTGTCATTTGGGAATACTTTAACGAATGGAATCGCCTCTTCAGAGAGAGGTTCTTTTACAAAAAAGGTAGATTGACTAAATGTCGAGTAGCACGTTATGGACAAAAGAAATAGGATGATTCGCATTGAACAAATTTAGCTTTTTCAAAATAACATCTGATGTTATTTTTTTTAATGAACTAAGTAGGTTGTAAGAATTACGTATTTTTATGATCAAAATCAACTAACATCTCAAGAGTAAAGGACAATATCAATATTTTCAAACAGCTCAGTGCATATCGGTTTTGGAATTTAGCACGGCTTCAATTGAGTTATTTGTTTTCCCGTTTGTCTAAAAATGCAATTCATTCTGGATTGCCTTTCTCATTGAGTATTGAGCCAACAACAGCCTGTAATTTGGGCTGCCCAGAGTGTCCAAGTGGGCTCAAACAGTTTACTCGGCCTACGGGTAAGCTTGATTTGGATTTGCATGAAAAAATTATCAAAGAGTTGCGTTTATCGGTCTTTTATATCAATTACTATTTCCAGGGAGAACCATTTTCACATCCCGATTTTTTACAATTAATCGCTGTGGCAAAACGCCATAAAATTTATACTGCAACTTCTACGAATGCACATTTTATAACAAAACAAAAAGCGGAGGACATTGTACACTCAGGCCTTGACCGTTTGATTATTTCTATCGATGGTCTCACGCAAGAGACGTATGAGAATTACCGCATTCATGGCACATTGAGTAGGGTTATTGAAGGAGCGGAAAACATGGTGGAAGCAAAGAAAAAACTCAACTCAAAAACACCGCATTTAATTTTCCAATTTTTGGCGGTTCGACCAAATGAACATGAAATTCCTCAGGTTTTTGCACTTGGGAGTGAAATGGGTATTGATGAGGTTCGTATCAAGTCTGCTCAACTGTATGATTATAAGAACGGGAATGTATTGATGCCTGAAAACGAAAACTATTCTCGTTATCGAAAACAAGCGGATGGCACCTATAAAATGAAGCACAAACTTGGGAACCATTGTTGGAGAATGTGGTCGTCTTCGGTGATTACTTGGGATGGTAAAGTAGTACCCTGTTGTTTTGATAAAGACGCCAAACACATTTTGGGCACAATGGATTCGAGCGATTCCTCATCAATTTGGAAATCACCTGTATACAATCGCTTTCGTCAGTCTGTTTTGCGCAGTCGTAATGCGATTGACATTTGTAAAAACTGTTCTGAAGGAAGTAAAGTGTGGGTTTAAGTTTTGAATCTTTTGTGATTCTTTATCTTTGGTTTTCATCTTCTAAATTGACATCTATCTTCTGAAGTTTTATTTGCGACTCAGGAAGTACCAGTTCCCGGGTTAAAAAATGATAAGAGTCACTTTTATCTGTTGAATTCGATAGATTATTATGTACATTTACTATCCATGAAGTTTTTGTTTTTCATAGCACTGATTCCCTTGCTTGCAGGGTGTTCTGACTTAAGGAAAGGAGATCAACTCGAGGACTTGCATGCTTTACAGAAGCGCATAAAATCGTATTCCAGACTTCTCGAGGAGCATCGGTTGACAGATGTCTTGGAATTGAGTAGTTCGGCAGTTGAATTAGTAACTTATATTGAGAGGAACGATGACGATACAATTTCTCTGGAACGGGCCTTAAAATATGACCATTTCATGCGCTTGAATGTTATTCTCGAGTCCTCAGAAAACGTACAAAAAGAACTCGAAGATTTGGTAGTGGAAGAACAGCATATTCTTGAAAAATTAAGATTAGATATCAGCCAAGGAAGAGGTTCTAGGCACGAATACGATGCATATATTGCACATGAGCGCGATAAAGTAGATTGGCTCGATTCTATTGTAAAATTTACGACAGATCAATGGATTGAGGTAGGCAACAATTTTGAAAATCTTGTAATTGAATTAAGGTCTATGAGTTTTGACTAGATGATTTGATTGTGGTTCATTGAAAGTAAAATTAGTATGAGATATATTTTATTGACTTTGTTTTTTATGGTCTTGGCACTGGATGGTGTTGCTCAGGAGAACGACAAACAATTGGCGCAGCATTATTTCTCAAGTGAAGAATTCGACAAAGCCCGGATTTATTATGAACGCCTATACGATGAGGACCATTCGAAGTTCTACTTCAATCGATTGTTGCTTTGCATGCAAGAAGTGGGAAGCGATAAAGAGATTGAGAAGCTTTTAAAACGGCAGGTCTCATACAATCGAGGCAATCAAGAGTATCAAATTCAACTTGCAAAGCACTACGAAACAATTGGAAATCTGACAAAGGCGAATAAGATATATGAAAACTTGATTTCCAAATTGCAACCGCGATCGGGTGATATTATAGCATTATTTAATGCGTTTAAAAGTCAAGGGAAAAGTGATCTTGCTTTCCAAGCCCTTCAAAAAGGGCGGCGTTTACTCGGAAATTCATATCCTTTGAACTTTCAATTTGCGGAATACTATGGTTCGGTAGGTAATACAGGAAAAATGATGGATGAATACTTAGATTTGATGGATTACCATTCATCGTATCAAACATCATTAAAGCGAATTCTATCCAATCAAATCGATTTCACGATTGAGGATTCTGAAGAATATGAAATTTTGAAAGCTGCGCTTATCCTGCGTACACAAAAAGATCCAAACAATATTGGATATGCTGAAATGTTGACTTGGTTGTTTATACAACGCCAAAATTTCATGGCTGCATTTGTTCATGTGAAAGCAATTGATAAGCGCACAAAATCAGAAGGTTCAATGGTTTATAAATTGGGGTTGGTGTGCGTCGAAAATAAAGATTACACTGCTGCGCGTAAATCGTTTGAGTACATTGTTGATCTTGGAGAACGCTCTGAACTGTATTTGCGTGCCTACAATTCGTTATTGAACGTTCGTTTTCTTGAGGTAACAACACAGCGTAATTTCACACAAGAAGAACTCCGTGAAACGCTTGATCAGTACGATGCTGCACTAGATAAGTTCGGTCGGCGGCGTACCACGTTTTCCCTTATGATGGAAAGGGCTCACATTCTTGCCTTCTATGCAAACGAAGGAATTGAGGCCATCGAGCAACTGGAAGTACTTATAGTTATTCCAGGATTAACGGACATGCAGTTAGCGGAGGCAAAAATGGCATTGGCAGATATATATGTATTGTTGGGAGATGTTTGGGAGGCATCACTGTTGTATATGCAAATTGATAAACAGTTCAAGTACGAGCCAATTGGACATGAAGCAAAATTTAAAAATGCACGAATTTTTTATTACGACGGTGAGTTTGATTATGCCCAATCTCAGTTGAGTGTTTTGAAGCGTTCTACATCAAAGTTGATTGCCAATGATGCAATTAACCTTTCATTATTGATTACTGATAATTACGGTCTTGATAGCAACTACATTGCGATGAATTGGTTTGCAAATGCTGATTTATTAATTGAACAACATCAATATGACGCTGCTTTTGTTTTATTCGATAGTATAATAAGTGAGTATCCTGCACATAGTTTGGGTGATGAGATTCAACTCAAAAAGGCATACGCTATGGAGTTACAGGGAAAATGGAATGCTGCAATTGTAGAATTGGAAGAGTTACTTGAGTTTTATTCTGAAGATATTTTAGCTGATGACGCGCTATTTAAATTGGGTACAATTTATGAGAATCATCTATTGAATCCTTCAAAAGCTGCATCGTATTATCGAACAATTCTCTTTGATTACCAGGGAAGTTTGTACTCCGAGGAATCGAGAAAGCGCTTTCAGAAGTTAAAAGACAGTCTTCCGAAAGAGGGCTTGATGAACTAAAACAGAAATTAAACTGGGGGGCTCATGTGAAGTAAGTTTATGTTTGTGCTCCAAAAACAGAAATCGTGTAGTATGAAAAATGTACTTTTTATCTTTATTGTAGGTCTTTCTTTGGTCTCTTGTGCTCAACAATCGAATAATAATGCTGTATCGAAAACCATTGATCATAATTTGGATAAGTTCCAAGTGGCTTATTTTGCGAGTGGATGTTTTTGGTGTGTTGAGGCGGTTTATGAATCCGTCAATGGTGTTTATGAAGTAGTTTCTGGGTATTCAGGTGGGGTTAAGAAAAATCCTACATATGAGGAGGTATGTACAGGCAAGTTAAAGCACGCTGAAGCCGTAAAAGTATATTATGATTCAAGTATTGTTGATTTTGAAACATTGGTTGATGTTTTTTTTAATTCGCATGATCCGTCACAAAAAAATGCACAAGGGCCAGATCATGGGCCGCAATACCGTTCGATTGCGTTTTATTCAACTGCTGATGAAAAAGTGATCATTGAAAGAAAGATAGGGGTATTGCGAAAAGCGAGGACGTGGAGTCAAATTACGACAGAGGTGACTCCGTTTGAGATTTTTTATCCGGCGGAAGACTACCATCAAAATTATGAAAGACTGCATCCGGATCAGCCTTATTTGAGGCGTGTTTCTATTCCTCGGTTGAATCAGTTTAAGAAGAAAATGCCTGAGGTTTTAAAGCACTAAATGATTGTTCTATTGGCGTCGATTGGCTAAAAGAGGAGGGGGCTCTCCGTTGAATGGGTTCCACCTACTTATGCTTCTTGCATTCATTCCAGATGCCCGCATTATTGCACGGTCACCATATCGATTTCGAATGTTGTCCATTGCCTGGTATAAATCAAGCACAGTTGGATCTTCGAACAAACTGATTTGATGTGCACCTTCAACGAGATGACTAAATCGTATGCCAATCAGGCGAATCAAAACACGCCGGTTGTATAATTTTCGGTACAATTCAAGGACTAAAGGAATAATTGTATGATCTGATGCGCTGTATGGAATTTTCTTCTGTAATGTGTAGGTTTGAAAATCAGAGTAGCGAATTTTCACCGCTACACAAGCTGTTAGCTTGTTGCCCCTTCGCAATTGAAAGACGAGATTTTCAGCCATTGCGGTCATGATGCCTTCAAGTTTTTTTACATCAATAGTATCTCGATCAAATGTACGTTCTGTTGAAATGGATTTTCGCTCTTGGTATGGGATTACCGGAGTGTTATCAATTCCGTTGGCTTTTTTCCAGATTGTAATTCCATTTTTCCCAAATACATTTTCCATCAATTCAATTGGCATTTCCTGTATCGTTTCTATTTTTTTTACACCTAAGTCGCAGAGTGAACGGTATGTTTTACTTCCAACCATTGGTATTTTTTTCACAGAAAGAGGAGCAAGAAATGGTTTTTCTGTTCCTTGCTGAATGTTTATCTCATTGTTTGGCTTTGCTTCTCCGGTAGCGATTTTAGAGACTGTTTTATTTTTTGAGAGGCCGAAAGAAATAGGAAGTCCTGTTTCTCGAATGATTTTAGTACGAAGTTCAGATGCAATTTTTTGACAACCGAAAAAACGATCCATCCCTGTCAAATCGAGATAGAACTCATCAATAGATGATTTTTCATACAACGGGACTTCCTCTTTTATAATTTCTGTTACAAGCTTTGAGAACTTGGTATATGTTCCTGAATTTCCTCTTAAAACAATAGCTTCAGGGCAAAGTTGTTTCGCCATTCTCATGGGCATTGCAGAATGAATCCCAAATCGACGTGCTTCATAGCTACATGATGCGACGACTCCACGATCTGAAACTCCACCAATCAATACAGGTCGTCCATTCAATCGACTATCAATCAGACGCTCGCACGATACAAAAAAGGTGTCGAGATCCATATGCATTATTGATTTCATTGATCTATTTTTTTAAAAAATGGATCAACTACGACTGTAGCAAAAAAATAGGTATTGGGGATATGTATATTCATAGTAGTAGTGTTAATATTTCGTATATGTAGTGGAGTAGTGTTTCTTGAGTGGCTATGTTTACATACTGCTTATATTCTTTTTTAAGTTCCATGTAACGACATCCGCTTCTTTTTTCTTGTCTCGGACTTCAGTATATCTTGGATCTTCAATGATTCCCATTTTTTTCATCGATTCCACTTTTATTGAAATACAATCATATTCTACAGTAACTGTTCCATAGATGATATATACACCAGCGCCACGGAAACGAAATTGTCTTGCTACCTTCGGGAAATGTATTGTATCAATCCAATGTCCTTTTTGATCGATGAAGGTGCCGAAGTACATGGGCTCTCCCTTTGAAGTCATTGTTTTTTTTACCTGAATTAGATATCCCTTGATGCCTATTTTTTTGTTTGTATATTTTATGAGATCTTCCGCAAGAATGCCATCAACACCTTCTTCTTTGAGTAATAATTCGAATACATTATGTATAGTAAAACCCAATAGTTCTATTTGATCAAAAGCGTCTTCTCTCCATGTATTTTTTAGCTGAGGGATATGGAAAGGTTGTGTCTGAACCTCAAATAGATTTTTGTTTGAAGATTCATTTTTTTTCATCTTACTAAGTTTGAAATGTGCTTCCCACAATAAGGAACGTTTGTTTTTTTTGAAAAATCGAAGCGCATCAATTCGAATCAATGCTGTTACCTGTTCCAAAGAGATTTTGACACGTTGAATAAAATTGTCAAAACTGAGATAATTCCCATTCTGTTTGCGCTCGCGAACAATTTTTTGAGCAACCCTCAGGTCAAATCCTCTTAGAAGATGAAAGCCCAGATAAATAGATTTTCCATCAATTCGTGTTAATTCTTCGCTATTATTAATGCATGGTGGATGGATTATTCCGCCGAAAAATTTTGCTTCGAGCATGTAAAGCTCTGTACTGTAGAACCCTCCAGAATTATTAATTGTTGCTACCATGAATTCTAGAGGGTAGTATGCTTTTAGGAAAAGGCATTGATAGCTTTCAACTGCATATGAAGCGGAATGTCCTTTTGCAAAAGCGTATCCAGCAAAGCTTTCTGTTTGTCGCCATATTTCACGGGTAAGTTGTTTTGGATATCCTTTTTTCACATTGCAGTTTTTAAAAAATTGTTGTTTTACAGCTTGAAATTCTTCACGTGACCTAAATTTCCCAGACATACCCCGTCGCATTTTATCCGCTTCCGCTAATGTTAAACCTGCGAAATGATGAGCAACTTTAATAACGTCTTCTTGATATACCATAACGCCATATGTTTCTGGCATCAATTTTAAGAGAACAGGATGTGCCTCATGTCGTTTTTCTGGGTGACGATACCGTTTGATGTACTCTTGCATCATGCCTGATTTTGCAACACCAGGGCGAATGATTGAGCTTGCTGCAACAAGACCGAGATAGTTGTCGACCTGTAGCTTGGTTAAGAGCATACGCATTGCAGGGGACTCAACATAAAAACATCCAATGGTTTGTGCACTTTTTAAGAGGGCACGAATTTTCTTATCTTTTTTCAGCAGATTCATATCTTGGATGTCAATATTTAAAGTGCTTGAATGGTTGATGTCTATGAGATCGAGTGTATCTTTGATTTTACTTAGGCCTCGTTGACTCAAAATGTCAAACTTGAAAAGTCCAACATCTTCAGCAATATGCATGTCAAATTGGATGGTTGGATGTCCTTTTGGCGGTAAAAATGTAGCAGAAAAGGTTTGAATGGGTTGTTCTGTGATGATAATACCACTGGCATGTATACTTAAGTGACTGGGGAGTCCGTGGATATATTTTGAATACTTTATGACGAGTTTTGACAGGTGGTTGAGATTTGTAGGGTTTTTGTTTCCATGTATTAATTTATCGATCTCTTCTTTGGGCAAGCCAAAGACTTTACCAAGTTCACGAATCACGGAACGATCTTTAAAGGTATTATATGTTGCAACGAGCGCTACATTATGGAATCGCTCAAAAATATAGCGTGTGATATCATCGCGATCGCGCCACGAGAAATCGATATCAAAGTCCGGTGGATTTGTCCTGTAAAGATTGATGAATCGTTCGAAATACAAATCCAATTCTATGGGATCTACATTTGTAATTTGTAGAAGGTAAGCAACAACACTATTTGCACCACTTCCGCGTCCAACATAAAAGTAATTTTGTTTTTTTGCATAGTTGACAATGTCCCAATTCATCAAGAAGTATGATACAAAATTCATTTTCTTGATCATTTTCAATTCTTTGGAAATACGTTCATAGACTTCTTTATTGGCATGGGGGTATCGATAAAACAGTCCATCCTTGCATAGTTGCTCTAACAGCTCTTCGTCCTTTTTTTTATCTCCTGTATATGTTTTTTGATTTTGGTGTTTTCGCCCGGCTGAAAAATCAAAATTAATAGTGCATTGATCGAGTATAGATCGTGTGTTTTCAATTAGAAAAGGAAATTCATTGTATTGTTTTTCTAATTCATGTGTTGGTACCATTATATGGTTGGGCATTCCCTGTTCAGATGGAGGGAGTTTGCTTAGCAAGGTATTGTTGTCGATTGCTCGAAGTAAGCGGTGTGCATTAAAGTCTTTTTTATTTCTAAATGTTACTGTTTGAAGTGTGACTCCTTTGATCGTATTCCTATTTTTCAATCGGAGAGTGGGTATGTCATTGGGTGTGATTCCTACATACTCATTGTTTTTCAATTTTCGTTTTGTGTTTTTATCAAAGGGATAGATAACAAAAGTATCTTCGATATTCGGAGCGTTATCAGGAACTTTGAGTTTGTTGTGTAAGATGTGTGTTAGGAATGAATTGATTTTTTGAAACCCTGTATTGTTTTTTGCGAGCATGATAAATTGTTGTTTTACTCCATTTCGGAAGTCAACACCTACGATTGGTAGAATCGATTTTTTTGAAGCTTCTCGAACAATTTCAAGGCATGCGGAAGTGGAATTGATATCTGTTACAGCGATTGTTGAACAGCCGTTTTGAATAGCTACTTCCAACAAATCGTTAGGAGAAATAACCCCATACCGCATACTGTAGTATGTATGCGTATTTAGGTACATTATATGACAAGTATGTAGTGAGGTTGAGTAACAAAAGTATTAAAATCTAATCAATAATTGATTAATAATTAATCAATTTGTTGATAACTTTTTATGACTCGTTGCTCTCGAGATAAAAAAACCTCGCTTCGAAGTATCAAAGCGAGGTTTATATTTTGAGTTTTAAGGTCTAAACTTCTTCCATCATATAGCTTTCAACACTTGGGCAAGAGCAGACCAAGTTTCTGTCTCCAAAGGCATTGTCAACACGCCTAACAGGCGCCCAGTATTTATACTCTTTTAAGTAATTAACAGGATAAGCTGCTTTTTGTGCGGAGTAGGGGTATTCCCAATTTTGATTGATAATACAATCTGCAGTATGCGGTGCATTTTTCAATACGTTATTTTCTCTATCCGCTTGACCATTTTCTATTTCTCTGATTTCCTCACGGATTTTAATCATTGCCTCAATAAAACGATCCAATTCATCTTTATCCTCACTTTCTGTAGGCTCTACCATTAGGGTTCCGGCAACTGGAAATGAGACCGTTGGTGCATGGAATCCAAAATCGATCAATCGCTTTGCAATATCGGCAACTTCGATTCCTGAGTCTACTTTGAAGCTTCTACAATCTAAAATCATTTCATGAGCTACGGTTCCATTCTCACCTGTATAAAGGATATCATAGTGTCCTTTGAGGGATGCTGCCAGGTAGTTGGCATTTAAAATTGCGATTTCAGTTGATTCTCTCAGTCCATCGAAGCCAAGCATTTTGTTGTAACCGTAAGAAATTAATAGGATGAGTGCACTTCCGTAGGGTGCTCCTGAAACGGCATGAATAGCTTTGTTGCCTCCTGCTGGAGATTCGTGCACGGATCCGGGGAGGAAAGGAACAAGGTGTTCTGCAACTCCAATTGGACCCATTCCTGGACCACCACCGCCGTGAGGGATTGCAAACGTTTTGTGCAGATTTAAGTGACAAACATCCGCTCCAATGTTTCCAGGGCTTGTCAATCCGACTTGCGCATTCATATTGGCACCGTCCATATAAACTTGACCTCCACGCTGATGGATTATTGAAGTAATTTCTTTAACTCCTTCTTCGAAAACACCATGCGTTGAAGGATATGTGATCATAAGTCCTGCAAGCGTATCTTTTAATTCTTCAGCCTTTGTTTCCAATTCTGAGATGTCAATATTTCCGTTTTCATCACAACCTGTCACAACTACTTTGAACCCGGCCATTACAGCAGAAGCAGGATTTGTTCCATGTGCTGAAGAAGGAATGATAATGATATTTCTATCGAAATCTCCATTTGCTTCGTGGTAAGCCTTAATTACCATTAACCCTGTGTACTCACCTTGTGCTCCAGAGTTGGGTTGTAAAGACATTCCAGCAAACCCAGTGCATTCACACAGGTCTTTCTCCAATTCACGGAACATTTCATGATATCCATTCGCTTGAGACAATGGTGCAAAGGGGTGCATTTGAGCAAATAATGGATTTGTAATTGGAATTAATTCGCTTGCTGCGTTTAATTTCATTGTACATGATCCAAGAGGAATCATACTGTGCACCAATGACAGGTCTTTGTTTTCAAGACGTTTGAGATAACGCATCATTTTTGACTCTGAATGGTACTTGCTAAATGTAGGATGTGTCAAAATTTCATCCGAACGGAGTAAGTTACTATCGAGTGACGTTTCTCTTTTTTCTGTTGCGCTTTTTTCAGCTTTAAAAAGATTCAATATTGTATTTACATCTTTCCAAGTATGATTTTCACCAAAGCTGATTGTCAATTCATTTTCGTTAATGTAGTTGAAATTCATCTCTACATTTTCAGCTGCTGTTTTTAGGGTTCCAGCATCTATATCTTTAATGTGGATGGTGTCAAAGAAGGCTCCCTCTTTGAAATGCACACCAGCAGACCGAAGTCCTCTTGCGGTTTGTGTTGCTAGTGAGTGCACATGTCCTGCAATTCTTTTTAGGCCATCGGGACCATGGTACACAGCATACATGCTCGCCATCACTGCTAAAAGTGCTTGTGCTGTGCAAATGTTTGATGTTGCTCTATCTCTTTTAATGTGTTGTTCTCTTGTTTGAAGTGCCATTCTGAGCGCCATATTATCGTCCGCATCTTTTGACACTCCGATAATACGTCCTGGTATGTTTCTTTTGTAGGATTCACGTGTTGCGAAGAATGCAGCATGCGGACCACCATATCCCATTGGCACACCAAACCGCTGTGAAGAACCAAGAACAACATCCGCTCCCATCGATCCGGGCGATTGCAGTAGCACCAACGAAAGAATATCTGCAGCAACAGCAACTTTGATATCTTGCGCATGCATTTTGGAGATGAACCCTTGTAGATTATCAATACGTCCATTTGCATCCGGGTATTGAACAATTGAACCGAAATAACTTTCATTTCCATCGAATGTATTCGCTGCTCCAATTGTTAGCTCTATTCCCAAATTTTTGGCATGTCCAACAATAACATCAATGGATTGTGGGAACATCGTTTCAGAAACAAAGAAATGATTTCTTCCCGCTTTTATATCAGCACGAGACCTGCTATTGAATAGCATGATCATTGCCTCAGATGCAGCTGTTGCCTCATCCAAGAGTGATGCATTCGCCAATTCCATACCTGTAAGGTCCAGAATCATTGTTTGGAAGTTCAATAATGCTTCCAATCTTCCTTGCGATATCTCTGCTTGGTAGGGCGTATATGCTGTATACCACCCTGGATTTTCTAAAATATTTCTCAAGATCACGGATGGGACGATTGTCTCATTGTACCCGAGTCCAATGAACGATTTGAATACTTTGTTTTTGTTTGCTAACTCGTTAATGTGAGACAAATAGTCATGCTCACTGAGTGCTTTAGAGATTTTTAATTCACCATCCATTCGAATGTGTTCGGGGATGGTTTTGTTAATTAATTCTTCAATTGAATTTACTCCAATTTTCTCTAGCATTGCGCTATTTTCCGCAGTAGTAGTGCCGATATGTCTACTTGAAAAATCGTTCATCTCGCGTACATTAATTTGTGAGGTACAAATATAACGCTCACTTCGCTTTTGATGAAACGTTTTACAGTTAAAAATGCGAAAAAAAACCGCTAGCCTAGAAGACCAAGTTCGCAACTACTCAACATAGCTTAGTTTCAGCATGTTTGAGTTTCCATGCGATTCAATTGGCATTGATGCAATGTTAATTACTAGATCACCACTTTTCAGACGTCCCTCCTTTTTTAAGAGTGCTTTGATATCAAAAATGGTATTGTCTGTACTAACCGTTTTATCATAGAAAACACCTTTTACTCCCCATACAAGATTTAATTGCGTAAGAATTTGTCTATTGCTTGTAAAAACATAAATCGATGCTTTTGGTCGCTGTGAAGCAATTTTATATCCGGTATATCCTGTAAATGACATGGTTAAAATTGCGTTTGCTTCCACCCGTTGGGACAAACGAACTGCATTGAAGCAGATCGAATCGGTAATGAAGCGTGTTTGATTTTTTTCGGGTGCTTCGGGCTTGTTGTAAATGTCTTCGAATGTTTCGATTTCTGAAACAATATTTGCCATTGTATGTATGACCTCAATAGGATATTTTCCAACAGATGTTTCGCCTGAGAGCATTACAGCATCGGCTCCATCGAATACGGCATTGGCGACATCGTTGACCTCAGCGCGGGATGGAGTGATGTTATCAATCATGCTCTCCATCATTTGTGTTGCCACGATGACGGGCTTGGCATGAGACTTACATTTGTTGATGAGCATCTTTTGAATAAGTGGCACATTTTGGTAAGGAATTTCAACTCCTAAATCACCTCTAGCTACCATCAATCCATGACTTTCTTTGATGATTTCGTCAATTTCACTGATTGCTTCAGGTTTTTCAATTTTGGCAATCACCTTCGCAATTTTCTTGTTTTTATCAATGATTGTTTTGAGTTCACGAATATCTTCAGCAGACCTCACAAAGGAAAGTCCAATCCAATCAACATTCTGTGCAAGAGCAAAGTCGAGGTCTTTCAAGTCCTTTTCAGTCAAACATGGCATTGAAATGTTCGTATTTGGAAAGTTCACTCCTTTGTGTGACGAGAGAATTCCTCCATGAAGCACTTTTGCCTTAATTTCATCCTTGCCATTGGTGCTATTTACTTCGAGTATTAACTTGCCATCATCAAGCAAAATTTTCTCACCGGAGTGAACATCTTTTGGCAATTCAGAGTAGTTGATTGAAAAGACAGCTTCGGTTCCCAGAATATCTTCTGTTACAATAGTAACTTCACTATCTGCGACTAGATTGATTCCATTATCGGTCATTTTTCCAGTTCGAATTTTCGGACCTTGTAAATCTGCAAGAATAGCAATGTGGTAGCCAAGTTCATCGTTTAATTCACGGATGGTCTTGATCGTCTCTCCGTGAAATTCATGGGATCCGTGAGAGAAGTTCAATCGACAGACATTTAGTCCTTCGAGAAACATTTTGCGCAGTGTCTCTTTGTCCGAGGACGCAGGTCCCATTGTGGCTACAATTTTTGTTTTTTTCATGTTTTAAAATACTATATTTTCAGCAGATTCAATGTCGTAAGGATCGAAGTCATATACTCCTAGAACACTTGGCACCGCTTTTAATTCTGACATTAATTGTTTCGCATTCACAGCATAATTGTCGTGAAGAAATAAGAAGTAATCGATTGTCGGCTTTTCGGGAATAAGATAGTTTCCGTGGTTCTTATTTTTTATGAGATAATATGTGAGCCTGTCAATTTCATCCTTGTATTCGTACATTGAGTAATTGGAAACTACTTCTCCTTTCTTATTCATGATCACATAGTCCTCATTGCTTTTAGCCAATTGTAAACCAATTTTCTTATTGATATTCCAAACCAACCGATAGTCGCTGTGATGGGAGCATACACCAATCATGTCAAAATCGAATTCTTGATCAAATGTTAGCGTGTACTTTTTTTTCTTAGCCATGTTCAGCAAATTGATACGAAGATACCTTATTTGTGAGTATTGCCGCATACCTTTAGTTAAAGTTATTAATACCATAACCTTTATTTAGTGTTCTGTGAACTAAAGTTATGGTTTGAAAGATATGTCACTACATGTAAACTTGAACTATTTACAATCCATGAGTCAGTGGGATATCTGTCTTGAAATAATGTCATTAGATGGTTCAATTGTTCTCTTAATGCTTAAATTTGATCTGTAAAATCAAAGAATATGTCAGAATTTTTTTTCCAAGAGCCCTATCCAATCACCTCGGATACAACTGAGTATCGAAAAATATCATCGGATTATGTCAGCATAGAGCAATTGGGGAGTCGTGAAATATTAATGATTGATCCAAAGGGTTTGGAACTTTTATCACAGGAAGCGATGAAGGATGTTTCATTTTATATGCGTTCAGCCCATCTAGAAAAATTGGCCAAAATATTAGAAGATCCAGAGGCCACAGACAACGATCGTTTTGTAGCGTACAATTTATTACAAAATTCAGTGGTTGCATCGGATGGAAAACTGCCTTCTTGTCAAGATACTGGAACTGCAATTGTAGTAGCAAAAAAAGGAGAAAATGTCTATACGGGCGCGAATGATGCGGAACACCTGTCAAAAGGCATTTATACCACCTATTTAGAGCGCAACTTACGGTATTCTCAAATTGTTCCCATTTCCATGTTTGAAGAAAAAAACTCGGGTTCGAACTTGCCTGCACAAATTGATATTTATGCTAAAGAAGGAATGAGCTATGAATTCTTATTTCTTGCGAAAGGAGGAGGATCTGCAAACAAGACATTTCTTTATCAAAAAACCAAGTCACTATTGAATGAGGAGAATATGTCTGCTTTCGTTCGTGAAAAAATTAAAGACCTTGGAACGGCTGCTTGTCCACCATACCATCTTGCTTTAGTAATTGGAGGAACATCTGCTGAAGCCAATTTGGCTGTTGTTAAAAAAGCATCTGCAGGCTATTTCGATGCGCTGCCAACAAAGGGGAATATGGGAGGTCAGGCATTTCGCGATTTGGAGTGGGAAGCTAGAGTTCAAGAAATTTGTCAGGAATCATTGATTGGAGCTCAATTTGGAGGTAAATACTTCACTCATGATGTGCGCGTGATTCGTTTGCCGAGGCATGCAGCATCATGTCCTGTTGGTCTAGGTGTTTCTTGTTCTGCTGATCGTAATATAAAAGCAAAGATTACCAAAGAGGGATTGTTCATTGAGGCATTAGAGAAGAATCCAGCACGATTTTTACCTGAATCAGCGCCGCATCTTGAAGCACCGATCGAAATCAATTTGGACCGTCCAATGGATGAAGTAAGGGAGGAATTGAGCAGGCATCCGATAAAGACGCGCTTGAAATTAAGTGGAACTTTAATTGTGGCAAGAGATGCCGCACATGCGCGAATCAAGGATTTGATCGATTCAGGTCAGGAAATTCCTGAGTACATGAAAAACCATCCAGTTTATTATGCGGGTCCAGCAAAAACTCCAGAAGGTATGCCATCAGGATCATTTGGTCCGACAACAGCAGGTAGAATGGATCCTTACGTTGACTTTTTTCAAAGTCATGGGGGAAGTATGGTGATGTTGGCGAAAGGAAATCGATCGGAAGTAGTGACAGACGCATGTAAGAAATACGGTGGATTTTACCTTGGTTCGATTGGAGGACCTGCTGCAATTTTAGCAAAAGAAAATATCGAATCGGTCGAGATAATTGATTTTGAAGAACTTGGAATGGAGGCAGTTCGTAAGATCAAGGTAAAAGATTTTCCCGCATTTATTATCACAGACGATAAGGGCAATGATTTTTTCTCAAATCTTAAATAAGTGTTTGAAAAAGATTGATTCTAAATTTATTTTTTGAGTAAGGATTTTGATTTATTTATTACTTTTACGGTCGGTAACAACCTAATTAAAATTTAAGACATGAGTGTATTTGGTATCGTTATATTCTTATTGATTGCTGGAATGGCATTTTGGATGCTTTTGTTCCTCATGGGATTCATACTTCCATTTTGGATTACGTTAGGTGTGTTTGATATAATGAAGCCAAAACGAATTTATGAAGATTCGGACGCTGCCTAGGCGTCCTGACAAAGATATTTAAAGCTCCAGCACAATAATGCTGGGGCTTTTTTTGACATTATTATCCGCCAATAGCAGTCATTGCTCTATTTTTTCTCGATTGAACTTCTTCATTGGAAAATTTTGAAAGGCCGCCTCTCTCTTTGTGTTTTTGTTTGATGGCAGACTGAATTATTTGTTTTAAATCGGATCCTTTCCTGAGTGCTCCAAGAAGGTCAGATTCCTCCTCTGAGAAAAGGCAGTTTTTTATTTTCCCATCTGCGGTCAAACGTAACCGATTGCAGGTATCGCAAAATGGATTGGTTATTGAGCTAATGATTCCAAAAGTTCCGAGACCATCTACTACACGAAAATTTTTTGAGGTATCATTGGGTGCATCTGAAACTTTGTAATATCCATTTACGCCAAGATGCTGGGATACTTTATTTAAAATTTCGTTGTAAGGGAACTTTTTTTCTGTTTTCCAGCTATTGCCTTCAAACGGCATGAATTCGATAAATCGAATGTGGACATTTTCTTTTTTCGACCAATGAACAAAATTGATGATTTCATGCTCATTGACATCGCGAATGACAACGACGTTGATTTTAACGGTAAACTTATGCGCAATCAATAAGTCAATATTTTTCCGTACTGCTTTGAAGTAATTTCGTCTTGAGATGGCATTGAAGCGATCTTCCTCAAGAGAATCAAGACTGACGTTAACCGATTTGATTCCTGCTTCTTTGAAAACGTCAATGAAACGATCAACGACGACTGCATTTGTTGTTATTGCAAGTTCTACAGGAAGCTTTCCCAGTTCTCGAATAATACTTGCTGCATTTTTTTTGATTAAGGGTTCTCCGCCGGTGAGGCGAATTTTCGTCACCCCCAAATCAACAAATATTTTTGCGATATGAACCAATTCTTCCGCAGACATAAATTCAGCCTTATCGCGCAGTTCAATTCCTTCCTCTGGCATACAATAAAAACAACGTAAATTGCACCTCTCGGTAAGAGAAATTCGCAGGTAATTATGAATTCGACCGAAACGATCTTTTATTTTTGGTTTGTTTTCGTCCATTGATTTTATTGAAATCGGTTAATCGTGTCTTGCTCCTTTGAAAATTCTAAATATATGCAGCAATGCAGGGAATAATGCGTCCATCGATTCTGATGCTCCTTTGGTGGATCCAGGCAATGCAAGCAATAAACTTTCATCTTTGGTTCCAGCAACACTTCTTGAAAGCATTGAATATGGAGTTCTTTCCTGTCCATAACTTCGTGTTGCTTCGGCAATTCCTGGAATTTCTCGATCCAACAATGGGATGAGTGCTTCTGGAGTTACATCGCGTTTTGAAAGCCCTGTGCCTCCCGTGAAGATAATCAAGTCGGTCTGTTGTTCAACGTGCTTGAGCGCAGCTGCTTGTATTTCCTCGATTTCATCTGGTATTACGTGGTATTGCGCTATTGAGACCGAGGATTCTTCTAATTTTTTAATAATTGCTTTTCCTGCTTTGTCCTCTTTTTGACCTGCTGCAATTGTATCTGAACAAACAAATACTGCAGCTCTTAAGTCTTTTCTGAATCGGTCTTTGAAGTCGGATTTACCTCCTTTCTTCGCTATAAGTTTCACATTTTGAATCTCAATTCCCTTGTCAATTGGTTTGAGCATGTCGTACATAGTTAGGGCAATTACACTAGCGCCATGCATTGCTTCAACTTCTACACCGGTTCTATAGATTGTCTTGACTTCAATTCGGATTTTAATTTGGAGTCCATCAATTTCATAGTCAACACCTGTATATTCTATAGGCAAAGGATGGCAGTCTGGAATTATATCGGATGTCTTCTTTACGGCAAACAATCCCGCAGTTTTTGCCATTTCGAATACGTTCCCTTTCGGAACAGCATCATTTGTGATTGCGTGAATTGTTTTTTCAGAGCTGACTTGAACAATTGCCTGAGCGATTGCGGTTCGGAGTGTAGTATTTTTTTGAGTAATCTCTACCATCTCCTTAAGTATTTACTTTATGTACATAGCTTCCATCCTCAAAGAGTTCTTTCCCGAATATAGGGACCTTCTCCTTTATCGCCTCAACTACAAATTCAATTGCACGTTGTACTTCTTTCCTATGTTTGGAGGATACGAACACAAACAAACAAATTTCTCCGGCTTTCACTTCACCAATACTGTGATAAATATGCATACAGGTCAAGTCAAATTTTTCAAAGGTGCCTTCACGGATGACATGAAAGGCTTTATTGGCCATTTCCTCATGTGCAGAATATTCTATTGCCCTAACCTCTTTTTCATCAACTTGGTCAGCTCGTACTTGTCCTAAAAATATTTGATGCGCGCCAATGTTTGTTTTTACTTGGTGGTGTGCAATTGAAGTAGCGATAAAATCAGAAGCAATAGAGCCTTCTCTGAAGCAGTTTTTCATAATGTACTTTTTTGTTTTTGGTAGAGATAAACGCCTCCACTGAGATTATACAAAGCATTAAATGATCCATTTTGTTGTAAAACGTCTATTGCCATTTGACTTCGAATTCCTTTTTGACAAAAAACGAGCGTTTTTTTCGTAGGGTTGATCTTATGGATTTGACTTTCAAAATCAGACAATGGGATATGAAGTGTCGATAGATCACTCATATCGGGTGTTTCATGGTACTCTCGAACATCGATAATCTGTTCAAATGAAGAAGGATTTTTTAAAAAATCAACAAGAGTAATACGTTTGGTATTCATTGTTTTACAATGTATTTTGTAGGCCTCAGCGTTGAGCCCATTTATTTTAATGTGTTCGTATATTTCAGGGTTCGTTTTCGAAATAGTAAATACATTTGATTTGTTATTTAATGCATTAAAAAGAAGGAGTTTACCGCTCAGCGGACTTCCGATTTCTAGAATAAGTTTTAAGACTTCATTGGCTTGAAGTGTACCAATCATGCCTGGCAAGACACCAAGGACTCCGCTTTCTGAGCAGTTTGTTGTTGCTGATGCACTTGGTCGTTCAGGATATATACAACGGTAGGTTGGTCCTTGATTGTGGTTGAATACCGAAACTTGACCTTCGAACTTATAGATAGCAGCGTAGATGAGTGTTTTGTTGTACAGTACACATGCATCGTTTATTAAGTATCTCGTCTGGTAATTGTCTGTGCAGTCGACAATCCAATCGTATTTTGATAGTTGTGTTTCAATTGAATGAATAGTTGTACCGTCTGTGTAAGAGTTGATTTCAACGGATGGATTCATTTCTAGTAATCGTTTTTTTGCTTCGAGTGCTTTTGATTTTCCTATTGATGAGGTTCCAAATAGAATCTGTCTGTGTAGGTTTGAGGTTTCAACAACATCATGGTCTGAGATTCCAATTGTCCCAACTCCTGCCGCACATAAATACTGGAGCACAGGACATCCCAATCCTCCAGCGCCAATTACTAAAACTCGTGCGTGTTTGAGTTTGATCTGGCCTTCGACACCAATTTCATCTAAAAGTAAATGTCGGCTGTATGTATCCTGTTCTATTTGACTTAGCATAACTTTTTTTAGCCACCAGCAAATGGGGGCAATAACGCAATTTCATGAATTGATTCTTTGGAGTAAAGTACATCTCTTAGCTCCTGGTTAATAGCAATTTTAAAACTCATTTCCTTTAGTTCGGGGAAACGGTGTTCAAAATAAGAACGCAAGTTGATTTCTTTTGATGAGTTGTCAAAAGTATGCTGTTCTGTTGACCTTCCCAACCGATCGGAAATCATTCCAAAGTAATGAACATCAACAATCATAATTCCAAACGTTTAAATTCCTCTGTTGTATTTAGGTTGCTGAACATTATCGACTTAACTTCTGGGTGCATAGTGAGAGAGACAACATCTGCATTCAATGCTTTGTTCGCATTTTGAAGCTTAAGATCATTTCTATCTAAGTATAATTTAAAAGTATCACGACTGTGTTTGCTATATATTCCAATTAATGGATGCTCCCTTCCTTCAAACTCAGCAATTGCAATACTGCTGTTTTTTGCTGCATCTATTAAATAATTCAATAATTTTTTTGAGAGAAATGGGGTGTCACAACTAACAATTAAGTTCTTTTCGGTTGAGGAGTATGAGAGTGCAGTATAAACTCCTCCAATCGGCCCTTTATCTGGAATTATATCTGGATAAACAGGAAAACCGAACTGCTCGTAATCCGAATTGTTTGAGATAATTATAATTTCAAGCCCTATCGATTTCAGGGTATCAATTGCATATTGAATTAATAGTTGTCCATTGAGCTCGAGAAGACCTTTATCAGTGCCCATACGTGAACTTTTTCCCCCTGCCAATATGACTCCCGTTATCCTCAAAAGTCTAAATTTTTATTTTTTTCATCCAGCAACATTCTATTTTCTTCATCTAATTTCTTGAAAAGTAAAATTGCTTTTTTCCCTGCTTCACTAACCGATGATCCTCCTCCATTTTTCCCTCCTGTTATTGGTCGCACAATGGGCTCTTTACTTTGACTATTTATCGAATTGACAAGTCCCCAAGCTTTTTTGTAAGACATCTTCATTGATTTTGCCGCTTTTGAAATTGATCCATAGGTTTCAATTGCTTCAAGAAGGGTTATTCGACCAGCACCAAGGAAGGTTCCCTCATCTGTTGTAATCCAAATGCGGCTTTTGATTTTGTATTTGGGCACCTTGCTCATAGCGTTATATCTTTAAAAAGATAACGCTTAAATGTACAATACAAAATCCAATCAGAAAATATTTTTTAATATTAATGTAAGTCTCGAGTAAATTTTAGGGTAAAATATAGACCTCGATTGCGTCACCTTTTTTCCATTCAGATTGACCTTCGGGAAGGCACGCAAGACAGTTTGCACTTGCAAATGAGCTGAGCATTGCAGAGCTCTGTGCGCCTAATATTGCGACTTTATCGCCGTAACATTTTGCCTTTAAAAAATGGGTCAAATTTTTTGATTTTGTATAATCAGAAGTCAATTTCAGGGTTCTTTTTTCAAGAGATACATCTGAAATTCCACACATTTTTCTGATTCCTGGGGTGACATATAAATAAAAACACGAAAGGGCTGCTGCAGGGTTTCCAGGAAGTCCAAAAACGACCGTAGAATTGCGCTTACCAAAGAAAATGGGTTTTCCAGGTTTTTGTTTTATTTTATAAAAAATCGATTCTACTCCGACCTCCTCCATTGCTTTTCCGACAAAGTCATAATCTCCAACAGAGATTCCACCGGTTGTTATGAGTATGTCACATTCATTCAAACTTTCTTGGATGGATTTTTTTGTTGCCTCGTAGTTGTCTTCAATAGTTTTAATTGTGACTTGAATTCTAAATTTCTTGAGTGCTGTTTTTAGTGTATAGGTATTGGATTCATATATTTTTCCTGGACTTAGTTCTTGTCCGGGCGGAACAAGTTCATTTCCTGTTGACAGAATAATGATATTAGGTTTTTTTGTTACGGAGACCTGGTTGACTCCCAATGTGTAGAGGAATCCTGCTGTTCCCGGAGTAATAACGGTTCCTTTAGGGAGTGCGATGTCCCCTTTTTTTATCTGCTCACCGAGTGGTCGTATGTTCTGTAAATGTTTTTGCTTTTCGGTGATTCGAATTTCTGTTTTATTTTTCTCAACAATTTCTTGTTTTGCGACTGCAAAGGTGCCATTAGGAATCATTGCACCCGTGAATATGCGCACGGCCTCATTACTTTTTAGTGTCATACCAGATGAGTCTGCTCCAGCCTGAATTTCACCTACGAGTTTGAAAGTGTTCCCTTGTGATCCAATAGCATAGCCATCCATTGCAGATTGAGAAAATGGAGGCATATGAATTGGAGATTTAACGTCTTCCGATAAAACTTGATCCAATGCATTTTCTACACTCTTGGAGACAGAATTGAGAATACGGCTATTTTCTTGTATTTTACTTTGAGCCTCTTTGACACTTATCATAAACCTCTGCACTTTTAGACAAAGGTATTTAAATACAGATATTGACGAATTTCTATGATGAAATAAAAAATAACCAAACGATAAGATGATTGTTTTTTTCAATCATACGAATTGTTCGGGTGTTCCAAAAACTACACAACTATATCGTTTTAAATCCAGTGTATTTGTGAAGTGCATTTGGGATAATTATACCTTCTTCTGTCTGGTGGTTTTCAAGAATGGCCGCCATAATTCTTGGTAATGCAAGCGCTGAACCATTAAGTGTATGGCACAACTGGCTTTTTTTGTCTGCATTCTTGAAGCGTAATTTTAATCGCGTAGATTGAAATGTATCGAATCGAGATACAGAGCTGACCTCAAGCCATTTTTCTTGTGCTGCTGAAAACACTTCAAAGTCATAAGTCATTGCGGCTGCGAATCCGGTATCTCCTCCACACAATCGAAGTACACGATATTGAAGCCCCAATTTTTGTAACAAGCCCTTTACATGGTCAAGCATTTCGTTCAATGCTCTTTCTGAATTTGAAGGATGCTCGATACGAACAATTTCTACTTTATCGAATTGATGAAGTCGATTCAATCCGCGAACATGGGCACCATAAGATCCGGCTTCTCTTCTGAAGCATGGTGTATGCCCAGTAAGTTTAATCGAAAAGTTGTCATCTGGAAACATGGCTCCGCGATACATGTTCGTTAGCGGAACTTCTCCAGTTGGGATCAGATATAAATCGTCATCTCCGATGTGATACATTTGCCCTTCTTTATCAGGGAGCTGTCCTGTACCATATCCAGAGGTTTCATTTACTACATGCGGTACCTGATGCTCTGCGTAACCTGCCGCTGCTGCCTCCTCAAGGAAAAATCCGATTAATGCTCGTTGAAGTTTTGCACCTTTTCCGATATAAACTGGAAAGCCCGCACCTGTAATTTTTACTCCTAGCTCAAAGTCAATTAGATTTAATTTAGTAGCGAGTTCCCAGTGAGGCAGGGGGGTAAAGTTAAACTGAACTGGTTCACCATGTGCTTCGACCATTTCGTTGTCTTCTTCGCTTTTTCCAGCTTTCACCAACTCATTCGGTACGTTGGGCAATTGGTACATTCGTTCTTGGATTTGCGCCTCAAATGCTTCTACTTTTTCTTTAAGATCGGCTTCTCTTGCTTTGAGTTCAGCTGTTTGTCCTTTTATTGCGTTCGCTTCATCAGCTTTACCTTCCCGAAATAGGATGCCAATTTCTTTAGACAACTGATTCAATTCAGAAGCAGTTGTTTCCATTTGGCTTTTGTAGATTCTCCATTTCTCATCTATTGAGAGTAATTCATCAATAATTGATTCAGCATTAAAGTGACGTTTTTTCAGTCCTTCAATAATGCTGTTTTTATCGTTACGAATACGTTGTATTTCGAGCATTTTTATCTTGTTGAATAATGTTGCGAAGTTAGAAATATTTTGTGTTCGGAATAGTTTCCGACTTTACATTTTCTTGGGGTATTCTATTTTCTTCTCAGAAATTTGACTTTGGTTATTGATAGATTGGTATCTTCAATATAATACGCATAAAAAAAGCGCCTTAGTAGAACCAAGACGCTTTAACAATAGAATTATCAATTACGCTTCGGCAGTCTCAAATGGGACTACTGAAACAAACGAACGATTGTTTCTTTTTTTACGGAATTCAACTACACCGTCAGTCAAAGCGAATAAGGTATGGTCCTTCCCGATTCCTACATTCTCTCCTGGGTGGTGCTGCGTTCCTCTTTGGCGAACGATGATATTACCAGCTATAGCTGCTTGTCCTCCAAAAATCTTCACTCCCAATCGTTTACTTTCTGATTCACGACCGTTTTTTGAACTACCGACTCCTTTCTTATGTGCCATCGTATTTAATATTTATATCCGTCACAGACGGGTTGTTTCTGTTAATCTTCCTTCTTAGGTGCTGCCTTTTTCTTAGGTGCTGCCTTTTTTGCTGGAGCTTTAGCTGCTGCTTTTGGAGCTGCTTTTTTTGCTGGAGCCTTTTCAACTTTCTCAGCGCTTGCTTTTCCTCCTCCTACTTTAATATCACTTATGGTAAGTGAGGTAAAGCTTTGGCGGTGTCCATTTTTCTTTTTATAGCCTTTTCTTCGTTTTTTTCTAAAAACGATTACTTTATCACCTTTGACGTGCTTTTCAACTTTTGCTGAAACTTTTGCACCTTTTATAGCCGGGGCGCCAAGAGTTACTTTGCCTCCGTTCTCTAAAAGTAGGACTTTGTCGAAATCAACTTTCTTCCCTTCTTCTGCATTTAAACGGTGGACAAAGATCTTTTGATCTTTTTGCACTTTGAATTGCTGCCCTGCTATCTCCACTATTGCGTACATATAGCCTGTTATATTAATTTAATTATCCGAAAATTCGGACGACAAAGATAGTGTTATTTATTTATAATACAATGTTATCATGACGAAATGATTCAATTTGGCTCCTATTTTTATTGGCCTAAAACCTAAAATTTGCTTTTGATTGCATTGGTCTATTCACATCGAGGAATATTCAAAAACAATCGATTCACGAAGGCAAGTTTTTTGATTTTTATCAAAACAAGCTTTTTTTTGTCCTTTATTGGTGAGGAAATATTCGGATTTTTCCATTTTTTTCGTGTCAATTACTTTTTTTTAATGTATCCTTAAACAGAGAGTTGAAAAGTTGTATTTCGCTCTGAAATGCCTATTTAAAAAGCATTTCAGGAATTTAACAGCCTAATAGTCAGTAAGAGAAGCCTGTTTGTTTAATGATTAATTCGTAATCTTAAACAAAAGTTATTATATTGCGATAGGTTTTGGATGTTTTACGAGAAAGTATCCAAAGCAGTATTAACTTAAACTAATAAATATGTTATCACTAATTACCGATCCCGGGACGGATCCAGTAGCTTTCACATTCTTTATTGGCTACATGGCAATGATGGCTGCTTCAGTCTTCTTCTTTTTTGAACGAAGTCGTGTAAGTGACAAATGGAAAACTTCTCTGCTTGTCTCTGGCCTTATTACTTTTATCGCCGCTGTGCACTATTACTACATGCGCGATTTTTATGCAGAGACAGGGGAAAATCCTACTGCTCTGCGTTACATTGATTGGACACTTACAGTTCCATTGATGTGTGTTGAGTTCTACTTGCTAACCAAGGTGGCAGGAGCGAAGAAGGGACTTCTTTGGAAGTTAATCATTGCTTCAGTTTGGATGCTTGTTTTTGGTTACATCGGAGAGGCGTACAACCCAGCTTACGAGGGTGGAACGCTTGACGAGGCAACAACACACTCAGTGATGTACGGTGTTCTTTCTACACTCGGATATATTTATATTTTGTATGCTGCCTGGTTCGGAGAAGTTGCTACTCTTGCAGAGAATTCGAACAATGCGAACATCAAGAAAAGCGTTCGTATTCTTGCGTGGTTCGTCTTAGTAGGATGGGCAATTTATCCAATAGGATACATGTGTATGCCTGGAGGTTGGTTGAATACAGCACTCGAATGGGATTCAACTAAAGTTGATTTATTCTACAACATCGCCGATGCAATAAACAAAATTGGATTTGGTCTTGTTGTTTATAGCCTTGCAATTTCTTCTACAGCAGAAGAAAAGTAAACGCTTTCAAATAAAAAAAGAAGGGGAATGCTCGAGAGCATTCCCCTTCTTTTTTTTCTATTTTTTGATACGCTGTGATGATTTTCGGTTTGTCAAAACATTAGCCATAAATATTCCGCACAAAACAAGAATCATTGATGTGATCTGATAGATGTTGATTGGTTCGTCAAATACCAATCCAATAAGCAAAGCCACTAAGGGAATTAAATACGTAACACTACTAGCAAATAGTATGGATGAATTTGAAATTAGTTTTGTGAAAAGTACAACAGCCAATGCAGTTCCGATGACGCTCAAGATTGCAATAAAACTGAATCCTTGAAAGGCATTTGGCGTTTCAAGCAGTGTTTGTGGAATGTCTGTTACAAATGTTATCGCGATGCTAATAGGAAGAGTGATTGCGAATGAAAGGGAGGTAATTTCTATACTTTTTATATGATTCAGAGTGTATTTTATGGTGTTGAGGCTTATTGCATAGCAGAGTGTAGCCAGAACAATCGCACCAATATGGAGCCATGAAGCACCTCCTTTGGGAGCTGATCCTGACAAGGTAAGTAGAACGATGCCAGTGGTGCCAATGAATACGCCAATTAGTTGGTAGTTTGTTAACTTACTTTTGAAGATCCCCCAGCCAATTATAAGTGCGAATATAGGTGTGAAGCTATTGAGCATTCCCGCATATCCCGACGGGAGTTCTGTTTCTGCGTAGGTAAAGAGGAATGCTGGTAAGAAGTTTCCTGCGAGGCCTACTATTGAGAGCAGTCGGAGGTTTCTGAGTGATTTCAATAGGTGAAATTTACGTATCGCAAATGGCAGCAGCGTGAGGCTGGCAAGCAGCATCCTGAGCGCTGCTACCTGTGTGTCTGAGAAAATTGCAGCCCCCGTTGAAGTGAACATTCCAAGTTTCATTAAAATAAAAGAGCTCCCCCAAACAAAAGACAGAAAAAATAGTAAAATCCAGTTCTGGTACGTCAAATTCATGGCGCGAAGTTACATCAAATATTTATCTCGAACAGGCTGATTGAATTTGTTGAAAACTCGAGAGTTTTCAACAAATTCAATCAAATTTACCACTATATACCACTAATATTTGATCGTTACAAATACCAATATAATTGGGTTTTAAGTGTTTTTTATTGTAACCTTGCGGTTGGAATTACGTTTATATTTATGAACAATGTGAAATTTGGTGGTAAAAAGTGGTAAGATTACTTTATTTTTATCCCATTATTAATCGTCATGGCAGGACTAGTAGGAGAATTTGAAGTGAAATTGGACGCGAAAGGGCGTTTTATGTTCCCTTCCGGTTTACGGAAGCAGCTTCCTCCTGCGGCTCAACGAGATTTCATGTTGAATAAAGGATTTGAGGATTGCTTAACACTTTTTCCACTTCACGAGTGGGAGAAGGTTAGTGAGAAGCTTTCTAAAATGAATCTTTTTAAACCTAAAAACAGAATGTTTTATCGACTGTTCCATCAGGGAGCAAAGTTGGTTAGCCTAGACAAGGCTGGCCGTGCGCTTGTTCCTGTTGGTCATATGGATCGAGTTGGGTTGAAACAGGAAGTAATGCTGATCGCATATAACGATCGCATTGAGATATGGGACAAGTCGAAGTACTTCGAAATGATCGAAGGCTCCATGACGGATTTTGCTGATTTAGCGGATGAAGTAATGGGAGACTTAGAACATGACGAATAATTCAGATTATCATATTCCAGTTATGCTTGAAGAGTGTCTAAATGCTCTTGACATCAGGCGGGATGGTATTTATGTTGACGTTACATTTGGGGGTGGTGGACATTCGTCTGAAATTTTCAAAAAACTAAATCAACACGGTCGATTGATTGTCTTCGATCAAGATCCTGACGCAAGGAAGAACGCCTGGGAGGCACCTAATTTCAGTTTTATTGCTGCAAATTTTGCGTACATCGCAAACCACTTGCGCTTAATGGGAGTAGACAAGGTGGATGGAGTTTTGGCAGACTTAGGTGTGTCCTCCCATCAATTCGATGAACAGGAACGTGGCTTCTCTATCCGTGGCGAGGCCAGTCTTGATATGCGTATGAATCAAAGTGGTGAATTAACAGCAGCAGATGTAATTAATGATTACGATGAGAATGCACTGTTATACATGTTTAGGAACTATGGTGAAATCCCAAATGCGAGACGTTTAGTGAATGCAATTGTGAGCGCTCGTTTGAATGGAAAGATAAAAACAACGCAAAAACTTTTGGATGTAGTAACTCCGTGTGCTCCTAAGTTCAAAGAGCATAAATATTTTGCACAAGTTTTTCAGGCAGTTCGTATTGAGGTAAACAATGAAATGGTTGTCTTAGAGGACTTTCTCAAGGCAACTGAGAGTGTATTAAAACCTCGGGGTCGTTTGGTTGTGATGTCTTATCATTCACTCGAAGACCGAATGGTTAAAAATTACATGAAGCGGGGGTCGATCGATGGGAAGCTTAAGAAAGATTTTTTCGGGAATGTATTAAAGCCTTTTAATGAAGTTACAAGGAAACCGATTGTGGCTTCTGAAGGCGAGATTGAAATGAATAGTCGCGCACGAAGCGCCAAATTAAGAATAGCTGAGAGAAATGGAGAATGAGTTTTTAGACAGAGCTCAGCTAGATCAGAAAGAAGCAGCTGAGAAGAAAAAGAAGAAGAAATCTGTGAAGCCACGCAGGTCAAATGCTGTTGTGCAAGTTTTGAATGGTGATTTTTTTACGAAGGAATTCATGTTGGGAAATTTGAATTTTATCTTCTTCATTATTCTACTTCTGCTCCTTGTGGTCGGGAAGGGCTATTATGGAAAACAACTATCGAAAGATGTTGTTTCAACACAAGAGCAGCTCGATGAAGCAACCTCTGATTATTTCGAGGCAAAAGCGAGGCTGGAGGAAGAGACTAGAAGGGCTCGTTTGATAGAGCAATTGGAGTCGAAAGGACTAAAAGAAACGGTTAACCCAACAAAGGTGATTCGGGTAAATAAGGATGAAAATGACTGAAAATAAGGACATATACTGGAGGGCTTACTTGATTTATTTCGGGTTTGTTGTTTTAATGTTGGTTGTTATTTTCAAAACGGTTAGTATTCAGTTTGAAGATGGTACTCCAATGTTTATGTCTTCAATGGATGGAAAAAAGAAGATGCCTACTCGAACTGTCCAGCGCACGCCAAGGAGAGGTCAAATATTGGATGCTAACCACATTCCTTTAGTTACTTCAGTTTCTTATTATAACATCTACATGGACCCCACTGTTGTCGACCAGAATGTGTTTGATGGTGATTTGGGTCAGCTTTGTCAGGAGTTGAGTGCATTGTTCCCAAATAGGTCAGCTATCGAATATGAAGGGAGGATAAGAACTGCGCGCGCTCGTGGTTCACGTTATTTGTTGATTCACAAGAAAGCCACAAATGAAGAGCGCAAAAAGTTACACGAAATGCCAATCTTTAAACTTGGGCGTTTCAAAGGAGGGCTCATTGATACCGAAGAAAATATTGAACGTAAGCGCCCATACGGTGAATTATTGCGAAGAACATTGGGTTATGTCGACTGGATTGAGCAATCGAAGGAGTGGAAAAAGGTAGGTATTGAGGGTGCTTTTGACTCCTATTTAGTTGGAGAGCCGGGAGAGGAGATTGAGCAGAAGATTTCTACTGGATGGAAGAAAATAGGTCCTATAACCAAAGAGGCAGTAGAAGGTGCTACAGTGGTAACGTCTCTTGATGTTGATATTCAAGATGTCGCTCATACAGAGTTGCTCAATCAATTGAAATCGCAAAGCGCCGAGAAAGGATGTGTGATTGTAATGGATGTCAAGACAGGATTCATAAAAGCAATGGTAAACTTGAGGAAAGGTGATGATGGGGTGTATTATGAATCATTCAATCAGGCAATCGGAGAAAAAGAGGTGCCGGGATCAACTTTTAAATTGGCGTCATTGATGGCAGCATTGGAAGATGGTAAGGTTCGATTGACAGATAAAGTCAACGCTAAAGGTAAATACACCTTCTATGGTAGGTCAATGACAGATTCGAATTATGGGAATGGTTATGGTGAAATCACAATTCAAAAAGCATTTGAGAAATCATCTAATGTCTTTACTGAAATCATCAATAGTGCCTACCGATCAAATCCAGATGCATTTATTCGAAGACTGAAAAAGTTCGGCTTGGATAAAAAGCTCGGTATTGCCTTATCTGGTGAAGCCGCCCCAGTAATGTATGAGCCAGGAGATCCTTCTTGGTCGGGTCTTTCTTTACCATGGATGGCCGTTGGATATGAGTTTCAACAAACGCCATTACAAACGTTGGCTTTTTACAACGCTGTGGCAAACAATGGTGAATTATTAAAGCCTCAATTTGTTGAGGAAGTGTATCGAGGTAATGAACTTATCGAGAAATTTGAAAAGGATGTAATGATCCCAAAAATATGTACAGAACGTACAATTAAAGACTTACATAAATGTCTCGAGGGGGTTGTAAAGCGGGGGACAGGCAAAACAATTGGATCTGCATATTTTGATATCGCAGGCAAAACTGGAACCGCTCATATTCTTGATGAGAAAAATAGTTCTACTTCTGAGAAAAAATATCAAGCCTCCTTTGTTGGTTACTTCCCTGCGCAAGACCCGATATATTCTTGCATCGTGGTAGTTTCAGCTCCAACAAAAAATATATACGGTGCGGTGGTTTCTGGAACTGTATTTACAGCGATTGCAAATAAGGTGTATGCCTCAAGTCTAAAGTATCACAAACCGGTGAATGTAGAGGGGGAGACAAAAACTGAATTACCAATCTCTATGGATGGCAACAGTTATGATTTAACACAATCTTATCGGGTTCTGAATATTCCATATCGAATGGAGAAGCAGACGACCTGGGTCAATACAAAGACCAAAACAGGTCACGTTGATTTATTGGAGCGATATGTAGGGAAGAAAACAGTTCCAAATGTTATTGGGATGACAGCTAAAGATGCGGTTTTTCTTCTTGAGCGCACGGGTCTGAAAGCAAAAATTGAGGGTTATGGGATGGTCACTCACCAGTCTCTGAATCCTGGAGAGGAAGTGGTGAGAGGAAAATCTATTCAAATAAAGTTGAACTAATGCAGGTGTTGAAAGATATTTTGTACGGCGTAAACATTGTTGAAGTGCATGGAACAACTGATGTGTCTGTTGATTTTTTGACATTTGATTCACGTCAAGCAAAATCAAATTCTGTATTCTTTGCGATTCAAGGTGTTGCACGTGATGGTCATGATTTTATTCCAGAAGTTTGCGATGCGGGTTGCACTGTAATAATTGCTGAAAGAGTAGTTGAAGTTCCTGAATCAGTCCAATTAATCGTTGTTAGTGATACACAGAGCGCTTTGGCAATAATGGCGGGAAACTTTTTTGATGAACCTTCAAAAAAATTGAATCTTATCGGCGTTACTGGCACCAATGGAAAGACAACAATCACCACGCTTCTATTTAATTTATACTCGAGACTTGGATATTCATGTGGTTTAATTTCCACAGTGGTCAATAAGATTGGAGACCGAGATATTCTTTCAACACATACCACGCCAGATCCGATTGTATTGAATCGATTGCTAAAGGAGATGGTTGAACAGGGCATCTCCCATTGCTTTATGGAAGTAAGTTCACATGCGATTCATCAAAAGAGAGTTCTTGATCTAACATTTAAGGGAGGTGCTTTTACCAATATTACTCATGACCACCTAGATTATCACAAGACATTCAAAGAATACATTGATGTTAAGAAGACGTTTTTTGACCGATTGCCAAAAACAGCTTTTGCATTGACAAATGTTGATGATAAGAATGGAGAGATCATGCTTCAAAATACAAAAGCGAAAAAACGGTCGTACGCTCTAAAATCGATGGGGGACTATACGGCAAAAGTTTTGGAGAATCAATTCTCAGGTTTGGTGTTAAACATCAATGGAAAGGAGCTTTGGACCCGTTTGGTAGGAGATTTTAATGCATACAATCTGATAGCTGTGTATGGAATTGCGCAGGAGTTGGGTGATGATGAAACAGAAGTTTTGACCGCGCTTAGTGAATTAAAATCAGTTGATGGGCGGTTTGAACATATACGTAGTACCAGTGGAGTAATTGCGATTGTTGATTACGCGCATACCCCAGATGCGCTGGACAATGTATTGAAGACAATCGAGAACATTCGAACCAAGAATGAAACGGTCTTCACTGTCGTGGGATGCGGAGGAGACCGTGATCGAAGTAAAAGACCAATGATGGCTAAAATTGCATGTGATCGATCCGACAAAGTGATTCTTACCTCAGACAATCCGAGGTCTGAAGATCCAAATTCTATTATAAATGAAATGATGGCGGGCGTTGATGCCGCAAACTATAAAAAAACACTTTCTATTGTTGACCGAATGCAAGCAATAAAGACCGCTGTATCTATGGCAGAAACGAATGATATCATTCTGATTGCCGGAAAAGGCCATGAGAAGTACCAAGATATCAATGGTGTTCGCCATGATTTCGATGATTTGAATACGATTAAGGAACTATTTAAAAAACTCAATAAATAATGTTGTATTACTTATTCCAATATTTGAACGATTTTGACTTCCCTGGTGCAGGGTTGTTTGATTACATTTCATTCAGGGCAGCTATGGCTCTAATGACATCGTTAATTGTTTCCATGGTTTTTGGAAAACGATTGATCGGTTTGTTGCAAAAGCAGCAAATTGGGGAAACGGTTCGCGACCTAGGTTTGGAGGGACAATTGGCGAAGCAAGGTACACCAACGATGGGAGGACTGATCATTTTAGCCGCAATTTTAATTCCAACTTTATTATTTGCCCGATTGGATAGCATTTACGTAATCACGATGTTAATTGCGACCGTATGGTTGGGTACAATCGGATTTATAGATGATTACATCAAGGTATTTAAAAAAAATAAGGAAGGGCTTGCTGGTAGGTTTAAAATTGTAGGACAAATCGGTGTCGGATTGATTGTAGGTTGTATTTTATATTTCCATCCAGATGTAGTCGTACATAAAAAAGTAGATGCAGATTACAAGTTACAACATAGCGAAAAGTTTGTAACCAAAATGCACATCAATGAAGATGATTCGGATGATTCCAAATGGATTGAAACTGATGACATGACGACTACAATCCCATTTGTAAGCAACAATGAGTTCAACTACAATTGGCTTGTAGGAGATTGGATGGGAACGTGGGGATGGCTTTTATTTATTCCTGTTGTCATTTTTATTGTTATCGCAGTTTCCAATGGTGCAAACATGACCGATGGATTGGATGGATTGGCAACCGGCACTTCTGCTATTGTTGGAATTTCACTCGCCATTTTAGCCTATGTATCGACAAATGTTCATTTCGCCGATTATCTCGATGTAATGTACATCCCAGATGCTGAGGAACTGGTAATTTTCATCTCGGCATTTGTAGGTGCATGTGTTGGGTTTTTGTGGTACAATTCTTTTCCGGCACAAGTCTTTATGGGGGATACGGGAAGTTTGGCATTGGGAGGCATTATTGCCGTATTTGCAATCGCTATACGCAAAGAACTTTTAATTCCAATTCTTTGTGGTGTATTTCTAATTGAGAACCTTTCTGTGATTATGCAGGTCGGTTGGTTCAAGTACACGAAGAAAAAAACGGGCGAAGGAAGGCGTATTTTCCGAATGGCGCCTCTTCATCACCATTATCAGAAAAAGGGAATGCATGAAGCAAAAATTGTTGCTCGATTTTGGATCATAGCAATTCTCTTGGCGGTAATCACCATAGTAACATTGAAAGTTCGATAACATTGAAAAAGATTCAATCTGGACATATCGTAATCTTGGGAGCTGGTGAAAGTGGTATCGGAACAGCTATTCTTGCTAAGAAGTATGGGTGGACAGTCTTTGTCTCTGATTTTGGTGCGATTAGTGAAAAATTTAAAGTGTCTTTAGTTGATTTAGAAGTCAATTGGGAAGAAAATAAACACTCTGTTGATGAACTATTGAGAGCAGATTTGATTGTGAAATCTCCCGGAATATCACCCAAAGTAGCTGCAGTTGTTGCGGCTAGAGAAGCTGGAATCAAAGTCATTTCTGAGATAGAGTTCGCCGGTTACTATTCGACTGCAAAGACCATTTGTATTACTGGTAGCAATGGTAAAACAACAAGCGCATTGTTGACACATCATATTTTAAAAAATGCCGGACTTAATGTTGGTCTGGCCGGAAATATTGGAGATAGCTACGCCAAACAGGTTGCTGAGAATGCTTATGATTGGTTTGTACTGGAATTGAGTTCTTTTCAGTTGGATGATATGTACGAATTTAAAGCAGATATAGCTGTTTTATTAAATATTACACCTGATCATTTGGACCGCTATGACAATAAGATGGAAAACTATTCAGCGTCAAAGTTCAGGATCATTCAAAACCAGACTGAAGACGATTGGTTCATTTACAACTTTGATGATCCAATAATCTCAAGTTATGTTAATACAAGCGATATCAAGGCCAAAAAAGCGCCCTTTTCCCTCACCAAAGAATTCGATCAGGGAGGATATTTAAACGACAATCAACAAATAATAATCAACACAAATAAACAACAATTCACTATGTCAATTCATGATTTAGCCCTCAAAGGCAAGCACAATGCCCAAAATTCGCTGGCGTCAGGTATTACGTCACGCATCTTAGAAATTAGAAAGGAAGTGGTTCGTGAAAGTCTTTCTGACTTTGTCAACGTAGAACACCGACTTGAATTCGTGGCCAAGGTGCACGGAATCGAATTTATTAACGATTCGAAAGCAACAAATGTAAACTCGACTTGGTTCGCCCTTGAAAGTATGGATAAACCAACTGTTTGGATTGTTGGAGGTGTTGATAAAGGGAATGATTATTCTGAGTTGTTCGAATTGGTAAAAGATAAGGTAAAAGCCATTGTTTGTCTTGGAAAAGACAACAATAAAATCATGGAAGCATTTGCAGAGTTGGATATAGAGCTTTATGAAGCAGGGTCAGCACTAGAAGCTGTAGCATATGGATATCGTTTGGCAAGCAAAGATGAATCGGTGCTTTTATCGCCAGCATGCGCCAGCTTTGATCTATTCGAGAATTATGAGGAGCGTGGAAATGCATTTAAAAAAGCCGTTAGATCGCTTTAATATTTGTCGATGGACGAAGAGCCAGAATGAATTTATTATTTCAATGATTAATGAGTAGCGTACTTAAATATTTGCAAGGAGATCGAGTGATTTGGATTATCACCCTTATTATGTTGGCTTTTTCTTTGGTGAGCGTATACAGTTTTGTGCCGATTCTTGTTAAAATCGAGGGAGGAACACCATTTAAGTATTTATTCAAGCATTTGATGTATGTACTTATTGGTTTGGGTGTCATGTTTTGGGTGCACAAGAAAGACCCAAAGTACATTTCACAGCTCGCCAAGTTTGGCTTTTATCTAGCTGTTGCTTTGCTTATTTTTACATTCTTCTTCGGTACAAGAGTGAACGATGCCGGGCGTTGGGTTCAGATTCCTTTTGTTGGTTTAACATTTCAATCTTCTGATTTCGCCAAGTTGGCATTGGTAATTTATGTTTCACGTTTGTTGGTAAAAAAGAAGAATGAACTCAATGATTGGCGCAATGGGTTTTGGCCAATTGTTGCTCCAATTGTCATAATTTGTGGATTGATCGTTAAGGATAACTTTTCAACTGCAGCCATTTTGTTCTCTATATCATTGACGCTCCTGTTTCTTGGGCGTGTCCCATTATTAAAAATTTTAAGTCTGATTGGTGGAGGAATTGCTTTATTTCTGTTTATTGTGTTGATGCATAAAGCAGCTCCAGATTTAAATTTATTACCACGTTATGAAACATGGGAGAACCGTGTCCTAAATAAAATTAATGATGAGGAAAATGTTCAAGAGAATGCCCAGGCAATTAATGCCTCTTTAGCCATATATAACGGGTCAATATTTGGAAAAGGAGTTGGAGATGGTGAGTTAAAGGAGTATACTCCTGAAGCTTATGCGGATTTTTATTATTCGAGTTTTGTTGAAGAATTTGGTCTATTGTCTGCAATATTACTCGTCTTACTCTATCTGATTTTGCTGTTCCGAATTATACGAATTGGGCTGAGTTCAGATAAGCTATTTGAGACTTACCTTTGCATTGGTATTGGAATTTTATTGCTTGGTCAAGCCGCAGTAAATATGCTTGTTTGCACGGGGATGTTTCCTGTTACCGGGCAAAATATGCCATTACTAGCAATGGGTGGTTCTGCTTTGATTATGACGTGTCTCGCACTCGGGATTGTATTAAGTATTTCGAATAGGCAGATGAAATCAAGAAATAGTGAAGATCTATTGGATGATCAAGTTTTAGTAAAGTAATAGCATATGATCAAAAGAGCTTTAATATCAGGAGGGGGTACAGGAGGACATATTTTTCCTGCTATTGCAATTGCTGATGAAATTAAGAGGAGAAATCCAGATGCCGAAATACTATTTGTTGGTGCGTCAGGAAAAATGGAAATGGAGAAAGTTCCAGCTGCTGGATACGAAATTGTGGGACTAGAAATTGTCGGTTTAAAGCGTAAGCTTTCGGTTTCGAACTTTCTGTTGCCGTTTAAAATAATTAAAAGTGTTTTGAAAGCACGAACAATAATTAAAAGATTCAATCCAGAGCTTGTTGTTGGTGTTGGCGGCTATGCAAGTGGTCCGACCTTAATGGCAGCTTCCCTAATGAGATATCCTACAGCGCTGCAAGAGCAGAATGCTTTTGCAGGTAAGACCAATAAATTATTATCGAAACGAGCAAATGTTATTTGCTGTGGTTACGAAGGCATGGAGAAGTTTTTTCCTACTGATCGTATCATTGTAACTGGGAATCCATGTCGTAATTCAGCGGTAGCAATTGAAGGTAAAAAAGAGGAGGGGTGTAAAGAATATGGCTTTGATCCTACCAAGAAAATAGTATTAATTATTGGAGGAAGTTTAGGGGCAAAAACTTTAAACGATAGTGTTGTTGAACAATTAGAAGTATTGACCGATTCCGGTGTTCAAGTCCTTTGGCAATGTGGCAAGCTCTATTATGAAAAATTACAAAAAGAATTAAATGGGGTTGATATGGGGAATGTCAAATTAACTCAATTTGTAATGAAAATGGATTTGGCATATGCAATGGCAGATTTAATTATTTCTCGTGCTGGGGCGAGTTCTGTTTCGGAATTGTGTCTGGTTAAAAAGCCAACAATATTGGTTCCTTCTCCGAACGTTTCCGAGGACCATCAAACAGTAAACGCAATGGCATTGGTGAATAAGAATGCAGCTATTCTCGTTCGAGATGTTGATGCAAAAAAAGATCTAATTTCAACTGCCTTCGCGTTAATAAATGATGAGTTGGCGCAGAATGACTTAAAGCAAAACATCGCAGTTTTAGGAAAGCCAAATGCAACTTCTGACATTGTAGATGCACTAGAAAAAATCACAAATAGTTGAGTGGAAGTACAATAAATATCAATCAATTTGATCGCGCTTATTTTATAGGTGTTGGGGGAATTGGCATGTCTGCATTGGCTCGTTATTTTAATGGTCAGGGCTGGTCTGTTGGAGGGTATGACAAAACAAAAACAACATTCACAGCACAATTAGAGTCGGAGGGTATTGAAATTCACTACAGTGATTTTGGCTCGAATATCCCCACACCTTATGAGGACGTTACCAGAACTCTAGTCGTTTATACTCCGGCAATTCCCTCAAATTTCGGGGAACTCATGCATGTTCGACATTCGAAATATACGGTATTGAAGCGGGCGGAAGTACTCGGAATGATTACGAGAGACTCAAAGGCTTTAGGGGTTGCTGGAACACATGGGAAAACGACCACAAGTACGATTCTTGCCCACTTATTGAATGAGTCTAGCTTGAAGTGTAATGCATTTTTAGGAGGTATAAGCACCAATTTTCAATCTAATTTCATTCGTGGAGAAAGTGATCTTACCGTTGTTGAGGCGGACGAGTTTGATCGATCTTTTTTACAATTGAATCCTTTTGCTTCAATTATTACCTCTACGGATGCAGATCATTTGGATATCTATGGAAGTAACGATCATTTTTTTGATGGATTCAAAGAATATGTAGAGCGTATCGACGTCAATGGTTTTCTGGTGCGTCATAGCAGTGTAAGAATAAATCATAAAAATGAAGTTACCTATGGGCTTGATATCCCTGCGGATTACAGAGGATTTAATCCTCGATTTGAAGAAGGGCGCTTTTTCTTCGATTTGGATACACCCTCTGGTTGTTGGACGGAAGTGGAATTGGGTATTCCTGGGTTGCACAATGCAGAGAATGCAATTGCATGTATCGCTTTGTGTAAGGGACTGGGGTTAACTGAAGATGTGATTCGGCATGGGCTCAAAACATTTGCGGGTGTAAAACGCAGGTTTGAATACCACATTCGAACGAATGACTTCATTTATATTGATGATTATGCACATCACCCAACAGAAATCTGTGCCCTAGTTTCCTCAGTACGATTACTATACCCAAATCAAAAAATAACGGGAGTTTTTCAACCACATTTGTTTTCGAGGACACGAGACTTTTTTGATGAATTTGTGCGTGAATTGAGTCAACTTGATGAAGTGATATTGCTTCCAATTTATCCTGCACGTGAGGAACCATTGCCAGGCATTACAAGTGCAGCTTTACTCGAACAGATAAAGGTCACAGAAAAGCGATTGGCGAATCCAATAGATGCGGTGAATTACCTTGCAAATAAATCCTCGGGAGTATTGTTAAGTATTGGCGCTGGAGATATAGATCGGATTGTTCCGCAATTGAAAAAAGCATTTACAGAATGAAAAGGTGGTTAAAAATAGCTATAGGATTTGTTTTGGGTGTTGGCCTGATTGCGGCACTTTATTTAACGCAGCAGGCGCAAGATGCATTGCTTTTACCAGCGCCTGATGTCTCCATTCATGTTGACGATGAGCATGTTTTTATTACTGAGAGTGAGGTTCTCGAATTGTTGCGTTTTGAGGCTTTAATTTTTGAAGGACAGCGTAAAGAGCAGCTGGATGCGGAGGCAATTGAGAAGTATTTAACATCGATCTCTCAGGTGAAAGATGTAAAAGTATATTCAATGATCGGTAGTCAATGGAAAATTGATATTGATATGCGAAAACCCATTGCTAGAATCTACAACAAATGGGGGCAAACCTATTACCTAGATGATGCAGGAAATACGATGGACATATCAAGTCAGCATGTAGCTAGATCACTTGTTGTGACAGGCGAAATACCAGATCGTTTTGGGCAAGAATCGGTGTCAGAAATTATCAACAACGATTCCTTGAAAAGTATTCGAAAGTTAGATGATATTTATAGGATTTCCGATTATGTTTGTAATGATCCCTTATTCCGTTCGTTGATCGGTCAGATTCACTTAAAAAAGAACGGCGACTTTGTGCTAATACCACTGGTTGGGGATCAAAAGATAGTTTTTGGTTCTGCTTATTCGGAAACGCAAGTTTCAAAGAAGTTCGAGAAGCTAAACGTATTTTACAAAGAAGGGATGCCTTACGAAGGATGGGGTACGTACTCTGAAATCAGTTTAAAGTACGAGGGTCAAATAGTTTGCAAACGGAAAAATGAGATCAATGGGTAAAATTATAGTTGGATTAGACATTGGAACAACAAAGATCGCATGCTTTGTAGGCCGCAAAAATGAGCATGGAAAAATTGAAATTTTGTCCATGGGAAAAACGGAGTCATTGGGAGTGATGCGTGGAATGGTTTCGAATATCGAAAAGACAATCCAATCTATTGATGGTGCTGTTAAGGAAGCAGAGGAACGAATTGAGGGTGAACTAGACATAAAGTCTGTCAATGTTGGTATTGCCGGACAGCATATAAAGAGCATTCAGCATAGAGGAATTTATACGCGATCAAATATTGAAACGGAGATTTCTCAGAGTGATATCAATCGATTGGTTGATGATATGTACAAAATGGCTATGCCTCCCGGTGAGCAAATTATTACGGTTCTTCCACAAGAATATATCATTGACAACGAACAAGGGATTAAAGATCCAATTGGAATGTCTGGTGTTCGGTTGGAAGCAAATTTCCACATAATTACTGGAAATATAGGTGCGTCATTGAATATTCACAAGTGTGTAGAACGTACAGGGCTGAAAGTGAAGGATATAATTCTTGAACCAATTGCATCTGCAGATGCAGTATTAACTGAGGAAGAAAAGGAAGCCGGCGTAGTGCTAGTGGATATAGGTGGAGGAACAACCGATGTTGCTATCTTCCATGAGGGAATAATCCGACATACTGCGGTGATTCCTTTCGGGGGTAACGTTATTACTGAAGACATAAAAGAGGGTTGCGCAATTATGAAGCGTCAGGCTGAGAAATTAAAGCAAAAATTTGGTTCGGCATTGGCAAGTGAGAGTCAGGAAAACGAAGTTGTGGCAATTCCAGGATTGCGTGGTCGTGCTCCAAAAGAGATTACTCTGAGAAACTTGGCGAGTATTATCCAAGCAAGAATGGAGGAAATTATTGACCTTGTGCACTATGAAATTCGAAACTCAGGATTTGATAAAAAGCTAATCGGTGGGATTGTTGTAACGGGTGGGGGAGCTCAGTTGAAGCACACAACTCAATTGTTCGAATACATTACGGGAATGGATTCTCGGATAGGTTATCCAACGGAGCATTTGGCCAACACAAATAATGAGGCAATAAAAAGTCCTATGTATGCGACTGGTATCGGTCTCGTGCACAAAGGATTTGAAGATTTAGAAAGAATGGCAAGAACCAATTCTGAATCAGAAGTGGCAGGTTCAGGAGATGTAAAGACACATTCCAACAAGACAAGAGGATCTTTCTTTGATTCAATGATTAAAAGAGGCAAGACTTGGTTTGTTGATGAGGATTAGATGATAGAGAATTAGTTCTTCCAATTGTTATTGAGAAGAGATTCAGTGGAGAAATTAGTACAAAGACAATAAAAAACATAGAAAATGGATTTTGAATTACCGAAAGATGAAGCATCGATTATTAAAGTGATTGGTGTTGGCGGCGGCGGCGGAAATGCTGTAAATCATATGTATAGTGAGGGGATAAAAGGAGTTGATTTCATTGTTTGTAATACAGACTTACAAGCTTTAGACATATCACCTGTACCTCATAAAATTCAACTCGGTCCCTCATTAACCGAAGGGCGTGGTGCTGGTTCTCTACCGGAAATCGGTAAGAACGCTGCTGTTGAGAATATTGATGAAATTAGAGAGTTATTGAGTAAAGATGCCAAAATGGTGTTTGTAACTGCCGGAATGGGTGGCGGAACTGGAACGGGAGCAGCACCCGTAATTGCTCAGGTAGCCAAAGAACTCGGAATCTTAACGGTAGGAATTGTAACTGTTCCTTTCAATTTTGAAGGAAGAAAACGACGTATACAGGCAGAGGAAGGATTGGAATCAATGCGTGAAAATGTGGATACGCTGCTTGTAATTAATAATGAAAGATTGAGAGAAATTACGGGAAATCTTTCTATTGGTGAAGCATTTAATCAAGCCGACAATATTGTGGCAACGGCTGCTAGAGGTATTGCCGAGGTTATCGCAGTAACCGGTGCCATTAACGTAGACTTTAATGATGTGAATACTGTAATGCGCAATAGTGGTGTAGCCATTATGGGTAGTTCAGCAGCTGAAGGTGACAATAGAGCATTAAAAGCGGTTGAACAAGCACTAGAATCTCCATTGTTAAACGATAACGATATTAGTGGTGCTGAATACGTTCTGCTTAATATTACTTATGGAGATCGAGAGGTATTGATGGATGAGATCACTGAGATTACAGATTATATCCAAGATGCTGCGGGTTCAACGGCTGATGTTATTTTTGGACATGCAAAAGATGAAACTCTCGGAGACAAACTGAGCGTAACGGTAATTGCTACTGGTTTTCATTCCTCTCCAATTACGGGTTTTGAAAAGGCTCCAGTAAGAAACGTTACCACGCTCGAAGAAGATAAGAAAAGTGAAGTTAAAACTCCCTTGCGAACACCGACTCAAACCAGTACTTGGGAGAATGCAAGAGAGGTTGTAGCCGAGGAAACAGATGATGAGCCTTTCTTGAAGTCAACGGACGAGCTTGCCACTCCGCAAAACAAGCAAGAATCATGGGCAATTGATGCCGGGGGCGATGAGCAAAAAGAAATGGAGCTGGATTGGAACGTTACCGATGTTTCGGGTGCCAAAGAGCCATCAGAGGAGATTAAGAGATATACTTTAGAAGATGATATGGATGCGGTTAATCTTGAGGCAACAAGTATGAAAAAAACAGTATCTCAGAAAGAACAACAGATACGATCTCAAGAACGTTTGTCGAAAATTCAAGAATATACGCAGCGTCTCAAGAAAGTAGAAGGGATACAAGATTTGGAAAATGAGCCTGCATACGTTCGAAGAAACATTCAATTGGATCAGTCTGCACCAAGTGAGGAGGACAATGCGAGTCGTTTTAGTATCTCGAGTGATGAAAATGGGACTTCATTGAATGGAAATAATTCTTTTTTACACGATAATGTAGATTAATGGGGTTTTTAGAAACGATAAATGCTGATATCAAAAAGGCGATGTTGGCTAGAGAAAAAGAAAAGCTCGCAGCATTGAGAGATATAAAATCGAAATTGTTGTTGGAGGCTACCTCTGGAAATGGCGATGTTTCGGATGAAACAGCGATAAAAATTATAATGAAACTTCACAAGCAGCGCAAAGAAACGTACGAGTTGTATATGAATGAGAATCGCGAAGATCTTGCTGCAGATGAAAAATTTCAAGCTGAAGTAATTGCTACATACATGCCTGAAATGATGACAGAAGAAGAAGTTAAAACAGAGGCCCAAGTGGCTATTGATGCAACTGGCGCAACAGGCCCTCAGGACATGGGTAAGGTTATGGGAATGCTCAGCGGCAAGCTTGCTGGAAAAGCTGATGGAAAAATGATCGCAAATGCGGTCAAGGCGCTTTTGATGAATTAACAATACATTTAAAGGATCCCAAGAATAAATAGTCATACCCGTGGAATTATTTCCGCGGGTTTTTTTTCTACCCATTGTTTTTGGATTAACAACTTTATATGTACAACATTTTATTTTTATCTCTTTAAGATCAATTCTATTAGTTATCTTCACTTCGATGAAATTTACGGACCTTAACCTTGAGCCAGAACTTTTAGAAGCCCTCTCCTATATGGGGTTTGAAAAAGCGACGCCAATTCAAGAAAAAGCAATACCAATTGTTTTAGATAATAATGACTTAATCGCTTGTGCACAAACTGGCACCGGGAAAACTGGAGCTTTTGTTCTTCCTATTTTGAATAAACTGGTCGGCAAGCAAGATTCAAGCATTGATACGCTTGTGGTTGTTCCAACAAGAGAACTGGCAGTGCAAATTGAGAAGCAGATCCAAGGGCTTTCTTATTTTGTTTCTGTTGGATCTATTGCTGTTTATGGTGGCGGTGGCGGGAAAGAATGGGAAGAGCAGAAACGTGCCTTGACCGAGGGTGTTGATATTATTGTTGCGACACCAGGCAAGTTGATCTCACACTTGAAATTGGGTTATGTGAAGTTAAATAGTTTGAAGCATCTCGTATTGGATGAGGCGGATCGAATGCTTGATATGGGGTTTTCTGATGATTTGAAAACAATTATTTCATACCTTCCCAAAGAACGTCAAAACTTAATGTTTAGTGCCACCATGCCGGAAGACATTAAACATCTGGCAAAACGAACTATGCGCAACCCAAAAGAAATTGCATTGTCAATTTCAAAACCGGCAGCTGGAGTCACTCAGAGGGTCTATATGGCACACGATGAACAAAAAATAAAAGTCATTACGCATATTCTTTCTGAGCGCAAGGACTACGAGAGCATTATCATATTTACATCGACGAAGAATAAGGTTTCTGATATTTCTAGGCACCTTCGGCGTGCTGGATTTCCGGCATCAGGTATTTCATCTAATTTAGAACAAGCAGATCGTGAGGAGCTATTGCGGAAATTTAGGGCAAGACGTGTTCGAATTTTGGTTGCAACAGATGTAATGAGTCGCGGTATTGATATCAAGGAAATCAATATGGTCATCAACTTTGATGTGCCTCATGATGCTGAGGATTATGTTCACCGTGTGGGCAGAACGGCTAGAGCAAATACCAAAGGCGAGGCGTTTACACTTGTCAATGAGAAAGACATGTATAAGTTTCGCAAGATTGAGCAGTTGATTGAAATGAAAATTGAAAAGCTACAGCCACCGAAGGAACTTGGCGAGGGCCCTGTTTGGAGTGATAAGAGTGTGCATAAAAAACGCAATGGTAATCACCGTAATAAGAAACGATTTCATGGTAAAAAAAAGGCGAATGGGAATCGGCAAAAGAAACAATAACAGAATTGTGAGCAACTCTAGCGTTTTGGGTGTTTTTTCGATCTTCCTTTTGGATGAAGTGCGCTTAGGTGCTTAAATATCAATTTACGGAGCTTTATTTTTTGATTCTTGTTGCAATAGGCTGCAACTTGATCAAAGAAGTTAAATGTCATTGTCCCATTGCATCATATATCCCGAACGTTTTTGTCTTGTTTTTTTCGTAAAAATTCTTTGGATTTGTTCAATGCAATACCGTAAATCCAAGTCGATAGCTTTGATGTACCATTAAAATTCTCAAGGGAGGTGTAGACGCTTGTAAATACTTCTTGCGTGACATCCTCCGCATCCTCGAAATGTCGTACGATATTCATGCATGTATTAAAAGATCTGAGTTGCATATTTTTCTATGAGATAGAGAAAAGCTTCATCCTTATTTTTCATGTAAAGTTCAAGAAATAATAGATCCTCTAAGTTCATCTTAGTGGCAATTTACAATTATTGCTTGTATTGCGCGACACCGCATCACTTTTTGTACTTTTAAAGAATGAAATTATTCGTCAAGTTTATTTGTTTCTTTATTGCTTTTGGCTGTGTATCTGATGTTAAAAATGAGAAAAGCTCGGATAAGTATTTATCCAGTAATAAGTCTCCTTTTATTGCTCAATTGACTGAGCTTTCAGATTTGGATTACCCTGATAATCCAGATGTAATGGTACGACACAAAAAGTACACAACGTCTGTTATGGAATCCATTCAGTTTATCGAAGGGATTAATAGTTTTGATCTATTAATTCACCCTACAAACAAAGATGATGATACGGTCTTTTTGAATGCGATACATTTAATGGAGTTTATGCCTACAGTTCCTGAGTATGCGAAAGATAATAGTTACATGTCATTAATTTCAATCGTAAACCAAGAGTGGAATAGGAATCAAGTGAAATGGGTAGGTACTAATTTAGATGCTGTTTTTAACGGAGCTGTGGTAAATGGTGAGTCAATTACTCGAGTCGATATCGCTAGGAATTGTTTGGAGTCGTACCTTTGGGAGTTGTTTTTTTATGCTGAAGAAGATGGTAAAGACAAAGTGTTCTATCATGGCTGGTTTAACTTTCCAAAGAACCTCTATAAAGAATTGTTCGAGAGGAGGAATACACAAGATTTCAAGAATTATCGGGAGTATTTAGAGCATTGGAAAACACCACCAAGCAAAGTTCTAGATTTAAATAACATTCGGACGATTCAGGAAAAATGGGATGTTACTTTTATAACAGAAAGCCTCAATGACTCGATGTATCCAATTCGCGGTGAGCGCAAGAAGAAAGAGATTGAGATAATTTATCCCAAAACGTATACAAAGATTGCTGATTTCCAAACTGATTCTGCTCGATTTGCAACATTTTCTAGTCCGGGATTTTACAACCGCCGTGAACCGCGAAAAACACAATTAGGACGATTTAAAATACTCAAGAAAGTTGAGCGCTGCTTGTCAGAAAATCGTGGTGAAGTTCTTGATGAATTGCATTTTATTTTTGAGCGAGAGAATGGAGAGCAAACACAATTTATTTTCGGAGGGTTAAAGCTCGATAGTTTGCCAAAATTAAGTGTTACTGAGGCGAACTCTGGAAATCAATATTCAATGGGTATTGGAAACCATCCGTTTTATGAAGACGTTGTTGCACATGAATCTCAAAGTAGTCGCTCAAACCCTTATTTTGGGGTACTATTGGATGAGGAGGGAAAATGGCTTGATAGCCACGAAATAGGAATCGATGGTCCATTGCTACATTTGAGTGAAGATGGAGAAACACTTCACGTTTGGTTGCTTTCATTTGAGCGTCATGCGTTGGTAGGGCACTACTCCTTGCCTTATAAACCCAAATTTTAGTTTTTAAGAGCTCATTGAAATGGTGTTCCAAATACAATTATGAAAGAATTCACCATTCAAAACATCTCACACTATTTTTGCCTAAAAAAACAGTTGCAAGGAAGCTTGACGATTTAATTTTTGTCAAAAGATAAAGTTTGTTTGTTCTGTTCGTCAGCTGCTCAGTATGATTAGTTGTCTCTTTGAATTAAGAATTCAGCCAGTGCGATCAGAGTTGCTTTGTGTTTGTCATTTATAGCAATTTTCTCAAGCGAATTCATTGCTGTATCATAATAGTTGTGCATCATTTGTTTACAAGCCTGACGCACTTGCAGGTGGTCAAACAATTCTCTCGTACGTTTTACTTTTAATCCGATGTCTTGTTCGTTGTGGAGTTGTTTAAGAATTTCTTTTTGCTCTAGTGTTACTTTGCTTACTGCCGTGAGGTAAAGTAATGTTTTTTTATTCGCAATCACATCTCCACCCACTTGTTTTCCAAATTTATCCGGATCAGCATACAGGTCAAGAATATCATCCTGAATTTGAAATGCAATACCAATATTTTGTCCAAAATCGTAAATATATTGTTGATTTTCTTCTGATGCTCTAGCAACCAAAGCTCCCATTTTTAGGGAGGCTCCAAGCAATACTGAAGTTTTTAGACGAATCATTTCGATGTATTCCGAAATAGTTACGTCATGGCGAGATTCGAAATTCATATCCATTTGTTGGCCTTCACATACTTCAACAGCTGTCGTATTGAATAGATTTAGCACTTCAGGGAGTATTTCCGGGGACGATTCACTCAATAATTGATAGGCTTTTATCAATAGTACATCTCCAGATAAGATTGCAATATTTGGATTCCACTTTTCATGAACTGTTGGCTGTTTTCGTCGCACAGGAGCGGCATCCATAATGTCGTCATGGATCAGCGAGAAATTGTGAAAGACTTCCATAGAGAGCGCCTGAGGAATTGCAGTTTGTTTGGAACCTCCAAACATTTCATTCCCAAGAAGGGTTAAAATCGGTCGTATTCGTTTTCCTCCAAGAGTCATGAAATAGCGTAACGGATCATAAAGTTCGACAGGGGAGTTTGGAAAGTTCATCTTGCCCAACTCAAAATCAATAAATTCAGTATACGATTTTAAAGCATTCATGTTGTTGGATCTTTACTTTTATTCTTAGCGATAGGGTGATCTGGATTTTCCTCAACATCCAAATGCTCCCAGTCGATATCTGACTCTTCTGCGTAAGCATCAAAATAAGGCTCTTCAAATGATTTTGTTGTAATTCTTCTTTCCAAGGAAAGGAGTAGTGATGGGAGGAGCAATAGATTGGTAATCATTGCTACTAATAATGTCAATGACACGAGTAAACCAAGAGCTTTTGTTCCACCAAATTGAGAGAAAGAGAACATTATAAATCCGCAGAACAGAATGATTGACGTGTAGAACATTCCGAGCCCTGCTTCTCTAACGGCCATAATTGCGCACTTTTTCAGATCCCATTGTTGGGCCTTTAGCTCCTGGCGATATTTTGCTAAATAATGTATGGTATCGTCAACAGAAATACCAAATGCAATTGAGAATACCAATAGGGTCGATGGTTTTAGAGCGATTCCGAACCACCCCATAATTCCTGCGGTAAATAACAATGGTATAAAGTTTGGCATCAAAGAAACCAGTACCATCCTCCAAGATCTGAAAAGGATCGCCATTAAGATGGCAATCGCAAGAATGGCAAAAAGTAAACTTGTGAAAAGGTTAATGACCATATACTTTGTTCCTTCAGATGCGACGATGGATGTACCCGTGAAGGTTATATCGAAGTATTCATTATCAATTGCCTCACGCAAGTTGGATTTGAAGTTCTTTCCCTTGTATTCTGCTCTTAAGAATTCTTCCGGGCTCATGTCATACTCCAGTTGATCTTTATTGTTATTGATATATTTTTCTGAGAGACAATTGGCAATTGCGTTGTTGTTTAAAAGAATAGAGTCAATGTATTTTGGATTTTTTCTTTTTGAGTACTTCGAGTAGTACTTTTCAATAGATGTCCGATTGGGATTAAATATTGAGTCAATCCGTGTTTTAATATTTTCAACTTTATCGCTAACCTCATATGAGCCAAGATCTTTCATTTGACATCTTATCCGAAGAATATGATTTGACGTATCCACAAGTTCTGTGATTGATATGCCAACACCTTTCGCATCTTGGATGTAAGAGCTATCCAGGTACCTTTTTATTTTAGCCAAATGGTTACGTCTCGTTATTATTCGATATTGACTTGAATCGTTATCAAAATAAGCCATGTTTGCCGCCTTTAACGCATCAACATATGAAAGTGATTTCGAGAATAAAGTGTCATTTTTAAAAATATTCTGAGCTGATTCTATGGCATACCAGGTTGACTTTTTATTTAGACGTGATTTTTCTTTGTAGTCAATTAGAACTTCAAATGGAATAATACCGCCGAACTCAGCTTGCATAAAATTCATGTCTTTGAGTATTGGATGGTCTTTTGGCAGGTCACTCGACAGATTCCCTGTAGCTGTAATTTTAGTTAAACCAACAACAGATAAGATAATTACTGCGGCTGTTGTAATATAAACCCATTTTCTGTGATAGAGCACGATATTTACAAGGCTGTCTAGCAGACCAACAGCAAGTTTTCTTTCAAGATGCTTTAGATGTCTTTGTTTGGGTGTCTTTGAAAAAGAAACGATAATTGGCAATATCGTCATTGATAAAATGAACACCATCATAATGTTTATCGATGCCGTGATTCCAAATTGCATCAGTTTTGTTGAGTTCGTAGTTACAAACATCAAAAATCCAAGCGAGGTTGTTAGGTTGGTTAGGAAAGTAGCAGTACCAATTTTTCTGATTACACGAGTTAATGCTTTGGCTTTATTTCCGTGCTGTTTGACCTCTTGATGGTATTTCGTTAGAAGGAAAATGCAGTTTGGAACACCGATTACAATCATGAGCGGCGGTATAAGCGCCATAATGATTGTAATGTTGAAGTTAAGCGCTCCAATTGTGCCCATCGACCATACCACGGCAATCGCCACAACAAGGTTACAAATAAATACCACTCGGAAAGATCGAAAAAAGAAATACATCAGGAGCGAAGTCATCAAAAGCAGTAGTGCAATGAAAATATACATTTCCTTGAGTACTCGCTTACCTATAACCACCCGCATATGGGGCATTCCGGCGTATCGAGGACTGCCGAAATATTGCTCGTACGACGATGCTAATTTTTCAACATCTAATACAACATTTGCTTTCTTTTGGTCCGTAATGAAGTTCTCATCTACTTGAACCATCATTAGAGATACGTTCCCTTTCTCGTTATAGAGCAATCCTTTGTAAAGAGGGTTGTTTCTGATTTCCGTTCTGATTGAGTCAATTGACTTTTCTTCAAACTTAGTATCTGAAAAAATACGATGCGCTTCAAATTTTTGTTTCTCACGATTGTTGTGAACTGAGAATAGAGTAGCTTCAGAAATTACCGCTTTTATTCCATCCATTTGAAGAATAGAGTCTCCCAATTCTTTCCACTTCGAGAAGTTTGTTTCCGTGTAAAGCGAGTCAGTCTCGATTGAAATAATAAGCGAGCCACCATCTTCTCCAAAGAGCTCTTTGAATTTGTCGTAGTCTATTTTTGCATCAGCATTATTGGGAAGAAGAATTCCGTACTTGTTGTCCAACTCTAAACCTGTTGCGGCATGATAACCGAAAAACGTAGTTAATAGAGTAAGAGCACCGATGATGATAAATCGATTTCTTAGTAGAATATTAGCAATAGTTTGCCACATTAAGAAATGTCTTTGTTTGTAAGCAGCTAAAGGTAGTATTTAAAATTAAGGTCTCAAAGAAATTGATAAGGGAATGCGGGTTGAGATATTTTGATAATTCATGTTTCTTAATTTGCCCTTTGACGGTAGTTTTGATTACTAAAAAAAGCTCCAATTGGCAGCGTATTTAAAACCCTTTTGCGTCGAGTATATTTGCCATTTTTTGTTGCAATTTTCGCGCTGCTTTTTGTGCTTTTTCTGAAAAGTCTTTTCCTTGGGATGCATATATTATGCCACGTGATGAGTTCACCAGTAAACCACAATCATCATTCCAGCCATGTTTGGCAACATCTTCAAGAGAACCGCCTTGTGCCCCAACACCTGGAACCAAGAAAAAATGTTTAGGAGCAATTTTACGCACTTCTCCAATACCCTCTGCTCGCGTGGCTCCGACAACGTACATTAGATTTTCTTCAGTTCCCCAATCTTGAGATTTCTGAAGTACTTTTTTGTAGAGTTCTTCATTGTTTGCATCTATTGTGAACTGAAAGTCCAATGCTCCCTTGTTCGAAGTCAATGCAAGCAAGATCACCCATTTGTTTTTAAATTCAAAAAAAGGTGTCACGCTATCTTCTCCCATATACGGTGCTACGGTAACAGCGTCAGCACTTAGATGATTAAAAAAGGTATCCGCATAGTAGCGTGATGTATTCCCAATATCTCCACGTTTTGCATCGGCAATTGTAAAAATGTCTTTCGGGATATATTCCAAGGTTTTCTTTAATGATTCCCAGCCTTTTGGGCCGTGACATTCATAAAATGCAGTATTTGGTTTGTAGGCTACGCAAAAGTCTTTGGTAGCATCAATTATCGCCTTGTTGAACTCAAAAATAGGATCTTCTTTCTGTAAAAAATACTCAGGTATTTTTGTAAGATCAGTATCAAGTCCAACGCAAAGGAAAGAACGTTTCAGTTTGATTTGTTCGATAAGTGCTGCTCTAGTCATGTTTATTTCCGTTCTGCAATTTTCATTCGTTTTCTCCCTGCAGTTTTTCTGCATTTTCAGCCATCTTCAGTGCATCAATCATTTCTTGAATATCACCATTCATAAAGGCGTCAAGTTTGTACAATGTTTTATTGATTCGATGATCCGTTATTCGTCCTTGTGGGTAATTGTATGTTCTAATCTTTGCCGATCGATCCCCTGTAGATACGAGTGATTTACGGTGATCTGCACGTTCAGCTTGTATTTTATCCAACTCAATCTGATACAGTCTTGAGCGAAGCATTGATATTGCTTTTTCAAAGTTCTTGTGCTGTGATCGTCCATCTTGACATTCGGCTACAACTCCAGTTGGAATGTGTGTTAACCGGATCGCTGATTCTGTTTTATTGACATGTTGTCCACCTGCACCAGATGCACGGTAGGTATCACGCCTTACATCTGCCATATTGAGGTCGAAATCTACTTCTTCAGCTTCCGGAAGTACAGCAACGGTGATCGCTGATGTGTGAACACGACCTTGAGATTCTGTTTCGGGCACACGTTGAACGCGGTGGACACCTGATTCGAATTTTAGCACACCATATGCCGCAGCGGCATCAATGTTCATTGTGATTTCCTTGTATCCTTTCACGGTTCCTTCATTCGTGTTTACGACCTCATAGCTCCAACCACGCTCCTTAAAGAACATCGTGTACATTCGAAAGCAATCCTCAACAAAGATACATGCTTCATCGCCTCCAGTTCCAGCACGCAATTCCATAATTGCACTCTTTTCGTCTTCTGGATCTTTCGGAATTAGCATCATTCGCACTGTTTCTTCCATTTCTGGCCGCTGTGTTTCTAGGGTGTCAATTTCAGCTTTTGCCATTTCGCGCATCTCTGGATCTGTCTCTTCCTTCAACAATTCTTTTGAGCTGTTGAGGTTGTCGATTAGACTTTTGTAATCTTTGTATACTGCAACAATTTCTTCAAGATCTTTGTATTCCTTGTTTAATTTCACATAGCGGTTCATGTCCGCGATGATATCTGGATCGACAATTAATGTTCCAACCTCAATGAATCGGATATTGATGGCTTCAAGTTTTTGCAGTAAATCGTTCATTTCTTAGTATATGAACTCACCGTATGGTGAATTAATCGTTAATTTTTTACCCTCGCTCGCTTCTACACGTCCAACAATTTTCGCCTCGATATTGAAAGATTTTGAAATTGCAATAATCTCATTTGCGACTTGCTCAGGGACATATATTTCCATCCGGTGACCCATATTGAAGACTTTGTACATTTCTTTCCAGTCCGTACTTGATTCTTTTTGAATCAACTCGAACAATGGAGGAATCTCAAATAAATTGTCTTTGATGACGTGAACATTTTCTACAAAATGGAGCACTTTTGTTTGAGCACCGCCAGAACAATGGACCATTCCATGAATATCATTTCTATGTGTATCAAGGATTTGTTTGATAACGGGAGCGTAGGTTCTCGTTGGCGAAAGTACTAGTTTTCCAGCATTGATCGGAGCATTCACATCTTCCGTCAATGATTTTGAACCGGAGTATACCAAATTACTTGGAACAGAGGGATCAAAACTTTCAGGATATTTTTCCGCTAACTCTTTTTTGAACACATCGTGTCGAGCAGACGTTAAACCGTTGCTGCCCATTCCGCCGTTGTATTCAGTTTCGTATGTTGATTGCCCAAATGAGGCCAATCCTACAATTACATCACCATCCTGAATGTTATGATTCGAAATTACGTCGGAGCGCTTCATTCTACAAACAACAGTTGAATCCACAATAATTGTTCTTACTAAATCACCAACATCAGCAGTTTCTCCTCCTGTTGAGTGAATCCCAATACCTTGCGCCCTCAGGTCTGTTAAAATCTCTTCAGTACCATTGATTATTGCTGAAATTACATCACCCGGAACAAGATTTTTATTACGCCCAATGGTAGATGACAAAAGGATATTGTCGGTTGCTCCTACACAGAGGAGATCATCGATGTTCATGATCAGGGCATCTTGTGCAATCCCCTTCCAAACTGAAATATCGTTGGTTTCCTTCCAGTACATGTAGGCAAGCGAGGATTTTGTTCCTGCACCATCTGCGTGCATTACCACGCAATAGTCCTCATCTCCGCTTAAATGGTCCGGAACGATTTTACAAAACGCTTGTGGGAACAATCCCTTGTCAACGTTTTTGATTGCGTTGTGAACATCTTCTTTTCCTGCTGAAACGCCACGTAGATTATATCTTGTATCTGCCATAATAAAACGTAAGATGCAAAATTAGCAAATCTATGGTAGTTTGGGGTGTAAAGTGTAGAGTTTGTTGTGAAATATGAATATATATTTCGCCGAGTGAAACAAGAAGTTACTCGATAACTTAACGCAGCGATTAATTGGATTTTCAAAAGAAATATTTGGTGGGTTTAAGGTTCTGGATGCGCGAGTATTTCGATTGATTACAATCTGAATTATATTCTGTTGTTTTATGGTTTTTGATCGAAAGCGACATTAAACTGTGCATCCATAATAAATCGTCCTTCAATTTTTTGCTGATCCTTCGGGTTTGTAATCCCTTTAATCCAGTTTGTTTTTTTCTTTTTAATCAGATCGTTCAGCTGGTTGTCACTAAGTTTTTTGCCCATTAGTTCAAAAGGAACCTTAAAGCCACACACTTTAAAGTTTGCGCATCCAATTGCCGTGTTGCCTTTCATTAATTTATTTGAGTTGCATTTAGGACAATCCGTCTCATCAAAAGAGATTGTTTTTTTTATACGTTTTTTAGGTATTGCGGTCTTCTTTTCTGCTGTGTTGAAAAATTGCATTGGACGGTGCGTGTTGAAAATCACCTCATCAGTGATCGCTCGAACCATTGAATATAATTCTTGCTTGAAAACGTCTAAGTTGTATTCTCCTTTTTCAATCAAACGAATTTTTCTTTCCCAATCGCCCGTGAGTTCAGCGCTTTTTAACAGCTCATTTTGAATCGTATCAATGAGCGCAATACCTGTTGGTGTAGCGATTAGATTTTTTCGTTTTTTTTCAATGTACTTTCTTCGGAATAAGGTTTCAATTATGTTTGCTCGAGTTGATGGGCGTCCAATCCCATTGTCTTTCATTAGTTCGCGCATCTCATCATCTTCGACATGTTTTCCCGCAGTTTCCATGGCCCGCAGTAACGTGGCTTCAGTAAATTGTTTGGGAGGGGATGTTTTTCCTTTATGGATTGATGGTTCATGCGGTCCTTTTTCTCCTTCGTCGAAATGAGGCATTATTTTTTCTTCATTCTTTTCTTCATTCTTGTTTGCGGACGTGTAGAGTTTTCTCCAACCAAGTTTTAGGATTTGTTTCCCTGTTGCTTTGAATTGAAGATCACCTACTTTCCCTGTAACGGTTGAGTTGGAAACAATACATGGAGGATAAAATACAGAAATGAACCTTCGAACAATTAAGTCATAGATATGTTGTTCAGCAGAGGTAATCCCAGAAGAGACCACTCCTGTTGGAATGATGGCATGGTGATCTGTAACCTTTTTATCGTCAAAAACTGTCTTTGATTTTGGGATTGGTTTTTCAAGAAGTTCTTGGGTGTATCTGGTGTAGTATTGAAGCCCCTTTAGTATGTTCGGGATTTTGGGATGTAGGTCTTCCGTTAAATAGGTTGTATCGACCCTCGGGTAGGTTACTAACTTTTTTTCGTAAAGTCCTTGAATAAGTTTTAGTGTTTCATCTGCTGAATAGCCATGTTTTTTGTTTGAATCAACTTGCAAAGAAGTTAAATCATAGAGTCTTCGATTGCCTTCTTTGCCTTCTTTTTGCTCGAAAAATGTTATTTCAAATTCTTTGTCCTTGAGGTATTCTAGGCCGTTTTTTGCTTTTTCTTCTGATTTTAATCTAGGGATTTGACAATTAAATTCCTGAGTTTTATAATTTGTTTTTAGCTCCCAATATTCCTGTACATTAAAGGATTCGATTTCTTTGTAACGCTGCACAATCATCGCGAGTGTTGGAGTTTGCACCCTCCCAATTGAAAGTGTCGATTTTCCTCTCCCAAACTTTTTTGTAAACAGACGAGTTCCATTGATTCCAAGCATCCAATCTCCAATTGCACGTGCACTTCCGGCAGCATAGAGGTTGTCGTATTTCGTTGCGTCATGGAGTTTTGCGAATCCTTCTTTTATGGCTTCTTCGGTCAATGAAGAAATCCACAAGCGTTTCATGGGTACGTTGCATTTTGCTTTCAGTAACACCCAACGTTGAATCAATTCTCCCTCTTGTCCAGCATCCCCGCAATTGATCACCTCCTCACAATTTTGGACGAGTCGTGCAATCGTATTGAATTGCTTTTCGACACCTTGATTCTGAATGAGTTTAATTCCAAAATTATCGGGTACGATTGGAAGATCTTCCAGTTTCCAGTACTTCCAATTTTCTTTATAATCGTGAGGTTCTTTGAGTGTGCATAAATGACCAAAAGTCCACGTCACCTGATAACCGTTACCTTCATAGTAACCATCGTTGCGAATCTTTGCGCCAAGCACTTCGGCGATATCTTTTGCAACACTTGGTTTCTCGGCAATACAGACTTTCATTTCTTTCGTGCGTGAGGGGATATTAATAATTCAATTGTACTATTTTCGATATACAAACTACCTTTTTTAGCTCAACGTTTCGTGTACTTTATAGTAGTAAAACTGGCTTTGTGTGTGTCGTTGATTTCTTGTTTTTGTAGTGTCTCTACATTCCATGATTTTAAATTAAACTCGGGAAAAAAGGTGTCCGCTCCATAGGTTTTATTAACATGTGTTATATACATTTCATCTACAATTCCGGCATCTAAGGCAAGCTTGTAAATTTCTCCCCCTCCAATGATGAATACTTTTTTGTCCGTTACATCACTCAGTTGATCAATGCATGCATTCAAAGTATGAAATACCTTGCATCCTTCAGCAGAAAAGTTTGTGTTTCGAGTAAGAACAATGTTTTCTCTATTGGGAAGCGGCCGAAATCGTTTGGGGATTGATTCAAAATTTTTCCTACCCATAACGACAATTTGATTTTGAGTCGTTTCTTTAAAGAATTTCATGTCATTGGGAAGGTGCCACATCAAGTCGTTATTTTTCCCGATGCCTCTCTCCAGATCCATTGCTACGATTAGTGCTGCTTTCATTCGTTTATTACTTCAATTGTTCCAGGTGTTACTTTTACCAATTTTAAATCATGCATTCCACAGTCTTTCATAAATTGAGCATTGCCCAATGCTTGTGATTTTGTATCACAGACTCCCGAAAGAATTGTGTTATTTCCCTTAGTATCAATCGTCTCGTGGAGGTATGGTGCCAGTTGATCGTCTAGCAATAGATCATCATTTGTTGACGACAGTGCGACAGAATAGTACATACTCAATAGCTTTGTGTAAAGTTTTCCTATATCGGAAGTTTTCTCAATTATTATTTCTGATGATCCACGGTTATGCTTTGTGAAGAGCTTGCGGCTATCCTCAAAGAAATTCTTGTAATGAGTTGTATTTTTTTCATCTAAAAAAGAGTTCCTTATTGTATTGTATTCAAAGTCAGGGAGTATGTAATATTGAGTGACTTCACCTTCCTTTTTCTTGAGTACATAAACGAGGTAATGTTCAACGTTTTTAATTGCAATTTGTTGCCCTTCTTTTTTAATCGTAGCGCCAACCATTAGTCCGCCTCTTGTAGGTCGTGTTTGCATGTTGGATACAAAGTTCCCGAGTGACCAGACAGTTAACTTGTCAGCATTGTTTATTTTCTTTCTCACTATTGGTTGCACTACGTGAGGGTGTCCTCCGATCACCATGTCAACGCCATTTCTGTAGCACATTGCCTCGTATGTTTTTTGGTAGCTGTTAGGGAGAAACTTATATTCTAATCCCCAGTGCATATTACAGATGATATAGTCTGCCCCACGTTCTTTTGCTTTTTTAATGTCTGACTTTATAATTGTGCTGTCAATGTAGTTGATGATGAGCGGTTTGTTCACTTCAAGTCCATTTGTCCCGTATGTATAGTTCAGCATTGCAATTTTCATGTCGTTTGCTTCAATCATGAGTGGGTATTTTTCGTCCCGTTCAGCTTGACTTCTAAAAGTGCCAGTATGTCTTACTCCCAATTCATCCAAGCGATCTAGCGTGCGAATAACTCCATTTTCTCCGCGGTCGCATGAGTGATTATTGGATGTTAAGATGACATTGAATCCTGAATTGATCAATGTTTCTGCCAGTTCATCTGGAGCTGAAAATTGGGGGTAACCTCGGTAGGGTTTTCCTGCAAGTGTTACTTCAAGGTTTGCTATTGCAATGTCGAAAGTGTTGATAATTGGCTTTACAAACTTAAAACCGTCTTCGTATTCATAACTGTTATTTGTTGCGTTGTATGCAGCTTCAATTTGACCATCATGTTGCATGACATCGCCCACAAACAATAAGGAAACTTCATTATTTTGCGCAACAACGAGTATGGGGGAAAGGAAGCATGAGCTAAACAGCCACAACACCCTTAATGTGCGGGTGTGGATCATAATTGATAAGTTCGAAATCATCATATTTAAAACTAAAAATATCTTTTACGTTAGGATTGATTTTCATAGTTGGTAATGGTCGGAAATCTCTACTCAATTGGAGGTCGACCTGTTCCAGGTGGTTGCTGTAGATGTGAGCATCTCCAAAAGTGTGTACAAAATCACCCAGCTTCAAATCGCAGACTTGTGCAAGCATCATTGTAAACAATGCATATGACGCAATGTTAAAGGGAACACCTAAAAATGTGTCGGCACTTCGTTGGTACAATTGACAACTCAATTTACCATCAGCCACATAGAATTGAAAAAGAGTATGGCATGGAGGAAGTGCCATATTGTCAACGTCAGCTACGTTCCAAGCGGAAACAATATGTCTTCTTGAGTCAGGATTGTTTTTCAATGCATGTACCAATTTGGTTATTTGATCTATTGTCCCACCTTTTCCATCAGGCCAAGAACGCCATTGATGTCCATATACGGGGCCAAGGTTTCCATCTTCGTCGGCCCATTCATCCCAGATTCGGACGTTGTTGTCCTTTAGATATTTGATGTTCGTATCTCCATCAATAAACCAAAGAAGTTCATGAATTATTGATCTTAGGTGCAGTTTCTTTGTAGTCACACATGGAAACCCATCGTTGAGGTTAAAGCGCATTTGATATCCAAAAACAGATGTTGTTCCTGTTCCTGTGCGGTCCTCTTTTTTTGTTCCATTGTCGAGAATATGCCTTAATAGATCGTGATATTGCTTCATGCTGTTTTTTCATTTTTAACCGACTCGAATTTAATTTTTTTCAGGGATAATTAGAAGTGAATGTTCGTAAGTGGTGCGAATGGTTAATAAATTATCATCGAAATGCGTTTTGATGGCTTCCATTTTAATTTGTTATCTTAGTTCTATGGGTAAGTATATCATTTTCGTATTGCTTCTTCTTCCTGTTTTTACCTTTGGTCAGAGAAAGTCAGATTTGAAGCGCAAGTACTTTGGGGCTTATGAGGGAGTGATACCTGGTTACTGTATGGAATCCTCAGAAGATATGATGTTTGTTTCAGGGGCGTCTATTCGGATAGAAATCGAAAAGTCGAAGCTTCATATTCGAATTGGTCAATACCTCACGAGTGGCACATATGAAGTGCTTTTTATCGCAAAAAAGTACTATTTATTAGATGTTAAGATTGATGGTCAGCTTGCAACGGAGCGCATCATGGTTTACAAACGGGGGAAAAAGCTCTCACGAGATGGAATGTATCCGCAGCCAATAGCAGAATTGAGTAAAATCAAACGATGAATCTTTATGTTTGAAGGGGCAGTTTTAGTCGAAACGTTGTTCCTGCGCCAATTGCACTTTTAACGGATATTTGTCCTTTATGTCCGTCAATTATTGTCTTTACATAATACAATCCAAGTCCGAACCCTTTTACATCATGTAAATTTCCTGTGGGTACCCGATAGAATTTATCGAAAATCATTTTTAGATTTTCTCGTTTGATACCAATTCCATTGTCAGTAACTTCAATCACAAAGTATTTGGCATCTTGTTCTGTTTTTATTACAATTTGAGGTGTATCTGTGCAGTATTTAATAGCATTATCAACTAAATTGTGTAGTACGTTTGAGATGTGCACTGGGTCAACGGTAATTTCGTCACTCTGGGCGTTTAATTGCAAATTGATACACTTTCCCGTTTCATTTTGGTTGAAATCAAAATTGTGTTTGAGTTCTTCAAGGAACTCGTGAATATTAAACGCTTCTTTTTCCAAAATGACATCGTGCTTGTCCATTTTTGCGATATTTAAAACACGTTCAACTTGGTGCTCCAATCGTTTGTTTTCTTTGAATATTAAACCTGCGTATTTTTGAATTTTTTTGGGATCAAGGTTGCTGTCGGTTTTCATGATCATTTCACTGCAAAGTCCAATGGACGAAATTGGTGTTTTTAGCTCATGCGTCATGTTGTTAATAAAGTCTGTTTTGACTTCCGAGAGTCTTTTTTGACGAATAATTACAAGCACCGAAAAACCAAAAAACACAAGCGTGGAAATTACAATAATCATTAAGTAGATGTACGGCGAATAGGTCTGTGGTTCGACTGATTTCGTTCTCAAATTTTTACGCAGTTTGACGGTAGGAAAATAAACAGTGAAATAATGTCCGTCTCGCTTCCATTGCAGTCTAGGTGTTTTTAGAACGAGTGTTGTGTCTGATTCAAATTCGGCCCCATTGTAGCGAACCATCGGATAAAATGAGATGGAGTCATTGAAGCAGTCGTAGATTCCAAATTGAAAATTGTAATAAAGATTGTTGTTGTACAGTTCGCGCTTGAGCCATGTTTCGAGTTGGTAAGCGTCTATATCTTCATTGAAATCAACCGTAAAATAGTTGGGTTCTAAGCGTTTTACAGATTCGTAAAGATCAGAACTGTCCGCATTCATTATTGTAATCCTGTGCAAAACATTGGTCAAAGCAAGATGAGTTTGCTCTGTAAAATGAACCAAGCTTAAACTGTCTTCCCGCTCTTGGATTTTTATATTTTTTTTGAGGATTTCAATGTTTTTTTTCTGAAGTCCTTCAGTTCGGTTGATTGAAGCAAGCTGAATGAACAATATACTCGCAACGGAGATGACTCCCAAAATGATTACTGCATTAATTGTCTTTCTGTTCATGGTTTAAAGATAGACAAATTGAATTGCTTGGAATAGGAATCTATCGCCTAGAATCCATTTACGCCATTCACCGTTGTGTATTTTAATACGTTTTTCTTGTCCGGATGAATTCGAGCAAATGCGGACTGAACTGCAAGTGTACCTTCATGGAATCCACACAGGATCAATTTGAGTTTGTTCGTGTATGTATTCACATCCCCGATTGCGTAGATTCCCGGAGTATTCGTTGAATAATCAAGTGTATTCACTTTGATTGCATTTTTCTCAATTTCTAGACCCCAATCTGCAATTGGTCCGAGACTCGGTTTCAAGCCGAATAGAGGGATGAAATGGTCTGTATCTTTTACGATTTCGCCTTGTGTTTTGTGTTTGATGGTCACATTTGACACACTGCCATTTCCGTCAATTCCAACTACTTCAGCTTCAGTAATTAAATTTACTTTTCCTTCATCTGCCAAGTCCATAATTTGTTGCACAGAGTCCAAATGACCTCTAAAAGAAGCACGTCTATGGACCAGGGAAACCTCAGAAGCAATGTTGTTTTTCGCTAAATAGATTGCCCAATCCAGTGCTGAGTCTCCGCCTCCAGCAATTACGCAACGTTTGCTTTGGTAGAACTCGGGATCTTTGATAATGTATTCAACACCTTTATCTTCGAAGTTCTCTAATCCTTCGATAGGAGGTTTACGAGGCTCAAAGACACCAAGCCCTCCTGCAATCATCACGATTGGAGCAGAGTGTTTCGTTCCTTTGTTGGTTGTTACGATAAATTCGTTTTCCGATATTTTTTCAATATTGACAGCAGCTTCTCCAAGCGTGAATCCTGGGTTAAATGGCGCAGCTTGTTTTACAAGATTATCAACAAGGTCGCCAGCCAAAATTTCAGGGAACCCAGGAATATCAAAAATCGGTTTTTTGGGATAGATTTCTGAACATTGACCTCCAGGTTGAGCAAGTGAGTCAATAAGGTGGCAGCGCAATTTGAGTAGTCCTGCTTCAAATACTGTAAATAGACCTACGGGTCCTGCTCCGATGATGATGATATCGGTTTTAATCATTTCATTTGATTTTGAGTGCACAAATTTAATGAGGATTATTCGATTTATTGATCATTCTATTCTATGATTTTATTTTTCAGATCGATGCCTTGGCACAAAAAGAATGAATGAAAGTTTGGGTTTGGTCTCTGCTCTATGAATGGGGAGGTTTTTATGATGCTTTTAAAGACTGTTAATCTATGCTAAAACTCTTGTTCACGAGGTGTGATTAATGGATTTTTTTGCAAATTCCCAAATAACAATTCCTGCACAAACGGAAACATTCAAGCTGTGCTTTGTCCCAAATTGTGGGATTTCAATGATATGGTCTGAAAGGTTGATCACTTCTTGATCAACACCATTCACTTCATTTCCAAACACCAACACGAAGTGATTTTTTGGTAAATCTGAAACATTTTGAAGGAGTGTTGTTTTTTCTGTTTGCTCAATTGAACAAATTTTCTTTCCAGATGCTTTAAGTTCAGAAATTACTTCAACAATTGAATCTCTGTGCTCCCAATTCATTGAATCCGTTGCCCCGAGTGCTGTTTTTTGAATTTCTCGATGAGGTGGAGCTGCAGTAATTCCACACAAATAAATCTTATCCACATTGAAGGCATCACAGGTTCTGAAGAATGCACCAACATTTGTTAGGCTTCGGATACTGTCTAAGACAACTGTAATGGGGTATTTTTCTTGTGACTTGAACTCTTGATCCGTTGCACGATTTAATTCCCAAAGTTTTAATTTTTTATTCATTTTGTGGAAAACAACTGAAGTGTATATTTGTTGAAATCGCTTGGCGACTTTATTTTTATCTTACAAAAATCATAAAATCAAACGACTTGGCGAAGACAAGCCCTAAAAAAGAGGTAAAGGAAACTCCTCTAATGAAACAATACAACCAGATTAAAGCGAAGCATCCTCAGGCATTGCTGCTTTTTCGTGTTGGCGATTTTTATGAAACATTTGGTCAAGATGCCGTTGTTGCAGCTAAGGTATTGGGGATTGTGCTAACCAAAAGGGGAGCGGGGTCATCTTCAGAAGTTGAATTGGCGGGTTTTCCGCATCATTCGATGGATACCTATTTACCCAAACTCGTCAGAGCAGGGCACCGGGTAGCAATTTGTGATCAGTTGGAAGACCCTAAAATGACGAAAAAGATTGTGAAACGCGGCGTTACTGAGCTAGTGACACCAGGAGTTTCATTCAATGATCAAGTTTTAGATACAAAAAAAAACAACTTCCTGTGTTCCATTCATTTTGGAAAAAAAGAGACTGGAATTTCATTTTTAGATGTGTCAACGGGTGAGTTTTTAGTGGCACAAGGTACCAATGAATATGTTGAAAAATTAATTCAAGGATTCGATCCTACTGAAATCATTTACAACAAAAAGAATGCATCAGATTATGATGCCTTATTTGGAAATAAGCACTATTCATTTCGATTGGAAGATTGGATTTATTCTGAGGAATATGCCACTGAGAGTCTCAATAAACAATTTGGCACAAAAACCTTGAAAGGTTTTGGAGTTGAAGCATTGTATGAAGGAATTATTGCGGCAGGTGCTGCTGTTCATTACTTATCAGAAAATCAGCACGATCGTTTGGGACATATCACTTCAATTTCGAGAATTGAGGAAGAAAAATATGTGTGGCTTGATCGTTTTACCATTCGCAATCTGGAATTGGTCAGTTCACCGCATGAAAATGCGACAACGCTTATTGATGTATTGGACCAGACAAAAACCCCAATGGGCGGGCGTATGATTAAGCGTTGGACGGTTTTGCCATTGAAAGATTTAAAACCAATTCAAGATCGTTTGGATGCAGTTGAAGCATTGTACCAAGATAACGAGGTAGGTATTGCGCTTGGCGACCATCTGAGTGAAATCAATGATTTGGAGCGGCTCATTTCAAAAGTTGCTGTGGGAAAGATTAATCCAAAAGAGGTCATACAGTTGAAGCGAACGCTGCTTCAAATGAAGCCGATAAAAGAATTGATTGGTCGGCAGAAAAATGCTGTTTTAAGTCGCGTTGCTGAACAAATTGATACCTGTGATGGTTTGCTTAAAATGGTTGATCAGATGCTTCACGAAGATCCGGCACTGATGATTAGCAAAGGCAAAGTGATTGCAGATGGTTTTAACAAGGAATTGGATGAGTTGCGCGGGATCGCATTTTCAGGAAAAGACTATTTACAGGGAATTCAAGAGCGTGAAAGCGAACGAACGGGAATCACCAGTTTGAAAATTGCATTCAATAACGTTTTTGGATATTATATTGAGGTGCGCAACACCCATAAAGACAAAGTTCCAGAGGAGTGGGTTAGAAAGCAGACCCTTGTCAATGCAGAACGTTACATCACAGAGGAACTGAAAGAATATGAAGCAAAAATTTTAGGTGCTGAAGAGAAGATTCATTCGCTTGAATCGAAGCTGTATCATGATCTTGTCATTGGAATGACGGATTATATTCAGCCCATACAATACAATGCATTTTTGATTGCCCAACTGGACTGTTTGCTGTCTTTTGCAGAAATTGCAAAATCGAATAATTATGTAAAACCGAAGGTGAATGAATCTTATGCCATCGATATAAAAGATGGGCGACATCCTGTGATTGAGAGCCAGATGGGCATCGGAGAGGAGTACGTTTCCAATTCAGTGTATTTGGACAATGACAAACAACAAATTATGATGATTACTGGACCGAACATGTCGGGTAAGAGTGCATTGTTGCGTCAAACGGCTTTAATTTCCTTAATGGCTCAGATGGGGTGCTTTGTGCCCGCTGCTTGCGCATCGCTTGGCTTGGTTGATAAGGTTTTTACACGTGTTGGTGCATCTGACAACATTTCGTCAGGAGAGTCAACATTTATGGTAGAGATGAATGAAACGTCCAGTATTTTGAACAACCTCTCAAATCGTTCATTGATTTTATTGGACGAGATTGGTAGGGGTACAAGCACCTACGATGGAATTTCTATCGCTTGGGCGATAGCTGAATACATCCATGAGCATCCTCAAAACAAAGGAAAAACATTATTTGCTACGCATTACCACGAATTGAATGAGATGACCAATCGGTTTGAGCGCATTAAAAATTTCAATGTCTCTGTGAAAGAGGTTGGGAAGAAGATTTTATTTTTGCGCAAGCTTGTTGCGGGAGGTAGTGCACATTCCTTTGGAATTCATGTAGCAAAATTGGCAGGAATGCCGATTCAAGTTTTAAAGCGTGCAGAAAGTATGCTTTCTCAATTGGAGACTTCCCATGAATTGGTCGAAAATGGCACTGGTGGAAATAAAAAAACGAAAAAAGTTAAATCGGAACGAAGTGCAGAGTTGGAAGATATGCAATTGAGTTTTTTCCAATTGAATGATCCTGTTTTAGAGCAGATTAGGGAGGAGTTAGTGAATATCGATATCAATACACTGACACCTGTTGAAGCCTTAATGAAGCTCAATGAGATTAAGAAATTGATTGGAGGTTAGTACTTTTTTCTATTTGGGTTTTCGTATTTTGTAAATACTCTATATATTTGTCGCCCGCTGCAGAACGCTGCAGTGTAAATGAAATAATTGTCAATGACAAGACAAGCGGGCGTAGCTCAGGGGTAGAGCATAACCTTGCCAAGGTTAGGGTCGTGAGTTCGAATCTCATCGCCCGCTCAATACAAAACGCAGTAAAGCTGCCTTTTGAAAGAAACTTCCTGCGGAGATCAGCGGCAGCTGTCTCAGGGAATAATTAATGTTAAAGCGTATAGGATGGCGCTGATTAAGACTACCTGTTTGTTCAGTCCGAACAAACAATTGCTCGAGTGGTGGAATTGGTAGACACGCCGGACTTAAAATCCTGTGCTCTTCGGGGCGTACGGGTTCAAGTCCCGTCTCGAGTACTAAAGCCTCTCCAGTAATGGAGGGGCTTTATTTTATTAAAGACCCTTGTATTGGGGCTTCCACCCTATACTTGTAAGATTGCCTCGGTTTCACAACTGGGGCTTTTATCAGCAGTTGTTTTATAATCTAACGGTTAGATATGAGATCCCAAAAATAATTATTTTGCTGAAGAAAATATCTAGAACTACCCATAATAATATGGCGAGTTCTTCTGTCTAATAAAAATGATTCTACCTTTCCTTTACCTAAGCCTTTGTTTGTTTGCGATTTAACTTTTTGAAGGAAGGGAAATTTTAATGAAAAACATTTGAAAATTAATTAATGCGTCAGAACCTAATTAATGCTTCATAACCGAGGATAAGGATCATAAATAATTGCTCAGAACTAATAGGATATCCTCTTTCAAAAAGTTCGATATTTGTCCGTCCTTGGGTACATTTAAAAAAAAGCCCCGTATCATAATGATACGGGGCTTTTTTATAGAATCTGGAAGTTCAATATAAGATGAGTTGAACGAACCCTTGACCATCTTTTGTGTCGCCGCCCGGACCGGTTGCGATGTATTTATAGAAGTAGGTTCCTTCGTTAGCTTTATTTCCGTTTGAAGACGTTCCATCCCATGCAGGGTCGATGCCGCTGCCTTCATACAAAACAATTCCCCAACGGTTTAAAATGATCAGTTCAATACGCACCGTATTGGTTGATTTGAGGTAGAATACATCATTTATGCCGTCATCATTAGGGGTGAAAATATTTGGTGCACTAACAGTTGGCAAGGGATACACACATGATCCGTCATCAATTGTTGCTAACGGATTGTAATTGGATGCATTTGGATCCGAACATCCACAGGGCTCTACAGTTAATGTTAATGTCCTCTGGCAATCGTTGCTGTTCTTATAGGTAACCATTGTTGTTCCGGAAGACAATCCAGTAGCTAATCCAGTATTTGTAATTGTCGCAACAGCGGGATTTGATGAAAGCCAAGGTAGAGTCGGATGTGCCGTTCCTAATCCTGTTAACTGTGTTGTTGAACCAATACAAATCTCAGATTCTCCAAGTAGACTTGGATTCGGAAAAATGATAACAGGAATAACTAAATCTACGCCCGTTGTGCATGCAACAGAAGGTGTTACTGTATAATTGACCAGTTGAACTGAAGTTGATGTATTTGTTAATGTTTCGACAATAGATGCCCCAGTTTGCAGAGAGATGCTTTCACCCGTTACATTGATGTTTTCCTCAGCACTCCAATTGTAGTTTGTTCCAATAACATTGCTTGAAAGGCTTATGGAGGTTGTTTCTCCAGAACAAATCTCAATAGGGTCTGGTAGGTAGCTAACTACAGGCTCTTGGCAATTACATGATGGATTAACCGGGTTCGTAATCATTTCAACGCTACACACCCTTTGATTTTGATTTGCCCCACCTGAACCAGCTGTAAATCCCCAGCGCACAATTGGAGATCCGGTGAAAAAGGAGCGAATGTCACCATTGTAAACCGATACAAGGGAACTGTCGAAATATACAGAATACTCAAGGTTCGCAACATCCCAAATTATACAGACATCATGAGGTAATCCGTCAGTCACATCTGCCCCTGCAGGAAGCAAACAATTCGGTCCTGCTATTGTGCCCGCTGTGGTTTGATTGGCATTTGTTAGAATTGTCGCATGGTCGCATGAGTTATCGTCAATTGTTCCTAATGCTGGGGCAATGCTCGACCAAGAATCATTTGAGTTGTCCCATGTATCAAACTCAACAACAACAGAAGGTGTTATCGTACAGTTTGAAGCGGGGATGCAACCTGTGAAGGTTCCGAAAGAATACCCCATTCCACCTCCAGCGCCACCTACAAGATCACTATTCGGATCACTATTAAGGACAAATGCAATTCCATCACCAGAATTTATGGTGCCGAAGTTTGCTTGAAAATTGACTTTGAACGATTGGTTGAGATTCATCTCATCACAAACCCAAAGTGCTCCTGAGCTAAACGTAGTTTGCGTTAATGATACGCAATTCCCATTACCCAGTGCTGACCCGACAAGCCTGTAACCATCAGGTGCACAGTTATTTAAAGGGCCTCCAGGAACGTTGGCCAGTGTTGTGCCATCCACGATAATATTCTGACCATAACCACTGAGCACAGCACAGAACAAAAAAACGATGGTCGAAAGTAATTTACGAGACATATAGTACTTAATACAAAAAGCAAAGATACATTAATTCTTTTGTAGAAAATTAACTGCCGCGGGAACCTGAAAAAATAAACCAATTAGTGTTTGATCTCATTTTCATATCTCAATGGTCAAAAATGGAAAAGAAAAAAGGCGAGCTTGCAGGAGAGAAACAACATGTTCTTTATACAAGCTGTAGGATTTCCATTAATTAAATGCCTCTCGACCTGCCATTATTCAAATATATTTTGATTTCGTAGTTATACTAAAAAACATAAGTTATTTTTGGAAATAAAAACATGTTAGATTCTCGCCTGCTACTTACTTTCTCTCTTGTGTTATTTACGTTTTTTTTAAGTGCTCAAGAAACGATTCTTTCATCTGGGACAAATGCAAATGGTTCGGGTGGATCAATAGCCTACTCCTTAGGTCAAGTAAGTATAGATTTAAATGTTGGAAATTCTGGTTCTGTTCTCCAGGGAGTGCAACAACCGTATGAAATATATACTGTTGGTACTGATGAGCTTTCAGCGATTTATTTAAAGTTAAATGCTTATCCAAATCCAACTTCAGACCAATTAGTTTTGACCGTGGAAGACATGAATTTTGAAAATCTTTCATATCACTTGTATAATTCAACGGGTAAAACACTGATAAGCAATGAGTGTGATGAATCCATCACAAATATCAATTTAAATCAATACCCTTCTGATACTTACTTATTGTCCATTACAAACAACCATTTAACTATTAAAACTTTTAGAATTATTAAAAACTAACTACTTATGAAAAAAACGTTTACACTAGTTACTGCCTTACTATTTAGTTTGATAAGTTTTGCACAAGCCCCTGAGAAAATGACTTTCCAGGCTGTAGTTCGTGATGCATCAAATGCCTTGTTAGTCAATCAAAACATAGGCATGCAAGTTAGTATTCTGCAAGGTTCAGCCACTGGTACTGCATTGTATGTTGAAACACACGCTCCTGCTTCAAATGATAATGGCCTTGTGACGCTTGAGATTGGTTCAGGTACTGTAATACTTGGTGATTTTAGTACCATTGATTGGAATAATGGACCATTTTATATTAAATCGGAGACAGACCCGAATGGGGGTACTTCCTACTCCATTGCCGGAACAAGTCAATTAATGAGTGTACCATTTGCTTTACATGCAAAGATGGCTGAGAATGTGGCAACACCTGTTTATACAGTAGGATACTGGCCAGAACTTGGGGGTTATGTTTTTTGGGTCTCAGCTGATGGGAAGCACGGTTTGGTAGCCGAAACACAAGATCAAGGCTTAACGACTTGGTACGGTGCTCAAGATGCTATTTCTGACCCTGCAAATCACTCTGCAGATGCTCAAAAATTCAGAGATTGGAGATTGCCAACAAAGCATGAGTTGAATGAGATGTATGCTTTAAATGCGGCAATTGGATCGTTTGGAACAAAGACTTATTGGTCCTCTATTCGCAGCGGCAATACAACGGCTTGGAGACAAAATTTCTTGTCAGGTCTTCAATTCAACAGCACTGCATATACCATATTTGATTTTTTCTTTGTGCGAGCAGTGAGAGAGTTTTAATTGGTTCCGTATTTTCTTGTGGTTTGTTCGATTCATAAGGAACCAAGTTTGTATCCGTAGAGAAGATTTTCTCTTTGGTTCGAGAATTTTTGCATTGATTTGGTGCGTTTGCCCTTTTCAAACTTCGTCTTTATTGATAAGAATCCTTTTTTTTCTGCGAATTAGTTTTGTTGTCGAACAACTTGTAAAGCCTCGAGGTAAAGTAATATAGATTCGGAGAAAATAGTACTTTTATCTTACAGAATAACTATACGGTTCGAGTGGGGTTCTGATGAAATAAAAAAATTTATATGAACACAATCATTATAGCGGAGGCAGGTGTCAATCACAATGGAGATATCGAATGCGCAAAACGACTGATTGAGTGCGCAGCAGATGCAAAGGCAGATTATGTGAAATTTCAAACTTTTGTGGCGGCAAAAATTATTGATGCTAAAGCCAAGAAAGCCAATTACCAGATTGAGAATTCAAAGGATATGGTAGAAACTCAGCTTCAAATGGTTCAAAAGCTTGAGCTTTCCAAAGAAGATCACGAGGTTTTGATTGAGCACTGCGAAGCCAATAATATTGGGTTTCTATCTACTGCATTTGATTCGGAAAGTGTTGATCTTTTGGAAAGTTTTGGTCAAAGCATTTTTAAAATTCCTTCAGGTGAAATAACAAATTTTCCGTTGATTCGCCAAATTGCACGGATACCAGGTAAAAAAATCATTTCTACAGGGATGTCGACAATGGAGGAGATCAAACAGGCCATCGAAGTTCTTGAGAAAGCCGGGACAACACGTTCGGATATGATTGTCTTGCACTGCAATACGCAATACCCAACTCCAATGGAAGATGTGAACTTGAGGGCGATGAATACGATCAAAGAAGAATGTAATGTAGCTATAGGGTATTCTGATCACACGCTAGGAATCGAAGTTCCGATAGCGGCGGTGGCAATGGGAGCACAGCTCATTGAAAAGCATTTTACGCTTGATCGGAGGATGGTAGGTCCCGACCATGCAGCAAGTCTCGAACCCAAAGAACTTAAGGCGATGGTTCAAAGCATAAGGAATATTGAACAAGCCCTCGGAGATGGCGTGAAGAGAGTGAGTCCATCAGAAAAAGAAAACATAAAAATTGCACGAAAAAGTGTTTTCTATAATCAAAGCTTAACTTCTGGAGACGTTATTACCATAGAACACCTTGTTATGAAGCGTCCTGGGGATGGGATTTCACCTTCAAAAATAGATGAAATTGTCGGTAAAATAGTTACTTCAGATGTTCATAAAGAAGCGTACTTTAAATGGTCAGACGTATCATGAAAATAGGTGTATTAACAAGTAGTCGAGCAGACTATAGTATTTATCTTCCTCTCTTGAAGAAACTGAAGGAAGAGGAGCAATTCGATTTGCAGATCATTGCTTTTGGTACTCATGTTTCAAGTGCCTATGGAATGACGAAGACAGCTATTGTTCAAGATGGATTTGAAGTTGCACATGCTTTGCCTGAATTCATATACGGTGATCAGCCAAATGACATTGTCAAAAGTATGGGGATGACAACAATTGAAGTGGGGAATATTTTTAAGGTAGAAAGATACGACCTCATTTTTGCCTTAGGTGACCGGTTTGAAATGTTTGCTGCGGTAAGTGCAGCAGTTCCGTATTGTATACCTATAGCTCACATACACGGCGGAGAAACAACAGAAGGAGCGATTGACAATGTATTCAGGCACTCAATTACATCCATGGCAAAATATCATTTTACAACCACTGATATATTTGCCGATAGGGTGCGTGATATTATTGGTAATTCTACTACTATTTTCAATGTTGGAGCACTAAGTATTGACAATTTAAAGGCGATGGAACTTTATTCCAAAGAGGAAATGAGAGCTAAATATGATTTGGACATGAATCTTCCTTCAATACTCATCACTGTGCATCCAGAAACAACATCACTCTCTGAAAATGAAGGATACATCGACAATTTAATCGCTTCACTTGAGGTATTAAAAGAGCGTTACAAGCTCATTATAACTATGCCGAATATGGATCCTTTAGGTTCTATGATTAGAAGTAAACTGGATGTATTTATTTCAGCCAATACAGATGCAACATTTTCCATAGAGTCGTTTGGCACAATTGGTTATTTGTCTTGCATGAAATATTGCAATTTTTTGCTCGGAAATACGTCGTCAGGATTTGTCGATGCTTCGTTCTTTCCAAAAGACGTAATCAATCTTGGCAACCGTCAAAAAGGTAGAATTGAGAGCGACAATATCAGAACGGTTCCATTCGATCAAAAAAAGATACTGGAAGCAGTAAAGCAAATTGAAGGCACTCCTTACAACAAGCCAATTCACACTTATGGCCAAGGAAATACTGCCCAAAAAATTGTTGAATTATTAAAGACGAACTTCTAGAAATATTTATTTTTTCTAATGCAATACTGTACTGCACGATGCGTTAAAGAAATAAATTGTCTAACAAAAATTTCTACTCATGTCACATACTTTTTCATTTATCTTATGTGTTTCGATTGCTGGGATTGGATTTACACAAACTTCAGGTCAGACTGTAAAGGAATCCACGACAATTACGGTTCGTCCAGCCTTTGGCTTCAACTTAGGTGTAGATTATTCACTCGTATCGAACATGACACCTTCAGGTGAACCACTGTTGTGCTCACCAGTAATAAACAATGGACCAGGATTTAGATTGGGTGTTTTTGGAGATCTAAAAATCCAAGAGCGGTTTAGCCTTTCTCAAAAAGTAGAGCTATCATTCAATTCGACAACTTTGGAGCACAACAATCAAACAAAGGAACTTGATCCTGTAAACCTTAATTTTATGTTGCACGGAAAGTATAATTTAGGAAAAAAAGTATCGAAAGTAAATCCATATTTTTATTTTGGTCCTGCATTGAGGATACCACTGGAAAATAATTCAGCGGGTTCTATCGAGACAAAAATATCATGGTATGGTGATGTCGCTCTTGGTTTAGATATCGATTTCGGTGTGTTTTACATGTCTCCAGAGTTTCGATTTAGCCAGGGACTGACCAACATGAGGAAAGATGAATCTGCTGGAAAATTGAGAAGTTCTTACGCCGCCTTCGTTTTGAATTTCACGGGCAAATAAATCTGCAGTTTGGTGTATTTCAAGAATCAATTTGTATGCAAGTAAAGCTGCGCAATTACATTGCAATTGCGATCAGCGCTGAAAACACCCGTTCTTTCTCTTTGTTGTTCAATTCTTTCGCTTTTTGACGACCACTAAAAAACCACTCAAGTGATTGTTGGTGTTGTCCGTTTGCGCTTGCCTCATTTCCAAGTTCAAAGTAGTGGTCTAAGTTCTCACTTGCTAAATTGTGCGGAAGTTGATTCAAATGCTTCATAAGTTCCAAAAAGTTAATAGGCCAAAAGTAATATCAGGAAAGCCTTTTACCTGTTAAGTTAAGGTTATGATTGTTTTATATAATGAATTGGAATAGTTAACAATGTTGCGATAAAGTAAACAAATTGTTTGTTCAACCTCGTTCGATACAACTATTCGAATAATACTAACTTTGGACATGTCAAAAAAACTACTTCCAGCATATCTTTTAACTTTTGTGAACGTACTTGGATTTAGCATTTTAATGCCAATACTTCCTTTTGTTGTTGATAGTTACGGTGCACCGAAGTGGGTTTTTGGTTTGTTATTGTCACTTTATTCTAGTTTTCAGTTTATCGGTGCGCCAGTTCTTGGCGCATTATCGGATACAATAGGTCGAAAAAAGATACTTTTGGTTAGTCAGGGAGGGACATTACTGAGTTGGATTATTTTTGCGATTGCATTGACACTCCCAAGTTATCACGTTTTTGGATTGGCATTGCCTTTAGTGATTATAGCAATTTCACGTGCATTGGATGGTATAACAGGAGGAAATGTTTCGGTAACTAATGCCTATGTTTCTGATATTACAAGTAGGGAGGAGAAGTCCTATATTTTTGGTTACCTCGGGGGAATCGCAGGATTAGGAATGATTATCGGACCAGGAATCGGAGGGCTAACTGCTGCATCCCCATTGGGTTATTTAGGAACAATATTTACGTCAATTTTTATTTCAGTATGTACTTTAATTGCTATCGTTACATGGCTTAAAGAGTCGCATCCTGCAGATGATCGAATAGATTACAAACGCAGGTCTTTGAAAGATGTATTATACATTCCAGAGCGCATTAAAACAGTAAATCCAGCACCAATAATCAAAACGATTTTCACAGTGAAAATGATTTTTTCGTCAATGATGGGACTTTATATCGGAACAATGGCACTTTTTTTAATTGATCTTTTTGAATTTAATGAATATCAACTTGGATTCTTCATGTTTGCGGTTGGGACGTTTTTGGCCTTTAATCAAGCATTTTTGTCCAAACGATTCGTTAAATATTTTGGAGAATTTAAGACATTACTAATCGGACTGTTGCTCTGTGCTCTTGGTATGATTAGCCTGACACTTTCGAGAAATCTCGTTCTTTTTCTCGGCTGTTATTATATTCTAAATCTTGGGCTATCTCTATGTTTCCCCACATTTAATGCGCTAATTGCTATTCATTCAAATCCGAAAAAACAAGGTGAGATTATGGGAATAAGCGAGTCTATTAATTCATTGGCAATGGCAGTATTTCCCATTTTGGCTGCGACATTGTACGGGTTTATCGGGTATAAACTCTACTACTTTGTCAGTGCCCTACCATTCGCTGCATTTGCTCTCGCTTTAATTGGTTCAAAAAAGTATGGACATCAACCTGTCCGTTAAAAGTCGTTTTTAAATCTGACTTTTCTCATTCGATTTTTAGCTGTACATCTTTATTTTAGATGAAGCCAATAAGTAATTGTATGAAAAAGATAATTTTAGCGACTGACTTCTCACGGAATGCAAAAAATGCGATTGAGTATGGGATTCAATTATTTGGAATACAGGGAGTAAATTACATCATTGTGAATTCCTTTGTCGAGCTGAAGGCAACTACAAATGTAGTGGTATCCATGAATGATTTATTGCGAAAAGAGTCTATAAAAGGATTGAAGGTTTTGGAACATTCTTTAACAGAACAGTTTCCTAGTGTCTCCCTTGATTCACGTTCCTTATATGGTTCTATTGCTTCTGTAATAGAACAAATTACATTGGATGAGAAAGTGTATTGCGTTGTAGCAGGAACCAAAGGGCTTTCAGCATTGGAAAGGTTTGTGATGGGAAGCAGTGCTTTGGATATCATCAAAAATGTTAAATTACCAGTATTGTTAGTTCCTGAAGGGAGTGCTTTTCATTCGATTGAACGAGTAGCTCTTGCTGCTGATTACCATCATATGGAACAAGTCCAATTCCTCAGTCCACTCATAGACATTATTTCAGAACAAGACGCTGAATTGAAGATTGTTCATGTTCACACATCAAATGAAACATTAAATGATGATGAAGCCTCCGAGGACATGAAACTGCACAATATGTTTTAACATTAAAACATGAGATTTGTAGTGAGCTGAATACTGATGTGGTGCGTGGTATTTTGGCTTTTACTGAAAGAAATGAGATACAAATGCTCGCAATGATTGCACGGAAACATACATTTTTTGATCGTCTTTTTCATAAAAGTATCACAAAGGAGATGACAAAACTTTCGCGTTTACCGTATTTAGTGCTCCACGAATAGAACGTTTTTGATCTGAGTGTAGCGTTTAGAAACGCATAAAAATGGTCTTACCTGTTCACCCATTAACACGTGTTGTTTAATTTTTGTTTTTGATTCACAACTTTCGCTATTTTTACGCCAAAATAACGATGAAATGAAAGCATATGTTTTTCCTGGTCAAGGTGCCCAATTTTCAGGGATGGGTAAAGACCTTTATGACAATTCTGATACAGCAAAAGAAATGTTCAATCGCGCGAATGAGATTTTGGGATTTGACATCACAAAAATTATGTTCGAAGGATCTGCGGATGAGTTGAAAGAAACCAAAGTTACACAACCGGCTATATTTTTGCACTCTACAATATTGGCAGCTTGTTTGGGTGACGGCTTCAAACCAAACATGGTCGCGGGACATTCTTTGGGCGAGTTCTCTTCCTTAGTAGCAAACAAGGCTCTGAGTTTTGAGGATGGTTTAAGGCTTGTCTCGAAACGCGCTCTTGCAATGCAAGCAGCATGTGAAAATCAACCTTCTACCATGGCAGCAATTTTAGGATTGGATGATGATGTCGTTGAATCGTTGTGTGCCAAAGTTGATGGTGTTGTTGTTGCAGCAAACTACAATTGTCCCGGTCAATTGGTTATTTCTGGAGCAGTTCCCGCTGTCGAAAAGGCATGTGAACTGGCAACAGAGGCTGGAGCGCGACGAGCTTTAATCCTTCCTGTAGGTGGTGCTTTTCATTCGCCCTTGATGGAGCCAGCAAGAGAGGAACTTGCTGCGGCTATTGAGGCAACTAGATTCGATACTCCAACCTGCCCAGTATATCAAAATGTTGTAGCAAAAGCTGTAATTGATCCCTCAGAAATTAAAAAGAATTTGGTGGCACAGTTGACTGCACCTGTTCGCTGGACACAAATAATGCATGCAATGATTGCCGATGGAGCTGAAGAAGTTGTAGAAGTAGGTCCGGGTAAAGTCCTGCAAGGACTGTTCAAAAAAGTAGACCGAAAATTCCCAACAGCTAGTGCTGAATTGACGGATCTAAATTAGTTCCATTTTCATACATACACTAAAGGCTACTCACATTGAGTGGCCTTTTTTATAGGCCTTAATTTCACAATACGTGTATGTTTTATGGAAATTGAAAGTTAGCATCATCTTTTAGATAGAAACCAATTAAATCAAACAGTATGAAAAATGTAATGCTTGCAATTGTAACCTTATTAAGTGTGGGGTCAATCTATGCCCAAACAGCGTTGGGAGAAGTTATAGGTGAAGTGCACAATTCAGATGAGTCAGGTATGTTTGGCGCACATGTATTTATCGACGACAACGGAGCGCGATATCAGACGACAACAGATGTAGATGGTCGATTTAGGCTGAGTGCAATTCCTTCAGGGATGTACGAGTTAATTATTCGTAAGGGCAAAGATACAATGCCGTCAATTCTCGTAAATATTCCGATTGACGGGTTCGACAACATTGGAGTAGTTCCATTTGTTTCATCAACAGTCGAGAAAAAAGCGGTAATAATCACTGTTGATCGTGGCCTAAAGTTGATTGATGGAAATATACCAACCCTGAGCTTGACCTCTGAAGAAATTGAAAGAAGCCCTGTAAAATTTGACATTAAAAAATTAGTTACGAGCATGTCGAGCGATGTGCGTCAATCAGAGGACGGAGAACTTGTATTTCGAGGGGCTCGAAAAGGAGACATGATTTACCTGATTGATGGGGTGAAAACTCGAGATGCAGGATCGGTTCCTTCGGTCTCAATTGGAAGAATGCAATTGTATACAGGTGGTTTGCCTGCAAAGTACGGAGATACGCTTGGTGGCGTCGTAGTTATGGAGTCTAAAAGTTATTTCGATTTGTATCGCTCGTGGAAAGCGGCACAATTAAAAGCGCAAAAATAGTATACTTTGAGCAGGTCAGTAATGTTATTTTGTCGCCTTGACAAATTCTTTTAGTGCCTGCTCATTTTCTTTTTTTAATATCATTAAGCGTTTTCCAGATTGGATTACAATGTATCCCTTCAAACCATCTACCACTGCGGTAGTATCGTCCTCCAGATTAATAATACAATCCTCCGAATTAAACAGGTGTGTATTCGAACCAATTATCGAATTTCCTTTGTTATCGTGCGTGAGGTGTGAATTTAAACTTCCCCAAGTTCCAAGGTCAGACCAATCGAAATTAGAAAGAACTACGTCGATGTTTTTGGCGTGCTCCATCACAGCAAAATCGATTGAAATATCCTCGCATTGTTCAAAACAACGATTTACATTTTCTTGTTCCTTTGCTGAATTATAAAAACTTAAATCTTTTGCAAACAAGTTGTATAAATCAGGTTGAAACTCTTCGAGTGCTTTTAACACAGTCTCGGATTTCCAAATAAAAATACCTGAATTCCAATAGAAGTTACCCGCATTTAGGAAAGACTCGGCAGTGGTTAAGTCTGGTTTCTCTCGAAACTGGTCTACGGCAATAATACTGTTTGGTGTAGACGCGATTGAAGCATTAAATTCAATGTATCCATAGCCGGTGTCAGGGCGGGTGGGACGAATACCAACTGTAGCAATTCTTCCATTTCCTGCAGCCACAAGAGCTGTGCGAATTGTTTCCGCAAAGTTTTCTTCTTGAACAATTAAATGATCTGCAGGAGACACAATCAGCTTTGCATTTGGATTTAAAGAGTGAATTTTTGCTGCTGCGTATGCGATACAAGGTGCTGTATTTTTGCGCTGGGGTTCTGTCAATACTTGATCCGGATGTAAGTCTGGCAATTGATCAAGCACCTGCTGTTTATAGTCGGTGTTCGTTACAATATATATATTTTCGACGGGCGAAATGTGCAACAGTCGTTCGTAAGTCATTTGAATTAATGATTTGCCCAAACCGAGGATGTCCAAAAATTGTTTTGGTGTTTCAGGTGTTGACATGGGCCAGAAACGACTTCCTATACCACCAGCCATAATTATGCTATAATTATCTTTCATTCTATTTTTTTCACTTGTGCAAGTGCACTGATTAGATATTGCTTACTGTTAGAGTTATCAATGCATACGTAACGTGTGCGTCGAAGGTTTCCTTTTGTGAAATTCTTTCCATTCAATTGAAAGATACTGTTCCTCTCTAATTGCTCCAGGAGTTGAATGCCTTCCTCTTGTTTGTCATAGTTCAAAAGCACACGATACAGATTTTGATCGCTACACGATGATGCTTTGACACTGATTAGTGAATCTAGAAGTGCATTCGAAATGTCAGATGGAAGGTTTCCGCTCTCTATGATGGGGTAGATCATTTTTGAGTAGTTGAGTTGCCATTCTTTACCATGCGGTTTCACGTGGTGCATGTGTTCTTCAAATGTAACCAAGTGCGCAAATTCGTGAATTGTCGTAATCAAAAATGAATACGGATTGAGATCCGAATTAATAGTGATTTGATGCAGTCCCTCACGATTTGCTCGAAAGTCGCCTAATTTTGTTTTTCTTGGTTTTGCAATTTTAAATTTAACGGGGTGCTTCACCAATAAGTTGACAACCACCTCGATGAAAGGAGGGTGTAAATATTTCGCTAAAACGGCTCTATATTGATCTTTTTTTCGACTCACTTGGATTCAAAATTAGAGATAAAATTGCCGAATCAAATGAATTTATGTAGAATAAATTGTCATGAAAAAAAATACACTTAACTTAGCAGTAGTGCTAATCATTCTTAGAAATATCGGCAAATACATGATCATGCTGCGAATTGTATTTTCTCGTCCTGAGAAATGGAGTGTTTTTCGCGTTCGCTTGTTTGAAGAAATTCAACGAATTGGAATCAATTCGATACCGATTGTTGGTGTGATGTCTGTTTTTATGGGAGGAGTTATTGCTCTTCAAACGGCGTCAAATATGGATTCACCATTATTGCCTGAATATACAATTGGATTCATCACAAGGTCAAGTACCATTTTAGAGTTTTCACCTACAATTATGTCTTTAATTTTGGCGGGCAAAGTAGGTTCAAATGTAGCTTCTGAAATTGGAACCATGAAAACGACAGAACAAATTGATGCACTTGAAATTATGGGTGTGAATAGCCTCACGCATCTCGTTTTACCAAAGATATTAGGATCGGTTTTCTTTTTCCCTGTTCTTATTATTTTCTCAATTGGCCTAAGTCTTGTAGGTGGTTGGCTCTCGTTAGTTATGAGTGGACTTGCATCTACTGAAACATACATTTTGGGTATTCGTTCATGGTTCGAGTTTGGCGATATTGTTTATGCATTGACAAAAGGCGTTGTTTTTGCCTTTTTGATTGTTTCCATCGCATCGTTTTATGGCTATTATTCTAAAGGAGGAGCTATTGATGTAGGGAAGTCGGCAACAAAAGCAGTTGTTACAAGTAGCATTGCAATACTTATCGCAAACTTCTTCTTGACCCAAATGATTCTTCTATGATTACAGTTGAAGGAATCAATAAGACCTTTGGTGACAATCATGTTTTGCATGACATCACAACAACTTTCGAAAAAGGGAAGGTGAACTTAATTATTGGACAGTCAGGTCAAGGAAAATCAGTTTTGACCAAGTGTGTTGTTGGATTGCATGATCCAGATACAGGCTCTGTAATATACAATGGCCGAAATTTCACTGAAATGGATCGCAAAGAGAAAGTTTCAGTAAGGAAAGAAATAGGTATGTTATTTCAAGGTTCAGCCTTGTTTGATTCAATGACAGTCGAGGATAATGTGATGTTTCCCTTAACGATGTTTACCAACATGACGAAGAAAGAAAAATTGGATCGAGTCAATTTTTGCTTGGACCGTGTGAACCTCAATGAAACGAATGCTTTATTTCCAGCTGAATGTTCAGGAGGGATGCAAAAACGTATTGCTATCGCGCGCGCCATCTCAATGAAACCAAAGTACCTTTTCTGTGATGAGCCGAATTCAGGTCTGGATCCAAAAACGGCAATTATCATAGACAATTTAATTAGGGAAATCACCTATGAGTATGACATCACTACTGTTGTTATTACGCACGATATGAATTCGGTTATCGAAATTGGTGATACGATTTTATTTATTCACAACGGCCGCAACTGGTGGGAGGGAGATCGAACTTCAATTATCAAGACTGACAATCCTGAAATACTAGATTTTGTATATGCTTCTGATTTCATGAAAGAGATTCGTGCATCAATGCGTGCCTCGAGAAGCTAATTTTATTTCTTCAAAAAAAGATTCATGTCGAGCAATGTTATGTTATATACATGCACTACCTCAGCAGATTTTGCCATCGCAAAGTCGCTTACAGTAGCTTATTTTCAATGGTTGGGGATGAATCTCGATTTTCAAAACACGAAAAAAGAGTTTGAAGTGTTCCATGAAATGTATGGTGGCTCAAGCGGTTGTTTTATCTATTTAAAAGTGAACGATACAATTGCTGGGGGAGTTGGAATTCGGAGACTTACAGATGAAATTTGTGAAATGAAACGATTGTATGTTTCCCCAGAATTGCAAGGAGACGGGTTCGGCCGCCGTCTGTGCGACGAAATTATTTTAATTGCAAAGAACCTGGGATACGTCAAAATGCGTTTGGATACAGTGTCAAAGCTCAAGAGTGCAAATGCTTTGTACGAGAAATTAGGCTTCGATGATATACCCGCATATTATGATAATCCAGACCCCACAGTGCGGTATATGGAGCTTACATTTTAATCTGGCTCAATCCTTTCTTGTATGCGGTGAGTGCGCGCTCTCTGGCAACTTTGTGATCGACGATTGGCGCTGGGTAGTCGAAGGAATTTAAGTCAGGCACCCATTTGTTCACATAGTAGTACTTGGCATCGAATTTTTTTTGTTGTTCAGCGGGGTTGAATATTCTAAAATATGGCGCAGAGTCACACCCTGTCCCTGCTGCCCATTGCCAGTTTCCAACGTTCGAGGAGAGGTCAAAATCAAGCAGTTTTTTAGCAAAATAGGCCTCACCCCAGCGCCAATCAATCAAAAGATGCTTACAAAGAAACCCTGCGGTGATCATTCTTACACGATTGTGCATTAAACCTGTTTCATTTAATTCACGCATCCCAGCATCAACAATGGGGTAGCCTGTTTGACCTGTGCACCATTTATCAAATTCTAACTTATTGTTGCGCCATTCTACAAAATCGTATTTGGTTTTAAAATTCGAGTGAGCTGATTTTGGGAAATGATAGAGGATTTGCATGAAAAACTCCCGCCAAATGAGTTCGTTAAGATATGTAGATCCTGGGGTCTGTTTCGATACAATTTCACGAATACTGACAGTTCCAAAACGCAGGTGCGTACTAATTGAACTGGTACCTTTTTGCCAAGGGAAATTGCGCGTTTCAGTATAGGTTTTTACAACGGATAGATCAAAAGTAGGAACGCTAATTTTTGATTCTTGAAAATTTATATCTTCTAGACTTGGGAAGTCAAAAGTTGTTTTCCAGAAGCGATCTATTTGCAACTTTACTGGATGGTATTGATCTGAAAATTTTGTCAACCACTTGTTTTTGTACGGTGTGTATACCGTATATGGTTTTCCATCATTTTTTACAATTTCACCTTCCTCGAAAATCACTTGATCTTTAAATGTAAGAACCTTGATACCTCTGTCTGATAAAAAAGAACTCACTGCACTGTCTCGTTCTCTGGCATAAGGTTCGTAGTCTTTGTTGAAATAAACATTTTGAATGTCGTATGTATCCGCGAGTTGCTTCCAAACCTTGATTGGCTTCCCTAATAGACAATTCAATGAAGCGCCATGCTTTTTCAATTCGTTGTGAATGGAATTCAAGGAATTGTGAAGAAATGATACTCTCGCGTCATCTTGCGGTAGTTCCTCCAATATGGTCGTATCGAAAATAAAGATCGGCAGTACATTTTTGTTTTCCGAAAGTGCAGCATTCAACGCTGTATTGTCATGGAGACGAATGTCCCTGCGGAACCAAAAAATCGAGATGGGTGTTTTCATAACGTATACTATTTAGACCAATTGAATGGTATCGATGAGCAATTTAAATGATTCATTTTTATTGTTCGCAATAAGAATTGAAACTTCATCAATGACTGTTGCATTGAAATTCGGTAAAGCTAATTTTCTTCCACGATAACTCGGATAGAGGTTTGCCAGCTCAATTCTCACGGTTTCCCATTTGGACGAAGTCTGGAAACTTCCGACATAGCCATGCGCTAAATTTGATTGATCTTTTATTCTTAATTGATACACTTTTGAATCACCTTTGATGCGTAATTCAATTGCTTTTTTTCGGCCAATTGATATTTGGTTGAGCTGGCAACGCACTAAAGCAAAACCTCCGTTGTTTTTCGTGGATACAGAACCTGAAAATACACCGTAACCTGATGTAGTAATAGATATTTCAGAACTCGACATTCCTCCCATCACTGTATCATTTATACTGCTGCAGTTTCGAAGACTAAGATTTGATTTGAAATCGTATATTTTTGAGGAGATGTACATTGCTCCAATGTCTATTTTGTTTTCGGTGTATTGAAAAGCTGATCTACGACGACTTTTCTATGGCTAAAAATTTCAATTAGTTTTGGTTTAATCATAAGATGAACAAGAAACCCTGATAGTTTGGGGAAAGGGGGAAGAAAGTGAATTTCGTCGGTCATTAACGTTCCACCGTCAGTGGCTTCAAATGTGTGGCGGTGATGCCAAATTTTATAAGGGCCTATGCGTTGCTCATCGACAAAAGCCCGTCGGTGCTCTACATGCTTTATTTCTGTTAGCCAACTGGATTTTATGAGTGGAAATATTTTGATTTTATAACTGATAACATCACCTCCTCTCATGACGTCAGAAGTTTCGCTTCGGATAGAAAAGTTGAGATTGTCAGGAGTAATCGTTTCAAGGTTTGCAGGTTTGCTGAAAAAATCCCATACCTCCTCAATAGGCGCATCCACAAATTGTGTTGTTTTCAGTTGGTAGATACCTGCAAGCTTTTTTATTTCCATACTGTCTGTTTTTCTAGTTTATTTTTTGATTGCATCGATGATCTCCTTTGACAAAGGATCGATTTTTGAAGAGAAAATGGATTGCAATGCACCCTCCTCATTGATTAAATATTTTTGAAAGTTCCATTTCACTTTTGAATCCACCGCTCCATTCAATAGCTTGTTGGTTAGCCAATTATAAATTGGATGTTGATTGGTCCCCTTTACTTTTATTTTCTCTGAGATTGGGAAAGAAACCCCAAAATTACGGCTACAAAAATTTTGAATCGCTTTTGAACTCCCGCTCTCTTGGCGACCAAATTGATTGCAAGGTATACCTATTACTATAAGTCGTTCTCTTTCTTGTTCAAAAAGGCGTTGAAGTCCCTTGTATTGTTTTGTGAATCCACACCGCGAAGCAACGTTTACAAATAGTATTTTTTTTCCTTTAAAGTCAGACAGGTTTATCGTTTTTCCATCTAAGGAGCCTATGCTTAAATCATATATACTGCTGCTTGGTACCGACGATGTCACTTTTGGAACCTGACTGAGTGAAAGTAAATCAAAAATGCTCATAACATCAAACCTATTTTGTTTAACAAATTAACAACAAAGTTAAACAAAATGAGTTATTGACACAATCTCTCTCCGATATCATCGGATGTATTAGCTTTTATTAACGATTTAAAAACCCACTGATAGGGTGTTTCGTTGAAGAATTCTTGTAGAACTAATCTTCAGATCGATCGAGAAGGCGTTGATCAATGGTTTTTGATGGATTTACACCGAGTTTTTGGAGGTTTTCGATTCGTTTTGTAATATTTCCCGTTCCCTTGGTGAGTTTGTTCATTGCATCAGAATATGTTTTGTTTGCAGTGTCCATTTGTCTCCCGAGTGAGATGAGATCGTTTGTGAAACCTACGAATTTATCATAGAGGTTTCCTGCTTGTCGGGCAATTTCCTCTGCATTTTTGTTTTGTAGGTCTTGTTTCCAAATGTATGAAATAGTTCTAAGGGTGGCTAGTAATGTAGATGTTGATACAATTACAATATTTTTATCTAAGGCTTTTTCGAACAGCGCCTGATCTTCTTTCAGTGCAAGTGTCAATGCGGGTTCATTTGCAACAAACATAATTACATAGTCAGGAGTATTGATATCATGTAATTTTTGATAGTCCTTACCTCCGAGCATTTTTACATGCGTATTGATGCTTTCGATGTGCTGTTTGAGACATATTTCTTGTTCTTCTTCAGTTTCGGCATCAAAATAATTACTGTAAGCTGTGAGTGATACTTTAGAGTCTAAAACGAGATGTTTTCCGTCAGGAAGCTTTATAATATAGTCCAATCGCTGATTACTTCCATCCTCTGCCTTTAAATTGGTTTCTTTCGTATAATGTGTATTTTTCTGCAGTCCCGCTTTATCTAAAATCGATTCCAAATGCATTTCGCCCCAATTCCCTTGTGCTTTGGAGTCTCCTCGGAGTGCTTGGGTTAAACTTTTTGTTTCTTGCGTTATCTCTTGGTTGAGGTCTTTCAGCATTTTTAGTTGCTCTTCAAGTGCCGCAGATCTTTCAACACTTTTTTCGTTGGTATCCTCTACTTTTTTCTGGAACTCTCCAATTTTCTCTTTTAATGGATTTAATATTGCATCTATGTTTTTTTTGTTTTGGTCGGTGAATTTGTTGCTTTTTTCTTCAAGTATTTTATTTGCAACCAGTTCAAATTCTTTTGTGAATTTGACTTGAAGTGTTGCGAGTTCTTTTTTCTGATCTTCAATTTTTTCTGACAAAGCATCATATTTGCTCTTCCACTCTGTCGCTTTTTTCAATTCATTTTCATGAGAGAAACGTACGTTCTTAAGGTCTTCTTTATACGATTCTAGGTCTTTGGATTGAGTTTCAGAGGAATTTTTCAGAGTTGCATTTTCAATTTTCAGTTGTTGAAGTTCATTCTCTTGTGAAAAATTATTTGCTGGTTGGCCAATCAATTTTGCAGCCAGAAATCCGATGATTCCACCGGCAAAAATCCCAATAAGTAACGTGAAATAGTCCATGGATTAAAAATAAGCAATATAACCGAAATGCACCTTGCCATTGTTGAGTTCAATGGGATTATTTCTTTGTTTACCCAGTCCGTACGAGATTGAAAATACACCTAAATTGGTGCTGAATGACAGGCCGACGCCAAACCCAAAAGGGGTGTCCTTGGAATAGCTGTTTGAGGTATTCTCGTACCAGGTTTGATCGGCAAAAGCAAAAACGTGTGAGTTTCGATCCAATAGAAAACGGTATTCAAGGACAGAGGAAGTTCGTGTTGTAGCGAACAATTCATCCTCGTTAAATCCACGTTGTGCATTGAGTCCTCCAAATCGATAGACTTCATTTTCAAAAATGTTGCTTGCGGAGTAATACTGAGTTGTGTTCGCCAATCGCATTGTATGTCGTTTCGCGATTGGTGCGAATAGTTCAAAGGCAATAGTTCCTCGAAATGTTAGTGATTTTAGTACCTGGGCAGAATCATTGAGTTGAGACTCACGTGAACCAGCAGCAGAGCTAACTTCAATTTTATATCCTCTCGTTGGGTTGGGAAGATAATCGACTTGAGTTGAAAGATATGATAAGCCATAGTAGTTGGTTTTTACATTTCCCAATTTATTGTATGTCGGATTATTTGCACCTCCGGATAAAATGCTATTCGATAAATTTTGATAATATGCTTTAAGATAGTTTCCTTGTTTCAGAAAGTATTGAATACCTATGGTAGAGTTTAACTCTAAAAATGAGGTATCTCTCTTGTATAAATCGAAGCTTGCGTCGACACCGAAAGGTGTGTTAAAAAGAAACGGATAGTTCAGATTAGAAGAAAGCGATTGTGTTTGTTCGCCGATACTTTGCCAATTTATTGCTAAGAGTTCCCCTCGGTTCAGCAAATTCAAAAGTTTCAGATTCAGCTCTCCAGTAAAAGACAATTTGTCGGTTATTGGGTTGGGCTGTAATCCTATAATACCATTGAACGAACTAATTGGTATTGCTTTAAGATAAACATAAAGCTCACATCCATTTTCAGTAAATAAGAGTTCATGTGGTTTTACTTCCTCTAAAAATGGAACTTGCTCAATTCTGGAAGCGATTTTTTTTAGCTGCGTTGCATTGTATGGGGAGCCCTTTCGGATACCAATTAGGTTTGAAATATAGATTTCGGAGACTTTGCTGGCGCCTTTGATATGTACCTGCTTCCACTCCTTATAAGGTCCTCGGACTACCTCAAGATTTGCCGTTAGTTCGTTATTGTTTAAGTCATGTTGATTTAATTTGATTGAGGCAAAAGGATAACCATTATTCAAGTAGACATTGTGTATGCGAGACAGGATAGATGTTATCTCTTTTGGTGTGAAATCTAGGTTGGCAATCAGTTTTTCATTAATACGTTCATGTTTTCGAATAAAGGACAATTCTTTCGCAGGAATAAGGAGTTGGACACTGCGAAACTTTCTACCCATTACAAAATAAATATTCGCATTATGATTGGAGCTATAGGTTATTGTGTCTATTGACGCGAGCACGAAACCCTTCGAAATTGCAGATTTTTTGAGGTTATAAATATAGTTCAAGGCTTTTGTACTGTCCTTGAATTCTCGTTGCGGATGCTTGATAAAACCAGTGAAATTGTTGTTTCTGTAGGTTAATGTATATTTTTTCTGTCCAAACCCGATCAGAGGGAGGCCAAATGCAAGAAAAAATAAGAGTGGGCGCATGAGCATTTTTAACGTTCTGAAATTTAGTTTATTTCAATCACAATATATACCAATCGCATAATTTTCGTGGTTTATAATTTCATTAGGCAGTTATTTTCCGAAAAAGTCAGGGCGAAAAAAGTAGTTCAATAGTCAATGTGAATAAGATTATTTTATCGGATTTATAATTTATAGTAACTTTGGAGCGTTCAGTATACAACAAACGAATGAAACCTAATATAAATTAATTAAATCTAACAAGGATGAAAAAGAGAGTTTTAGCATTTGCATTTCTAGGGTTGATGGTGGCAGCAGTATCAGCTAGCTGTGGATCTTCTCAGGGTGGGCACTGTGATGCATACGGCAATAAAAGTGGAAGCGTAGAGAAAATAGATGACGACCGTCTTCCCTCTTAGATCGCTATAAAGATTGAAAAAAACCATCATATTATGATGGTTTTTTTTGCTTTAAACTTTTATTAATTCCGCAAACCTATAAATTTCCCTGTTTTGAAAATCAATTGAGTTTTACTTCTGACGCAATTCGAAATTTTGTCCTAAGTACACCTTGCGAACAACCTCGTCATTGGCAAGTTCTGTTGCGGTACCTGATCGCAGAATTTCACCTTCAAAAAGTAAATAGGCGCGATCCGTAATTGATAGTGTTTCTTGTACATTGTGATCCGTGATCAGTATACCGATATTTCGTTTTTTCAGGTCTGCGACAATGCTTTGTATATCTTCAACGGCAATTGGATCAACTCCCGCAAAGGGTTCATCTAACAAGACGAATTTAGGATTTGTAGCAAGGGCACGCGCAATTTCGGTCCGTCTTTTTTCTCCGCCTGAGAGTCGGCTTCCTAAATTCTTTCTTACATGGTTCAAACTGAAATCATTGAGGAGTTCTTCAAGTCGATCTTTCCTTTCTTTTTTCGACATTTCTCCCATCTCCAATATTGCCATGATATTATCTTCAACGCTTAATTTTCTGAATACAGAAACCTCCTGAGGTAAATATCCAATCCCCATTTGAGACCGCTTAAACATCGGTAATTTTGTGATTTCAGTATCGTCCAGATAAACGTTTCCTTCATCAGGTTTTACTAGTCCAACAATCATGTAAAAGGATGTTGTTTTACCGGCACCGTTTGGACCAAGCAGCCCAACAATTTCACCTTGTTTTACTTCAACTGAAACTCCTTTAACGACATCTCGTCCTTTGTATGACTTTTTAATTCCTTTGGTATATAACTTCATATTTTTTTTGCTAGAAGTTGAACGCATATCGCGCACTTAGCCCAAAGTTACTAATATCATTGGTTTTTACTCCGATTTCATTGTGCGTCAACCTCCAAAATACATCAATTCTTCCAACAGTGAGGATATTTTCAATTCCAAGTGCGACTTCTATGTATGGTGTTTTTCCAAATGTCTTTGTAAAGTTTGGAATACGCATTTCTCTTGTATGTCTATCCGAAATTGAACCAATTACTGCTCTACCTGTCGAAACTAATCTCCATTTGAGCTTTTTGAGAAGTGGCAAGCGGTTCAAAAACAATCCATCCCAATGGTTTTCGACCAATATACTAACGTATTTATCTGAGATAAATTCAAAATAGTTCATTTTATTGAAGGTGTTGAGCTGCATCCAGTAAGATTCATTTCCTTCATGTACTTTCAGAAATGGATATGCAGCATTGCCAAATATATATCCAGCATTGATTCCGTAACGTATTCTTCCGGCGAACCCAATTCTCAATTGTTACTCTATTGATAAATCAATTTTTTGATAGGCATAGTTTCCATTTAGAAAGCCTTTGATTCCAAAAATTCCTTGGATTGAAATTATTGGATATTTGGAGCGGATTGAACTTCTGTCAAAGGCTCCTGATACAAACTCTTCATCTTTTGCCCAACGGTATCGTGCGATAAGTTCAGTTGTCCGAATCTTGTTGATTGTATCATCAATTCCTGAAATTTGATTTGGACGAATATAATTCGCAATTCCAAGTGGAGTATATTCTTTCCATTCCATTCCACCGTATAGAATAATGTCCTTACCAACATCTTTTTCGAGATTGATTCCTGCTTTTTGTACGAAAGTTAATTTGTCTAATGGCCCTGTGCGAAGCAATGTTCCAAAAGTGGATCCTATTGTTGCCGCTGTTGGAGATTGACCTATTTGTTCTAGATCATAATTATAAAACGCTGTTAGCATTCCGCGTTTTTTTGGAGTTATGTTGTACCTAACGGATGTACCATATTTTAGACGTTCATCCATAAATCCAAATGCAATCCTTCCTCCAAGTTCTACCCTCCGGCTAAAGCTATTTGAAGTCCTCAGGCTCAAGGCTATTCTCCATCCCTCCGCTTGATTTTTTGTTACCAATGAGAAGACACTTCCCAATTCAACTTTTCCTAAAGGATAGTAGCCCGTACTGGCCATATACATTGTGTTTTTTAATAATTTAAAAAAGCGCAATTCATTCAATGTATCAATCATGTCATCCACACCTTGTTCTTGCTTGCTTAATGGGGTGTGACGTACCTCTTTCCAATAGGTCTCAGATCTGGTTTTGGCATTTTGATCAATTTCGACGGTGCTATTGGATTTATAAAATTCATCCGGATGTTTTGCGTTAATTGCGAAGTTCGTTCGACTCGAATACCTCCTCCCGAAGAATCCATAAATCCCAGATTTTTTTGCGATTTTTAAATCTGCTATCATTTTTTCTTCTTTTAACATCCAGACCTCTGGAACAACCATTTCAAATTCTTGTTCAATGTATAAGTCCTGCACATAGTTGATGTTGACCCAAGGAGCTATTGAGGCTGTGAATTTTTTTACAGCGTAGGTTGTATCGTGAATCCATAAATCTCCTTTAAAGGTCATATCGCCTGTTCTTTTCGGAGTAAACCTCAGCTTGTAGCACCATTGGTTGTCAATGAATGAAGAGTCTTCCAGGTAAAATTTATAAAAGCTTCGGGCAAAGTTAGCGACAGGACTAATGAAAGACTTATTGAATAGGTACATGTAATTGTTATAGAGATCAACATCGACATACATGTCGCCCAGGAATTGATTCATATCAAGGTTTTCCACTCCGCTAATGCGAGTCGCTTTTACCACTTCTTTCTTCTTTTGGGGATTGGTCTTAAAGTAAAAATCTGAAATAGATTCACTTAATATGACGGGCAGGTAATGTGTACCATCCTCCAGAGAATCAAGGTAATCGATAATCACGTCTACTTTTTTAACTGTTTTCCGATCTTTGAACTTCTCCCCGATATTATTGATGTCTAGCTGTACTTTATTGTATACCTCATATTCATATGCTGTTAGCTTCTTTTTATCGTTGATTGGCTTATTCGCAATTATTCGTTTGTGCAATGTTGTGGATGGGAGCTCATCCGGAGCCTTAATATATATGGCGTCAAAATCTGATTGAAGAACCTGAAGTGTAGTATTGATTTCTTGATCGGTATCTTTTTCAATTATAATTTTTTTAATTACGTATCCAGAGAAGGAAAAAATTAATGTATCCGTCGCATAGTAGGTGTCTATGCTGTATTTGCCCAATGTGTCGGTATAGGTTCCGATTTTCGAGTCTTGAAAGCGTATTTTTACGAACGGAAGGGGTGTACCAGTGAGTTCGTCCAAAACATTACCAGAAACAGTTGTTTTTTGGGACGACGCAATGAGAGGCAAAAACAGCAAAAAAGTTAGTACAAAAGGTTTCATTTAAAGTCACTATGCACTAAAGAACGGCTAAATTTTTTAAAAGTTGGAACAAATTATTGTTTTTTCTGTTTCCGTTCAACATTTTTTGAGACTAGCACGCCAACCTCATAGAGCAATACAATAGGAATACCTACAATAACTTGGCTGATCAAGTCTGGAGGTGTAATAAGAGCTGACAGAATCAAAATACCAATGATTGAATGTTTTCTGTACTTTTTTAACCAACTCGATGAGATGACTCCTAACTTTGTAAATAAGTAAGAAACGACAGGCAATAAGAACAATAACCCAGAGTAAAAAATTGTCGAGAGTATTGTGCTCATGTAGGAACTGATTTTTATTTCATTGGCGATTTCTGCGCTTATTTGGTAATTTCCGAAGAATTGAACACACAAAGGGGCAACCACAAAATAGCCAAATCCGATACCTAAAAAGAAAAGTAAACTGATGTAAACCACAATACCATTCGCAACGGTTTTCTCATTTTTTTTCAATCCTGGTTTTATGAATGCCCATATTTGATAAAAAGTGAAAGGAAATGCAAGAACAAAGCCTCCCATTATGCTCATCATTAATGCATACGAAAATTGCCCGGTGAGTTCAATACTTTGATAACTAATTGAAATATCGTCAATACATACTCCAAAATAATCGCAGAGTATGCGGAAGGTAAGAAATTCAGCACTTCCCATTGATAGGAAAAGGTGATTCATTATCCATGTTTGGAAAATCCAGATGAAGATGGCAAAAACTACAATTAAAATTGCCGATTTAACAATTCGCCACCTCAACTCCTCAAGGTGATCTAAAAATGTCATTCTGTTTTCTTCTTCCATTCCGTATGACAAAAATAACGATTCATTGGTAATAATCTTTAATTCATCCCGGGTTATAATTCATTCGATGTATTTGATCAAATTTAATTTTGAATCATACGTTTAATGCTTATTTTTTACTTATCTTGGATAGGATTTAAAATTTTTCATCATACTCAATACGCGTAACTACTGCTATTACCATGAATTTAAAACAGGCCCTTAAATCATATTTTGGATTTGATAGCTTTAAAGGCGATCAAGAGGCAGTTATTGAGAACTTGCTAAGTGGGAAGAATACTTTTGTAATTATGCCTACAGGGGGAGGGAAATCAATGTGTTATCAATTGCCTGCGGTAATTTCCGAAGGAACTGCAATTGTTGTATCACCGTTGATTGCTTTGATGAAAAATCAAGTAGACGCTATTCGAAATGTGAGTAACAATGAGTCGATTGCACACTTCCTTAATTCATCGCTCTCAAAGACAGAAAGCACCCGAGTTAGACAAGACATTTCAGATGGAAAAACAAAGCTTTTATATGTTGCACCTGAATCGTTAACCAAAGCAGAAAATATAGAGTTTCTTACCAAAGTAAATATTTCCTTTTTTGCTATTGATGAAGCCCATTGTATTTCAGAATGGGGGCATGACTTTCGACCAGAATATCGAAGACTTCGCGAGATTTTTGAAAAAATTTCAAACGTACCCATTATTGCTTTGACCGCAACTGCGACGCCCAAAGTTCAGAACGATATTCAAAAGAACTTGAGTATGACTGATGCGATTGTATATAAATCATCCTTCAATCGAGACAACCTGTATTATCAAATTTTCCCCAAAAAGGAAGTTGAGAAGCAAATCATAAAATACGTAAGGACGAAGCAAGGAAAGAGTGGGATTGTTTATTGTCTCAGTCGTAAAAAGGTAGAGGAGATTGCGGAGATTTTACAAGTCAATGGTATCAATGCACTGCCATATCATGCCGGTTTAGATGCGAGCACAAGAGCCAAGCATCAAGACATGTTTTTGATGGAGGATGTGGACGTGATTGTTGCGACGATTGCATTTGGAATGGGAATTGATAAGCCTGATGTGCGTTTCGTGATCCATCATGATATTCCTAAATCTCTTGAAAGTTATTATCAGGAAACAGGAAGAGCAGGTCGTGATGGAGGTGAAGGCGAATGTATTTCTTTTTATCGCTACAAAGATGTTGAAAAACTCGAGAAATTTCTTCAAGGGAAACCTATTGCAGAGCAGGAAATTGGGCGTCAATTACTAAATGAAATTGCATCTTATGCAGAAACATCTGTCTGTAGGCGTAAAATGATTTTGCACTATTTTGGAGAAGAGTTTGATGCGTCGAATTGTAATGAGAAATGTGATAATTGCAAATATCCAAAAGACAAGCTCGAGGGGAAGGAACACATTCTGAATTTACTTCGCGCGGTTGATGCTTTGCACGAAACACAGAAGTCAAAACATTACTGCGCTTTTTTGTCAGGCGCTAGTAACAATGATATTCGCGCCTACAAACATGACAGCCATGAATTGTTTGGTGTAGGAAAAGAAAATAGCGAACATTTTTGGAATGCAGTAATTCGACAGTCGGTAGTAGCAGGTTTTTTAACTAAAGATATCGAATCTTATGGCGTATTGAAGATCAGCGATTCCGGTCGTAATTATATGGAGAACCCGCATTCATTTCCAATTATTAAAGAGCGAAATTATCTTGTGATTGATGATGAGGATATCATTTCTAGTAATGCGAAAGGGGGAGTATTTGATGAAGTTTTATACCAACAACTTGTTGACTTAAGGAAGAGATTGTCCAAATCAAAAAATATTCCTCCCTTTGTTATCTTTCAGGAACCATCATTGAAAGATATGTGCCTTCAATACCCCATAAATATTGAGGAACTAACAAATATTCAGGGTGTGGGAAATGGAAAAGCAATGCGTTATGGAGCACCATTTACATCTTTGATCAAGGATTATGTCGAACAAAATGATATTGAACGTATACAAGACCTCGTAGTGAAGTCAGTAGTAAAAAAGTCAGGACTGAAAGTTCAGCTGATTCAAAATATTGATCGGAAGTTGCCCCTAGAGGATATTGGAAGGGCTCAAGGAAAAGAAGTCGAAGAAGTAATCGACGAGATTGAAGCGATCGTTTCCTCAGGCACACGCGTAAACATTAATTATTACATTGATGATATCCTTGATGAAGAAAACCAAGATGAGATTTATGAATATTTCTCCGAGGCAGAAACAGATGATTTGAAAGAGGCCTACGATGAGTTCGATGGCGATTATTCTGAGGAAGAACTCAGATTGATGCGGATCAAATTCATGAGTGAAATGGCGAATTAATCATTCTTTAATACAAAGATATGCGTGTATTGATTGTCCCGATGTTCTAATTTCAGATCGTCTTTGGTTAGGATTTTTATTGAGCAATCATGAAATGTTTTTTGGATTGGAGCAGTGATGTCAATGGTATATTCATGTCCTGATTCACTTTGAAATTTTCCAATTCCCACTTGATGAACTGCAGAGTCGCCTGTTTGGAAATCTTCGCTATATGTAAAGGTTGAGTCAGTAGAATTTCCAAATGTTATGCTCCCTGAGACATTGTGATATTCTGTCATTCCAGAGAGATTTAGAGTTCGGTAACTCATAATTTCCCATGTACCTGAGAGCAACCGATTGGTTTTTTTCAATTTGTTACATGCTGGTGCTACGATGAGCAGAATAAAAAGGATATAAGTTAATATCTTCATGAATCTATAAAAGCAGCGGAAACCATCATTTGAACTCCAATTTCTAAGGAACTATTGTCAATATTGAATTTTGGATGGTGCACTCCATGTACTATTCCTTGCTCAGAATTACCTACCCCCAATCGAAAGAAGCATACCGGAACCTCTTGGGAATAGTAAGAAAAATCTTCCGCAGTCAATCGAATAGGAAGGTCTTCAACATTCTCTTCTCCAAGTAGATTAATAGCTATTGACTTCATTGATTGCGTCGTCTTAGGGTCATTTTCTAAGTAGGGGTACCCTTTACTTATTTCAAGCTCAAGAGTACCGCCCGCAGAAACTACAATTCCTGTCATACTTTGTTCAATCAACTTTAATGCTTCTGCTCTCCATGCTTCATTCATGGTTCGGAAAGTACCTTTTATGTGTGCACTGGATGGGATTATGTTTGTTGCTCCTTGTGCTTCAAAATGACCAAATGATAGAACACAAGGGACTTTTGGATCACATTTTCTACTTACAATTTTCTGAAGAGAGGTCACGATCTCAGCACCAATTAAAATGGGATCAATACATTTGTGTGGTGTAGCTCCATGTCCTCCTTTTCCATAAATCGTCGCATGAATTTCATCACACGATGCCATATACAAGCCTTCTCTGAATCCAACCCGTCCGACTTCCATTTCTGGAAATACGTGAAGGGCAAACATTCGAATTATTTTGGGATCCTTTAAAACACCATCGCGAATCATTAGCGTAGCACCACCAGGATTTTTTTCTTCTCCAGGTTGAAAAATCAGTTTTACCGGGTATGGTAATGAATTCCTCATAGATTGAAGTACTTCTGCTGTACCAAGCAATACTGAGGTGTGGACATCGTGCCCACAAGCATGCATTACTCCATCTATTTTTGATCGATAGGGAACTTCATTTTCTTCATGAATTGGTAAAGCGTCTAAATCAGCCCTCAATCCTATGCAAGGCATATCTTCTTTATGATGTTCACCGCGAATTATTCCTACAACTCCAGTGCCACCAATTTTTGCTGAATGTTTGATGCCTAAATCTGTCAATTTTTCAGACACAAAGTGCATTGTTTCGTGTTCTTCGTATGAAAGTTCTGGATTGGCATGCAAATATTCTCTGTATGCTTGCACTTTCGTCTTTATATCTTTTGACAGTGATTTTATTTGATTGATTCTATCAAGATTCATTTGAGAATGTATTTATGCCTGACATGATCATTCGAATGGATACATAGGCCATGATAATTCCAAAAACGAGTTTAACAATTCCTGGGTTAATACGAAGTGCTAATTTTGCACCCAAATAACCTCCCACAATAAATGTAAGTGCAATCATGAGACCAAATTTCCAGTCGACATGCCCCGACTTCCAATAGTTGGAGACCGCCAATAACCCAACGGGTAGGAGGATTACAAATAGGCTTGTGCCCTGGGCTTCATATTGAGACATTCCTAGCATATATATCAGGGCAGGTACAATTATAATCCCACCACCAATGCCAACGAAGCCACTTAGGCCGCCTGCGCATAGACCGATTGCAATTAGAATTAGTATGGTTTGTGCACTCATATGGTTGCATTGAATAGGCTCTAAAGTTAATCAATCATTTTAAGATAGGCTTACGTCTCGATTGATTGGTTTATTCGAGACTATCGCACCCGTTGACTTTCTTATTTATTGCAATAATAAATTACAACCTCTAATGTCTGAATTATCAAAACGACCTAAGATTTCGAATTGGTTGTTAGAAACCCTCCCGAGATCTTGAGTGGCAATGAAGGAGCAACTGTTTATGTTTGCTAGATCAATGATATTTATACCTCCTTTTTTCCCATCCTGAACGTAGGAAAGGGGATCGTTAACATCTCGAATTAATATTTTCATCCAAGCTGGCTGATTGAATACGCCATTTTGGTTGCTGTAGGCTTGGGAGAGCAACTCGGTCATTCCATATTCAGAAGAAATATTTTTGCAATTAAACCCTTGTTGTAGTTTGAGATGAAGTTCATTTTTTGTGATTTCTTTTCGTCTTCCTTTCATCCCCCCCGTTTCGATAATCGTTGCTTTTGACAGGTCAGGTTTGAGTTCGGCAAGATCTAGTAAAGCGTAGGATACTCCAAAAATAACAACGTGTTTCTTTTTATTGATTGCCAAATTGTATTGCTCAATAAATCCTTTGTAATCATTAAGAAAAAAACCTGACATTCGTGTTTTTGTCCTTTGAATAAGGTGCTCTACCATATAGACTAAACTCGACTCTCCTTGCTCTAAATAATTGGGGAGTAAAGCAAGGATTACCTGACCCTCAGGACTCCCAATTTGTTGCTCATAAATTGAATTGAATGCGCATTCATAAATTGAAAGATCTTGAACAAAATGCGAGGATCTTTCTCCGGTAGTTCCGCTGCTCTTGAAAAGTATATCGTGAATTTGATCTCCTGAAATTACTTTGTGAGATTTGAAGAATGATATCGGTAAAAATGGTATTTCTTGGATTGTTTTTGGCTCTGGTCGATTGAGCATTTCAACATACCCTCGATATACTGCGCAATTTTCTATTTGATATTCGAAAATACGAAGGGCCAATTTTTCGAATTGGTCTTTGGAGTCAAGTTTAAAGATTTGATCGTGAAGCTTCATTTTAAAAAAGCATTCCAGCAATAATCGCTGTTGACATACATGCTAGAGTTCCCGCAATCAATGCTTTCACACCATATTTGGCTAAAATTCCTTTTTTTTCTGGCGCAAGAGTACCAATGCCTCCAACTTGAATTCCAATTGATGCAAAATTTGCAAATCCACATAGTATATAAGTACACATCAATGTTGCTTTGTCTGACATAATATGCTTCAGTGATCCAAGATGCGCATAAGCAACAAACTCATTCAGAATTGTTTTCTCTCCAAGTAACTGACCTACTGTCATGCAATCTGACCATGGCACACCCATGATCCATGAGATAGGAGATAAAATATAGCCAAGAAGTGCTTCGAACGATAGGGAATCATAATGTCCCCAGCTTTTAATAAGCGCATTTCCCCCAGTCCAATAGCCTGTCCACCAAAGAATATAGTTCGCTAAGGCCATCATTGAGATAAATACGATAAGCATCGCACCGACGTTCACTGCTAAGCGAAGACCATCAGATGTTCCGTTAGTAATGGCTTCTAATGCGTTAACACCAATTTTATCTTTTGATACGCTCAAGTCGTTGTTGATTGTTTCTTTTTCCGGGACAATGATTTTTGCAAATACTATTGCTGCAGGAGCACTCATAAGCGAAGCTGTTAGCAGATGTTTTGCGAAGTATATTTTTGCCTGCCCGTCTTCACCGCCAAGAAAACCAATGTATGAAGCGAGAACCCCACCTGCAATTGTTGCCATACCCCCAGCCATCAGACACATGATCTCTGATTTTGTCATTTTACCCAGGTAAGGTTTTACAAGCAAGGGAGCTTCAGTTTGTCCGAGGAATACATTGCCTGCAGCGGAAACACTCTCAGCCCCAGAAAGGCCCATTATTCTTTTCATAATCCAAGCCATGAACAAGACTACCTTCTGAAGTATACCCCAATAGTAAAGTAGTGCGCTCAGAGCTGAGAAGAAAATGACTGAAGGGAGTATCCATGTTGCAAAATTCATAACCCAAGGGTTTACTTCTCCTGTTACAAAGTCTCCAAATACAAATGTGGCTCCTTCGTGTGCCATATCAACAACCTTGACAAAACCTTTCGATATAAATTCAAATATCTCTTCGACGAAGGGCACTTTCAATATTAGTAACGCCAAAATCAATTGTAGGACAATTCCTTTTACAACGAGTGGCCAATTGATATTTTTTCTGTCCGAACTGAACAGCCAACCAATTAGAATAAGACAGAAAAGACCGAACATTCCTTTTAAAATAGAGGAGAAAAAACCGTAGGTTTCCTTTTTGTTGGTTCGAAACGTGAACTGTTTCTTTCCATTGGCTAGTGAGATACGTTCCTCTGTTGAATAGAGTATGTTGAAGGTGTCCGCGGATGCAGCTCGGTTTTCTTCTGCATCATAAAGAATGAGCTGTTTTTTGTTTTGCACCCATTTGCCATTTTTCAGCTTCGTAAATGTAGAATCCGTTGACGTAAATGATAAATCGTCATTTAAAATAAGACTTGATTTTCCGTTGTACAATTTTTTTCCCAGTGCAATTTCGGCATGAGAGTCAATTGAAAAAGTACAAATAAAAAATACGCTAAATAGCGTTACGACGATTGATCTCGTCTCTAATTTTTGAAGCCAACTCATAATCCTCATTGTCAATTGCTTGGTTAAGCTTATTTTGAAGTTCTGCACCGGTCACTGTTTCTAACGTATCCTTAGGTGTTTCTTTTTCTTCAGTATTTTCTAGGACCATCTCATCTTCATCCATTGATGTTTCATCCAATAGGATTCCCGAACTCGATAAAATATTTTCATAGGTATAGACAGCACATTTGAAACGCACCCCAATAGCAATAGCATCTGATGTTCGTGCGTCAATCTCTATTGTCTCACCAGCTTTTGTGCAGATTAATTTGGAGTAAAAGATGCCTTCATCAAGTTTGTAGATAATAACTTCTTTCACCTCTATATCGAAGGCACCAGCAAAACTTTTAAAAAGGTCATGCGTCAGTGGTCGAGTAGGAACCATTTTTTCCAACTCAATGGCAATTGCTTGAGCTTCGAATCCTCCAATGATAATTGGAAGCCTTCTAACTCCATCAACTTCAGACAGAACAAGCGCATAGGCACCCGACTGTGTTTGGCTGTATGAAAGTCCTACAATTTCAAGCTTAATTTTTTCCATTTTTTTCGAGTTGGATATCCCAAAACAATTGGGGAAGCGTTTTAGGCTTCCCCAATTGTTGTAAAAATAATACTTCTGGTGGATATTAGTTAGCAGCTTTGAATTTTTTAATCGCTTCGTTTAGACGAGGAATAACTTCAAATGCATCTCCAACTACGCCATAGTCGGCAGCTTTAAAGAAAGGAGCTTCTTCATCTGTATTGACTACTACAATCACTTTTGAACCATTTACTCCTGCGAGGTGTTGAATTGCTCCTGAGATACCTGCAGCGATGTAGAGGTTGGGACGTATTGCGACTCCAGTTTGTCCAACATGTTCGTGGTGTGGTCTCCATCCAATATCAGCTACAGGTCTTGAGCATGCTGTTGCAGCTCCTAAGGTTACTGCTAAGTCCTCTATCATATCCCAGTTTTCAGGACCTTTAAGCCCTCTACCGGCAGATACAACAAGCTCTGCTTCAGGCAATGGGACATCGCCTTCAGGTTTTTTTGAATCAATGACTCTGATTTTTGCTTCACCTGCATTCCCATTGAATTCTTCTACTGGACATGCTGAACCACCTGATTCCGGTTGGAAACTGTTGGGCAATAATGAAATAATTTTAAGATCAGTTGAAATTTTTACGTTTCCGAAAGCCTTTCCAGAGAAGACATTCACTTGTACTGTATCACCATTCGGAACATCTATTGCACCGCTTACAAGTCCGGCTTTGAGCATTACTGATAAACGAGGAGCAACAGCTTTTGCAATTAGATCGTGCGAGAAAATAATTGTTTTCGCACCTGTTGCCTCAACCGCAGTTTTTAGCACATTGGCAATTTGCATGGAGTCATTCGAATTTACAGAACGATCAACCAATACTTTGGAGGCACCATAATCTCCGAGTGATGAAAGAACGGACTCATCGGCCGAACCGCATGTTACCGCAATAACATCTCCATCCAGTTTGTTTCCATAAGTAACGGCTTCAAGTGCGCTTTTTGCAAGTCCGTTGTTACTATTGATATATACTACTATTGACATACTTAAATTGTATTAAATGACTTTCGCTTCTTGATGCAATAATTCAACCAACTCATCCATATTGTTTGGATCAATCATTTTACAGGCCGATTTGATATCTGGAAGCGCATAGCTTTCAAATGATGTTAGCGACTCAAATGGAACTGGAGCAACCACATTTAATGGTTTTGTTCTCGCTGCCATGATTCCTCTCATATTTGGGATACGTTGTTCGGCCATTCCTTTTGCACATGAGATTACTGCAGGAAGATCAACCTCTACAACTTCAAGCCCACCGATCGTCTCTGTTTCTAGTTTGGCAGTAGAACCATTGACTTCGAGTTTTGAGGCCAATGAAATAAATGGCAAATCCATCCCTGCTGCAATCATCCCTCCAACTTGAGAGCCATTGTAATTGATTGTTTCTTTTCCTGTCAAAACCATGTCAAAAGCATTTGATTTGGCGTATTCGGCAATTTGCATTGCCACAAAGTAGGCATCGGTCGGCTCCGAATCAATCCGAACGGCCTCGTCAGCACCAATTGCAAGTGCTTTTCGAATTACAGTGTCATCTGTAGCTGTTCCAACAGTAACGATTGTTACTGATCCTCCGTTAGCTTCTTTGATTTCTAGCGCTCGAACAAGCGCATACCACTCATCGTATGGATTAACAATATATTGCACTCCATTTTCGTCAAATTTTGAATCACCATCTGTGAAGGCAATCTTGGAAGTTGTGTCGGGAGATTTACTTATACATACAAGAATTTTCATAAGGAATCTTTTCTTTAAATCGTTTACAAATTTAACAATTTATAAGGGGATTCGTATGATTTTTATCAGAATAAATGTGCGCCTTGACAAAGAAGAAAGCCGATTACTTGATCTACTTATACAGCTGGAAGGTATTGTAAAGGTGCTTCAAATATGCAAATAGCAATAGTTCAATTGTATGGAGTCCGTCATTGGGAAATAAATATCTCAAAATATGTCGAACGGCAGATTCAACATAAGTATCAAAATTACTGCTCTTTCTTTTTCTAAACTTTGAAATTTGTTACATTTGGCATCCCAAATTAATGGGTGACGATTAATAGATAGTCTATCATGAAAACGATACAGTACAGAGAAGCGCTGAGAGAGGCGATGTCAGAGGAGATGCGAACAGACGAAAATGTGTTCTTAATGGGGGAAGAAGTAGCTGAATACAATGGCGCTTATAAGGTCTCTCAGGGCATGTTGGATGAATTTGGAGATAAAAGAGTAATCGATACTCCAATTGCTGAACTTGGTTTTGCAGGAATAGGTGTTGGAGCTTCAATGAATGGTCTTCGTCCAATTGTTGAGTTTATTACTTGGAACTTTGCCATCTTAGCAGCAGATCAAATTATTAACAGTGCTGCTAAAATGTTACAAATGTCAGGAGGTCAATACCACTGTCCGATTGTTTTTCGAGGTGGAAATGGCACAGCGGGACAACTTGGCGCGACCCACTCTCAAAGTTTTGAAGCGTTTTATGCTCATGTTCCTGGATTAAAAGTGATTACTCCTTCTACACCATACGATGCAAAGGGGTTGTTGAAATCAGCGATTCGAGACAGCGATCCAGTTGTGTTCTTAGAGTCTGAAAAAATGTACGGAGATAAAGGGGAAGTTCCTGAAGGAGAATATTTAATACCAATCGGTGTTGCTGATGTAAAGCGCAAAGGACATGATGTTACAATTGTTTCTTTTGGAAAAATAATAAAAGTAGCTCACGAGGCGGCTGCGGCTCTTGAGAAAGAAGGTGTTTCTTGCGAGATTATTGATTTAAGAACTGTGCGTCCAATTGATTATGCTGCTGTTGTTGAGTCAGTAAAGAAAACGAACAGATGTGTTGTTGTTGAAGAGTCGTGGCCATTGGCCTCAATTTCTTCAGAGATTGCTTATCATTTGCAACGGTACGCATTTGATCATTTAGATGCTCCAGTAATGAGAGTTACGCAAACAGATACACCATTTGCATTTTCGCCAACTCTAATCGATGAGGCACTTCCAAATGTGGCTCGAATTATTGAAGCGGTCAATACAACATTGAATAGAAATTAAGGAAAATAGAAGCAAATTCTATTTAAAAGTCGGCGCTTGAGAACCGACTTTTTTATTTTCTTATCAACGAGTGTGCATTGATGGTCATTTCTTGCATGGTTACTGACACATTAGCATCGTTATCAAGATAGATTTGCATTTCATCTTTTTGATGTCTGATATTTGGTAAGTTGAATTTGAAGATGACTTCTTCGAATTCATTATTGGTTTTTCTTAGTTGTGATAGTTCGAGACTCTGCCATCCATAGACATTGTATGGGCTTACACATTCCATCCGTAATATCGAACTTTTTGTGTTGTCGGTCGTTTTTACACGCATTTTGACTTCAAACATTGTTTCGTCTGTCTTGATAAGTTCCAAGATATTGATCCGACCCAAGGTTAAATCTTCTGTTGGCGTCGAATACATCGGCTTTTCGATGGAAAAAATTTTACGAGAGCGAATGTACCTTTTTGGAGAGCGGAGTTCTTTCTGATACTCCAGCCAATTTAAAGAAGTTCGATCAATCAAAAGACGACTTTCGTTGTAGTTGTCTATTTTAGACCTTCCAAAAATATACCAGTAATGTTCTTTTGACATCCGCTCAGTGTGCAGATAACCTTTTTTTAACTGAAAATCTTGAAAGAGATTAAGCCCAGTACAAATTAAGACAAATAAGGTAATTGTTCCGATGGCTAATTTACTTTTCAGCTTGTTAATTCCAATGGCGATAACTACAATCAGTAAGGGATAGATATCCACCATGACACGTGAACCGAATGAATTCGCATAAAACCAAGTCTCCCATGAACTAAGCACATAAATATAAAGGAGCGTAAAAGATAAAAATGCCCAAAATTGGTTTCGGTTCTGATTGAGTAATCTATAGAACCCAAATGGTAGGATTAGAAATAAAGGAGAGTATATGAGCCATCCTTTGCGATATGAAAATAGGAAATCCAAGAGATTTGGATCCGTTAATACGATGTCTTCTGTGTGTAAGTTAAGAGTGATAAGCTCACCTCCAACAATTGTCCAATACAAGATTTGTGGAATGTTCCAGAGTAAAGAGAACAATGGAAAGAAAAGTATTGATTTCCAAAACTGACTTGTGTTGCCGAATTTTCGGAACAGAAGTAGCAGTGGGATTAGTCCAAAAATTGCCTGTGTCGGACGAATAGCAGTTGTTAAACCAAAGAACAATGCAGCGTAGATCAATTTTTGTCGCTGCTGGGTTGAAAGGTATGTAAGGGTGTGGTAAAGGAACAGCGTATTTAGTGTAAATAAGTAAAGATGCGGTAAATCAAATTGAAGCTGAAATGTGGAATATACGTTTGTTCCAAAATAGAGCATTAAAATGGCGTATCCTGCAACTCTATGACCTACGAAAAGGAGTAGTAATTTTCTGAGATAGAAAAGCCCAAGGAAGATAAATAATAGTGCGTTTAAGAGATAGACCACATGATAGGGAGTGCTAAATCCATCCATTGAGTAGCCCATAATGTGTGCAATGGCATCACCGATTGCGTAGGAGGGCAATAGGATGTATGAAAGCCCCATGTGATAAATGTCGAGTTGGTTTCCATTTTTTCGCATTGAGAGTTGATAGGCGTAACATCCTTCACAATATTTGTCTTGTAGGTCTTGTGCCCATTCTTGCGTCATATAAAGTGACCCTTCATTAAAAAGATGAGGCAGATACATATAGTATCCAAATCCGTCAGCTACATTTATACAACGCCATTCATCTGTTTTCAGCCTGTTAAGTCCTTGAAATGCGGACAGCATAAAGACAAAGCCGGTGAGTAAAAGTACTTTACCCGAGAAAGTTTTTAAAAAATGCACTTGCGCTTAATTTCCTTTAAATATACTATTTCGTGTATTTTGGAGGATAAAAAAAGTGGATCCAATTGCTGTTCCACTTTTATGACTCGATATTCTTTGGTTAGATCTTTACAATTTTTCGCTGTGCGATAAGCTGCTTGTCTTCAATGACTTTGATTAGATATACTCCTCGCGAAAAGAAGTTGTTGATTTGAATAGAATTTGTTTGTTTGTAAACACCTCGTTCAACACATTTTCCAGAACTTAGTTCAAATATTTCGACTTGCACAGTTTCCAGCGTTTGCCCTAGTTTAATATTGATCTCATTTTTGAAGGGGACGGGGAATATGGATATTGCTTCTATAGTTTCAGCACTTTGAATACTCGCATTGGATTGAATTGAATCCCAGACAAGGAAATTGTCAAATCCTCCTTCAACAAGATGTCCACCATTTTCATCCATTGCCCGAACTTTTAATTGCATAAGACTTGTTGTAGGGATCAAATCTGATAAGCGAAATTCACGGTATGTCCATTCGCTCTCATTTGGGTCGTTTTGATCTGCCACGTCTAGCACTACAGACTGCGTGCCATTCGATAGCTCAATAATCAATGAATCATTCGGAGTCCCAAAACCACCCTCATTAAAAAACCAGCGCTCGAAGGAAAGATAAGGGTCTGAATAATTGGATAGATCAAAGAGTGGGGAGGACAAAGTTGTAACTCCTTCGTCAACATCATCGTTTCCTACTTGACCGCCATCATTTCCCGTAATAAATGCCATTTCTCCACAGTCTTGAGTGTCATTGTCAGGGTTGGCTTGACCGCCTTGATAGGTTGTCCCATTCGGTTCACCACGTTCCCAGTCGCCTGTATCAGGGCTTCCTGATACTGTCCAACCAAGATCGAGTTCAAAATTATCAGAATATCCTGCCTCAAGTTGATAGACATAAGGCCCACCGTTCGTCGTAAATTGTTGATTTGAAATACAAACAGGATGGTATCCCCAAGCACCAATGAATAGTTCATACGTTCCTTCTAAAAAAGAATTCAAACTGAATTGTCCTATACCATTGGTTGTTGTTTGCGACTGTTGAGGTCCATTTATTGAGATCTGAACATTCGGTATTGGTGTCCCATTTGTGTCCTCTACGGTTCCTTGTAAGGTGAATGTGATCAGTGGCACAAGTTCCACATTAACTACGGTTGTATTTCCATTCGAGAGTATCACATTGCTTATTGTTTCAGAAATATACCCTGTTTTTGAATAGGTTACGTCATAGGTGCCTCCCGAAGCCAATCCAGAAAAATAGTCTCCCGATCCGTTTGAGATATCAGATGCGCTTGTTGCGACTATATCAATTTGAGCATTATTTAAAGGGGCACTCGTTAAAGCATCTGTAATGTTACCTTCGAGATATGCGCCAGGTGTATAGTTGACACCGAGTACAAAAAGTCCATTCTCGATGTCGCTTGCAATTATGTTTCCTGAGGGAAAGTAGGGATATACACCCCATGCACCGTTGAAGCCATCTCCAGAGAAAGCTGGGGAGGTGTCGTAGTTTCCTACTTCGATTAAATTTGCAGGATTCGTTGCATCATGTACAACAATTCCGTCTGTATAATAAGATGTGACTAGAAAGTTTCCTTTGACAAAAGTATTGTGCGGGATTACGTCTTGTCCTGGACTTGACTGGATTCTATCTAGTTCGACAATATTTGCCAAGTTGCTCACGTCGTATGCTGCTATGTAAGCATTTGACACTTCATCTGTTGTGTAAAGTGTATTGCCATCGTCTGACAACCATGTGTTGTGGCTAAAAGTAGTTGGAGTGAAATGGGTTGCCATTGTTATGCAATTCGCAGGGTCTGAGACGTCTACAACCACAAAAAACCCGTCATTTATTGCCCCACCCCAGAGGGTATCGTTGCGGACAAATACATCATGCATATAATAGTCATCATACCGGCCAAGTTCAACCGGATTTAACGCGTTTGCAGCACAGTCAAGAATTATCGCTCCGCCAACTCCGTTATTTGCACCAGCGATGTAAGCTATTCCATTTTCGTCCATAAAAATGTTGTGAGCAGTTGTAAATGGGAATTGACTTCCCGTAAATTGTGTCACATCAGCTGCTGTTATTGGCCCGGGAAGGTTGCTCAGATCGATGATTTTCAATCCTGATCCACCTTCGTTTGTAATGTATGCAGTTGTACCCCATACTTTCATGTCTCGCCATATGGTTTGGTCTCCTGCAGAATAAAATATTTCAACGGGGCTTGTCGGGTCTGAAACATCAACAATCGAAGTCCCAGTTTGATTTCCGACAATGGCATATTCGTTTCCAGATGCATCTACGTAGCCCCATATGTCACTACAATCACCACGTTGCTGGGGGTATTGAAGATCTCCGAGAAGGTTTAAATTGGTTTGAGATTGTGCTGTTGCCGAAATCAAAAGAAGGGCAAACAAGTGGAGAGAAAGTTTGAGCATTTGTTCTTATAAATAGATTTGAGTCAACCAAATTACGAATATTCCAACAGTCTTCATAAATTCTGCAATGAATAAATTTTTTTGACTTATTGATTATTCTTTCTTCATTCTGCTTCTATTGGCATTTCGATATTATTTTATTTTTGAAATTGAAATGATATTGTTTAGATGGTTTTAAATAATTTTCTCTACCAATTGAGATGAATCAATCCTAATTTTTCTAATTTGAATTAGAGGATAAATTCGATTGAATTTTGTTTGTTTTTTTTCTAAAAAAAGATGTAAACATGCCCCTGTGAAAAAAGATAGTTTTTTTTTCTCGATCCCTTGATTTATAAAATTTTCCTGCTATCTTTGCACCCCGAAAAAGTGTTTTTGGGCGAATTTTTTATTAATTAAAGTTAACAGTATTTTTATGCCAACTATTCAACAATTAGTTCGCAAAGGGAGAACAGCAGTGGTAAAGAAGAGCAAGTCTGCAGCGCTTGATTCTTGTCCACAGCGTAAAGGAGTATGTGTGCGTGTGTACACCACTACACCTAAGAAGCCAAACTCGGCAATGCGTAAAGTAGCCAGAGTTCGTCTTACAAATGGTAAGGAAGTTAATGCCTACATCGGAGGTGAGGGACACAACCTTCAGGAACACAGTTTAGTATTAGTACGTGGTGGAAGAGTTAAAGATCTGCCAGGTGTGCGTTACCACATTGTTCGTGGTGCGGAAGATACAGCTGGTGTTGAAGGACGTACTCAACGTCGTTCTAAGTATGGGGCTAAGAGACCAAAGAAGTAACCTTTTAAGATTTAAAAGAAGATGAGAAGAAGAAAAGCGAAAAAAATTGCCATCCTTCCGGATCCAAAGTTCAATGACAAGCAGGTAACAAAGTTTGTAAATAACATGATGTTGGATGGAAAGAAGAATTTGGCATTCAAAATATTTTACGAAGCAATCGACATGGTTGATTCGAAAATGGAAGAAGCAACTGGACTAGAAACTTGGAAGAAAGCCTTGGAGAATATCAATCCTCCAGTTGAAGTGCGTAGCCGACGTGTTGGTGGTGCAACTTTCCAGATTCCAACTCCTGTGCGTGAAGGACGTAAGCATTCACTAGGAATGAAATGGTTGATTGGTTACGCCCGCAAGCGCAACGAAAAAACAATGGCTCAGAAACTAGCAGCGGAGATAATTGCTGCATCAAAAGAAGAAGGAGCAGCTTACAAGAAGAAAGAAGATACATTAAGAATGGCTGAGGCGAACAAAGCATTTTCACATTTTAGATTTTAATCATGGCAAGAGATCTTAAATACACAAGAAATATTGGTATTGCTGCGCACATTGATGCTGGTAAAACAACAACAACTGAGCGTATTCTTTAATACGGCGGTGTAAATCACAAAATCGGTGAGGTGCACGACGGAGGTGCTACAATGGATTGGATGGAGCAAGAGCAAGAGAGAGGTATTACTATTACTTCAGCTGCTACAACCCTGAATTGGAATTACCGCGGTGACAAATATCATGTGAACATTATTGATACTCCTGGTCACGTTGATTTTACTGTTGAGGTGAATCGTTCGTTACGTGTTTTGGATGGTTTGGTTTTCTTATTCTCTGCGGTAGATGGAGTTGAGCCTCAATCTGAGACGAATTGGAGACTAGCAAACAATTATAACGTGCCACGTATTGGTTTTGTTAACAAGATGGACCGTCAAGGTGCAGATTTCCTGAATGTTTGTAAGCAGGTAAAAGAAATGCTTGGTAGTCATGCGTTACCATTACAAGTGAATATTGGTTCTGAAGATGATTTCAAAGGTGTTGTTGATTTGATCAACTTTAAAGGTATTGTTTGGAACGAAGAGGACCAAGGAATGACGTTCGAAGAGATTGAAATTCCAGCTGATATCTTAGAGGAAGCAACCCAGTTAAGAGAGGAATTGTTGGAGGCAGTTGCTGAATTCGATGATATGCTCATGGAGAAGTACTTCGAAGATCCAGAATCACTTACTGAAAGAGAAATTCTTGATGCTTTACGCGAAGCTACGATTGCTGGTAAAGTTGTACCAATGATGTGTGGATCTGCTTTTAAGAATAAAGGAGTTCAATCAATGTTAGACATGGTCATGGAGATTTTACCTTCACCTGTTGATGTAGAAGCAATAGAAGGTACGAATCCAAAGACCGATGAGGTGGAATCAAGAAAACCATCATACGATGACCCATTCTCTGCATTGGCGTTTAAAATTGCAACTGATCCTTTCGTAGGTCGTTTGTGTTTTACTCGTGCATACTCTGGTAAATTGGCTGCAGGTTCGTATGTGCTAAATGCACGTTCAGGAAAGAAAGAACGTATTTCTAGAATATTCCAAATGCATGCGGACAAACAGAATCAAGTACCAGAATTGGGAGCAGGTGACATAGGTGCGTTTGTAGGATTTAAAGATATCAAAACAGGAGATACTCTTTGTGCTGAAAATGCACCGATTGTATTGGAATCAATGGATTTTCCAGACCCAGTAATTGGTGTGGCAATTGAGCCTAAAACTCAGGCAGATTCTGATAAGTTGGGTGTTGGTCTTCAAAAGTTAGCTGAAGAGGATCCAACCTTCCAAGTTCGAACTGATGAGGAGTCAGGACAAACAATTATCTCAGGAATGGGTGAGTTGCACTTGGACATTATTATAGACCGATTGCGTCGTGAGTTCAAGGTTGAGGTGAATCAAGGTGCTCCTCAAGTGAATTACCGTGAGAATATTCAAGCTCCTGTTGATCATAGAGAGGTATACAAGAAACAGTCAGGTGGTCGTGGTAAATTTGCGGACATTGTTGTTACAATTGAACCGCAAGAGGATCAAGAAAAAACAGGATTGGAATTTGTCAATTTGATTAAAGGTGGTAATGTTCCTAAAGAATTTATCCCATCAATTGAAAAAGGATTCAAGGAATCAATGAAGAATGGTGTTATGGCCGGATTCGAAATGGATGCGATGAAAGTAACCTTGAAAGACGGATCTTTCCACGCTGTTGATTCAGATGCGTTATCATTTGAATTGTGTGCGAAGCTTGCATTCAAAACAGCATTGCCAAAAGCAAGCCCTGTACTTCTCGAACCAATGATGAAATTGGAGGTTGTAACTCCAGAAGAAAACATGGGAGATATCGTAGGTGATCTTAACCGGCGTCGCGGTGTTATGAGAGGTATGGATGACAAGAATGGATCGAAGGTTGTGAAAGCGGATGTTCCATTGTCAGAAATGTTTGGTTATGTAACGCAACTTAGAACAATGTCATCTGGACGTGCAACGTCTAGTATGGAGTTCTCACATTATACTGAAGCACCAAGAAATGTTGCTGAAGAAGTAGTTGCAAAAATTAAAGGTGTTTCAGCATAATATTTAAGAGATGAATCAAAAAATTAGAATCAAATTGAAATCGTATGATCACAACTTAGTTGACAAGTCAGCTGAGAAGATCGTCAAGACAGTAAAGTCAACAGGTGCTGTTGTTAGTGGACCAATTCCATTGCCTACACACAAGAGAATTTACACTGTACTAAAGTCACCACACGTTAACAAAACTGCACGCGAGCAATTCGAATTGTGTGCATACAAGCGTTTGATGGATATTTATAGTTCTTCTTCCAAAACTGTTGATGCATTGATGCGTTTGGAGTTACCAAGTGGTGTTGATGTTGAAATCAAAGTATAAATAAGTTTTAATAATTAATAGTTAAAGTATGCCAGGAATTATTGGTAGAAAAGTCGGAATGACTAGCATTTACAGTGCCGAGGGTAAATCATTGCCATGCACAGTGATAGAGGCTGGTCCTTGTGTTGTGACCCAAATCAAAACACAAGACAGAGATGGTTACGAGGCAGTTCAGCTTGGGTTTGGAGACCGTAAGGATAAAAACACTCCAAATGCACTGAAAGGTCACTTTAAAAAAGCTAAAACAGATCCTAAGTCGAAATTAGTTGAGTTTAAAGGTTTCGATGAACTTAATCTCGGTGATACAGTTGACGCGACCATCTTTGAAGAAGGTGAATACGTTGCTGTAGTAGGAACATCCAAAGGTAAAGGTTTCCAAGGGGTTGTTAAACGTCACAATTTTGGTGGAGTTGGACAAGCTACTCATGGACAACACAACAGATTGCGTGCACCAGGATCGATTGGAGCTGCATCATACCCAGCGCGTGTATTCAAAGGAATGCGAATGGCAGGACAAATGGGAAACGAGCGTGTTAAAATCGAAAATCTTCAGGTGTTGAAAGTTCTTGCAGATAAGAATTTAGTAATTGTGAAGGGGTCTGTTCCTGGATCAAAAGGTTCAACCGTAATAATTGAGAAGTAATGAAATTAAAAGTAACAAGCGCAAAAGGAGCTGCTACAACTAAGGAAGTTAGCTTATCAAAAGACGTGTTCGGTATCGAGCCTAATGATCATGCCATCTACTTAGATGTGAAACAGCATTTGGCCAATCGCCGTCAAGGGACGCACAAGGCCAAAGAGAGAAGTGAAATCACGGGATCTACAAAGAAAATTAAGAAGCAAAAAGGAACTGGTGGAGCTCGTGCGGGGTCTGTCAAGTCTGGAACTCGTATTGGAGGAGGTCGTATTTTTGGACCACGCCCACGTAATTACAGTTTTAAATTGAATGTAAAGACCAAACGTTTAGCACGCAAGTCGGCATTCACTTACAAAGCAAAGTCGAAAGATATCATGGTCATTGAAGATCCAGCAATGGATGTGATAAGAACTAAAGATTTCAGGTCATTGTTGAGTAACTTGAAACTTGAAAACGAGAAAGTTTTGATGATTTTAGGTGAGAAGAATGACAACGTTTATTTGTCTTCACGTAACCTTAAGAAAGTAAAGGTCGTAACAGCTGATTCGGTGAACACATATGATGTGTTGAATGCAGGTAAAGTTGTAATGGCCAAAAGTTCAATAGAAGTAATCGAAAAGATTCTAAACTAATTGAGAGATGAAGACAATTATTAAAAAACCAATTATTACAGAGAAAGCTACAGCGCAAAGCGAGGACCTAAACCGTTTTACGTTCGCTGTGGATCGATCTGCGAATAAGATTGAAATAAAAAATGCCGTCGAGAACATGTATGGAGTTTCTATAACTGAAGTTCGTACCATGAATTATGGCGGTGGGAAATCCTCTACAAAGTATACGAATAGAGGTATCGTTGAGCAACCTAGTAAGAAGTGGAAAAAAGCTATTGTAACAGTTGCAGATGGAGAGACGATTGATTTATTTAATAACTTTTAAGCACTAAAAAATGGGTCTTAAAAAATTCAAGCCTACAACTCCAGGGCAAAGACACAAGATCAATAGTGACTATTCTGAGGTTACCAAAAGAGCTCCTGAAAAGAGTTTGGTAAAAGGAAAGAACAAGTCCGGTGGTCGTAACAATGACGGTAGAATGACGATGCGCTACATTGGTGGTGGTCACAAACAAAAGTACCGAGTCATTGATTTCAAAAGAGACAAGCATGGCGTTCCTGCTACGGTTAAGTCGATCGAATATGATCCAAACCGAACAGCACGTATTGCTTTGTTGTATTATGCGGATGGTGAAAAACGTTACATCGTAGCGCCGGAAGGACTGAAAGTTGGAGATACTTTGATGTCTGGAGCCGAAGCAACTCCTAATGTTGGAAATGCTATGTTCTTAGCAGATATGCCATTGGGAACAGTTATTCATAATATTGAGTTGAAGCCTGGAAAAGGCGGAGCTATTGCTCGTGGAGCAGGAACCTACGCTCAATTGAACGCAAGAGATGGTCGTTATGCCATTGTTAAGATGCCTTCTGGAGAAACGAGAATGATCCTTACAACATGTTTAGCAACAGTCGGATCTGTTTCTAACTCAGAGCACAACTTGACAGTTTCTGGTAAAGCCGGAAGAACAAGATGGCAAGGACGTCGTCCAAGGGTGCGTGGTGTAGTTATGAATCCAGTTGATCACCCAATGGGAGGTGGTGAAGGTAAGAATGCTGGAGGTCATCCAAGATCTCGTAATGGTATTCCTGCTAAAGGATTTAAAACGCGTGCGAAGAAAAAGTACTCTGATAGATTTATTATTGAAAAAAGAAAAAAATAATTAGGATATGAGTCGTTCATTAAAAAAACCACCTTTCGTACACTACAAGCTAATGAAGCGTGTAGATGATGCACAAGAGTCAGGTAACAAGCAAGTTATCAAAACATGGTCAAGGGCAAGTACTATTACTCCTGATTTTGTTGGATTAACTTTCGCAGTTCATAATGGTAATAAATTTATTCCTGTTTTCGTAACCGAGAATATGGTAGGACACAAACTTGGGGAATTTGCTCCAACGCGTAACTTCCGTGGACATGGTGGAAATAAGAAAGATAAGAAAAGATAGTTATGGGAGCTAGAAAGAGATTAAAAGCCGAAGCTAGAAAAGAAGCGAACAAGTCAATTGCATTTGCAAAGTTGAACAATTCGCCAATCACACCACGTAAGATGAGATTAGTTGCAGATCTTGTTCGTGGAGAGGAAGTAAACAAAGCTTTGAACATATTGCAACACAACGCAAAAGATGCGTCTACCAGCCTTGGTAAATTGCTTCGTTCTGCAATCGCAAATTGGGAGCAGAAAAATGAAGATAAGAGTATCGAGGAAGAGACACTATACGTAAAAGAGATTCAAGTGGGGTCAGCAGGAATGTTGAAAAGAATTCAACCGGCACCACAAGGACGAGCGCATAGAATTAGAAAAAGATCAAATCACGTAACTATCGTCGTAGACGCTAAGAACGCGGAATAATTTTAGATAAATGGGACAAAAAACAAATCCAATAGGAAATAGATTAGGTTTCATCCAAGGATGGGATTCTAACTGGTATGGAGGTGATGACTACAAAGACAAACTCGTTGAAGACGACAAAATTCGTAGGTACCTTCGTGCTCGTTTATCTAGAGCAAGCATTGCCAAGATTATCATCGAGAGAACGTTAAAGTTAGTAACCGTTACTATTAACACAGCGCGTCCAGGAGTAATCATTGGTAAAGGTGGTCAAGAAGTTGACAAGTTGAAAGAAGAGTTGAAGAAGCTTACAAAGAAGGAGATTCAAATCAATATTTTCGAGGTAAAACGTCCTGAATTGGACGCTCGATTGGTGGCTGACGGAATCGCTCGTCAATTGGAAGCACGAATTTCTTTCAGAAGAGCAATTAAAATGAGCATCGCGAGCACAATGCGAATGGGAGCGGAAGGAATCAAAGTAAAGATTTCTGGACGTTTGAATGGCGCAGAGATGGCTCGTACAGAAATGTACAAGGATGGACGTACTCCGTTACATACGTTCAGAGCTGACATTGATTATGCGTTGGCAGAAGCACACACCACTTATGGTCGCCTTGGTATTAAGGTTTGGATCTGTAAGGGTGAGGTTTATGGAAAACGCGATCTTTCTCCTAACGTTGGACAAGCCTCAGGTAAAGGAGGTAAGCGCCAAGGCGGTGGAGGTAAGAGAAGACCTAAAAAATAAGAGTTTCGAGAAATCGAAATGATTTACAAAATTTAATAACAGAGAAAAATGTTATCACCAAAAAGAACCAAATTTAGAAAGGCTCAGAAGGGAAGAAATAGAGGTCTTGCTCATAGAGGAAGCACTGTATCTTTCGGATCTTTTGGACTAAAGACTTTGGAGCCAGGATGGCTAACTTCACGTCAAATTGAAGCTTCTCGTATCGCTGTTACCAGATACATGAAGCGTGAAGGTAAGGTATGGATCCGCATTTTCCCAGACAAGCCAGTGACATCGAAGCCGGCAGAAGTACGTATGGGTAAAGGTAAAGGGGCACCAAGTCATTGGGTTGCAGTTGTGAGACCAGGTCGTATTCTTTTCGAAGCTGATGGAGTTCCGTATGAAACAGCGAAAGAAGCAATGCGTTTGGCAGCACAGAAACTACCTGTGAAATGTAAATTCGTGACACGTCACGACTATGTTGTACCAGGAAAATAGTTAAACGATGAAGCAGCAAGAAATTACAAAAATGTCTGATGCAGACATACAAGATCAGATTGCGAACAGATCAGAGCAATTGGTGAAGATGAAGTTGGCGCACAGCGTTGCACCTATGGAAAATCCATTGCAGATTAGAAGTCTTAGACGTTCTATCGCAAAATTGAAAACAGAATTAACAAAACGTGAAGCTCAAGCTTAGCTTGAGCATCGAAATTAGCTTACAATGGAAAAGCGTAATTTAAGAAAAGAACGTATAGGGATTGTTACTAGCGACAAGATGGACAAGTCAATTGTTGTATCAGTAGAGCGTAAAGTAAAGCACCCTAAGTATGGTAAGTTCGTGAAGAACACTACTAAGTTTGTGGCTCATGATGAGAAAAATGAATGTGGAGAAGGTGATACTGTTCGTATCATGGAAACACGTCCGTTATCGAAATCAAAGAACTGGAGATTGGTAGAGATTGTTGAACGAGCTAAATAATTTAGAGTAATGATACAAACTGAATCAAGACTAAGAGTGGCAGACAACTCTGGAGCAAAAGAAGTTTTAGTGATCCGTGTTTTAGGAGGAACGAAACGTCGTTATGCTTCTGTCGGTGACAAAATTGTAGTTACTGTAAAGAGTGCGATGCCAAACGGCCAAGTCAAAAAAGGAACTGTGGCTACAGCAGTAATAGTAAGAACGAAGAAAGAAGTACGTCGTCCAGACGGTTCTTATATCCGCTTTGATGATAACGCTTGCGTTATTTTGAATCAAGCAGGTGAGATGAGGGGAACTCGTATTTTCGGACCAGTTGCTCGAGAGCTACGTGATGCAGACTACATGAAGGTAGTTTCACTTGCTCCTGAGGTACTTTAATTTTTAATAATTGACGTTATGCAACAGAAATTACACATTAAAGTAGGAGACACTGTTAAAGTTATTAGTGGTGAATCAAGAGGTCAGGAAGGAAGCATTCTTTCGATTGACAAGAAAAAATCGCGAGCGAAAGTTGAAGGTGTAAACTTAATTAAGAAACACCAAAAGCCGAGCGCAGCAGATCCTCAGGGAGGAATTGTGGAACAGGAAGCTGGAATCCATATTTCAAACCTTATGGTTGTCGTTAACGGTCAGGCATCTCGCATGGGTCGTAAGGCAGACAAAAATGGAAAATTAGTACGTTATTCAAAAAAGTCAGGGGACGAAATCAAATAGATTATGAGTTATACACCAAGACTTCGAGAGCAGTATCAAGCTGAGATTATTCCAGCTCTTACTGAAAAGTTCGGTTACAAATCCTCAATGAAGGTGCCGAAACTTACAAAAATTGTTGTTAGCCAGGGTATCGGTGATGCTGTAGCTGACAAAAAATTAGTTGACACCGCGGTTGAAGATTTATCTCGCATCGTTGGACAAAAAGCAGTTGCAACTATTTCTAAGAAAGACATCTCTAACTTTAAATTAAGAAAAGGGATGCCAATTGGAACGAAAGTAACATTGAGAGGTAACAACATGTACAACTTCTTGGATCGTTTTATTGCGGTTGCTTTGCCACGTACGCGTGACTTTAGAGGAATCAATCCAAAAGGATTTGATGGCCGAGGAAACTTCAACATGGGAGTGAAAGAACACATTATTTTCCCAGAAATTGATATTGATAAAGTGAACCGCATGATGGGAATGGATATTACATTCGTCACCACAGCTGACAGTGATGAAGAAGGTAAAGCGTTGCTTGATGCATTCGGATTTCCATTTCAAAAAAAATAATAAGACATGGCTAAAGAATCAATGAAAGCGCGTGAGCGCAAAAGAGAAAGACTAGCAGCTCGTTACGCAGCAAAGCGTGAGGAGTTAACTAAGATCTTAAAGTCAACAGATGACTCTGAAGAAATGCAAGAGGCAAAGTGGGATGCAATGATCAAATTGCAAAAACTTCCTGCTAACTCGGCAAAATGTAGAGTTCATAACAGATGTGGATTGACAGGTCGACCTAGAGGGTATATGCGTCAGTTTGGTATTTCACGTGTTACATTCCGTGAAATGGCTTTAGATGGTAAAATCCCAGGTGTTAAAAAAGCAAGTTGGTAAAATTATAAACTGGTTTCAGGTTCAAGTCACGTTGAAAACCGTTACCGAAACAAATAAATATGAATACAGATCCAATAGCAGATTTTCTGACTCGAATTCGAAACGCAAGTTCGGCAGGGTTGAAGACAGTTGATATTCCTGGTTCAAACACAAAAAGAGCAATGACTCAAATTTTGTTTGATCAAGGATATATTACGAACTTCAAATTCGAAGACGACAACAAACAAGGCAACATTAAAATTGCTTTGAAATACAATGCATCAACTAAAGTTCCTGCAATCACAAAATTGCAAAGAGCTTCTAGACCAGGACTTCGTAAATACAGTTCAGCATCTGATATGCCACGTGTATTGAATGGGCTGGGAATTGCAATTGTTTCAACATCTAAAGGTGTTGTTACAGGAAAACAAGCAAAAAGAGATAACGTAGGAGGAGAGGTTCTCGCTTACGTTTATTAATAGTTAAATATTAAGAGAAATGTCAAGGATAGGTAAATCCCCAGTAACAGTCCCGAGTGGAGTAGAAGTGAAAGTTGACGGTAACGTAGTTACAGTTAAGGGTCCTAAAGGTGAATTGACTCAAGAAATGGATTCTTGTGTTTCAATGAGCATCAATGAAGGATCAGTGTCTTTCACCCGCGAATCAGATACGCCTGATCACAGAGCTAAGCACGGTTTGTACCGTTCATTAGTGAATAATATGTGTATCGGAGTTTCAGAAGGGTTCAAAAAGGAATTAGAAGTAGTAGGTGTAGGTTACCGTGCCAATGCAAGTGGTCAAAGACTTGAGTTGTCATTAGGTTACTCTCATCCATTCGTAATCGAACTTCCTAAAGAAATTAAGGTATCAACAGTGTCTGAAAAAGGTAAGGCCCCAATTGTAACATTGGAGTCTCACGATAAGCAATTGGTCGGACAAGTAGCTGCCAAGATTCGATCCCTCCGTAAACCAGAACCGTACAAAGGAAAAGGTGTGAAATACGTCGGTGAAGAACTCAGAAGAAAAGCTGGTAAAACAGCAGCGAAATAATAATTAGATATCTTAATTAGTTATGGCATTTAGTAAAGTAACAAGAAGAGCAAAAATCAAAAGAAGAATCAGAAAGAATGTTTCTGGAACTTCTGCGATGCCTCGTTTGTCTGTTTTTCGAAGCAACAAACAAATCTATGCTCAAATTATAGACGATTCAACAGGAACAACTTTGGTTTCTGCATCTTCATACAATAATAAAGAAGCGGCAAAAGGAAACAAAATTGATCAGGCGTCTGTAGTAGGTAAAGAGGTAGCAGAAAAAGCAATCAAAGCCGGAATTGATACGGTAGTATTCGATAGAAATGGATACTTGTACCACGGTAGAGTTAAATCATTAGCTGACTCAGCGAGAGAAGGCGGACTAAAATTTTAAGGAGATATGGCGACACAACCATTAAACAGAGTAAAATCTGCAGATATCGAGCTTAAAGACAAGCTTGTTGCCGTGAACCGTGTAACGAAAGTTACGAAAGGTGGACGTACGTTTAGTTTCTCAGCAATTGTAGTTGTTGGTGATGAAAACGGAATCGTTGGTCACGGATTAGGAAAGGCAAAAGAGGTGACTGAGGCAATTTCGAAAGGAATTGACGATGCGAAAAAGAACTTGATCCAAGTTCCTATTTTGCACGGTACAGTTCCTCACATTCAAAAAGGAAAATTCAGTGGTGCGAGAGTTTTATTGAGACCAGCTTCTGAAGGTACGGGGGTAATCGCAGGTGGTGCGATGCGTGCTGTATTGGAAAGTGTTGGTGTGCATAATGTCTTAGCAAAGTCACAAGGTTCATCGAACCCTCACAATGTTGTTAAAGCGACAATCAATGCATTATCTCAAATGAGAGATGCTGTCTCTGTTGCTAAGCAAAGAGGAGTCGATTTGGATAAAGTGTTTAACGGTTAATATTAGCAACGATGGCGAAAATTAAAATTAAGCAAACGAAAAGCGCTATTAATCGAACTGCAAGACAAAAAGCAACGATTAAAGCATTAGGATTGAAAAAGTTGAATCAAGTTGTAGAACATGAAGCAACTCCGCAAATCCTTGGAATGGTTAATAAAGTTCAACACTTAGTAGAAGTTGTTGATTAAACTCTAAAAAGCATTTAAGATGAATTTACATAATTTAACTCCAGCGAAGGATTCTACCAAAAACCGAAAAAGAATCGCTCGAGGTCAGGGATCTGGTCGAGGTGGTACTTCTACGCGTGGACACAAGGGAGCAAAATCAAGATCTGGATATTCTAGAAAAATTGGTTTCGAAGGTGGTCAAATGCCACTACAAAGACGTGTACCTAAATTCGGTTTCAAGAACATCAACCGTGTTGAGTACAAAGCAATTAATTTGGACATTATTCAATCATTAATTGAGCGCAAAAAAGTGAAGGAAATTACGCCGGCAATCCTTCAGGAAAATGGCTTATGCTCTAAAAATGAGAGAGTAAAGATATTAGGAAGAGGAGAGTTGAAGTCGAAAATCGATGTAACTGCTCACAAATTCTCATCAACTGCGAAAACAGCAATTGAAGGACAAGGTGGGAATTGTTCAGAAATCTAATTAACTTTGCCAACATTTTTAGCTGATGAAAAAGTTTATAGAGAACATTAAAAACATTTGGAAAGTTGAAGAACTTCGGAAGAGAATTATATTAACTCTATCGATAATTCTCATTTATCGTGTAGGATCTTTTATCATTCTTCCAGGTGTTGATTACACCGTTTTGCAAGCAAATCAGGCTCAAAGCACAGGTGATGCAAACGCAATTGAAACGTTGTTGTCCTTGTTTACAGGAGGTAGTTTTACGAACGTTTCAATCATGGCGCTTGGTATCATGCCCTACATCTCTGCATCGATTATAATGCAACTTTTAGGAATGGCTGTACCTGCTGTCCAGAAAATGCAACAAGAAGGCGAGTCAGGTAGAAAGAGAATCAATAATTATACACGGATTCTTACCATTGTGATTTGTGCTTTCCAAGCACCTACATACATTGCCTTGTATGCTGCCAATAAAACTGCAAACTTAGGAACAGGTTCTCCTGTCTCTGCTTTCGCACATGATCCATGGTCATTCGTGTGGATTTCTGCAATTGTTTTGTTAGTCGCTGGTGCAATGTTCGCTGTATGGTTGGGAGAGCGTATTACGGATAAAGGTGTAGGTAATGGTATCTCACTTCTTATTACAGTGGGTATTCTTGCGCGTCTTCCGCAGGCATTTATGTCTGAGATTGGACTAGAATCAGGAAACCTTATTAAAATTGTTCTCGAAATATTCGCTTTCATGATTGTTGTTTTGGGTACGATATTAATTGTACAAGGCGTTCGCAAGGTGCCATTGAACACCGCCAAACGTCTTGTTGGAGCTAGAGCAGCAGAAGATCAGGGTGCAAGAAACTACTTACCAATTAAGGTGAATGCTTCTGGAGTAATGCCAATTATCTTTGCTCAAGCAATTATGACGGTCCCACTCATGATTTTTACTGCCCCAGATAGTTTTATGGCCAAAACGTTCGGTGATATCTATGGAGTTGGTTACAATACAGCATTGGGTATTCTGATTATCATTTTCACTTATTTCTACACGGCGATAATGATTAATCCAAGAAAGATTGCGGATGAATTAAAAAGAAGCGGTGGTTTCATCCCTGGGATTCGTCCTGGCGAAGATACTGCTGATTATATCGATTCACTCGTTTCAAGAATTACGTTCCCTGGATCGCTATTCTTAGCGGTAGTTGCTGTGTTTCCAGCAATTGCAGCATTAGCAGGAGTGAATCCGTCTTTCGCCCTATTCTTTGGGGGTACGTCGCTACTGATTATGGTAGGCGTTGTTTTAGATACGCTACAGCAAGTTGAATCGTATTTGTTGAATCGTCAGATGGATGGCCTTATGGAAGGTACAAGGATTAAAGGAAGAAGAACACAAGGTGAAATGTCTGGATTTTAATTATGGCAAAGCAAGCATCAATAGAACAGGATGGAGTAATCATCGAAGCACTGTCAAACGCCATGTTCCGCGTGGAGTTAGAGAATGGTCACGTCATTACTGCACATATTTCTGGTAAAATGAGAATGTATTACATTAAAATTCTTCCAGGGGATAAGGTTAAAGTAGAAATGTCGCCTTACGATTTAACAAAAGGTAGAATAACATTTAGATATAAATAATGAAAACGAAGTTTTTAGAAAGAACTGTAAAAACTGCTGAGAAGGCAAGCCTTTGGAAAGTTGTCGAAGCAATTCAATAAAAAACTGAAAACGGAATAATTATAAGAAAGATGAAAGTAAGAGCATCAGTTAAGAAACGATCTGCAGACTGCAAAATCGTTAAAAGAAAAGGAAGGGTTTACGTGATAAACAAGAAGAACCCAAAGTTTAAACAAAGACAAGGGTAAACTTGGATTCATGGATTACTCGATTGCATGCAATTGGTGGTTCTGAAATTCATAACTCAAAACAGATAGAGATATGGCACGTATAGCAGGTATTGATTTACCAAAAAATAAGAGAGGTGTAATCGGATTGACGTACATCTATGGAATTGGAAGAAGCACAGCAGCTAAAGTATTGGCAGCTGCGAAAGTAGATGAAGGTATCAAAGTTCAAGATTGGAATGATGATCAATTGTCTGCAATCCGTAATGCAATTAACGAAATCAAAGTAGAAGGTGCTTTGCGTTCAGAAGTTCAATTGAACATCAAACGTTTGATGGATATTGGTTGCAATAGAGGTATTCGTCACAGAGCTGGTTTACCATTGAGAGGTCAGCGAACTAAGAATAACTCTCGTACAAGAAAAGGTAGAAGAAAAACGGTTGCGAATAAGAAGAAGTAGCAATGCTGCTTCTGATTTTGCGGAAAGGCGGTCCGCGATTATCGCGCTTTTGAGTGTTCCATTGTGAATGGCATGAGCAAACGATACCCGCACTAATCGTCCCCATTATCAGAAAAAGTAGAGCAGGAGCATACGTTCCTATTCATCATAAAGCAATAAACATTTAAAAGCTAATAAAATGGCAAAGTCAAATCAAAAAAAGAAAAAGAACGTCAAAGTAGAGGCATTGGGTCAAGCGCACATTCAAGCGACTTTTAACAATGTAATTATCTCATTGACAAATAACGCTGGTCAGGTTATCTCATGGTCGTCAGCGGGAAAAATGGGATTTAGAGGTTCAAAGAAAAATACGCCATACGCTGCGCAAGTTGCAGCAGAGGATGCAGCAAAAGAAGCACACGAGAATGGATTACGTAAAGTAAAAGTTTACGTCAAAGGTCCAGGAAATGGTCGTGAGTCAGCAATCAGATCGTTGCACAATGCAGGAATTGAAGTAACTGAAATAATTGATGTTACTCCAATGCCACACAACGGATGTAGACCACCAAAACGAAGAAGAGTTTAAAATTTTAATATAACAAGGGAATTAAGACTATCGGAGGAGAAGCCTTAATTCATAGTCTCCCTTAATACAAAGTAAAATGGCAAGATATACAGGTCCAAAATCAAAAATCGCGCGTCGTTTCAAAGATCCAATCTTTGGCCCGGACAAAGCGTTGGATAGAAGAAGCTACGGTCCAGGACAACATGGTCCAAATAAACGTAGAGGTAAGCAGTCTGAATACGCAATTCAGTTAAGCGAAAAGCAAAAAGCAAAGTATACTTATGGTATTCTTGAGCGTCAATTCTCAAATTTATTTGAGAAGGCATCGCGTATGAAAGGGATTACTGGTGAAGTTCTTTTGCAATTGTGTGAGGGTCGTCTAGACAATACCGTTTACCGATTAGGTATTGCTCCAACGAGAAGAGCTGCGCGTCAGTTTGTTTCACACAAACACATTACTGTAAATGGTAGTGTTGTGAACGTACCATCCTATGCTTTAAAAGTAGGTGATGTTGTTGGTGTTCGTGAGAAGTCAAAATCATTGGAAGCAATTTCCAATTCATTGGCTGCAAAAACAACTAGTTTTGATTGGCTTGACTGGAATCCTTCTCAATTGGCAGGTAAAGTAGTAGGTGTTCCTACTCGTGAAATGATTCCTGAAAATATCAAGGAGCAACTAATCGTCGAATTATACTCTAAATAATAATTAACCATATTGGTTCTTGGCCAAAGGGTTTGATTAAAATTCTTCACATTTTCAAACCGCGCAACCAAGGAACAATTAAAAAGAAGAAAAACAAATGGCAATTTTAGATTTTCAAAAACCGGACAAAGTAATAATGAACCAAGCCGATGAGCACGAGGGACAGTTTGAATTCCGTCCTTTGGAGCCAGGTTATGGTATTACCGTTGGTAACGCATTAAGACGAATCCTTTTATCTTCATTGGAAGGTTTTGCGATTTCATCGGTTCGTATCGAAGGTGCAGATCATGAATTCTCTACAATCAAAGGAATTGTAGAAGATGTTACTGAGATAATTTTGAACTTGAAACAAGTACGTTTCAAACAACAAATTGAAGGAACAGATAGTGAGACAGTTGTTGTCTCTATAGCAGGTCAAGATAAATTGACAGCGGGTGACATTGGCAAATTCACGTCAGCATTTCAAGTATTAAATCCTGATTTAGTAATCTGTAATATGGAACCATCTGTGAAGTTGGAAATGGAACTTACGATTATTAAGGGTCGTGGTTATTATCCAGCTGAAGAGAATAAAGATGGAAATGCTCCTTTTGGAACGATATTCGTCGACTCCATTTTTACACCAATCAAAAATGTTCAATACGCAGTTGAAAATTTTCGTGTTGAGCAAAAAACAGATTATGAAAAATTGGTTTTCAACATTGTTACTGATGGATCTATTCATCCCAAAGATGCACTAAAAGAAGCAGCGAAAATTTTGATTCATCACTTCATGCTTTTCTCTGATGAGCGTATCACATTGGATAGCGAAGTAAAAGCTGAAACAGAAGAATTCGATGAAACTTCATTACACATGCGTCAACTTTTGAAAACAAAGTTGGTTGATATGGATTTATCTGTTCGTGCGTTGAACTGTCTGAAAGCTGCTGACGTAGAAACGCTTGGTGATTTAGTATCATATAACAAGAATGATTTATTAAAGTTCAGAAACTTTGGTAAAAAGTCATTGACCGAATTGGAAGACCTAGTCGATAATAAAGGCCTTTCGTTTGGAATGAATGTTTCGAAATACAAATTAGATAAAGAATAGTATCGCACAAATTTTAAAAATGGCGTAATAGGTGACTAATCTGTAGCGATGCACACAACAGAGGTTAGTTAACCGTTACTTACGAAATTTAAGTTATGAGACACGGAAAAAAATTCAATCACTTAGGAAGGAAGACAGCCCATAGAAAGGCAATGCTTTCGAATATGGCATGCTCTCTGATCGAGCACAAAAGAATTAATACAACAGTTGCAAAAGCAAAAGCTTTGAGGGTATATGTTGAGCCAATTTTGACGAAATCAAAAACAGATTCAACTCATTCAAGAAGAGTTGTTTTTAGATACTTACAGCAAAAAGGAGCTGTTGCTGAATTGTTCAGAGAAATTGCCCCAAAAATTGCAAATCGACCAGGAGGATATACACGTATTATTCGTACCGGGTACCGGTTAGGTGATAATGCGGAAATGTGTATGATCGAGTTAGTAGACTTCAATGAGTTGTACTCGAATGAAGCGAAGAAGAAAAATACGCGTCGTTCACGTAGAGGTGGATCTGCACAAGCAACAGAAGCAACCTCCGATGAGGTAGTTGAAACGGAAGGTATTGAAGCCGTAGAAGTTGTTGAGGAATCTGAAGTTGTAGAGGAAACTGAAGTTGTTGAAGAAACAACTCCTGAAACTGCAACCGAAGAAGCTCCAAAGACAGACGATGTTGAGGAAAAAGGGGATAAGGCAGAAGAGGAAAAATAAGCTTCTTTTGATTGTATTCAAAACAAATGATTCAGGGCGATGTTTACATCGCCCTTTTTTTGTGGATAACTTTGAGTGATTTTTCCGAACTGAATCCCTAACTTTGTACAAATTTTTTTGATCATGGAAGACAAGAAGACGTCGGTTTTATTACTACAAGATGGTACCGTTTTCAACGGGGTCGCAATTGGGAAAATTGGAACCACAACAGGGGAAATCGCATTTAACACTGGAATGACTGGTTATCAAGAAGTTTTTACTGATCCCTCTTATTATGGTCAAATTCTTTGTATGACATCTGCGCACATTGGCAATTACGGCGTCCATTCAGAGGAGGTGGAATCGAAAGGAATGAAGGTGGCCGGAATGATTATTAAAAAGTTTTCTGACGGATACTCAAGACCTTCAGGTCTAAAGTCATTGAATGATTACATGATTGATGACAACAAGGTAGGGATCGCTGATGTTGATACGCGCGCCTTGGTAAGACATATTCGTAGTAAAGGAGCAATGAATTGTATTATTTCATCAGAAACAACGGATATTGATGAACTAAAACGGCAATTGGCTGAGGTTCCATCTATGGAAGGTTTGGAATTGTCTTCTAAAGTGGCAACAAAACAAGCCTACGAGATGAAACCAGAAAATCCTGAGTTCAAAGTATCTTTGATTGACTTCGGAGTCAAAAAGAGTATTGTAACCTGTCTTGTAGATCGCGGATGCCACGTTAAGGTATTCCCTTTGGATTCGACGATCGAAGACTTAAACTCGTTCAATCCTGATGGATATATGCTTTCTAATGGTCCGGGAGACCCATCTGCAATGCCTTCATCAATAAATTTAGTCAAAGACATAGTAAATCAAAATAAGCCTGTATTCGGGATATGTTTGGGACATCAAATATTAGGTTTGAGTCAAGGGCTATTAACTGAAAAGATGTTTAATGGCCATCGGGGAATTAATCATCCGATTAAAAATTTAAAGACAGGAAAAGGAGAAATTACATCTCAGAATCACGGTTTCGTTATTTCACGTGAGAGTACCGAGAATAATGACAAAGTTAATATTACACACAAACACTTAAACGACGACACAGTCGCAGGTATTGAATTGGTAGGTAAAGATGTGTTCTCAGTCCAATACCATCCTGAGGCATCTGCTGGACCTCACGATTCGAGGTATTTGTTTGATCAATTCGTTGATAATTTGAAAAATAAATAGATAATGAGTTACATTGCAAAAGTAATTGGTAGACAAATTCTCGATTCTCGTGGTAACCCGACAGTTGAAGTAGATGTGATAACAACAAGTGGGGTTTTAGGTCGCGCTGCTGTTCCATCAGGAGCATCAACTGGAATTCATGAAGCAGTAGAGTTGAGAGATGGTGATCCTGCAGCATATTTGGGTAAAGGAGTACTAAAGGCTGTTGCGAATGTGAATTCATTAATCGATACTGCACTTAAAGGGTTTGATGTTTGTGATCAAAAAGCAATCGATTCGGCTCTGATCGAACTTGATGGGACTGAAAACAAATCAAAGTTAGGAGCCAATGCAATACTTGGCGTTTCTCTCGCTGCAGCGCGAGCTGCTGCAGATGAGTCAGGACTTAGTTTGTTCAAATATATTGGTGGAGTAGGCGCAGTAACGATGCCCGTTCCAATGATGAATATTTTGAATGGCGGGTCGCACGCAGACAATAAAATTGACATTCAAGAATTTATGGTAATGCCATTTGGCGCCGATTCTTTTTCTCAAGGGCTTCAGTGGGGAACTGAAATTTTCCATCATTTGAAAGGAGTTTTAAAAGAGAAAGGGATGTCCACAAATGTGGGCGATGAAGGAGGCTTCGCTCCAAATTTAGGTTCGAATGAAGAAGCAATTCAGGTAGTCATTCAAGCCATTGAAAAAGCTGGTTTTAAGCCGGGTGAAGATGTCTACATTGCATTGGATGCAGCCTCTTCAGAGTTTTATGATAAAAATACGGGCGAATATGTTTTTGAATCTACAGGTACTCGGATGTCATCGGCTGAGATGGTAGCGTTTTGGATAGATTGGTCTGATAAATACCCTATTGTATCGATTGAAGACGGTTTGGATGAGGACGATTGGGACGGATGGAAATTGGCAACAGATGCTCTGGGAGATAAAGTACAATTGGTTGGTGATGATTTATTTGTAACAAATACAAAACGCTTGAATAGAGGTATTGAGGGAGGTTATGCCAACTCCATTCTAGTTAAGGTGAACCAAATTGGAACGCTAACGGAAACGATAGAAGCAGTGCAGATGGCAACACGAAATGGATATACGTCTGTAATGAGTCACCGAAGTGGTGAAACTGAGGACAATACAATTGCCGATTTAGCAGTTGCTTTAAGCTGCGGGCAAATAAAAACGGGATCATCATCACGAAGCGACCGTATGGCAAAGTACAATCAGTTGCTTCGTATTGAGGAGGAGCTCGGCACAACTGCCTATTATCCGGGGAAAAAGTTTAAATTTTTATAAGATACGGTACCTTCAGTTAAAGATTGAACGAGTTGTAGCTTTTCTAAGTTCATTGAATTAAATTTATATTGTAGTTAAGAAGGCAACTGAACAAATTAGTTGTGCGTCTTGATATTAACAAAACATCCAATCTACACTATGAAACTTATTTTGCCAATTGCAATGCTATGCTTTATTTTTAGTTCTCGAGCTCAAAATGAGATTGCAGTGCAGAGCCCATCAGATACACGTTTGTTTGCTCAGTGTATGTTCTCAATACCGAGTCAATCGATTTTAGATGAATTGACTGTTGAATTTTATAATACTCACCCTGAGATTGAAATGGTGCGCTTTGATATGCATACGCAGCGTGCTCTATTAATTACCACGGGAATTTCGAATCTCTCTGAGGCAGATTTCACCTCATGGTTTGGAAAATATTCAGCTACAATCCATTGTGTTCAGATTGGCGTATATGGCATTGATAAAATGGACCCTTATCCTTTCACCAACTGTAACAATTAATAATTATGAAGTTTATAGTATCGATTATTGTTGTGTTTTGCTCTGTTGTTGGTGTTTCAGCTCAAGGAGTTGTATCAAACTCATGCAATCAAGCTCAAAATATTTGTAATAACTTACCGGTTCCTTTTCCACTTTCTGTAGGCGCAAGCCCCCAGCCTGTGGTTCCGCCAATAGGTAGTTTTTCTAATCCAAATGTAAATCCAGCTGGAATTAATACAGGTTGTTTGTTTTCAGGTGAACTGAATCCAAATTGGTTTGTACTCAATGTTACATCTAATGGATTTCTTGAATTTGAGATTGGAGCGCCTGGAGGAGCGGGCTTTTTTGATTGGGAATTGTGGCCTTACGATCCGGTAACAGGTTGTTCTGATATCGCAAATAATTTAGTTGCTCCTGCAGCTTGCAACTGGAATGCCAGTTCAGCTGGGTATACAGGAATGTCGCAGGGCGGGCCTCCGCCCGGTGGAGTCGCTGGCAACTTTCAACCAGCTATCCCTGTTGTTGCCGGTACAGCATATATTTTAATGTTTTCAAATTACAGTTCACAAGTAGGAAATGTGAATTTAACTTTTCCGCAAACAGGTGCGAATATTGGATGCTCAGGAGGCACTCCTGATCAGACAATATGTGAAGGAGATACTGCAATTGTAGATCTAATTCTGAGTTCGGGATGGGTCAGTGCAACTGCAAATTGGCTTGTCACAACAAATGTATCAAACACAACAGGCATTACTGGTGTTTCTGTTAGCCCTCCTGTAACAACAGATTACCAAGTTCAAATGTGGGATCAAGGTGCTATTGTCGATACAATTGAGTTCACAATAAATGTAGAATTGATACCTACACCTGTTGCAGGAATTGATACAAATCTATGTCTTGGAACTCCAATTCACTTGGACGGTGCGGTTTCCGATCCTGCGAATACAATTTTGTGGCAAACAGATGCAAGTGCAATAGTGCCTGCACCGGTTGTAAATTACGCGCCAAGTTTCATGGTGGAAGATCCCATGGTATCGGTAAACCAGACGGGAACATATCAGTTTATTTTGCGTGAAGGAAATGCGATTTGTGGAGACGTTTACGATACTGTTGAAGTTACCATTTCAGATATCTCAATCACTGCATCTGCAGTCTCTCCAACATGTGCTGGTTTTGCTGACGGTCAAATTCATATTGACAGTCCAGGGGCCGTTGAGTATAGTTTTAATGGAGGTGTTACATGGGTGGCGGATTCTTTTGAAGTTGTATTTTTGGCAGGTACACATACTGTATGCAGCCGTTCTGCGATGGGATGCGAAAAATGTTTTGATGTTGATGTTATTGATCCTCCTACAGTAACGATTGCTGTTTCGCCGGACGAAACTATTTGTCAAAATGGAACTTCAGTTATGCTTGCTACTGGAGGAGGAGGAAATTCCTTTGATTTCCACTGGGATCATACATCAGACCTCAGTGCCTCACAAACTGTAAATCCATTGGTTAGTTCAACATATACCGTTTATGCCGAGAATGAAAATGGTTGTCTCTCCGTTCCTGCATCAATAGACATTACTGTATTGCCCGAATTAACAGGAACAATTACTGCATGGGATACTGTCTGTCCGACATATTCAGCGGATATAACTGCAACAGTCCAAGGTGGTTTGGGTCAACCTTATGATTTTGTATGGAGCAATGGAGCAACGCAGAATGGACTAGCCGTTCAAACAATTAATGTTGCACCTGGTCAAACAACTACATATACGGTTATAATAACAGATCAATGTGAATCTACGCCACTGGTGCTAGAGACAAACATCATTGTTGCACCTTTACCTGTTCCTCAATATGAAGTGTTGGATCCAGATCAATGTGAGCCTGCAATATTTCACATTGTTAATACGACCGACCCCTCAATGAGTCAATTCAACTATTGGTGGGTTGAACCCAATCAACAATACTTGAACCAAGATACAATTACGACCAATGAAATGTGGGCGGGTCAATACGACTTGCAGATGATTGTTACATCTTATTTTGGGTGTGTTGATTCATTGACTTTCGACGATGCGCTTGATGTGCGACCAAAACCAATTGCTGATTTTAGGCATACGGCGAATCCGGTATTAATGTTTAATACGGATGTGTTATTTACAAATTATTCATCCGATGGGTATAGCTATCAATGGTCTTTTGAGCAGGGGGTTCCTGCCACTTCAACTCAAACGAATGTCAAAGTCGCTTTTCCCGATGGAGAAACAGGTTCATATGATGTACAATTAATTACGACATCTGAATTGGGCTGTACAGATACGATGGATTATGAATTGATTGTATTTCCAGAAGTGCTCCTTTATGCTCCAAATACATTTACTCCTGATGGAGACGAGTTTAATCAAGGTTGGAGAGTATATATGGAGGGTATAGATATTTTTGACTTCGAGTTATTGATTTTTAATCGCTGGGGAGAAGTGATTTGGGAGAGTCATGATATTGATGCCCTATGGTATGGAACTTATGATGGAAAACCTCTTCAGCAAGGTACCTATCAGTGGATTATTCGTGCAACAGATGTTTTAAATGATAACAAGTACGAATACAATGGACATATTAATTTGATTAAGTAACAAGAATTTAGATAATGGAAACCTACTTTCGCTATGCGGAAGTAGGTTTTTTGTATTTCTATCAATATTGTCGTACTTTCAAACTTCCGACTCGATCGGTTACTTTTTATTAACGAAACCCTCTAAAATGATAAAAGTCGTTCAATTGCTACTTTTTTCTGTACTCTTCCTTGTTGTGAAAGTGTCTAGTGCTCAAAGCCAGCGTACAATATCAGGATTTGTCACAAATGCTTCATTCAATGGAGAATCCAAGTCATTGACCTTGAAGTTTACTGTCAATCAAGCTTTTTCTGAAGAATATCATTTTGAACTTTATACCTGCTCTGCTGATTTTTTCAAGTACCTCGTTTCAATTGAAAAGATGTCAGATACAAAAGACAATCCTTTTTCGGAGCCAGTGTTAATTCATTCAAACATAAATAATGGTTTGGGAATTTTTGGCGGGCTATCAAAGTCGGTTGTAATTATGTAGAATAGTTTCAATTTTCTCAATTTCCTATTGTATGTCGTATTAAGAAAATATGGTGTCCATTTATGGAAAAGGACGGGTAACTTTTAATTTTTGCATAGAAAAAAACAACAAGAGTTAAATTATTCGTCTTTCAGGCGGAACTTGTTAAATTTGTTCTAAAATTTGTTCAGGATGAATTTGAAAACGTTTCAAAATCAAATCTCAGAGGGAATTCCAGAGGAAATCCCCGCAAGACTATTGCATGAAAGTGGAATTAATCATGCACCTAAAAGGAAGCAGATATTAACGAATGAAGAGCAAAAATTAGCGCTTCGTAATGCCCTGCGTTACTTTCCAAAGGAACAACATGCTGAATTGGCACCAGAATTCTTATCTGAATTGAAGAATCTTGGACGTATTTACATGCTCAGGTACCGCCCGGAATATACCATGAAGGCGAGACCAATCTCGGACTATCCAGGAAAATGTGAGCAGGCCAAAGCAATTATGTTGATGATTCAGAATAATTTGGATTATGCTGTTGCTCAGCATCCGCATGAATTAATCACTTATGGTGGGAACGGAGCTGTTTTTCAGAATTGGATTCAATACCGACTTGCTATGAAATATTTGGCTGAGATGACCGAGGAACAGACGCTAGTGATGTACTCAGGTCACCCCATGGGACTTTATCCTTCACATAAAGATGCACCACGTGTTGTTGTTACGAATGGAATGATGATTCCAAATTATTCGAAACCTGATGATTGGGAAAAATTCAATGCACTTGGTGTCACGCAATATGGTCAAATGACAGCAGGATCTTACATGTATATTGGTCCGCAAGGTATTGTGCACGGAACAACAATCACAGTATTGAATGGTTTTCGAAAAATAAATAAATCTCCTTCGGGTTCGTTGTTCGTTACCTCTGGTCTCGGAGGCATGAGTGGTGCACAGCCAAAAGCGGGTACGATTGCTGGGTGCGTTACAGTATGTGCTGAAGTAAATCCAAAAATCACAAAAATTAGGCATGAGCAAGGTTGGGTAAATGATATTATTGAAGATCTCGACGTGCTTGTGGACCGTGTGCGTTTGGCACAAAAGAACAAAGAGGCAATTTCAATTGCTTATCTTGGAAATATAGTGGAAGTATGGGAGAAGTTCGATGCTTCAGACATACATATTGATTTGGGTTCAGACCAAACTTCACTTCACAACCCATGGGCTGGTGGCTATTATCCCGTAGGGATGTCTTTTGAAGCATCAAACGAGATGATGGCATCCAATCCAGACCTTTTTAAAGACAAAGTAAAAGAGTCACTCCGAAGGCATGCAGACGCAGTGAACAAACATACTGCAAAAGGAACTTATTTCTTTGATTATGGAAATGCATTCTTACTTGAAGCATCTCGATCAGGAGCTGATATTATGGCGGATAATGGAATTGATTTTAAATATCCATCTTACGTTCAAGATATTATGGGACCAATGTGTTTTGATTATGGTTTTGGACCCTTCAGGTGGGTGTGTGCTTCAGGTAAGCCCGAAGACCTTCAAAAAACTGATGAATTGGCATGTGAAGTATTGGAAGAGATTATGAAAAGCAGTCCTAAGGAGATTCAGCAACAAATGGCAGATAATATCCAATGGATCAAAGGAGCCCAAGAGAACAATTTAGTTGTCGGGTCGCAGGCTCGAATTTTGTATGCCGATACCGAGGGTCGAATGAAAATTGCCAAGTCGTTCAATGATGCAATAAATTCGGGTAAGATTGGTCCAGTTATTCTTGGTCGAGATCACCATGATGTCTCAGGGACAGATTCGCCGTATCGCGAAACTTCAAATATTTATGATGGTTCGCGATTTACCGCTGATATGGCGATACAGAATGTTATTGGAGATGGTTTTCGTGGTGCAACATGGATTTCCATTCACAATGGAGGTGGAGTAGGTTGGGGAGAAGTGATTAATGGTGGTTTTGGTATGCTACTCGATGGTTCACCTGATGCGGAGCGCAGACTTAAAATGATGTTGCACTGGGATGTTACCAACGGAATATCTCGAAGGAGTTGGGCAAGAAACGAAGGCGCCATTTTTGCAATTAAACGAGCAATGCATGATGAGCCTCTGTTGAAAGTTACGCTTCCTGAGCTTGTAGATGACACAATCATTAAGGACACTTTCGAGGAAAGCTAGATAATGTCCACTGAGCTTACACGACTTGTTCTAACCTTTGATCAAAAGAGTAATAGAGGTATCCAGAAACTTTTGGTAAGCCCATTTTAGACAAAACCGTGGTGTAGTTTGAAATTTGTTGTTGATCAGATTTTTTTGGCATTCCAGTTTTAAAATCCACAACAATTGTTTCTTCTTTTTTAAGAATGATTTTGTCAGGTCGCACCGTACTTTTAGCATCAATTAATATGGGTTGTTCATTCAATATTTTAGTACTGTTGTTCAGTAGGTTCTGAAACTCTGTATTTTCAAATAAGCGCAATAGACCTTTAGTAATTTCTTCTTTATTCATGGTTGAAATTTCTCCCATCAAAACAGCGTCGTCTATTTTTGATCCGATTTCATGTTTTGAGTTAATTCGACTCGCCATTAAATGAAATTGAATACCAAATTGCATCTCAGGGCTTAAAAATGCATTTGTAGCTAGTGCTGGATTGTCTTGAAAAGCAATATCTGGAAACCACAAACGATTGGATACCATCTTGGGTTCAAATAGTGAAGTTGATGCAACTTTTTGTTGTTTGTGTGACCTATTTCCATCATTGATCACCAGGCTGAGCACATCATTTCGATTTAAGGCCAAACCGGTCGATTTCAGTGCACTGTGGAAATATCCTCCGAATTTTAAATTGTCAAAGTCATTTTGAATGTACAAACGTTCTATGGGTCGTGTCATTGCAACATAGCAAAGATTTATTTTATCTGTAATGATTTGGTTTTTTTCTTTGGTATGTAGATCGATAAGTGGTTTTAGAACTTCGCTGCTTGTTGGTTTTTTGTAGAGTAGGTAATCATCGATACCTACAAAGAAGCTGGATTTTATATCTAAGTTGAAGTTTAGAGATGGCAGAATGACAACAGGAAACTCTAAGCCTTTGGATTTATGTATCGTCATAATTTTTATAGCATCTTCAGCCTCTGGAATTTGAACAGCAATTTTTGATTTTTTTCGTTGGTAATCCTCCAAAAAACCCTTTAAATTGGGACCTTTTTTTAAGCCATATTCGTAAGTGATTTCCGCAAGGTGATGTAGGTATGGATTTTCCAATTCATTGAAACCAATAATTTTGTAGAATCCTTGAATTAAATCATAAATATCCTCAAACTTGAAGAAGAAATTGGAATATCCACCGAATTGATCGTTTAAGAAAGAACTTTCATCAAAATACCGGTATTTTTTTCCTGAGGTAGATGTTTTTTCCTTGATGTATATTTTGTAATCGTTATACGACTTGGAGTTATTTCTGAAATACAATTCAGCAAACCGTTTCTTTTCAGTCTCTCCTGAAGGGCGCAAGCGCCATTTTAAATATGCGATAGAGAGTTGCACTTTCAGATTCGAATGAATGAGGAGTGAGTCAGCGGAAACAACCCGATAGCCTGCATTATTAAGTCCAATTGCCCATACATTGCATTCTTTGTTCACACTTCCAAGTATGCATATGTCTGAAGGTTTAAATCCGTCTGATTTGCATTCTTCAATCCATTCAATGATTCTTGGAAGTAAATCTTCGGAGTTAATTTCTTGACCCTTTTCCATTAATTTTGAGTGAATCTCAATGCGCCCATTCATTTCTCCCATTGGGTTTTGATGCACTGAGTTGTAGAAGTCAACTGAGTCCGAAGGCATTTTTGTTTTGAGTTCTTCAAAAAAAGCATTATTGAATTTTACAATACAAGGACTTGATCTCCAGTTATTTTTCAGCTCTGAAACTCTTCCCATTTGTCGGAAAAAAGCAGATTTCTGTTCGATTTTTGGGTTTTTTTCTGGGTTAAAAATTCCTGGAAGTTCAATGAATTGTTCTGCAATTCCATTTTTAAATCGATAAATGGACTGTTTGGGGTCACCTACGATAAGGTTTTTTAGATTTTCTCCGATTGAATTATGAATTAAAGGAACAAGATTGAGCCATTGTAAATGAGAAGTGTCTTGGAACTCATCGAGGAGAAAGTGTTGAAACCGTACACCCAGTCGCTCATAGATATAGGGTGCATTTTCACCCTGTATTAATTCGGAGATTAATCGATTGAATTCTGAAATTCGAACAATTTGCTCCTCTTTTTTGATCGCCTCCAATGCCTTTGCCATATATTGAAGCAATGCCATATTGAAGAAGTTCTTCATAAACAATTGCAGCGCTCCAAACTCATACAATTCACTTTCCCAAAATTGGTTCAATTCAGTAATTGCATTTTTCATTTCTTCTGGAATCGCAGTTTTATGATCTGATCTGTCAAAATTTCCAGCCAATCTTTTTTTGATAAGAGCGGATTCAATCGGAAACTCAGATTTACTCGATAATGCTTTTATGTCATTTACGGTATTCTTACCACCTGGAAGTGATTTTGGGTCCAGTGCGTCAATTTTTTCACGAACGTTTTTTGAGAGTACCTCAAAATTAGTTTCAATGCGTTTTCGCACTCTAATGAGTTCTTTGAATGTATCTGTGCTCAAATTGAGTTCCAAAAGTTGTTCAATAGCAACATTGTTCTTTTCATTTCGCAACACGGCTCCAAAGTCAACCAAGTTTTTTCTAAAATTCCATTTGTTGCCCTCGTTTAGGTTGTTTTTTGCATATTCGAGCAATAAGTCACTGAGAATTTTATGTTCTTTGTCTCCGAGCTTACCGAGTAAGTCATCAACAACAACCTCAATGAGTTCTGTTTCATCAATGATCACTTCGAATTCCCCCGGTAAATCAAGCTCTAATCCAAACGACTTTATAAGTCGAAGGTTAAATTTGTCTATCGTCATTACATTGAAGTCCTCGTATTGGTGCAGAATTGATTCGAGCACATTTTGAGATCGGGATACGACCTGTTGATGTGAAGCGTCAATTTCTTTAGAGAGTGTTTGGATTAAAAGTTGAATCTTATGGTTAGAGGTGTCGTTTGTACTTATTTCATAGAGCGCAGCTATTATCCGTTCTTTCATTTCCAACGCTGCCTTGTTTGTAAACGTCATAGCTATGACACCTGAGAATGTCGATGTTGAGTTTTTGCCTTGAATCAGTAGTTTGATGTATTCTTTCACTAAATGGTACGTTTTACCGCTACCAGCTGATGCGTTTAGAATATATAAAGCAGAGTTCGACATAGTGTTTTCCGGGTTGTAGACATAAATTTAGTATTCATTTTTTTGAAAACCGTTATTCTGTACAAATATTGGTTAGAAAAATACGTTTAAAAGGTCCATTATGATTAAATTTGGAAATATGAGGAGTAAGCTTTCAATCATTCTCTTTTTGGCATTAGGATTCGCACTATATTCTTGTGGTGAAGATGTAGAGGCGGAATTTGATGCCCCTGCCCCTTCATCGCTTAGAATTTCAGTTCAACCAAAATTTGGAGCATCTGATTTGTTCCTCGACTCGATATACACAAGCTCTGAGGGCTACCTTGTGAAATTTACAGATTTGAAATTTTATTTGCATGAGATTCGAAATGAATCCAACGCATTGATAAATGCTGCTTTGTTTGATTATAGAGAGCGCAGCACGCTTCTCATTGAGACTCTTGGTGAGAAGAATAAATTTACATCTCTACAGGCAAACTTGGGTGTCGGTTCGGAGCAAAATCATAGCGATCCAACCTTATTTTCATCTGAAAGCTGGTTGAATATTTCAAACTCGAATGATATGCATTGGGATTGGAACCCTGGGTATATCTTTGTTAAAATTGAGGGTAAAACAGATACGATCCCAGATGCAATTCAGGAGTTGAATCACAATTTTGTATTTCATTGTGGGTTGGATGAAAATCTTCAAATGGTTGATTTCACAGGATTGGATTGGATAGATCAAGGAGATAATCTGAGTGAGTTAAAGCTGAAATTAGATTTGAAAGCATTTCTTCAGGGAACAAATGAATCGATTGATTTGAAATCGGAATTCACATCTCATTCGGCACCAAGTCAGGAGTTTCTAACATTAAAGGTGATGCAGAATTTTAAAGAGGCTTTAATGATGTTATAGATGAAATATTTTTTTTTCATATTTCTATTTCTTGTTGCATTTTTTTCGTGTAAAAAAGATTCTGTAAAATACATCCCAACACCATACGAGTTAGAAATACCTTCTCACTTTCCGATGATGAATATACCTGATGACAATCCAATGACGGTGGAAGGTGTTGCATTAGGCCGCAAATTGTTTTATGAGTCACAATTGAGCGGTGACAATACCCAATCGTGTGGTGATTGCCATGCTCCATCGAGCGCATTTTCTGATCCCAATCAATATTCAACGGGAATTGACGGAATTCAAGGGAATAGAAACTCAATGGCCTTAATCAATCTCGGATGGCAAAACTTTTTTTTCTGGGATGGTCGAGCAGCTACTCTCGAGGATCAAATACTCGATCCTATAACCAATCCAATTGAAATGCATGAAACGTGGCCCAATGCGGTGTCAAAATTAGATGCATCCGCAGAGTATCGCAATATGTTTTATCGAGCTTTTGGTCAGAGAGGTATTGACTCGCTAAAGGTTACCAAGGCCATAGCACAATTTTTACGTACGATGATATCGGGTAAATCGAAGTATGATGTGATGTATAAAAACGAATATAATTACACACTGTCGCAAGAAGAACAAGCAATATATCAGACCGTTACACCCGATGAATTAGCAGGATATGATTTGTTTAAAAGTTTAAATGGTGCAGATTGTTTCCATTGTCATAATGGACCATTAATGCAAGTTCAAAAATTTAGCAATAATGGTTTGGATGCCACATTTATCGACAAAGGAAGAGGTGCTATTACCGGTAATCCAAATGATGATGGAAAATTTAAGGTACCTACACTTCGCAATATTGAGTTTACCGCCCCATACATGCATGATGGAAGATTCTCAACACTTGATGAGGTAATTGGGCATTATTCATCGGGAATTCAAATGAGTCCAACCATTGACCCACTCATAGAGTTTGCAGGACAAGGAGGCGTGCAACTGGATGCTTTTGAAATAGATCTTTTGAAGAAGTTTTTACTCACACTCTCTGACCAGTCATTTATTAATAATCCCGATTTTCAGGAGCAGTGATAAATAAATTGTGTTTTTTTACACCAGTAGAATCAAATTATGACAGACGATAGAAGGTTAACAACTGAAGAAAAAGCATTAAAAGTCAATTTAACGCCGGACATATACGGCTGCTTTGCTGAAATCGGCGCCGGTCAAGAAGTCGCTGCAAATTTTTTTAAAGCAGGAGGCAGTTCCGGAACTATAGCATACACACAATCGGCATATGATATGAAAGTATCCGATTCGATGTATGGAGAGGCACAACGTTACGTTTGTGAAGAACGATTGTTGACAATGTTGGATATTGAGTTCGATTCATTAAAATCTAGGTTGCCAAAAAAATTCGAGGAGTCTCGTTTTTTCGCATTCTGTAATACGGTTGAGTCGCTGAATTACCACAAGACGAATCAAGGCCAAGGATGGGTTGGAATGCGTTTTCAACTTTCTCCCGAGGCCCTGCCGAATGATGTTATTCTGCACATAAAAATGCATGATAATAGCCATAAGGCACAACAAGAAGCACTGGGAATATTAGGTGTAAATCTAATTTATGCATGTTATTTCCATTCTTCTGATTTTGAGGAGTTTTTGACTAGCATTGTTCAGCGACTGCCTCGAGATAAAATGGAAATTGATATGTTACGTGTCTCAGGTCCTGATTTTGAAGATGTTGACAATCGTATCATTGCGTTGAATCTCGTGAAACGAGGAATTACTGATGCGACGATGTTTGATCTGAGTGGAAATGTACTTCAACCGGCAACAGCGCTTTACAAAAAGAATATTTTATTGATGAGAGGTCGTTTCCGTCCTGTTACGAAAATTCACATTGATATGATCGAGAAGGGAAAAGAGCAATTCCTGAAAGAAGAGGGTATTGATGAAGGAAATGTGCGTCTTATATTCGAGTTAACACTAAAGGATTTGACCGCAGATGGAAAAATATCTGATAAAGATTTTGTGGATCGTGCAGAGTTACTGGGTACACTTGGTTATACGGTAATGATTTCCAATTATTTAAAGCATTACAAGATGGTTGATTACCTTTCAACCATTGTAAGAGGGCAGAAAATGGGAGTTATTGTTGGTGTTTATAACTTACAAACGATTTTTGATGAACGGTATTATGACAATCTCCCTGGCGGTCTATTAGAGGCATTTGGACGTGGTTTTGGTCATAATGTTAAGATGTTCGTCTACCCGGCAACAAATGTTGAAACAGGTGAGATTTATTCATTGAGCAATTTTAACATCCCAGAAAACCTAAATGGTCTTCTTGAATATATGAAAGAGAACAATAAATTGGCAGAGTTTGAATCGTACAATCCAAAGTTACTGCATATTATGTCAGATGATGTTTTGGCCAAAATAAAGGCTGGAACTACCATTTGGGAAGATGATGTGCCGGAGGAAGTAGTAAAGGCAATTAAATTTTATGAACTCTTTGGTTACGTAAAAAAGGAGACAATTGCTTAAGTAAAAGGTATGCCTCACATCAAAAATGCTCTGATCCGATACCGCATTATTGATAAATGCATTCGCAATCAATATAAGCCTTTCCCAAGTAAACGAGATTTAAGAGAGGCTTGTGAAGAGTCCCTCTTTGGAAGTACGGGTGGCGCACATATTTGTGATTCCACTATTGAAAAGGACATGTATGCCATGAAAATGGAGCATGACGCACCAATCAAGTATAGTAAATTGGAGAAAGGATACTTCTACGAGGACAAGGATTTTACTCTGAATGATATTCCACTTACAGATAACGATATGGAGGCGATTAGCTTCGCAGCGCATACTTTGATGCAATTCAAAGATGTTGATTTGTTTCGACAGTTTGGAAGCGCAATTGATAAAATTGTTGATCATTTGGCTGTATCTCAAGATCAAGACTCTCAGCAATTTGTTCAATTTGAGGCTACGATTGCCGATGGAGGAAATGAATATCTTACATCAATTTTAGAAGCGATAAAATTAAAACGGCTTATTCAATTTGAATATGCGAGTTTTGTCACTGGGGAACTGAAACTAAGAAAGGTGACTCCCTTGTTGTTAAAACAGTACCGAAACCGCTGGTATTTAATTTCTTTTGATGATTCAAAAAATGATTATATAACATACGCTCTTGATCGAATAGAAGGGTTGGAAATTTTAAAGGAAACAGTTTCACAGCCGATTGACTTTGATCCCGACAATTATTTCAAACACGCAGTTGGAATAACAAGTGGAAATACTGCACCCACTGATGTGCGCTTAAAAGTTTCTCTTGTTGCAGCCAAATATTTGGATTCACTTCCAATTCATGCATCACAAAAGGTTGTTGAAATGAATCAAGATCATTTTATTTTTTGTCTTAAAGTAAATATATCTGAAGAATTGATTCGAGAGATTATGAGCTATGGGGGAGATATAGCTGTTATTGAGCCATTAGAATTAAAGGAGGAAGTCCAAAGACGCGCCAATCGTTTCTTGACCTAAGTCGTGGTGAATATGGTGCCATTCGAGGATTGGTTTGTTCTACTGGAAATTTAAATTTTATCTCAATTCCCACATTCTAGTTATCTTAGCGACTACAACAAGATATTCGCATGGAAATAATAAGAACAATATTAAATGGTGTTTGTGAGTTGAAGATGAATCGACCAGAGGTGTTCAACTCATTTAATAAAGCGATGGCTTTTCAGCTGCGAGACGCTTTGGAAGATTGTGCTTCAGATGATGAGGTAAGAGCGATAGTAATCACCGGTCAGGGCAAAGCATTTTGTGCAGGACAGGATCTAGCAGAGGCAACAGATTCAAACGGTCCTGAGCTGCAGACAATTGTTCAAGAACATTATAATCCGATCATCCGTAAAATTCGAGCTATTGAAAAGCCTGTTATTGCCGCTGTAAATGGAGTTGCAGCTGGTGCAGGAGCGAATATTGCACTGGCTTGTGACATCACATTTGCTAAAGAAAGTGCAAGTTTTATTCAAGCATTCTCAAAAATCGGACTGATTCCTGATTCTGGAGGTACATTTTTTTTACCTCGGATTGTTGGAATGCAGAAAGCGATGGCATTGATGATGACAGGCGATAAGATAAGCGCAAGAGAGGCTGAGGCAATGAATATGATTTACAAAGTTATAGAAGATGATTTGTTTGATGCCTCCGTAACGAAGTTCGCAGCACGTATTGCTGAAATGCCAACGCGTGGTCTTGGGTTAACAAAGAAAGCGGTAAATGCTTCTTGGTATAATGATTTGGATGCTCAGCTAAATATTGAGCAGATGCTTCAGACAGAAGCAGGAAAAACCAATGATTTTAATGAAGGAGTTGCAGCATTTTTGGAAAAACGAATGCCGGAGTTTAAAGGGCGTTGAGAAGAGAGGAGATTACATCTCCTCCGTTCCAATAAAAAGGTTAACCAAAAGAATAGTACCAAAGACAAACAGATAATTCGATGAAAGTAGGAGTTTTAGGAGGAGGAACAATGGGGTCAGGAATTGTGCAAGTTGCTGCCCAAAATGGGCATCAAGTGGTTCTCGTTGACTTGAATGAGCAGATTTTGAACAAATCAAAGCACCAACTTGATAAGATAATGAATCGGCTCGTTGAGAAAGAGCGAATTACACAGGAGCAGGCCAACCATACCCGATCTAATATTCACTACAGCCAAGACATTCATGATTTCGCTAAATGTGGGATTGTTATCGAAGCAATCATTGAAAACCTTGAAATAAAGTCCAAGGTATTTGCGCAACTCGAGCAGATTACGCCGAAAGGTTGTATTCTTGCCTCAAATACAAGTTCACTTTCAATTGCATCAATTGGTTCAGTATTGGAAGATCCCAGTAAAATGATCGGAATTCATTTTTTCAATCCGGCACCTCTAATGCCTTTGGTAGAGATTATTCCTGCAGTTCAGACGTCGAGCACTACATTAAAACAAGCAAGAGATTTAATCGATGATTGGAAAAAAATTACAGTAGTTTGTAAAGATACTCCAGGATTTATAGTGAACAGAGTTGCACGGCCTTTTTATGGAGAGGCTTTGCGTATTTATGAAGAGGGTGTGGCAGATTTTGCTACAATAGACTGGGCAATGACCATTATTGGTGGTTTTCGAATGGGGCCTTTTACATTAATGGACTATATTGGGAATGATATAAATTATACTGTTACAGAGACTGTTTTTTCGGCGTTTTATTATGACCCTCGATACAAGCCGTCGTTTACACAAAAGCGCCATGTTGAAGCGGGGTATTTTGGCAGAAAATCTGGCCGTGGGTATTTTGATTATTCTGAGGATGCTCAAAATCAATTGGCAAATGAAAATCATGAGCTTGGTCGACAAATTGTAGATCGTATTTTGATTATGCTAATTAATGAGGCCATTGATGCGGTATTTTTGAACATTGGTTCAAAAGAGGATGTTGACCTTGCAATGACGAAAGGAGTGAATTATCCTAAAGGACTGCTAAGCTGGTGTGATGAAATTGGTTTGGACGTTGTTTTAGAAAAATTGGAGGTCATGTTTCAAGAATATGGAGAAGACCGCTATCGCCCAAGTCCACTATTAAGAAGAATGGTGCAAAACAATGAGAAGTTCTTTACTTAAATCGATTCAGTAAATCGAATAAACTATTTAAGTTTTTCAACAGCTTGCTTTTTATAGAATCCGCCCTGTTGAATGATTGTTTTGAACTGCACAACAGCTTGTTGTTCTTCACCTAGTTCCTGTAAGCTCAGTGCAATCATCCATTGTGATTCCTCATCAAAATTGGAGAATGGTCCAAGAATACAGTTCCTAAATGCATCAATTGCTTTGTTGTATTCACTTAGATTGAATAAGCACAGTCCAGCGTAGAAGTTTGCATTAGCATCGTCGGGGTATGTCGATAGAACGCTTTCAAATTTCTTTAATGCTAGTTTGTATTGCTCGAGAGAAAAAACTTCTAATGCCTTATTGATATATGTGGTATACGGAATCTCAATTCGGATTTCAGATTCCTCTGTATTTTTCATTGCTTCCTGCTCTTTATTGGCACGTGTTCCCGTAAGAACAGGAGTATTTGGTTTGATCCGAGAACTGGACCTGTATTTTTTGTAGTCAACAAGTTTAAGATTGAAAATGTAAATTTCTTTTGCTCTTTTATGCGATCGATTTAGGGAAGGTTGAGATTTATTTTCTATTCGATTGAAAGGCAGTATTTTTAATTTTTCAGGTGCTTTGATTACTTTTTGCTCTTGAAAATTATTTTGAATGGTTTGTATCTCAATTTGTTTTTCTTTTGGTGCAAGAGACATAAGTTCAATTAACTCTGGTGTGTTAATGCCTTCGGTATTATTCGAAAGGTCTTGATTTTTTATTGGTTTAGGTTCTGTCAATTCGACCTTTTCTGTCTTAGGGTTATTTGTTTTATTACTTGGTGCTAGGACAAATAGTGCAACACCAACTAAAGCAACCAGTGTACCACCTATGATGAAGGACTTAATAGGGGTAGTCGGTGTTAATTTTTTATCCAAGGAGTTCATTTTTGATATGTCATAAGACAATTCCTCCCATCCATCCATAGCGTCAGATTCAAAAGGATCCGATGTATTTAGTTCTATTGAATGTTTTACTCTTTCGTCAGTAGTATTGCCGTAAGCAGTAATATCCTCTCTACTTAGCTTTGACGTTGAGTCAAACATTTTATTGAATTGACTTGAATTCATTGTTGTGTTCTAAATTAATTTTCAAATTGCGTTTGCCATTTTGTATTGCACTTTTCACCTTTTTTAAATCCAATTGCGTTAGGTCCGCTATTTCCTGGTAAGACTTGTTTTCGATATAAAAAAGTTTGATGCAGTTCTTTTGTTCCTCTTTGAGCTCTTCTAAAGCATTTTCTAAGATAAGTAGCTGCGTTTCTTTTTCAATTTTTAATTCTAGTTCATTGGTTTGTTTCGGCTCTCGCATAAGTTCAAGTGTTTTGATACCTTTTTTACGAAGTAGCATTAAACACTCATTTTTTGTAACCATATACAACCAAGGTTTAAATCTATTGATGTTGTTGTCGTGTAGTTTACTTGGAAGTTTTTCGAACAAATGCATTACGAGATCTTCTGCGTCAAATTTGTTTTTGAGGTATTTCATAGATGTTCCCATAACAAGGTGACCATAACGCTGATAGTATTCCCCGATTATTTCTAAAGACGGCTTCTCCTTATAAGAACGAAGAAGTGCTTCATCAGAAAGTGTTTTGTATTTGTTTCTTTTATTATTCAGCATTTACAAGAAAGATGCGTTGGTAGTTTGTTTTCCATAAATATATTGTAAAAAGGGTACTTTTTTCATTTGAGCTCATTTATCAGTTAAGGGAATAAATAAAAACCACGTTTGATTTGTTCTCTTTTACAGTCAGTTATGTTTTTTTTATTTGATTTTAAAAAAAACATTGTTTGTATTGCTTGTTAATAGGAATAGAGTGTGTATCTTTGCCCCCGCTTATAACGATAGGCATTAGTAAATCAGGAGGATAAAAAATATTTTAAAAAGTTTTTAAAAAAA
>JAQWHI010000007.1 GCA_029249445.1 Crocinitomicaceae bacterium | reverse complement strand
GCTGGTGTATCCGCTGGAGCTTCTGCCTCAGGTGCTGCTGCTTCTGCTGCTGGTGCATCCGCTAGAGCTTCTGCCTCAGGTGCTGCTGCTTCTGCTGCTGGTGCATCCGCTGGAGCTTCTGCCTCAGGTGCTGCTGCTTCTTCTGCCGGAGCTTCCTCTACTTCCGGAGTATTTTTCGCTTCAATTTCTTTCGCTCTTGCTGCTGAAACTTCCGCTTCCGATTTCATCTTATCTGCTTTTGTTTTTTCAGCTGATTTTTCTAATTTTTCTTTTTTCAAGGTAACTTTTCCAGCCTTTTCATCGAGCCATTTTGCAAATCGTTCTTCGACTTGCTCTTCAGTTAATGCTCCTTTCGCAATACCTTTGATCAAATGGTTTTTGTAAAGGATCCCTTTGTAAGAGAGAATTGCTCGTGCAGTATCCGTCATCTCAGCACCTGTTTGAACCCACTTTAAGGTTTCGTCAAAATTCAAATCAATTGTTGCTGGATTTGTGTTTGGATTGTACGTTCCTAATTTCTCGATGAAACGTCCGTCCCTCTTTGCTCTGCTGTCTGCAGCTACGATGTGGAAGAAAGGCTTTCCTTTCTTACCGTGTCTTTGCAATCTAATTTTAGTTGCCATAGTTTACTTATTGTTTGGGTACAAAACCCTGATTAATAATAATTCCACCTTCACGAGGCGGGGTGCAAAGTTAATACTAATTTGGATAAATTCCACAGAGAATGTAAAAATAATACATTCAACGAACATACAGATGATCAGATACACTGCTCTCCTCATTCCCAATCAAAACACATTGTGTATATTCACTTCTCAAATTGAAAAAACATGCCCATAAAACATTTGATTTTAATTTCGATAATTATTTTATTTAAACTGCATTTGAATGCGCAAGAAATTGACAATAAATCAGCATTAAAGCTTTCAGAAATTATGAAAGGTAATGCATTTATCGGACATCAACCAGGACAAATTCGATGGTGTCGCGACAGTAAAACAATTCTTTTTAACTGGAATCCGAGCAATACCCAAGGATCAATAGAATATGGCTATCAATTGAATGATAAAGTCCCTTTTGTGATCACTCCTGAATTTTATACGACAAACACTGATCGTTTTTTAAACGAAAAATATTATTCAGAAACTGAATTTTATGCAAAAGATGGAGCGTTATATTCATACAATATATTCAGTAAATCTGCTGCCTTAATTTTAAAACCACACGGAAGAATCAGAAATGTAATGCGCGTAAAAGACAGATCGTTGGTTTACTTTCAAATCAATAACGATATCTATCAGTACGATGCAAGAAAAGGGAGTACAGCAATTGTGCTAAGATTCGAGAAGAAATCAGAACTATCAGATGCAGTACCAACCTATCTCGAACAAGAAGAGTTGGAATTGTTCCAATTTCATCAGCAGAACGCAATGAAAGAAGAATGGAACAATTCGCAAAATAAAATCTGGAAAAGCGAAACCCCAACAATATATTGCAAAGACTATACGGTCAGTAATATTCAGATTACACCAAACATGAAGTTCTTTACGTTTCGTTACGATGACTACCCTAAATCAAAAAAAACACATGTTGAGCATCATATTGCACGCGATGGGCACACATTTATAACAAATGCAAGAAGAAAAGTATCCGACGAGGACCCGACCCATAAGTTGGGAGTATATAGCGTTGAGAAAAATAGCATCTACTTTGTAAACTTTTCTGATCTCACAAACATTCGAAAAAAATCAGCTTATTTTTCAGACTACGGAGATACGACTCAACTGTTTGACTCGAACCGGAAAATAATCATGCACAGAATTCTATTTTCTCCGAATGGTACTCAAAATGTTTTCGATATTCGGAGCTATGACAATAAAGACCGGTGGATTGTTTCACTTGATCTGGAAACAGGAAAGTTAAAGGAACTCGAACGTCAGCATGATGAAGCATGGATAGGAGGTCCTGGAATTTCAGGATGGAATATGGCAACTGGAACCCTCGGTTGGCTTCATGACAATGAAACAATTTATTTTCAATCAGAAGAAACAGGATATTCACACTTGTATACAATCAATACTGTATCAACAGAAAAAAGAGCCATAACTTCGGGGAAATGGGAAGTTCACGATGTAAAACTCAATAATAATGGTACCAAATTTTACATTACTGCAAACAAAAAACATCCTGGAAACCGCGGATTTTATCATCTCAACATTAAGAAACATGAATTGGTGCCAATTTTGGAATCTACAGGAAATTATGAAGTTGCCGTCTCACCGAATGAAGAATACTTAGCCATTCGCTATTCTTCAAGCACACAACCTTGGGAACTGTATTTGGCAAAAAACAAGCCCAATGCAGAACCTAAAAAAATAACCAATTCAACTTCGAAAGAATTCAACAGCTATGATTGGTATTCGCCAGAAATCATCAACTTCAAATCAGCGGATGGGACTAACGTAAATGCAAGACTTTATATTCCTGAAGAAACAGAAACAAATGGAGCTGCAATTGTCTTTGTTCACGGTGCCGGATATTTGCAAAATGCCCATAATTTTTGGAGTAGTTACTTTCGAGAATACATGTTTCACAACCTTCTTCGAGACAATGGATATACAATTATTGATATCGACTACAGAGCAAGTAAAGGTTATGGTAGAGATCACCGAACAGCGATTTATCGGCATATGGGTGGAAAAGATCTTTCAGATCAACTCGATGGACGAAAATTCCTTATTGACTCCTTGGATATAGATTCAAACCGTGTTGGAATATACGGAGGTTCCTATGGTGGGTTCATTACATTGATGGCGTTACTCACAGAGCCCGGAAAATTTAAGGCTGGTGCTGCATTGCGATCTGTAACAGATTGGTCGCACTACAATCATGAATACACCAGTAACATTCTGAACTATCCCGGAACAGACCCAGAAGCGTATAAAAAAAGTTCTCCCATCTACTTTGCAGAAAACCTAGAGGATCGATTAATCATGCTCCACGGAATGGTTGATGACAACGTACAATTTCAGGATGTTGTCAGACTTTCTCAACGCTTTATTGAATTGGGCAAGAAAAATTGGGAGCTCGCAGTATATCCAATTGAAGCCCATGGATTCAAAACAGCAAGTTCATGGACAGACGAATATCGACGTATCTATGAACTATTTCAGGAAGAATTAATTAAAACCAAAGAATAAATGATGCTACGAGAATTAACCTCTAAAAAAGAAATGCTTGAAAATCATGCATTACTATTAGAAGTATATCCAAATCTCACATTCAAAGAATACGAGAACGAACTAGACACGATGCTCTCGAATAACTATGGACAAGTTGGTATTTTTGATGGCACTCGCTGTGTTGGTCTCACGGGCTATTGGATTGGGTCGAAGCTTTGGTGCGGTAAATACATGGAATTGGATAATGTTGTGGTGTCGAAAGATTATCAACGCAGCGGCATTGGAAAGAAACTGTTTGCATATTGTGAAACAAAAGCGAAAAAAATGAACTGCACCATGCTCGCATTAGATTCTTATTCGGATAATTTTGAAGCTCATAAATTCTTTTATGCACAGAATTATATTCCCCGTGGTTTTCATTTTATCAATGTTTTAGACAAATCCAAAGTAAGGTAATGGCCAAATCAATTAGACAACTAATTATAATTTCAGTCGCTGTGACTACCAGACTCATTCAGCAATATCTTAAATTTATTTTGAGCGGAACGTCTTGAATAGGCGTTAAAATGCCACCATTCGCTCGGAATGGTGGAGAAATTTTGAAATTTCATGGCCGATCTTAACAGTTGGCGATTCTCAAATTGTTTTTTTGACAATGCGCCGGTCTTCAAAAAATAAGACTCCTTACTTGGAAAAGCAATCGCTCTAAAGTCGTCATAGCCGGCTCCCATATCGAGCTCATTGCCCAATGAATCACATACCGTTACATCAACTGCTGCCCCAAAATTATGTACAGATCCAAATTTTGGATTTGAAACGAACTTCCCACGTTCACCTGGAGGAATAGTGTCCAATGCCAGCCACATTTCACGCTGCACCTCAAGAGGACGTGCACCATCAAAAACCTTCAATCGAATCCCAAAATGAAGCGAGTCTAAATAATCTTGACACCTACTCAAACGTTGAATTACCTCTTCTTGCAAGTACAATTCACTCAAGGTGTCATAAAGTACAATTCCAAGAAAATTATTCTCTGTAGCATATCGTAGATCGACAATAATTCTACTGTCATCCATGCGGTATAAACCAATCGCATGATACAATTGAATGATGGAATCAGACATTAAATCAGGTGCCACAGAAATTGGTTCTTCCAAAATTGAATTAGGTTTAACCGAATCTTTTTTTTTGGATTCGCTGTCACAAGAAATCAATACAAACAAAAAACAAATTATAAAACACTTCATCCTTTAAAGATAGGGTATTTTTAAGAGCTCAAACAGCACACTCTAACTTGAGCGAGGCAATCGATATAGTAATCCCATAAGGGTTGAAAAGTAGACTCTATTTTCTGTCAGTAATGCTATAGGTTTTTGTTATTTTTGCTAAAATTTTAATTCTATGCCGAATATATCTAGTAAAGCCGTAACAATGCCTGAGTCTCCAATCCGTAAATTGGTTCCTTATGCAGAAAAGGCAAAATCAAGTGGGAAATCAGTATTTCACCTGAACATCGGTCAACCGGATATTGAAACTCCAGAAGCTGCCTTAAAGGCAATTAAAAACATAGATAGGACAGTAATTGAATATAGTCATTCAGCTGGATTTCAATCTTACAGAGAGCGTCTATCAAACTATTATAAGAATGTAGGAATTGATGTAGAATATGACAACATACTTGTGACAACTGGAGGATCAGAAGCGCTCACTTTTGGATTCATGTCAACTTGTGATCCCAATGACGAGGTAATCATCCCAGAACCCTTTTATGCGAATTACAATGGTTTTGCAGTGGCAGCAGGCCTAAATGTTGTTCCAGTAACAGCAAATATTGAAGATGGATTTGCTCTGCCTCCAGTTGAAGAAATAGAGAAAAAAATTACGCCAAGAACAAAGGCAATTGTCATCTGTAATCCCGGAAATCCAACCGGATACTTATATTCCAAAAAAGAATTAGAAAAATTACGTGATATCATAAAGGCATATGATTTGTTCTTATTTGCTGACGAGGTATATCGTGAATTCTGCTATGATGGAGCAACACCATTTTCGGTAATGAATTTGGACGGAATTGACAATAACGTAATCATGATTGACTCTGTTTCAAAACGTTACTCTATGTGTGGTGCAAGAATTGGTGCCATGGTCTCGAAAAATAAAGAGGTTATGTCAGCTGCACTAAAATTTGGACAAGCACGATTGTCTCCACCCACAATAGACCAAATCGCAGCAGAAGCTGCACTTGATACTCCGCAATCCTATTTTGACAATGTCGTTGGGGAATATGTTGAAAGAAGAAACATTATGGTTGATGGGTTGAATCAAATACCAGGCGTATTTTGTCCAAAACCTAGTGGTGCGTTCTACTGCGTAGCAAAATTCCCTGTTGACAGTGCTGAGAAGTTCTGTCAATGGCTCTTAGAAGAATTTGATTACAACGGAGATACAGTAATGATGGCTCCTGCAAGTGGCTTTTACTCAACTGATGGCTTGGGAAATCAGGAAGCCCGAATTGCCTATGTTCTTAATAAAGAATCTCTTAGGAAAGCTGTAAAGTGTCTGGAAGAGGCATTAAAGATATACCCGGGAGCTACAAGAAGATTATAATACTACAAAAAAATCCCTTTTCGCTATGAAAAGGGATTTTATTTTTTGTTTTGAAATGACCAATGACCGTTTCAAACTTCATTCTTAGTACTTGATAAAAGTATCTCTAATTGTTCCCTCAGCAGAGGTGAACTCGTAGAAATAAGTTCCTGCTGGTAAATGAGAAACTTCGATAGTTCCGCTTGTAGCAGATACTTCCTCCGATGAAATCAATTTACCATCCAAACCAATGATTGCAATTGTTTCAGCATTTATATTCAATGAATAATTAAGTACATCCAATGCAGGATTTGGGAAAACAGAAGCATCTAACTTATTTTCCACTAATGCCGCAGCGCCTTCAGAAACTTGAACGTTATCAAAGATTAGATTAAACTCATCCGTACAGTTGTAGTGCCTTACAGCAATATATACTGATTGACCAATGAAAGTGCTAATATCACTAATTCGGTTCTCCATTACCTCACCGGCAGCTAGTGTACCGCTATACAATGGTGTTGGAAGATTCCCAGCCATAATTCCTGGAAGGTCAGCTGCTGTAACTGCATAAACAGCATACGTTTCTTCGAACCACCCAGAGGCAGTTGTTTCAGAAGATCCAGCTTCCCATGATAAAGAGACCGCAGACGCTGTAATGCCTGATAAATCGACAGCAGGAGATATAAAGACATTATCCGGTGCTAGTGGTGAAGCAGAAGCGTTGTCATAAGAGTAAGAAACCGCAGCGCCTCCTACAGAATTCTGCAGAGCACTTGTAGACCCTGTGAAATCAATTGCACTCCAACCAAATCCATCTCCATCATTGTCATAGGATGTCCAAGCTGCGAAGTCAACTGAATCAGTGCATGAATAAATTTGAGCATTTAAAGCTCCAGCAGTTGCAAGCACTGCAATTGAAAGTAAGATTTTTTTCATAGTAGTTAAATTTTAAGTGTTTTATCCGCACACAATATACCGAAAATCCTAATGATAATTATCCGTAAAAATTAAATTTCTAAGCAATTCAAGACAAAAAATAATGTTTTTACTCCTCTTTGGGACGAAAATATCAGTTCAAATTGTCCGTGTTTTGATCTGACTCTTTTTGAACCGATATGAAAAGATGCGCCCAAATTATTTTTGAAAGTGCATAAAAATAAGGCGCCAAAACAATTGATGCAAAGCAAATGACAGCAATTTGTGCCCAAATATTAAAGTCAACAAAAAATAAATTGAACGACACCCATAAGGTTACAAATAGAGCAACTCCTAACCCATATGAAACATACATCGCTCCGTAATAAAATCCCGGTTCTTTTGAATACTTCAATCCACATTGAGCGCACTTCTTGTGTACATCTCCTGCGCGCTTTAAGTCATAAGGTTTCGAAACAAAAAAATCGCCCTCCTGACATTGTGGACACTTCATTTTGAATATGCTGTATAATTTGGTGCCTTTACCTAAAATATTCATCCATAATTGTTTCTAACAAAAGTACACGTCCTTTTAAATAATGTTGCAACAAAGGTTACAATTTGCATATAAGTTGATAAAAATCATGTTTAGGTACGTCAATAACAAAACTTTTATTTCTTAGGCTCCTGCAATATAAAGGAGTCTTTCCCTATCTAAAATTTCAATTTGACGCGCATGTGTTTTAACGAGATTCTCTTCTTTGAAGTCTTTGAGAAGTCGAATTAAAGTTTCTGTAGCTGTACCAATAAAATTTGCCAAATCCTCTCTTGTCAGGTTGACCATTTCATTTTCATAAATATCATCCAAAAGAACAAGTGCCGATGCCAAGCGCTCACGAACAGATTTCTGTGCAAGATTCGTAATAAATGTTGCACGCTCAGCCAGTTCTCTAGACAATTCTTGCATGATTCCCTTTCTGAGGGTAGGATTTGTATCAACCAAATCGAGAAAATCGTTTTTACTAATAAAGCAAATATTGCTTTCCTCCAAAGTAGTAGCAGAAACTTTGTATGTTTCACCGCTGAACATAACGCGAAAACCAACAATTTCTCCCGAAGAGGCCAAATGAATGATTTGTTCTTTTCCCTCCTCACCTCTTGCAAATATCTTTACTTTCCCTTGATTTAAACAATAAACACCACGTGGTAAACTACCTTCAATAAAAAGCGGTTGATTTTTTTTAAAATATGAACACGATTTTATTTTATTTAGCCTTCCAACATCAGTAGTGCAAAAAGTATCAAAAAGCGATTTTTCTCTTGACACACAATTTTGACATGTTATATGTTTGTGATTTTTTTCAGGCATATTGTTGAGGTTTAAAACAAAGTTAATGGATTTGATAGTTTATTCAAAAATGATTTCGATAGTTTTAATTAACAGCCTGAGAATTAAGTATAAATTAAAAATGAAAAATAGGTGCTAATTTGAAAACAAAAGTTCCTCCTTTATTCTAGTTTTAAATTACAATTAAAGAGATCAAAAAGTAAAAAATTGCAAATTAAACCCTGATTAAAACCTATTTCTAAGCCCTTGACAAATGAAAAGAAAAAGAGAAAAATCAGCTCTTTCTTGAAAGCCTAAATCAAACATGAACAACGGAAAAAATGAAGCCATTTTTTTTTGATAGCGATTTGCAATAAGTCCATTATATTTGTAATTCTAATTTGTAACAAATGAAGGCTGTTTATTTAGACAACGCTGCGACTACACCAATCGCACCAGAGGTGGTAGAGGTAATGCTACCAGTCCTAAAAGATGGTTACGGAAACCCTTCCTCGACACATTCTCATGGACGGAAATCGAAAGCTCTTATTGAAACATCCCGCCGGACAATTGCAAAACATCTGAATTGTCAGCCCTCAGAAATCATTTTCACATCAGGTGGTACAGAAGCAGATAATATGGCACTGAAATCTGCTGTGCATCAAATGGGGGTCCAACATATAATAACATCTCACCTGGAGCATCACGCAATAGGCCATACAGCCAATATGCTTACAACTAAAAATGTACGAATTTCCTATGTAAAAGTCTGTAAAAAAGGAAATGTAGATCTCGCTGATTTGGAGCAATTACTCGATACTGAAGAAAAAACACTTGTAGCTTTAATGCATGCAAACAATGAAATTGCAACGCTTCTCCCCTTAAATGAAGTAAGTCGAATCTGCCGAAAATACGATGCACTTTTTCTCTCGGATACAGTCCAAACCATGGGACATTATAAATTTGATCTTCAAGAATTAGATATTGACTTTATCACCTGCGCTGCGCATAAATTTCACGGACCAAAAGGTGTGGGATTCTTGTACGTCAATAAAAACAGTAAAGTAGATGCACTTATTCATGGAGGAGCTCAAGAGCGTGGACTTCGTGGAGGCACAGAAAATGTATACGGAATCGTCGGGTTAACAAAAGCAATGGATCTTGCTTACGAAGACGTTATTGGACATCAAAATCATGTGCAAGAACTGAAGACTTACATGATCGATCAGCTCAAAGACTACTTCGATGATATTGATTTTCATGGCGAAACAAATCCAGAAAAATCCTTATATACAGTACTAAACGTTTGTTTTCCAAAAAATGAAAAGTCAAGTATGTTACTCTTTACCTTGGATATGAAAGGTGTTTCTGTCTCGGGTGGAAGTGCTTGTTCTTCGGGTGCAGCAAAAGGATCTCATGTACTTGAAGGAATACGTGCTGATATGAATAGACCAAATGCACGATTTTCATTCTCAAGGTACACAACAAAAGAAGAAATTGATTTTGCTCTTGAACAAGTAAAGTCAGTTTTCGAGAAGACCTTGGCATAATCTTCGTATTTTGCCAATAGACGTGAATAAGCAAACTCATATTCTACTTTTAAGCTCGTGGTATCCCACAGAAAAAAATCCCTTTTTGGGTAATTTTGTCCAACGTCAAGCACAACTTCTTGGTCAAAAATATAGCGTTACTGTTATTCATACAGTTGCTTCAAATGGGGCGCAATCAATTTCGAAAAAATTAGAACATAACGGTTATTCTGAGATTGTTATACACTACAATGGAAATGGGCATATTCTTGCGAGAAAGCGACAAGAACGAATTGCATTGTTACATGCATTCAAACAACTGAAAAATGTGGACTTGATCATTGGTAATGTTCTTCTGCCGAAAGGATGGCAATTTCTCATTGCAAAAAAAATATTCCAATGCCCCCTATTTTATATTGAACACGGCTCGTATTTTCATCAAAATAGTGTTTTTAAATGGTCCAGGATTCATCGGTGGATATGCAAGAAAATTGGGAAAAAAGCCACTGCAATCATCGCAGTTTCAGAAGTTTTGAAAGTAGATATGCAGCGTCATTTTCCCAAACGAAAAATTGAAGTCGTTGGAAATCATATTGATTCTGAATTATTCGTCCCGAAAAAAAAGGAAAATACAAGTATCACTCAATTCTTACACGTATCTACTCTAGATCCGTATACAAAAAATCCAAAAGGAATAATAGATGCTTGTAAGTTACTGCTTGATGAAACCGATCAATTCAAGCTAACAATTGTTTGTGATGAAGACAGCTCTGTTTGGATGTCCTATGCCGAATCCCAGAACTGTTCTGAAAAATTAAAGTTTATTGGTCCACTAGAATGGGGCGAACTGACGCCTCATTATCAAAATTCGGATGCCTTTGTTCTTTTCTCGGATTATGAATCCTTCTCAATAGTTATTGCTGAGGCTTGGTCAACAGGTACTCCGGTGATTTCGACATCGGTAGGTATTGCGAGCAATCTCGAAGAGAAGTTTGGAATTCAAGTTCAAAAACAGGATTTGCAGAGCTTAAAAACAGCAATGCTTTCCATCATCAACGGTGAAAAAGTTTTCGACCCTGTACAAATCGTTTCCAAAGCAGCTGAATACAACGCTGCAACCATTCTAAAAAAATGGACAAAACTTATAAAAAAACATGTTAGATAAGCGTGTAGTATTTGCGCATGTCGCCGCAGAATTATCAGATAAAATTGAAGCGCTCCAGATTCAGTTTGATGAGCTTCAAAAAGCACTAAAATCAGAAACCAAAAGTACTGCTGGTGATAAACACGAAACCGGTCGTGCGATGGCACAGCTGGAGCAAGAAAAGCTCTCAAACCAGCTTGTAAAAACGACAACACTGCGCAATGCGCTATCAAAGGTGAACCCGAATCAAATACATGACGTAATAAAATATGGAAGTCTTGTTAAAACAAGTAGGGGCTATTTTTTCTTTTCCATTGGATTGGGTGCAGTAAAGGTTGGAAGCGACGAGGTGTTTTGCATGACCGCAACAAGTCCACTCGGAAAAGAGCTTCTCGGAAAAAAAACAGGCGAAACCATTCAGTTAAATGGCCCAATTGAAATTATCGAATTACTTTAAATCTGTGAGAAATTCTACCCCAAGGAACCTTTCTGAAATAAATCCTTCGGCATATTTATATCCCGCAGGTCGACCGTACTCTGTCATTCTGCTTAGTACAGCATTTAAAAACCCTTTTCCAGAAATTGGTGTTTCAGGTTCTTTGGAGTTCGGATCATAAAATTGCGTTTTATAGGCAGCAATGGCTTGCATTTTCTGATCTACAAAAGCTGTTACATCAACAACAACATCAGGCTTCAGGTAATAATCTTGAACATAATGGTAAACAGCCTCTGGTCTATGCGCCTCTTGTAGCTCACCGTTTAGGCTTGTTTCAATCTTTCTTAAACCGGATAGATAACATGCCTCTGATACGAGTTTACCTGCTCTTCCGTGGTCGGGATGCCTGTCAGTAAGGGCATTAGCAAGAACAATTTTGGGCTTGTATTTTCGGATTTGCTCAATGATCAAAATTTTATTTTGCTCATTAATCTCAAAGAATCCATCACGCATGCTTAGATTTTTACGTTCCTGAATCCCCATAATTTCAGATGCTGCTTCCGCCTCTTCTCGTCGCGTTTCAGCCGTTCCTCTCGAACCGAGCTCTCCCTGAGTTAAATCAATAATTCCAACCTTCGAACCTGCCTTTATCTGCTTTATAATTGTTCCAGAGCAGCCCAATTCAATATCATCAGGATGTACTGCAAATGCTAAAATATCGAGTCTCATACTTATTTCAATTCTGATTTCGTCGGCCCTTTTCCACCAACAAGATACGAAATTCCGTATTGAATAGCTGCTGTGCCAATAAGGAGCGCTGCAATTTTTAAGCCACCGAGAGCAACATACATGGCATCACTGACCTTAAGGTAAATCATCATAATACACACAAGTATTAGTAAGCCAAGTAATATTGCTAATTTTCTTTTGAAATAGCCCAGCGATATGCGTTGTCCTTTTGCAATATAAATTTGATTTCGAAGCGCCGCAAATTCAGTAGTAAAATAAAGTATTAACGTAAATGTAATCAACCAATCTGGCAATCCTCCCATTGCTTCACCATTGGCGTAGGAATGCAAACCAGTAAGGTAAAAATTAACACCAAAAAATGTAAACAATACTGACGAATATCCCCAAAGAGCAACAACATTAAATGTAAATTTATCTTTCAATGCTGGGATGTATCGCAGATGTAAAATTATGGCGTAAGTCAAAACGGCGACAAGCGCCCATGTTTCTTTGGAGTCCCAACCCCAGTAGCGCCCCCATGACTCATTTGCCCAAATTCCACCAAGAAATGTCCCGATGGTTAGCATGAACAACCCTATTGTCATGGTCATTTCCGAAACATAAGTTAATTCTGAAATATTTAAACCCACAAACTTACCATTCTTTTTACCTCTGAAAATGTATAGGAACATTGTCAACACCCCAAGAATACACGAAAGGCCAAGTGGAGCATAACTACCGGTTATTATTGCTACATGAATCATTAGCCAATAGGACTTCAATACAGGCTGCATTGGAGAAATATCTGGATCCATAAGGTTCATTTCTGTCACAAAAATCATGAAAAAGGCAAGAATTGCGGCTCCTGCAAGAATCGCCGTATTCTTACGAGCAAAAATCAGTCCGGTAAGCAACGCGATCCAAGCAATAAAAACAACGGCCTCATATCCATTACTCCAAGGTGCATAACCTGTAATCATCATTCGCATGTAAATTCCATATCCATGATACAGAAATGCACATGCCAGCAACAGAGAAACAACCTGAGTAACACGTTTAAAAACATTTTCAATGCGAGCTCCTGGCCGAACGAAAACCTTAAAAAAGAAAATCAATAGAATCAAAAATCCAAGCCCCAAGTAATAATACTGCACATTCGCAAAAACATTCATCTTATTGTACCTTATCTCCATTTCAACGGTAGATACTTCTGGTATTACATCTTTTGCCAGTTTACGCTGGTATTCTTTCAAAGCATTGAGCTTTTTGTTGGCGTTCTTGTAATCGCCCGTGTCAAATGCCTTATCAAGTTCGGTTAAATACTGAACAGCAACACTCACACCAACAGGATTCGTGTTTATATCCAATATCGGTGACCATCTATTTTGCGGATCTCCCTCAATCGGTAGCGAACGTATTAAGTCCCAAGCCATGGAATAAACACCAACCAAAAGCTGAAAACGCTCGCCCAATTTCAACACTTGCTTGTCAAACTCATTTCGATTGCCTTCCGGTTTTCTATGAGCTTCATTGTATTCATTTGCGAACTTAAATTGATTTTCATCATTCAATAAGTTTCTAAAACTTGTGCGTGAGTCAGTCATCCCTAACTTAGTGCGAATACCACCCTTTGTTGAAACATAAACCATTTTCTGATTCATCCAATAGGTCTGGAATCGGTGCATGCTCATTACGGTTTGAATTGCATTGAATTCCTTGTAGGTATTTTGACGTGAAATCTTTCGGAGTAATTTATCACAAAACGTATGCAACGGAATAAACCGACCTTGGTAATCTTGTACCAAAAGCCCCGCCAACTCATCCGAATGTTCTGCAGTCATTACGCTGAAGTTCAATTCAAGAGTAACATCGCGTTCTGGAGCAGAATTTGGTATAGCATGATCGTGCCCATCATGATTGTGGTCATGATGCCCGACATCACTGCGTGTACTATCTGCAGCCTGTAAATTCTGAGAAAAGGAAGTGAAAAGAATCAAAACCAGAAGTATTGATATTATTTTCGATTGTTTTTCGTGTGACTTCCTTATTAAGCCATTCAATTCTCTAAAACGACCAGTCGAGGAGAAAAGAGACAGAATCATACCAATTCCCATCATCAAATAACCCAAATATGAAATATTCGTTCCCCACCAATCATGATTAACACTTAAGTGAGTTCCACTCTCATCTGGCTCGTAGGAGGATTGAAAGAAACGGTAACCTTGATAATCAATCACATGGTTCATGGAAAGTCTTTTTCTCCTTTCATAATTATTAACATCATCTAAAATACTCAGCTCACTGGCAAACGAAGAAGGTGTGTTCGATCCAGGGTATCTTTCTAGCTGAAAATCGTGACATTTCACAGAGAAAGGAAGATCTATTCGTTTTGATCCGAACCCCATTTCATAAACGAGCCCATTCAGTTCAAAAACTGTCTCAAACGGAATAACTCTTCTCGGGAGGCTTACCTCGCGTGACTCTTTTCCATCAATAATTCGAACAGTTAAGTAATCTGTTGCATAGTCATGCATGACATCATGAACACGCATCATCTTTGTATGCTTCTGAATCGATTTTAATACAAACTGCTGGTCTTGAACCCTATATAAAGTTGCCAATTGAAGAGAAACAATCGAGTCTGTAGGAATTTCTTGAAATAAGGTGTCGGCAGAATCGCCATTTCTGGCTGCTTTTTGCATGTCAGACATTGCAAGAAAACTCATTGGTAGTTTCGATTGCATCTTCAACTTTGCTCCTTCCTTCCATACTTGAATCCCAGGCATCGCATCTTTTTTCTCATAAGAAAGGGCAACATCACCAAGCGATAGAAAGCCATTTTCTACAAGAAAATTCGACTTCATCCCTTCGGTAACAATTTCAAGGCTCGATTCTTGAATCGAATCATTGGTCACTAGAGAATCCACCATGTCTTTTTCATAACTCACGTATTCTATGGCAATTGGTTCTTTGTGATTTGGAAATTCAAAAGACTCAGAGAAATAATTATTCGTTATTTCCGACATGTATTTTTGGTGGTCTGCAGAATATTGCATCTTACCATCATTCACCTTGACGGTTAGGTAGGGATCTGAAGAATAGATGTAATTTACTGCTGTTCCCTCTTTTATGATCATTAAACCTTCAAAACTAAAATACCGCGTAACTCCAGCTCCGATAATCATCACAATAAAGGAAAGGTGGAACATTAATACAGCGATCTTCTCCCTTTTAAGCATATTGTATTTAAAGATATTTGCAATCAAACAAACACATAGATACACGAGTAAAAGGGTAAAAGAAAGCGAATTGTAAACCAATATTTTCGCAGTTTCGGTGTCAAATTGCGCTTCTAAAAAGGTAGCTAACCCAATTGCAATTAGAAAAATGAACAATGCGACGGCCATTGAACGCATTGAGAAAAAAGCTTTTGCAAATTTTTCCATTCTGTTTTTTAAAGTGATACAAAGATAGTGAGATATTGCAATTGGGTTCGGTTCTTTTTTAACATTCTTCGCCAAAATTCCTTAATCAAATTTGAAAGAAATATTTAACTTTGAGTATCGCACAATATTAAACCGACAATCCAATGAAAAAGATCCTTCCAAAAGCACTTAAATGGCTAGGCATTGCAATTGCAACACTATTCGTTTTATTCCTTTTGATCCCCGTATTATTCAAGGATCAGATCAAATCTCTAATTGTTGAAGAAGCAAATAAAGAGTTGAATGCAAAATTGGCAATTAAAGATTTTGATTTAACATTCATAAGCACTTTCCCGAATCTGACAGTAGAACTGCATGAAACAACAATAACTGGAAAAGATAAATTCAAAGATGTAGAATTGATCAATATTGAAACATTAACAGCACACCTTTCATTTTGGGATGTTGTTTCAGGCAATCAAATAGAAATCGATGAAATTCATTTAAACAATCCTAAAATAGACGTGCGAATTTTAGAAAATGGCGAAGCAAATTATGATATTCTAAAAACAGTTGAGGAAAAAACCGATGAAGATATCGAAGAACCCTCAAATTTTAAACTGTCACTGAATGAATACAGTATTAAAAACGGTACAATCAACTACAACGACCGTCCATACGAAATGTATGCCAAACTGATAAACATCAACCATACTGGGCAAGGCGACTTCACAGCTTCCGACGTTATTTTTAGAACAACTACTAAAATTGACAAGCTCACCTATCAAATGGAAGGCATTCAATATTTAACAAACGTAAAAACAGATGCTGCGATTAACCTATTTATAAATTTCGATGATGCATCTACAAAGTTCACAATGAAAGAGAATACCATTGCGATGAACAATTTGATGTTTTCATTAAATGGAGTTTATCAGATGTTTGACGGCTATGATGATATGGAGCTTAGCATTGATGCCTCCCAAGCTTCGTTCAAAGACTTTTTGTCCTTGGTACCAGCCTTCTATCATTCAGGATATGAGAGCATGGTATCATCAGGGAAAATGGCATTGAATGTCTCGATCAATGGTAAAATGGATGACAAAAATTTACCTGGATGGGATTTTGGAATAAAAGTTAAAAATGGGTCAATCAAATACCCAGGTCTCAAAAAGATTACCAATATTCAGATTGATGCAAATAGCAAATTTCCAGGAGGAAAAGATTTAAATAAGATGATTTTTGAAGTCCCGTCATTTTATGCGAACCTATCTAAAAATAAGGTTGATGCATCACTCTATATACGTCAATTAATGACTGATCCATTTATTCAATCATCACTAAAAGCCCATATTGACTTGGCATCAATTGAGGAATTTATTCCTTTAGAAGATGGAGAAAAATATGCCGGTACTCTTGATGCCGACATTTATGTCAAGGGTGAGTTAAGTGCATTAGACTCCGAAGATTATGAGAATTTTATAGCCAAAGGAGTAATGGAGTTCTCTGACGTAAACTATGCTACCTCCAGCTTCAATAAGGAGCTTAAAATCAATCAAATGAAGTTGTCATTCTCACCGGAGTATCTAACACTCAATGCAATGGACGCAATCATTGGTAATTCAGATATTGCCATGAATGGTACTATCGGAAATTACTTTGGATACCTGTTAAGAGACGATGAGTTAACCGGTGATTTCGCCTTTAACAGTGATCATTTAGATTTGGACGAGTTAATGGGTATTTACCCAGAGGAAGTACCAGAAGAAATGCCGATTAAAGAAGGAAATGAAAGAGAGGATTCAGCAGATCTAGTGAGTGAACCAACATTGGTTCCAGACAATATTGATTTTAAGTTAGCAACAACTATTAAAGAAGTAAAATACAATGGACTAGCTGTTAAAAACATCAATGGAAAAGTACGATTAAAAGATGAAGTTGCACAGCTTAGCAACCTCATTATGAGTTCAATGGGAGGTGAAATTAATCTTTCTGGAAATTACGATACCAGAAATAAGAAAGAACCAATATTTGATTTTAGTTATGACCTAAAAAATATAGATGTTGAAGCGTTGACATCGAACTTTTTGACCGTAGGGAAGCTCGCTCCAATTGCTAAATACGCAAAGGGAAAAATATCCTCAAAATTCACAATGAATTCTGTATTGGACAACTCTCTAATACCTATTCTCTCTTCCATTTCAAGTGATGGAGATATTCGCTCCAACAAACTGAAAATAAATGGATTCGAACTGCTTGAAAAAATTGAAAAAGTGACACAAATTAAAGATTTCTCAAATCAAACTCTCAAAGATTTCGTAGCTCACTTCTCTATACATGATGGGAAATTGCTTCTGACTCCATTCGATATTACAATAGCAGGAATTGAAACCAAAGTTTCTGGATACAGTTCTTTAGAGAAAGACATGAATTATACAATGACAATGAACCTACCGAGAGAAAAAATACCTGCATCATTACTTCAACAAGTTGAAAACGGACTATTACTATTAAATGGACTCCATCCTACCTTGAAGGGTGGTGATTTACCTGCACTCATACCAATAAATGTATTTATCAATGGAGCTCCTAAAAATCCGAAAGTCTCAACAGATATAAAAGAACAAATTGCAGCAGCGGTAAAAAACAAAGTAGGTGGAATTGTTGATGATCTGAAAGAAACGGTCAAGGATTCAGTAACGACCCTTATCAATAATCAAATTGACGACCTCAAAGCAGCTGTTGAGGAACAGAAAAAAGCGATTCTTGAAGAGGCACAAAAAAAGGCAGATGCTGTCAAGTTAGAGTCAAAAAACGCTGCCAATAAATTGAGAACTGAAGCCAAGAAACACGCAGATCAATTAATTCAAGCAGCTGGAAACAATCCAATCAAAAAGAAAATTGCTGAAAGTGCAGCAAAAAAATACGTGGAGAAACAAGAAGAGATTGCGATCAAAATTGAACTCGAAGGCGCTCAAAAAGCAGACGATATTATGATTAAAGCGCGTGAACAAGCGGATAAGCTTCGGTAAAAGCTGTCTACATCTTTTCTAGATAATGATCAACATTTGTTTGAATGCGGGTGGTAATATCAGAGGTATCGGCTTTCTCAAATTTATTCCCGGTAATTTTCTCATAAAGTTCAACATAACGGTCGGTGACAATCGAAACAAAATCATCCGGCATAACAGGCATTACTTGACCCTGGAGACCTTGAAAACCATTTTCAATTAACCACTGACGGACAAATTCTTTTGACAATTGCTTTTGGGGCATATTTGCTTCTTGACGTTCTTGATAACCTTCAGCGTAGAAATAACGCGAAGAATCTGGAGTATGAATCTCATCAATTAAGACAACCTCGCCATTTCGCATTCCAAATTCATACTTCGTATCTACTAAAATTAGCCCCTGTTTTGCAGCCATTTCTGTCCCTCTTTGGAACAATGCTCTTGTATATTCTTCAAGCTTTAAGTAAACAGCTTCAGAAACAATTCCCCGTTCGATTATATCTTCTCTTGAAATGTCTTCATCATGTCCTTCCTCTGCTTTCGTTGCTGGTGTGATAATCGGAACGGGAAACTTATCATTTTCTTTCATTCCTTCAGGCATTGGAACGCCGCACAATTCTCTTTTCCCCGCCTTATACTCTCTTGCTGCATGACCTGACATGTAGCCACGAATCACCATTTCAACACGAATTGGATCGCATGCATGACCGATAGCAACAGAGGGGTCCGGTGTCGCCAACAACCAATTGGGAACAATATCTTTCGTAGCCTCAAGAAACATCGTAGCGACTTGGTTCAATACTTGTCCTTTGTGAGGAATTCCTTTTGGAAGAATATGATCGAATGCAGAAATTCGGTCTGAGGCCACCATAACCAACAACCCATTTTCTAGAGTATAAACATCGCGAACTTTGCCATTGTACTCATTTATTTGTCCTTTAAATGAAAATGTGCTTTCAGTGATTGCTCCACTCATAATCTTCTGTTTTTCTGCAAAATTATTAATTCATATTGCATAATTAACAATTCAATTGAATTGAATTGTAACATCTTATTCACATTGGACAATCAATCTTGACTCGAATCTTGTTTTTTGTCCTTCTCAGACTCAGCTTTGTCCATAGCTACAATAATTTTCTTTACAAGTTTGTGACGCATAACGTCAGCTTGTCCCATACGTATGATTCCCACACCATCCACTCCACTGAGCGCATCAAGCGCAAATGCCAAGCCAGACTTCTGTTTTCTAGGCAAATCCACCTGCGACATATCCCCAGTAATTGCAAATTTTGCGCTCTTCCCCATGCGCGTCAGAAACATCTTGATTTGCATAGTGGTTGTGTTTTGAGCCTCATCTAAGATTACGAATGCCTTGTCTAACGTTCTTCCCCGCATAAATGCAAGTGGTGCAATTTCAATGATGCCAAACTCGATCATATCAGCAAGCTTTTCAGGAGGAATCATATCGCGAAGTGCATCGTAAAGAGGCATTAAGTATGGATCTAGTTTTTCCTTTAAGTCACCTGGTAGAAACCCCAAATTCTCCCCTGCTTCAACTGCAGGGCGTGTCAAAATAATACGTTTTACCTCTTTTGCTTTTAGTGCACGAACAGCCAAAGCTACAGCGGTATATGTCTTTCCAGTCCCAGCAGGACCTACAGCAAAAACCATATCGTTTTTATTGACCAGGTCCACAAGTTTTCTTTGATTTATGGTTTTTGCTTTTATTTGAGCTCCATGGTTTCCATGGACCAATATTTCAGACCCATTCCCAGAGGAGAGCATTTTCGACCCCTCATCCATCATCAAATTATCAATATTATTCTCCGTGAGATTGTTGAATTTGTTAAAATGCCGTAGAATGAGGTCAAACTTCTTTCCAAATTCTTGAATCATCTCTTCATCACCTGTCACTGTAACTATATTTCCACGTGCCGCAATTTTGAGTTTTGGAAAAAAACTCCGAATGTATTTTAGTTTCACATTGTTAACGCCGAACAACTCCGCAGGATTAATTCCTTTAATTTCAATCTTATTTTCTAACAATAGACTATTTTATTTATAACTTTACTCGTAATAATTTCACAAACCAAATTTAGAAAAATATTCGTCTCTAGGGATCGATTTTTCAATGATGAGCACAATAACATTAACCACTGACATGGGATTGAATGACCACTATGTGGCATCCCTAAAAGGCAAGCTTCTTTCCCGTGTTGATAATATTACTATTATTGATATCACGCATGATGTCACCCCTTTTGACATTTCAGAAGCTGCATTTCACATTTCGAGTTGTTACGAAGACTTCCCGGAAGGAACAATCCATGTGATTGGCGTCGATAGTGAGCCAATTGTAAATTTTGGTGGAACAGACGGAAGTTTCCCGACAATAATGGAGTATAAAAACCATTTTTTTATTTCAAATGACAACGGTTTTTTTGGTGCTTTCCTAAAGGAGGAACGTCCAGATTCAATTTGGCGAATTGACGACTTTATCGCGGATACCAGCGCATTCAAATTTCCAACAAAAAATATTTTAATTAATGCTGCAATCCGATTAGCAAATGGTGAAAATCTAGAGTCGTTTGCTACCTCCTTTAATGGATATAAAAATGCCTTGTCACTCACAGCTGTATCGGAGACAAATCTCATTAAGGGACACGTGATACATATTGATAGCTACGGAAACGCTATAACCAATGTTCATAAGTCGTTATTCGATCGATTTGGAGACAACACACCGTTCACAATCTATTTCAAGAGAAAAGAATACTTCATCGATCAAATATCCAACACATATAATGAAGTGGCACAAGGAGAAAAAGTGGCTGTTTTTAACGAGAACGATTATTTAGAAATAGCCATCAATCGGGGTGCTAGTGCAAGTAGCGGAGGAGCAGAACAACTCTTTGGACTGCGTAAAACCAATGTTGTTCGTATCGAATTCACACCTCAGGGATCGCGTTCCACAATTGAATCTTTATTTTAATGATTACGCGAATTGTAAAATTGGAATTTCGCGAGGATAAAATCGAAGAATTTATATCCTTCTTCGATACAATAAAAAATGTAGTCAACGATTTTCCTGGATGCAACGGAATGATTCTTTACAATGACCTGAATAAGCGATCAACTGTTATGACTTACAGTCAATGGGATAGCCAAGATTCATTAAATGCATACCGCAACTCTGAAGTATTTGGAGAAATATGGCCAAAAATAAAACCATGGTTCAATAAAAAGCCCGAGGCTTGGACTCTTTATTCCCATTTTGACGGATTCAAAACTGAACACATTCACGGACATTGACAGATGAAGACAGGTGCATTTTAAATTGCTAGATTATTTCGTTGCAACGTAGAACAAATCAAAACAACCCGCCTTGGCTTTGTCAACAAAGTAATCCTCCATTTTAATATGAGCTCCCGCATCAGTTAACTTGTTGCGATTTCTGCGGTTCATGATGTCATAAGGAATTTGTAAGAGCCACCTTGGTCCCCACCACTGAAAATTGAAAATATCAAAGCGCATCAGTTTGTTTACTGAAGCCTTATTCTCTTCATAGTATTTCATTACCGAATCATTACCAAAAACTCCTCTGGCATCAACACTCGAAAAATACTTCTCGAACATTTCTTTCAATACATTAATTTCATATTCCCGAATGTGCCATGGGTTGCGCGTGATTGACATACTCTTATTCGGAGTAGTGATGATCATTTTACCTTCAGGCTTCAAAACACGGTGAATTTCTTTAACAAATTCATGATCTTTTTGAATGTGTTCAATCACTTGGAATGAAATTACAAAATCAAATGAATTGTCTTCAAAACCAGTTAAAGGCGGCACGTTCATCTTTTTAAACTCAACATTACTGTGTCCTTTTATTTTCTCTCTTGCCGAGGTTTCAAATTTATCAATTGTCACAAAAGAATCTACATTTGGACTGATGACTTCTATACCGTAACCACTACCTGTTCCGATCTCAAGTACCCGACCTGAGACTAACTTCGCAGCTTGAACATATGCCAAAAGACTTCTTTGAAAAACATAATTATCTGAAGTATCACTTCCTGAAACCCTCTCTGCTGTTTGTATTTTACTCATTCAATCGGTATTGTATTAATTGTATCGGATGGTCCAAATTTACAATTAATCTATTTGAATAGAGAAGGTATCGATATTATTTACGAGAAACAGTATTTATGGACCGAAATGACAAAAATAAATTGATCATCCACGATCAAATAAAATTTTTGAAGTCGAATAGTTATTTGTATCAACTAATCAACACCAATTTATTGATAAATGACAACAACACTTTGCATCGAAGCACTTGATGTATTGAACATTAATCTTATTTTTGGAGTGACGAAATTCTTATCAGTTCACAAATCGCTGATTTAATTCTTACACATCAATGAGAGCACTATATTTCAAGGAAATAAGAAGTTTTTTGAGTTCAGTGATTGGATACGTTTTCATACTTATCTTTTTAATCACCTCCGGAATTATGCATTGGATTGCATCAATTGATGCAAATCTATTGCAAGGAGCAGAGGCAGATTTGATCCCTTTTTTCAATGCAACACCTCTGATCTTTTTAATTCTTATCCCAGCGATAACCATGAGATCGATTGCTGAAGAAAGAAGAACAGGTACAATTGAACTTCTATTTACACGACCCATTTCAGATTTAAAAATACTTCTTGCGAAATATTTCGCTAGTGTGACTCTAATGATCATTGCGCTGATTCCCACACTTACCTACTACGGATCAATGCACTATCTTGGTAATCCAGTGGGTATTATTGATGATGGAGCAACATTGGCCTCTTACCTTGGATTGATTCTTTTGGGTGCCTCTTTCGTTGCAATTGGAATTTTTACCTCGTCCCTAACAAGCAGTCAAATAGTTGCTTTCATATTGTCTCTTTTCTCCTGTTGGTTATTGATGCCCGAGGTAGGTGGATTAGCCCTTTTGGCTTCATTTGATCTAATGGGAAGCTTTGATTCGGTTGTTCAATATTTTGGAATGACATACCACTATGATGGAATCAAAAGAGGAGTAATTGATACCAAAAACATTGTTTACTTTCTATCGGTCATAATATTGTTTATTTGCGCTGCATTGACAGTGATCAAATCACTAAAAAAATAGCCATGGCAGAAAGAAAAACAAAATTCATTAAAGGGCTATATAATTGGACTTTTTTATCAATTGTATTTGCCGCAATTATTTTAATAAACATTATCAGCTCCTTCGCATACATGCGTATAGATGTGACCGAGGATCAGCGTTATTCGCTTGCCGAGAGCACAATTGACTTTCTTGAAAAAAAAGAAAGCTTCAAGGGAAGGATAAGTGTTAAAATATACCTTTCGGGTAATTTACCTGCAGAAATTGAACACTTTAAAAGATCTGTAGAAGATAAACTGACAGAATTTAAGATTTATGCCGGAGACCGAATCGAATATCAATTCATAAATCCGTTAATCGGCACTAAAGAAGAGCAAAGAGAATTGACCGATCAATTGTGGGATGGAGGAAGAGGAATCTTACCTATGGATATAGTATTCACGAAGGATGGCACACAAAGTACACTTCAACTGTGGCCTGGTGCAATAATCAACTACGGCGGCGCTGGCTCAAGTGCAAAACAACTAGCCGTTCAATTCTTACCCGGAACAAAAACAGATCAGCCCTATCAATTGCAAGATATGCGGATGGTAATTGAAAATTCAACCAAGAATCTTGAATACATGTTGGTCAGTTCACTGCGCAGAGTAATATTAGAAAGCAAACCGCGCATCGGGTTCTTACAAGGACATGGTGAACTTCGATTTGCAGAGACGCAAAGAACAAGAGCTATTTTAAGTCCCTATTATTCAATATCTGATGTCGAACTTAACGACTCAATTCATGCCCTGGACGGATATGATGGACTCGTTATTGCTCGCCCTCGTTCGAAATTCACTGAAAAAGACTTGTATCTTATAGATCAATTCGTGATGCGAGGTGGTCGATTAATGTGTTTCATTGACCGACTCAACTTACCAGAAGACACTCTTGCGAAGTATTATGAATCTCCAACGTCAAGAATTGAAACCGGATTGGACAAACTACTCTTTGACTACGGGTTAAAACTTGAAGATAACTACGTAATGGATGCCCGCTGTATGCCAAAACCAGTTCGACTTCAAAACACATCAATGATACCGTGGTTTTTTCATGTCATGGCTACTCCAACTTCACATCCTACAGTCCGAAATTTAGAACCCGTATCGCTCAAATACACAAATGAAATTAAATTTGTTCCGAAAAAAAATGTTGCGCACACACCGATATTAACTTCAAGTACCAACTCCACAGTAACGGGTATGGCTCCCACTGTGAGTTATATGATTCCAATTCAATACGGCAACGAACCGTTGGCTGCAAACCCAGACAGCGATATTAACAAACGCTGCTTAGCAGGATTGGCTGAAGGGACCTTTACTTCGTACTTCAAGAATCGAATTGTAGATGATTTTGCAAAAAGTCCTGAAATCAATTACCACGAGAAAAGCGAAAAAGAAGGAAAAGTTGTGCTCATTGGAAATGGACGTATTTTACAAAATCGCTACGACTCCATGCCAACCCCAACTGGTAATTCATTTATGTACAGACCGAAACCAGAAAATGACCTCATATATGACATCGATCTTATCAAAGCGCGTCAACCTCACCTGTTTGGAAATCAAGAGTTTATACAAAACCTAGTCGACTTTATGATGGGAGAAACATCCGTCTTAGACATTCGCTCTCGACAGATTGATATTCACGAAATCGATCGGGAAAAAGTGAAAGCTGATGCCTCTTTTTATAAGATATTGAATATCGGACTCCCAATCGCATTAATTATCGCTTTGGCGTTCATCATGAATTTTATTCGGAAAAGAAAATTCGCCCGTTAATCCCAATTTAAATGAAAAAAATAATCGTTCTTATTCTGTCAATTTCTTTACTAACGGTATTGTTTTTTGTAGCAATGAACCTATCCGAAAAGCAAGGTAAATCTGATACTGAACTAATTGAATTCGCGATTCAAGATATATCAACAGTAGACCGAGTAATCATCACGGACAAATTCGATAATGAATTTGAGCTTTTGAAAAAAGGAACCATTTGGACTGATAAAAATGGTGGATGTATCACGCAAACCAAAGTAGATCATGTAATCGATGCATTCAAAAACATTGAATTCAAAGGATACCTTACAGACAAGTCAAAAAAACGATTTACCAATTTAATGGCTGCTCAAAACATTAAAGTTGAAATTTTTCAAAATGGTGAATGGACAAAAACATGGTATCTCGGTCCATCATCCCAAGACCATCTCGGCCAGATAATGCTACTAGACGATAAAGAATACGGGAAAAGCGCATTTCCTGTAGTCATGAGTATTAAGAACATGAAAGGAATTATTGATCCCCGTTTTTATTCTGATCCGTTGCAATGGATGTGTCAGGACATGATTAGCTTACAACTTCCCGATATTTCAATGGTGAAGGTAAAATTCAATGATGAACCTTTACGAAGTTTTAAAGTGACAAAGCAGGGAAGTACAATGAAGGTATTTCAAGACGGAAAGCAGTTACAAGGGGTAGAACCAACGGCGATTTACAATTACCTAAGTAATTTTCAGGATGTTAACTTTAATGTGGCCAACTATGAACTAAATGTGCCACAAATGGATAGTCTCAAGGCCACTACTCCATTCTGTGAACTAACCGTAAAGAATACCAAAGGAACATCTGAAACATTCAAGCTTTATCGCATCATAAACAAATCAGTAGGGACAGATGTCGGAATGGCTGAAGTCATTAATACCGACCTTGATCGCTTTTGGTGTGTAATGCCCGCTGGGAATCTAGTTAAATGCCAATATTTCGTATTCAATCCTTTAATCCTAGGACATGCATTCTTTCCATTTGATCTCGAAGGGCTTACAACTCATGACGGTATAACTCCAATCGAAGAGTAATTGGTAATGTGTTAATAACTCGGTAAAAAAAGGAGCTGCGTTTCATCGTCTAACTCCACTGAATTTGATAGCTTTGAGATGGTTAAAATTTTAATAAAATGAATTTTGTTATTTCAAGTGCTACACTATTAAAGCACCTCCAAGGAATTTCGGGCGTATTGAGCACGAGCAATACACTTCCTATTCTTGATAATTTCTTATTTGAAATTGTAGATGCCCGTTTGACGGTTTCAGCCTCTGACTTAGAAACTACGATGCGAACCTCTATGGAGGTGGAAGCCAAAGAGGAAGGTAAAATTGCAATTCCTGCAAAACTTCTCCTTGACGTCCTTAAGAATTTACCAGACCAACCGTGCACCTTTTTGGTTGATATGTCAAATTTCTCCATCGAAATAGCTTATGACAATGGGAAATCAAAAATGGTAGGATACAATGGAGATGATTTCCCAAGAACTCCTGCACTCGAAAACTCAAGTTCCATACTAATCTCTGGGAGCATTGTCTCAAACGCAATTAACAAAACACTTTTTGCAACTGGAGTTGATGATTTACGACCAGTTATGAGCGGTGTTTTTTGTCAATTTTCTCCTGAAAACATAACCTTTGTTGCCACTGATGCGCACAAATTAGTTCGCTACACGAGAACAGATTCTCAGGCCTCAGGGAGTTCTTCTTTTATTTTACCGAAAAAACCGTTGAACTTATTGAAATCAAACCTCAAAGGCGACGAAGAAGTTCAATTGGACTACAACGACTCAAATGCTGTTTTCACATTCAACGATATTGTGTTAATTTGCCGACTTATCGACGGAAAATATCCAAATTATGAGGCCGTTATACCAAAAGAAAACCCGAATGTTCTAACTATTGATAGGCTACAATTCTTGAGTTCAATCAAGCGGGTATCAATCTTTGCAAACAAAACCACGCATCAGATAAAACTAAAACTAGCAGGTTCTGAACTAGCACTATCAGCAGAAGATATAGACTTCGCAAACGAAGCGAACGAGCGCTTGACATGTAACTATGCTGGAGACGATATGGAAATTGGCTTCAACTCAAGATTTCTTATGGAAATGTTGAACAATATTGATACTGCTGAAGTCCGACTTGAAATGAGCGAGCCAAGTAAAGCAGGATTGCTGATGCCTTCAGAATCCTCCGAAAATGAAGATATTTTGATGTTGGTAATGCCGGTGATGTTGAACCGATAATAAACCGAAAACAACAAAAATATGCCAAAGCTATTAGATTTTCTAGTGGCTTTTTTTTAATAAACTTTCAAGTCCTATTGAACTTTTTTGTTTTGTCTTCTGAGATAAATTGCATCCAAAAAGATCAAAAACTTCATCGAAATACTATTGATCTGTGGCTGATCAAACAAGGTCTCAAATGTCTCAAAATAATTGGCATCCAATGTTGATTTCGAATGGAATAAATTGTTTTTATAAACGATTCGTAATTCACTTCCTGGAATGAATATCCATCTGTAATTTATATCCACTGTAAATGCATTGTAATTTGTACTATGTATAGATATTCCACTTTCATCCAGTGGATTGTAAGTACTCAAGTTTGTCCAACCGTCTTCTTGTAACTCACGAAATTCTTTGTAGTTCACTTGTTGCCAATAGTGCCTTAGACGCAAATCCAATCCCATACGCTTTGTGAATACCCATTGTCCGACGATTGAATTTTCTACTACAATGCGATCTCGAACACCCAAAATAACTTCCCCGTCATAATTTGAATCACTATGCGCGACATATCCATAGTCCGCAGTAAATTGATCAAGTTTACTTCTTAGAATAACATTGATACGGTCCGAGAATCGAAATCGAGGACTTAAAAAGACTCCTTTTCCGTGCTGAGCAGTACCAAAGAAATTTCTCCCCCATATCCTTCCATCTAGAGCAAAGGGTTTGCTGTAATCACTCGAAAAGTACCATTCCAACCTTGAACTGGGATTAAAACGAACTGCTCTACCAAAATCCCGAGACTCAAAATGATTTACTTCTCCAAATGGATCTATTGTTCCTGACAAATAAGTATACAACTGTTTTTTATGCAGTCCACCAATATTCCATTTGAATAATGACGTAGTGTATAACTGTGGTTTATACAACTCCGAGTAATCCAGCGATAAACGTAAATTTCTTCTGTAGAATCGCTTGGTTTCTGTATAGTCATTTAATTCAAGTGAAGCGCTGTACACTCTCTCATTATTGTTGTAGAGAAAACCAAGGTCATTTGGGTCATATGTATCGCTCTCCTCATAGTATCCAAAATCAAATTGTACGGGACCAGATACCTTTGAAAGACCTGCTGTAAAACTGTGCCCTCTTTTGATTTGCTCATCAATTACCGCTGAACTTTTCAATGACGACTTAATTCTATACATGCCATCACTAGAAAAAAGGTCCAACTCTCCAACAGAAACATTTGCATCTCTATTCCCTCCCTCTCGGGCAACATTGGTATTTACAAATGAAATGCTACTGTTGTTCTTCATGTTCTGCGACAACACAAAAACATTGTAATTGGTTAATGGATTGGTTTCAACAAATCGTTCACCACCAAGAGAATCGACAATGAGCGCAGATGTGCGCCCTTCGATAGAATTAAAAAAACCAACTCCTAAACCATTCTTCGTTCTTCCAGATACCTTTGTACCATTAATAAGTGGCGCTGCATAAGGATTGTTAACTACTTGTTCATTTTCGTCTAAGTTTTCCAATGACCTGCTGAAATTGAAAGGAGCTGCACCAATTCTTCTGGAATAAAAGACACCTCCAATTTGAAATAAATCAGTTCCTTCTATAAAAAAAGGTCTGTTCTCGTTGTATCTCACTTCGAAAGGTCCAAGATTCAAAATTTGCCGGTCAGATGTTGTTTGACCAAAATCAGGAATTAACGTCATGTCTAATGTGAATGCGTCATTGAGTCCATACTTTAAGTCTACTCCTCCAGTAACGCGTCGTTTCCATGTTTGTTTACCCAAGTCAGAGTCGAACGAATTTTCAATATATCCAGTCGTATAGGGAGTAATCGAGAGCCGCAAAGGAGAGACAACATTTTCTATCCCATACAATTTTCCAGATTGCGTAATGGAACCAAACACTTGCGGGTCGATTGGATTCCAGTGGGATGTTTCTCGAACTCGTCGAACCTCTCTCCAAAAGTTCATGTTCCACTCTTGGATTGATTTATTGGGGAAACGTAGGGCCGAATATGGAATTCTTAATTCAAATGACCATCCAAATTCAGTTTTTGAAACGGCACTTTTCCAAACGGCATTCCATGATTCATCCATTCCATCGGACGACTCCAAGCCATCGATTTCAACACCGGCTGCGGTTACTATAAATGCAAAGGCACTTACGCTGTTTGCGTAAGGATCTAGTGAAATACCAAACCAATCAGCATTGCCCGTATCGTCTCTTTGTGAAAGGACGTAGTTCACTGAGTCAGGATTGGAATCGAACAAATTCCCTCCGATATAAATTGCATTGTTGTCGTAAAACATGTGTATTTCAGAGGCAAACCTCGATTGTGCACCAAAAACTGGGGAGTTAACAGTGAAACTGTCAGCAATTTCTGTCGTCTTCCAAACCTCTTCATTTAGCAAACCATCATAATCAATCAAAGCATCTACCTTTTCAATCTTATAGGATCGCTGAGCAAATACCCACTGATAAGTAAGTAATAGAAAAAAGATAAAGAGAACATTTCTGGTATTCATCTGTGCGTAATTCTGCAGTGCAAAATTAAACATTTGACGTACGAAGCAATTTTTTTTTACAAATGATTAACAATGACTTTATCACCTGATCAAAAAACGCGTTCAATCTAAAAACGCAGAATTAGCTTCAAATTGAAACGCCGTTGCGTCAAATAATTTGGAATTGAATAATAAGTGCCTTGAACATCCTGAATCCATTGTTTTGAGAGAACATTGTTCACTCCTAGTAAATTGAAAACTTCAAAAGACACCGTTGCATCATCAAATTTTCGAGACCAAAAATTTTCTTTTAACCGTATTTTCGAATTTGAATTAAGGTGCATTTCTTTTTCAGCATTTGTTTTGCGCTGTTTGTGGCGGTATAAGAAATCATAAGACATACCGATGTCCACTCTGAAATAAGACTTCATGCGCAATGTATCCTTATACCGATTGTAATCGGGAGGACCATACGGCAAACGTGATCCAAACTGCATTCCCATTTGAACTGAAAAGCTTTCATATTTCGGCATTCGGTCTTGTATCAACGAACCGAAATTAATCAGCTGATCTGTTGGCCTAGGAACGTAACCAGGATAAATTGTTGCACTATCAACAACAGATTGATCCTCACTATATCCAAATATAATAGTCTCACCGGAAGCGTTATAATACTCGTTATATGAATCGTTCAATACATCTTCCATTGTTCTTAAGAATCCAACTTTAAAAAAAGATTCAATTCCCTCTACAAACTGACCATGAACATTTAAGTCGAGGCCATACGCATAACCAACAACATCATTATTTGCATAATATCTTGTTCTTACATTTTCAATCTCATAGGTATTTACATCCCACATATATTTGTAATAGGCCTCAGCTGTAAATTTAAAAGGAACCTCGCGATTCCACATATTGAAATAAACATCTGTTCCACCTACAACATGTAACGACTTCTGTGCCAATACATCGATATTCAAAGCACCTTGGAATGTTCTAAACTCACGATAAAATGGTGGCTGGTAATAAAGTCCAGTAGAAAATTTCAACACCATATGCCTTCTTCGAACACCCGACTTGTGAACCATATATGCTCTGGGAAAAAACTTAACAGTAACTCTTGGAGTTATAAAAAACTCGTTATTGGAAGTTGTAAAACCAGCACGAGTTCCAGCACTCAATGCCCATTTGGATAGCGATTCAGGAATTGTATCAATGTACTCTTTTTTCTTTCGTTTCCCAGCACTGTCTCTGTATGACTTCCTTACGCGCACAATCTTGTTCTTTTGATTCTTTGACCAAATCGAGTTCAATTGTATGAAAGAAGTATATCGCTGCGCACTCAAAGCAAGATTTCCCTTGATCGTTTCAAACAACTCAATAGTATTTTCTGAAGACTGAGGCACTGAATATCCGGCAGAATCAATCATTCTCCATTCACTCAATCGATCATCAAATTGATCCATTTGAAAATTAACACCCCACTTCAAAACATTGCTACTAAACTTTAATCTGTCTTGATCCTTGTATCCTTTATTGAATGTATAATCACCATTGTGATAAACATTAAAAATTGTAGCATTCAATCTATTTCTGGCGTGATTGAGAAATGTGCCAACTCCAAGCACTGCAATTGAGTCTCCAAATGCCTCTTTCGAAGGATCTGTTTCTAGCTCATTGATGAAGTATTGCCCTTGAATGTCGAAATACTCCCTTTCGTCTGTATTGAACACTGTAGCGTAAAAATCAAGATGGGTTTTGGAATACCGATTTGTCCCAAATTTTCGCTCTTTTGACTTCCATTTTAAAGCAGTCCCCCCCATCATAGTTTGAAACCGGGTTTGCTCTTGTCCATCAAAATAAATTGTGAATGAATACGCCTCATTGGCCGTTCCAAAATCAGTTTGTGAAGTTTGTGGCGAGAATCGATAATTATTGGAAGAGAAATGAGCTATTGTAGACCACGTTAAATTCTCCGTGATCGAAAAATTCGCGAGGACTTGGGCATCCCAAAAAACAGGATTGTATGCTCCTTTTGCTGGAAGTGAATTCAACAAGTATCCATTTGAACGATACCTAGCACCAACCAGATAATTGAAGCGGTTGTTTACCTCATGTCCAATATGTGCCTCAATACCTAGTAGTGATGCTACAGCAGATGCCTCTAATGAATCTTCTCCATTTCCATCTGGAGTTTTGTATGTAATATCTAAAACAGAACTCAGTTTGTCGCCATATTGCGAACTAAAACCTCCCGCTGAAAATTGGATCGATTCGACTAATGAGGTGTTGATAAAACTCATCCCCTCTTGCTGACCCGAGCGTGTTAGGAACGGACGATAAATATTGAATCCGTTCACATAGACCAAATTCTCATCGTATGAGCCTCCCCTAACATTGTAATTGTTGGTCAATTCGTTGTTTGAGGTCGCCGCTGTGGTTAGGGTTAAATATTTCGGCACACTCCCCATAGCCATTTTATGAAAATCAGCAACAGGAAGGTATTCTGTTACAAATGGATCTTCAACATTTCGAATAACTGTAACGGCTTTTTCAGTTTGAATCGGCATTATTAGATTTCCGATATGAATACTATCTCCATCGGTTAAATCAACAAAAACACTAATTTTCTCCCCTAAATATGTGGCAAAAATAGTCGCCTTATTATAATCACTGAATATCAATTGAAAGAATCCATCTTCATCCGAGAGGGTTCCGACATCAATTGCTGATCGAGAATACACCTTAACCATTCCCATAGCAATTCCCCCCTTATCAACTACTCTACCGGTAACTTTAACTTTTTGAGCAAAGGTAGAAAACGAAAAACTGAGAAATACGAGTAAGAGTAATTTGTACATTATTTAACTATTACTTTTCAAACGTAAGATCAAATGGAATATTTCAGTGCAAATCATCCACCAATAAAATTAAATCATTAGAAAATGGTTCTATAGCTTCCGACAAGTCACCTATTCGAGACTGGACATTGCCATCAGCGCAAAACTGAAAAAAATTGACATGACGTTCTTGAAGGTCGTTTTCAGGAAATAATTTCTGTTTTATTTGTTCTATTGCTTTCATTGCATTTTCATGCTGTGCCTTCATTTTTTTTATTCCTTTTGCTTTTATTCCCTGAAGCTGCTTATCTAACCGAGCAACTTCTGCTTTTACTTGTTGTTCTCCGAAGGGATCAAAAGTTATAATTGTATTTTTTAAAACATCTTTGAGGGCAGACCCAGCAGTTTCTAAAGCACTAAAGTCGGGAGCTGTCTCTGTGTTGTTGAGAACATAGTCTTTTTTCCAAACATCAACCTCTTTGAAAAGATCTTCGAGTTTGAATCCATATTTATTGAATTTCGTACGTGTTGCATTGTCTAACCATACGATTGAATTCCGCACTTGAATTAGCGGGTATGGTACTTCTAAAAGATCAAAAACACCTTTCAACTGCAACCAGTAGGCTATTTCTCCAGAACCACCCACATAAGCAAGATTTGGCAAAATAAATTCTTGGTATACTGGACGCAAAATAACATTGGGTGAAAATCGATCAGGATGTTCCGCCAAAAGTGAGAAAATATCCTCTTTAGAATACACTCCAACACCATCAATAACAAATTGATTCCCCTCTTGAACAATGCGCTGACGAATTCCATTTTCGATGTAAAATAGATTCGTTTCTCTTGGCACTACTTGTAACTTAACATTGAGAGCACTCAATGTATCGTTTAATTTCAACACTTCCTTAAATGAAAATTGCTCATCCAGTTCTTTTTGAACTATTGGAGCAAAAAGTTGTTTGAGCTCAACATCATCCCCGTCTAGAATTACTAGCCCGTCAGATCCAAACAGTGCATTCACCAAACCACGCACAACATCTGCATATGTCTCGCCATCCAATTGATCAATTAAATTCATCACTTCACTATCCGGATGGTTCACAAAAAGTTCCGTCAACTGTGTTTTCACCTCATCTAAACCACTCAAATCAAAACGTCCAACGGGACCCTTTTGATTGGTATTCCATGTAATTGTTTTATTAAACACATGGAACGATTGAATCTCTTTAAAATCATGGTCTTCACTGGCCATCCAATAAACTGGCACAAACCGATGCTGTGGGTATTTTTTGCTCAGCTCCTTGCATAATTTTATGACATGTACAATTTTTATAATAAAGTACAATGGACCTGTAAATAGTGAAAGTTGATGTCCTGTAGTAATCGTATAGGTCTTATTGTCAAGAATCGAATCAATATTAGAGGCCGTGGAGGTTGTCATTTCCACTCTATCGTATTGATTGATTAATGAATCTCTCAGGACTTTCCTAAACTCTTCAGGGTATTGTTTCAACTTCATGTTCATTTGATCCTCGAAAGCATCAATACTAAAGGGCTGAGAAATAAAATCCTTGTAAATTGCTTGATCATACACCATGTCCAACTGCTGTTTGGAAAACAAGCCTGTATCCGATCTGTGAATTTTATTGGATTTCATGTGACAAATGTACTTAAGAATCTGTGAATAGTTCCTACAGTAACGTATCTTTGCACAAATTCAAACTTATGGAAGCAATAATCAAAACAAATAAAGGAGTAATGAAAGTGCAGCTCTTTGGTAACGATGCTCCAAAAACCGTTGAAAACTTCACAAAATTAGCAACAGATGGTTTTTATGATGGTCTTAAGTGGCATCGCGTACTGCCAGACTTCGTAATTCAAGGCGGATGTCCAAACTCTAAAGATGGTGCAAGTGGGATGGCCGGAACTGGTGGGCCAGGATACCAAATTGACTGTGAATTAGATGGAGGGAATCAGTACCATGATCGTGGTGTATTGTCAATGGCCCATGCAGGAAGAAATACAGGTGGTTCTCAATTTTTTGTCTGTCACTCAAGAAACAACACAGCCCATTTGGATGGAAATCATACTTGTTTTGGAAAAGTGATTGATGGTTTGGAAGTGATTGATGAAATTCGCGAGGGCGATTCAATCGATACGATCCAAATTATTGGATAATCGCATCCTACTCAAAAAACTCAAGATGCCCTGTATTTTCTTCATACAGGGCATTTTATTTTCTTCATTTGCATCAAGTTATCAACACTTCATCGATCCAAGCTTGAATTCGATTATATTTGTCAAAGATGAGCGAATTTGTAGTATCAGCAAGAAAATACAGACCACAAACTTTCGACACTGTCGTTGGTCAACAGTCTATTACCTCTACGCTGAAAAATGCGATTAAAAATGATCATCTCGCACAAGCTTTTTTGTTCTGTGGTTCACGTGGAGTAGGAAAGACATCTACAGCAAGGATTCTGGCAAAAACAATCAACTGCTTTAACCGATCAGAGGCGATAGAAGCATGTGATAAATGTGAATCTTGTGAATCTTTCAACTCAGGTGCGTCATTAAATGTATATGAGTTGGATGCCGCCTCAAACAATTCAGTAGAAGATATCCGTAATTTAATTGATCAAGTTCGGATTGCACCGCAACTGGGAACGCATAAGGTATATATTATTGACGAGGTACACATGTTATCGACTTCAGCGTTCAATGCCTTCCTGAAAACGCTCGAAGAACCACCAAAGCACGCCATTTTTATTCTTGCTACTACAGAAAAACACAAAATCATTCCTACAATTCTTTCCAGGTGTCAAATTTTTGACTTCAACAGAATTAAGGTAAGAGATATAGCGGATCACCTTGCACGTATTTCTGAGAGTGAAAACGTTACAGCAGAAAAAGAAGCATTGCATGTAATTGCACAAAAGGCAGACGGTGCGCTTCGTGATGCATTATCTATATTTGATCAAATAGTAACATTTTCAGGCAACAATGTGAGTTATCAAAATGTTATAGAAAACTTAAATATTCTTGACTATGATTACTTCTTCAGAATTGTAGAAAATGCAATGAAGGAGGATATTCCAGGCAATCTTCTGCTACTAAATGATATTATCGATAAAGGATTTGACCAGCACAATTTCATCGTTGGTTTGGCAGATCACTATAGAAACTTATTGGTTTGTAAAGATGTCCGTACCGCACCACTCCTTGAGGTTGGCGAAACCATACAAGAAAAATTTGTTGAACAGTCAAAACAAATTGAAGCCAATTATATTGTCCGAGCATTAGGTGTCTTGAGTCGCGCAGATGTAGAATACAAATCCTCCAAGAATCAACGATTACTGGTCGAGATGGCTTTAATGCAGCTGTGTTCCATTTCCAAGGAGCTCGAAAAAAAAAAGGACTGACGGATCTCGTTAAAATTATTCCGTTTCCAGATCAGAATTTACGCGAAAGGCACACGAAGACCGCAACAAAATCCACTCCAAAACCTACCAAAAAATCGCGCCCTGTAAAACCAGCACCCAAAGAAATGAGTGCACCAACAGGTCGGTTAAACACGACAAGTATTTCCATCAAGAAATTAATGAATCCAAAGGAAAATGGAGACCTAAAGGCTGGTGTTGACATGGATAATATGCCAATGAATGATTATTCATTCGATGACTTAAAAATGGTATGGCGTCGATTTGCCTTTGAAATGAAAGACGACAAACCCACATTTTACAATGCACTCATCAAACGAGACCCCATTCAAAAGAACAATCGAGAGTACATTATGGAAGTAGACAATCAAGTACAGATAGACTATATTTTCCCACTACTGTCCAACTTGGTAGATTTTGTGCGAAAAGCATTGAAAAATTATGCTTTAGATATTAAAATTGAACTGACTAAAAACCCTGAAGAGGAGGTGAAATTCTTGACTGGAAAAGACAAGTTTACCGCACTTGCAAGAAAAAACCCTAACTTACATACACTTAAGAATACATTCAACTTGGATATCGAATTCTAAGAACAACAAATTCAATATCCCTTTTAAACATTCATTATGGAAAAAGATAAAAACTTCGCCATACTTATTGATGGCGACAATATACCTTCAAAATATATCAAGGAAATGATGGAGGAGATTGCCAAATATGGCAATCCAACAATTAAGCGTATTTACGGAGATTGGACGAAACCACAACTTTCAAAGTGGAAAAAAATATTACTTGAAAATGCAATTACCCCAATGCAACAATACAGCTACACGACGGGCAAAAATGCGACAGATTCCGCAATGATCATCGATGCAATGGATATTTTATATTCAGAAAAAGTAGATGGTTTCTGCATTGCATCAAGTGATAGTGATTTTACCAAATTAGCCACTCGAATTCGAGAAACGGGACTAACTGTGATCGGTATTGGAGAGAAAAAAACACCCGAACCATTCATTGTTGCTTGTGATCGATTTATCTACCTCGAAATTCTTCATTCGCAAGACAAGGAGGAGGAAGCAAACAAACAGCAAAAGATCAAAAAGAATATAGACACAATTTCTCCAAATGTTATCCGTCTTATCACACAATCCGTGAACGATCTAGCTGATGAAGAAGGTTGGGCATTTCTCGGTGATGTTGGTAGTTTAATTCAAAAAAAGCGTCCCAACTTCGATTCACGAAACTACGGATTTGAAAAACTAACACCACTCATTAAGTCAACAGGTAAATTTGAAATTGATCAGCGAGACAGTGGAAAAGGACGATATAAGTTAATTTATATTCGACATATGAATTAACGGCGTGAGTGACTAAAATTTCATTCGTAGTTGAACAGTCAGATCTGTCTTTCTATTTCCGTCAATTTTCTCTGGACCGGTACCAAGCGATTGTCGATTAGAAAAAATGCGCACTCCATATTTGATTACAAATCAAACCTACGCAAAAACTTCAAACGGAATAATACGTAAGCTCTACTGCCTTGATAATAATTAGCAGGCACAGAGAAAACATACAATGCATTGTTCTCAAAAGAATATATTCGAGAATTATAGCTTTCTGTATCAAAGAGTGCATACCGTAAAGCGAGATTTATTGGTGATGATTTTGGACGATATAAAATATCTTGTACAAACTGAAGCATTCGCCATTCCCATTGACTTGCCCTGGTTACCTCAATGTACGGCATTTCGCAAGGGATTCGTCCTTCCGGAGGCAAGTCAATGG
>JAQWHI010000016.1 GCA_029249445.1 Crocinitomicaceae bacterium | reverse complement strand
GTATTGGATGTTACCGATGAAGCAGATAACTGTACAGTAAGTCCAGTAGTTGCTCATTTGGGAGATGCAACTGATGGTTTGACATGTCCAGAAACAATCACACGAACGTACTCTGTGACGGACGATTGTGGTAATCAAATTACTTTGGATCAGATTATAGTTGTAAATGATACAATAGCACCAACAGCAAGTGCTCCAATTGCGGTAAATGTTGAATGTATTGGAGATGTTCCAGTTGTTGATACCCTGGTAGTAACCGATGCGTTAGACAATTGTACTGCAAATCCAGTAGTTGCTCATGTAGGAGATGTTAGTGATGGTTTGACGTGCCCAGAAACAATCATACGAACTTATTCAGTAACAGATGATTGTGGTAATCAAATTACGGTAGATCAAATCATTACTGTAAATGATGTCACTCCTCCAACTGCTCAAAATGTTCCAACGATAAATGTGCCGGGAACAATGGACGTTCCTGCTCCTGATCCGTCAGTGGTATTGACAGAGGCTGACAACTGTGCGCCGGATCCAGTAGTTGCTTGGGTAAGTGATGTTTCTGATGGAAACGTTTGTAACAATGAGGAAATTACAAGAACTTATTCGATTACTGATGATTGCGGAAATGAAACATTAATTACACATTTAATAATTATTGATGCTGTGCCCGCTCCAATTGATGCTGGTTTAGATCAGTTGATATGTATTGGAGAATCAGCAAATGTTATTGCAAATAACCCGTTGGGTGTTCCTATAGTATGGGATCCAATTGGTCCTGACGGAAATGTTTCTCCGACTCAGACTACCACATATACAGTTACAGCTGACAATTTAGGTTGTATTTCAATTGACAGCATGACCGTAACCGTTGAAGAACTTCCTGTTGTTTCATTCTTTGGAGACGTACTTCAGGGATGTGAGTCGCATACTGTAAACTTCTTAAATACTTCAATTACATCAAGTAATTTTGCAGATTGTATTTGGGAATTTTCTAATGGAGATACCGTTACAGGCTGTGGATCGGTGAGTTATTCGTTCTTAGATGGAGGCTTGTATGATGTAACATTAACAACAACATCAATAAACGGTTGTGTAAATTCTGAAACGTATACGGACTACATCTACATTGAAAATTTTGCCGATGCTGCCTTTAGCCCTTCTGAAACAGTAGTGACGAATATCATGACGGAGGTCTTATTCCTAAATGAATCTCAAAATGCAACAGATTACTCATGGGATTTTGGTGATGATACGGCAGGTAGTTCAGATGTAAATCCGTCTCATGTTTTTCCAGACCAAGAAGCTGATATTTACAACGTTGAGTTAATAGCAAATACGCCATTGGGATGTGCTGATACTGCTTACGCACTTATTACCGTTAATGAGGAAGTGCTTTGTTATGTTCCCAATACATTCACACCAGATGGCGATCAGTTCAACCAGTATTTCCAGCCAGTTTTCGCAAGTGGTTACGATCCTTCTGATTTTAAGCTTTTGATTTTCAATCGTTGGGGAGAAGTTATTTGGGAATCCAATGATGCGTCAATAGGATGGGACGGAACTTACGGAGGAAATCAGGACCTGGTACAGAGTGGTACTTATGCATGGAAAATAGAGTTTGGATCATCACAAACCGACGAAAACTTTGTTCTCACTGGACATGTTACACTATTAAAATAGTTGATTCATTGTATTAAATTCAATCAGTTTCGTTCCAAAAAATAGATAGATGCTGATTGGAACGTGTAAAGTTTCGATGAAAATGAGTGTTTTAGGAATCCAATAATTGCGAGGTTTAATAGGGGTAATATTGAAGAAATGAAAAAAAAAATAAACCGGGCTGCTTTTGTTCTGATCGTTTTGTTAACGAGTTCACTGCTTTCTTTATCAAGTGAAATTGAGCCAATTAAATTAGTTTATGATTGGACTGAGTATGAGACAAGAGACGGGATCAAGATAGAATATAAATACCAATCGTTTGAATCTGGAGTTTTTCGAAATCAAATGTTGATTTTATTTCGTTACACAAATACAACGTTAGATCCTAAATCAATTTCTTGGTCCATCAAAGAGTTCAGGGATGGAGTTTGTTCCAATTGTGCGAGAATTGAGAACTTGGAGTATTCGTATGATATTTTTTTAAACTCAGGTGAGGTAATCGAGGGAGATGGATCAGATGTAACAAATGTCAGTTTGTATTTGTTTTCTCATTTTTTGAATTTGTCTCCAGGGATGACAGCGACTCGGCTGACCGATTTTGAGTTTGTAAATATTAAAGTTTTACCTAAAAATTAAGTGATGCTGAAAACAAAATTTAAGTTACTTTTTTTGGGTTTGACAACTGCATTTATTTCCAAAAGTCAATGTTCAGTTGATATCGGTGTGGATACGATTTACTCCAATTGTGGACAACAAGTATATCTCGCTGCGACAGCATTGTCAGACAGTGCCGTTTTGTCCTCAGATTTTAATGGAGGACAGCTTGGAGTGGGATGGACTCAGTCTGTAAATGCATTGTATTCGAATCCATGTGGACCAACTCTAGATGGAACACCGGCACTTTGGTTCGGTAATGTCCCAGCGCCAAGAACCGTTACCACAAATGGTTTTGATGTGAGTTGTGGTGGGTTGGTCTCTTTTGATTTGGATTTCGCAGCAGATGATGTTCCTGGAAGTAATTGTGAAGATCCCGATTTGCCAAATGAAGGAGTTTACTTTCAATATTCAATTAATGGAGGTATTAATTGGGTTGATATATTTTATTTTCAGCCAATTAATGGCTATGCAAATCAATATTATAATTGGGCAAATTATTCTTTCCCGATTCCTGCAGCTGCAATGACTACAAATACGAAGTTTCGATGGGATCAGCCAGTTGTGAGTTCTGCAGTAAATGACCATTGGGGTATCGATAATGTAGTCATCACGCCAGCCATATGTGGGTTTTCAAATTTTGACTGGAGCAATATACCAGGCACTTCAAATGGGTTTGATCAATGGGTGACTCCTTCTGTTACTACTGATTATATTATTATATTTTCCGATACATTATCGTCTTGCTCAGATACCGTTACAATAGTTGTTCCCCCAACAGCAGCAGTTGCAACCGCTACTTCAAACGACTTGGTTTGCCCAAATTGTACAGATCTTGATGTTCAATTTACTAATTACAATGCGGGATCGATCGTTGATGATTTTGATCCCTCTGTGAATGGTACAATGTGGTCTGACATTCAAAATGGAATTGCATCCGCAGGTTCTTGTGGATCAATGTCTGGAAATGCTTTGTATTTTGATGGTGCAGGCGACCGCTGGGCTACAACAGTTCCCGTTGATGCAACAGCGAGTTGCGGATGGATGGCGTTTAGTTTATTCCTTGGTAATGTGGGTTCGGGAGCCTGTAATAATGTGGATGCAGGTGAAGATGTCGTTATTGAATATTCAGTAAATGGAGGAGCCTCTTGGACCATAATTAATACCTATTATCAAAGTCAGTGGGACAATAACAATTCATGGCAGTCATATGTTCTTCCAATACCACCTCCAGCTCAAACCGCATCAACTCAATTCCGTTGGCGTCAAATTGCATTTACAAACTCTACAGGTCAAGACAACTGGGCATTAGATGATGTTTCATTTGTTTGTATTCCGCCGCCATTTGACATTGTATGGGCACCATCAATTTCGCTGGATAACGATACAATTCAAACGCCAATGGCTTGTCCTCTTGATACGACGATGTATACGGTGTCAATCACAGATCCTGCAACTGGCTGTGGTGCCGTAGCTACGACTACAATTAATGTCTCCTGTAGTTGCATGTTTGCAGGCTTAAGTGCAACTGTTAGCACATGCGAATATGGAAATTCGTTCTCAGTTTCGGGAGATTTTGTGTATATTGAAAATCCGATAACCGGTACAATTGTGGTCGAAGTAACCAATGCGACGGGGACCTACACCCAGACGATTATGGGGCCATTTACAGATATGACATTGACAAATTATAATGTATCAGGAATTATAGCCGATGGGTCACCTTTGACAGTGAATGTGTACTTCTCAGACGATCAGACATGTTCTGCGACATTAAATGATGTGTCTCCTGTTTTGCCTGAGGTTAATGGTACCAGTGGTAGTGGTGTTTATTGTATAGGAGATTTGGTTAGTGATATCTTTGTCAACGTGAGTGGTAATGGACCATATTCAATAGATTACACTATAGATGGGGCACCACATACAACTAACAGCGCACTAGACAGCATTAGCCTTGGTAATGCGCCAGGTGCTTATGTGATTACAAATGTGTCTGATAGTGGTTGTACAAACATCGCTTTGGGAAATGAATTAATTATTGTGCAAAATGCACCAACTGTTGCTACTATAGAGAGCGGAGGTGTCTACTGTGCTAATGAATCTATAGCAAATGTCTTTGCAACAGTAACAGGAACAGGGCCTTGGGATATCTATTATACGCTGGATGGAACGCCTTTGACTGTGAACAGTATGCAGGATACAGTGATTTTAGGAAATTCTCCTGGAGTGTACGAAGTAATCGGTATAACAGATGCTGGATGCTCAAATACGGCGTCTGGTACTCAAACCATTGTTGTTCACCCGCAACCAATCGTGGATGCAGGATTGGATTTTACAAATTGTGAGGGAACACCAATCACATTGGTCGGTTCAGGTGCATTATCATATCTATGGAACAATGGCGTTGTAGATGGTGTCGCTTTTCTTCCGACAACTTCATCGACCTATACAGTTGTTGGGCAGGATTTGAATGGTTGCTTGGGAATAGATTCAATTACTGTTCTACATGAACCAACTCCTCAGCCCTCGTTTGTGGCAGATACAACAATGGGCTGTCCACCAATGACCGTAATATTCACAAATACGACAGCAGGTGCTATGAGTAATTGTGAGTGGACCTTTGGTGATGGAAACTCAGCCATAGGATGCAGTGATGTTTCGAATGTCTATCTTGGAGGTGGAAACTACGACGTTACTTTAGATGTCACTTCCATAAATGGATGTTCTAACAGTGTTCTTTATACAGATTATATCTATGTAGAGCCAAATCCTGTTTCATCATATATTCCATCGTTGTCATCCGTTATTACACTAAATACAGAAGTTTCGTTTACGAATACATCTGTTGGGGCTGTTAATTACATGTGGGACTTTGGAGATGGTATCGATTCAGTCACTGTTTCGAATCCAACACATAATTTCCCAAATGATCAAACAGCAGGTTATATTGTGACCTTGTATGCCTATTCACCTATCGGCTGTGTTGATTCCTCATACTCTATAATACAAGTAAATGAGGAGGTAATATATTATATTCCAAATACATTTACACCTGATGGTGATGAGTTTAATCAAAATTTCCATCCTATTTTTACCTCAGGATTTGATTTAATGGATTTTAATATGAAAATCTACAATCGTTGGGGACAAGTTATTTTTGAGTCCAATGACGTCTCGATGGGATGGGATGGAACCTATGGCGGTAGAAATGTTCAAGACGGAATGTACAATTGGATCATCCGATGCGGTGACGCTTTAAGCGACAACAAGTATATTTTTGAAGGGCATGTAAACGTAGTGCGTTAAAATATACAACTCTTCTTTTTGTTGGTGTTAGCTTGGATTTTTTCGACGTTTACGCTCTTTAATGATTAAAGCCAATTCACGGTTTGTTTGTCCGGCCACAGAGGTGTTCTCATCAGCTCGACGAATCAAATAAGGCAAGACTTCTTTTATTGGTCCATATGGAACGTATTTAGCTACCATTAGACCTTTATCTGCTAGATTGAACGAAATGTGATCACTCATACCAAGTAATTGTGCAAAGTAGGCTCGTGGGTCATCTGGCGATATGCCGTTTTCGTTGAGTAGATTTGCCAAAAGAAGAGAACTTTTTTCATTATGTGTCCCAGCGCAAAAAGAGATCGCATCAATATTTGAAACAACCATACGAAGCGCTTCATCAAAATCATGGTCAGTAGATTCCTTGTTTGGTTGTATGGGGGAGGGGTAGTCCATTTTTAAGGCTCTTTCCCGCTCTTTTTCCATGTATGCACCGCGAACAAGTTTTACGCCTAATTTGTAATTCTCTTTTCGAGCAGTTTCAATCTCTTTTTTCAAGAATTCAAGTCGGTCATGACGGTAGAGTTGAATTGTGTTGTATACAATTGCACGTTTCCGGTTGAATTTTAAACTCATGGTGTAACTTAGCTGATCTATGGTGTTCTGAATCCAGCTTTCTTCAGCATCCATAAAGACAGGAACATTTCTGTTATAGGCTTCAGTGCAAATTCGAGTTACACGTTGTAATAGTATTTTGTATTGGTTTTGCTCTTCTTGGCTAAGTGCTTCAGTTCCATTATTTGCCTTTTGTAATAATTCATAAAGGCATATTCCTGTGACCTTAAATACGGCAAATGGTATGTTTTCATTGCCTTCAGCTTCTTTTATGGTTCCGATGATTTCTTGGACTGTAGCCTCAAAATCTTCTTCTTGTGTCTTTCCTTCGATACTGTAATCTAATATGGTTTTAACATTTCTTGATGCGAGTTTGTTTGACGCGGAGAGAGATTCTTTTATTGATTCTCCGCCGCAAAACTGTCGAAATATTGTATTCTTGATGATTCCTTTAATTGGCAAGCGAAGTTTTAACGCAATTGTTGTCGCCCACTTTCCAAATTTGACTAATGATGGGTTTGCAACTACCTTGAATAGCCAATATGCTCGTTTTAAATCATTTTTAGATTTACCACGGAATGCTACTTCTGTATTATCGAAAGAAATCATAGGGCAAAAATAGTTTCTTTTTAGTAGAGTACTATGATTAATATCACCATTTTTGTATTGATATAAGAAATCCATAATTTTAGTGTTTCTAGATTATTGACTTATGAAGTATATCCAATCAAATAACTGTAAACTAGAAGTTGGAAGTATTGAAAAATCATCTTTTAATTCAATACTAAAGGAAACCTATACATCATCCAAATGTGTTATAATTGTGGATGAAAATACAAAGGAAAATTGTCTTGAATATTTGATCACATCTTTTGAGCCATTGCATGGTGCAGAGGTTATCGTTCTTCCTGTCGGTGAAGAGAACAAAGATCTCGAAATTGCCGTTAATGTATGGGAAGCGCTCACTGAATATGGTATTACACGTTACGATTTGATTATTAATCTTGGTGGTGGACTTGTTACTGATATGGGCGGGTTTATTGCTTCGTGTTACAAACGCGGTTGTGATTATATCAACATTCCAACAACTCTTTTGGGTATGGTTGACGCTTCATTAGGAGGTAAAACGGGCCTTAATTTAGGTCCCTACAAGAATCAAATAGGTGTTTTTTCTGAACCAAAAGTGGTATACATCGATCCTATATTTCTGAGGACATTACCTGATGTTGAGCTGAGAAGTGGCTTTGCTGAAATGATCAAACATGGATTGATTCATAGTGAACAGCTTTTTGATAAGGTAATTGACGCGATGCATTCCTCTCATAAAATTGATGAAACCTTATTGGTTGAATGTATTCGAGTGAAAAATAAAATAGTAAGAGAAGACCCAAAAGAAGATGGAAAAAGAAAGATTCTGAATTTCGGACATACCATAGGACATGCAATTGAAGGCTATTACATGAGAAGTCAAGGTTACACGCATGGACACTGCGTTGCTGTTGGGATGATAATGGAGGCGTATCTTTCCCATAAATTGGGTATGCTTAATGAGCAGTCTTATCTGAAAATTCAAAGTGAGCTCTCACAACTTTTTGAAATCCCAAGCTTCACTGATGATGAGATATTCGCTATAGTTAAGATGTTATCCAACGATAAAAAGAACAAAGGAGGGGCAATATTGTGCTGTCTTCTGGAAGAAATTGGTACTTGCAAATACGATTGTGTTATAGAAATAGGTGAGTTTGATCAGGTCTTTTCGTATTTTCGGCAGCTAAACTCTTGATTAATAGTAGTAGACTTTTTTAGTGTTCTTTTTTTAATCTAAGGAGTTTTGTTTTTATTTTTTCAAGGTGAAGAATAACTTCATCAGTTCCTTTGTTTTGGGAATCATATGTTTTTTGTTCATCAGTAGCAACGGATTTTAGCGCTTTTCTGGCACCATCAAGAGTATATCCTTTTTCTTTCACCAAAATATAAATTCGATCAATTTTTAGAATTTCTTTTGGTGTGTAAAGACGGTTTCCTTTTTTGTTTTTTTTCGGCTTAATTGTGGGAAACTCTTTCTCCCAGAAGCGAATTAATGATGCGTTTACATCTAGCATGTCTGCAACCTCACCAATTGAGTAGTAGAGCTTTGTTAAATGATTGTGATCAATTTTTGACATGCGTTCTGAACAATAAATCGAATATAACCAATATTTTGCAGAATGTATTCGGCTTTCAGATTTTTCGTTTCTTTACAATGATGTTTGGAGTTAGAGAAATTGAAGATCAACAAATTCAGCGAAGACGAGAATGGGTGTTTTTGCTTTTGGCAGGAATTTTCCTTGGATCATTAGCAATGCTGAACATATTAGGTGTATCTCGTTTTATTGATTTATCTGAGTATGTTGGAATTCAAGAGGAGAGTCGGCTACGTTTTGTAGTGGCCGTAGGTGTTTTGCCTTATCCAATTACTTTTTTATGTACTGATCTAATTTCAGAATTATACGGTCGTAAACGCGCAAATATGCTTGTTTGGGTAGGTCTTATTTTAAACGTTTGGATTTTGATTGTGCTTTGGTTCGGAGGATGGCTTGATGCTCCGCCAACGTTAATGAGTGATGGGACACTCCCTCTTGGAATTGATGCTGGTGATCCAGTAGCCCCATACGACTATTCCTTTTATCAGATTCGAAAACTTACATTTGGAGCAACAATTGCTTCCATGATTGCATATATCACGGCTCAATTTGTTGATGTTCATGTGTTTCATTATTTGAAGCAAAAAACACGAGGAAAAAAATTATGGCTGCGAAACAATCTGTCTACCTTAACCAGTCAAATGATTGACTCAGTTGCTGTGATTTTAATTACTCACTATTATGCTGGAGCATTGCCTATTCCTGAAGGGGTAGATATTTGGAGTACGCTGCTGATGTTTATTTTAAGCAGTTATCTTTTCAAGTTTTTCTTCGCTCTGTTGGATACACTTCCGATATATTTTCTAGTCAAACGGTTGCGAAAGTACTTGCAAATTAATGATGAATTAGGTTTTTGATTCTCGCTTGAGTAAGTGCCATGCTAAATAAGCAATTCCAACCAAGGCGGCAGTTGCCCCAACAAGAAAAGCTCTAAAAATAGTATCTGGTGTATTGTCGTAGGTAATCATTGTACTTATTGAACCAACCATAATCCCTGTTTCTAATGCGATAAACATTGTACCAGCTCCGACTCCGCGTCGAGACTCTAGCGATAGGTCTGCAGTCCATGCAAAAATAGTAGGGCTTGATATTCCAGTTGAAACTCCAAATAGACTGGCCCCGATAGAATAAATCAAGACAACTGTCTCTGCGTCGTTAAATTTTTGGGAAATGGCGACTGTCATAATGCTTAGAAACATAAAAATTTGCCCAATTATAAGTGTTTTTCTCCGGCCAATTATATCGGATAAACCACTGACAAAAAGCCGCACGACAATTGTTGAAACGACATAGAATCCAAAAAACCACCCTTTGTTTAATCCTAAGAAATCAGAAATTTCGGGCGTGATAACGAATACGATTCCTGTTGATATCACAGATAAAAACATCACAACAGCAGCGGGCATTACCGGTCGCTCAAGAATATCTGATATTGTAATTCGTAGAAATTCTCGCTTAAATTTTTTCGGATCAGGCAATGTCTCTTCCAATTGTGACATTACCAATAGTGTAATTACTGCAAAAGCTGCAGCGACCATAAATAGTGCATTTATCCCCCAATTATTTGTGATCCATGAAGATAAAAGCTGCCCTGCTCCAAATCCGACAGAAATAAATGTTCCCCATATTCCCATGCCCAAGCCACGATTTTTTTCTGGTAGAATATCCGTAACCAGCGCAGTTGCACCTGTAGGTAAGAAGCCTGCACTGAATCCATGTGCGAGTCTCAGGAAAAAATAGGTCAGGATGCCGACCAGAGGGGAAAGCGTTCCCGCTAATGGATATATTAGACATGATACCAATCCGATGGATGCACCGATATACATTACTTTCTTCCTTCCTATGTGGTCTGCAAGTTTCCCGGAGTAGGGGCGGGAAATAGCCGCGGATACTGAAAATAACGTAATTGTAAGGCCAAGGTAATACTTGCCCTTTGGATGTAATTCTTTAACATAGTTATTGAGCTCTGGAATGATAATATTGAAACTCATAATAAAGAACAACAAACCAAAACAGATGATCCAAAAATTTCTAGGGTACCTAGGGATTTTCATGGATGCAAATTTACGTCTAATTATCAGGCTTTCAGCTATAATTACACGAAAAACTAGATATTGGCAATACCTACAAAAAAGGGTCAATTTAGTTGCTTTTCGACGTTTAGATCAAGTAGTTGTATGTTAAAAATGTTTAATTGACAGATTTGTTTTTTGATAAAGTTCACGATGCTATGATAAACGTTTTAAATTTAGAAGCATGAAATTGTTGTTTTTTTTCAGCGGCTGTATAATTTGTAGTATCGCTTGTAGTTCAGGAGTTAATGGAGTCGATTTTAATGATTCAGATACTTTGATTGTTGAGGTTGACGATTCCTTGAAAGTAAAAAAATCAGATGCGCAATGGAAGTCTCAGCTTTCGGATCTTCAATATGAGGTGACTCGAAAAAAAGGCACAGAACGAGCCTTTACAGGAAAGTATTGGGATTTTAAGGGAATAGGAAACTACCATTGTGTTTGCTGCAATAGTATTTTGTTCTCCAGCTCAACGAAGTTTAGTTCAGGGTCAGGATGGCCCAGCTTTTATGATGTCGCGGAAAATAGTCTCGTGATCAAGGCAATTGATCGCTCTCACGGAATGTTACGTGAAGAAGTTATCTGCGGAAGCTGTGATTCACATTTAGGTCACGTCTTTAATGATGGTCCGCCTCCAACAAAGTTGAGATATTGTATCAATTCAGCAGCTCTTCGTTTTACAGCAATGAATTAAAATTTAAAAAATGAATAAAGAAGCCACTTTTGGAGCAGGATGTTTTTGGTGTATTGAGGCATGTTTTAAAGATGTTGATGGTATACTATCTGTTGCGCCTGGATATATGGGAGGTGATGCAAGCAAGGCCAATTACAAAGATGTATGCTCAGGGACAACACGTCATGCTGAAGTTGCTCGAATTGTATATGATGATGACCAAATCTCTTTTGATAAACTACTAGAAATGTTTTGGTTCGTGCACAATCCGACACAACTCAACCGACAGGGCAATGATATTGGACCTCAATACCGTTCGGTTATTTTTTATCATGACGAACAGCAAAAAAGTAGTTCGGAGATGTACATCAAAAAACTAACATTAGAAAAAATATGGGAAGACCCTATCGTAACAGAGGTTTGCGAAGTAGAAGAGTTTTTTCCGGCTGAAAATTATCATAAAAATTATTTTGAACTGAACCCAAACAATCAATATTGTCATTTTGTAGTGCGTCCAAAAGTTGAGAAGTTCAAAAAAGTATTCTCAATATAAATAAAAAAAGCCTGCCCGGAGGCAAGCTTTACATGACGTTTGGTATATTTATTTATTTGTCCTTTTCGTCTCTTTTTTGTCCATCCAATTTTCATATTTGGTCCATTGCTCTGCGGTCAAAATCGTTTTCATTATCGTTTTATAGTCATTCATGTTTCCTTGAATGAATTCTCTTTTCTTTTCTGGTGCACTTGTTTTGTTTTGCTTAATGGCTTGTATTTTGTTTGCTACTTTTAAGTTTAAATCATCAACTTGTTTGATTTGTTCTGGTGTTAGAGAGAGTTTTTCGGCCATTTTTGCCGTTTTTTCAGCACTGCGCTCCTCAGTCGTTTTCTTTTTCGTTAAATCAGACATTTTTGACTGTTGTTCCTCTGAGAGAATAGAATTGAGTTCATTTTGATAAGCTTTTCTCAAAAGTTTGATGTCGTTTTTTTTCTCTTCTTCAGATTTTGCCGAATCAGATTTTACTTCCTGTAATGCATCGATTAAAGTGCGAGTAATTTCTTTAGTTTTTGATTGTTGATCAATGGTTAAATCAAGTTTCTCTGTTAATAGTGCTACTCGTTTGTCTACTTTTTCACTTGTAGTTTTACCCTTTCTTTCTTCTGTTTTGTTTGAGTTTTCTCTTTCGGTTTGAGCAGTTGCACTTGTTCCAAAAACAAGGATAGAAGAGGCGAGCAGGTAGCTGATGATTCTCATAGTTCTCTAAATTTTAAAGTTTGATCAAATGTTATATAGGTATAGAACGTACAATTAACTGTAAATGTTGCCTTTTTGTAAATTTAACAAGGTGATGCTTAGTGGTTTTTTATTCATTCTTATGAATCAGTTTTCGTCTGAATCGGATGAGTAATAATGTAGAACAGGACGAAATCGTACGAGAAATGAGCTCCTATACAGAACCAAAGGCCGAATTCATCAAGTGCATAGCTCAATAGAAAAATGAAAGGGAGTACAATGATTCCATAAAGTGAAATTCGCCAATTAAATGGGTTTAAATAACCGTGAATTGCCACGAATAAAATCGAGGTTATAATTGGTCCTATAAAATATTGTATTCCTGAACGGAAGAGAATTTCCTCGCCAACTCCAGCGCAAAGTGATAAGAAAAGGCAATGCCATGTATTTAGTCTCATTTTAGCGATTACCGTCTCGATACGAGTAGGTAGCTTTTCAAAAACTGGAGCCATCATAAAGCCGAGTGCGACAACGGCATAAAGCATTCCCACTATAATCCCAAGTGCAATAGGGTAGGCATCCATTCGATTGAATTGCATTACCTGAATGGGTGTAATCCCCTCAATAAAATAAAGTCCAATAAATGCCGGTATCGGAAAGACTAGAAGTGTTACTAAGCCGAGTAGAAGGAGTGATTTTTTTTTCAAGATATACGGTTGTATTTAAGTAAATCTCAAGTGTTTTACTGTGTCTCCATTGTTTATTAGTTGCTTTAGTGAAGCAATCCCAATTGACAGATGATTGTTCACAAATTGAGCTGTTACATGGGTGTCACTGGAGCTCGTTTTAACTCCTTCAGTAATCATGGGTTGATCAGAAACCAACAACAAGGCTCCAGTTGGAATTTCGTTATGAAATCCAACAGTAAAAATAGTTGCAGTTTCCATATCAATAGCCATCGCTCGTATTTTTCCAAGGTAGGTTTTAAACTCTTGATCGTGCTCCCAAACGCGTCTATTGGTTGTGTAGCAGGTACCCGTCCAATAGTCTCTATTAAAATCTCGAATTGTTGTTGAAATCGCCTTTTGAAGAGCAAATGCAGGCAATGCAGGAACTTCGGATGGGAAATAATCATTACTTGTTCCTTCACCTCGTATTGCAGCTATTGGAAGTATTAAATCTCCAACTTTGTTCTTTTTCTTTAATCCACCACATTTCCCAAGGAATAAAACAGCCTTAGGTTCTATCGCTGAAAGCAAATCCATACATGTAGCCGCTGAAGCACTTCCCATCCCAAAATTGATTATTGTAATTCCTTGAGCTGTGGCACACTGCATTGGTTTGTCTTTGCCTATTACATCTACTTCATGCAATGAAGCAAATTCGTTGACATATTTGTGAAAGTTGCAGAGAAGAATGTATTTACCGAAATTTTCTAATTTCTCTCCGGTATATCTTGGTAACCAGTTATTGACTATTTCTTTTTTGGTATTCATTTTGTTCGATTCGGTAGATTCTAGTTGTAAAATAGGGCTAAAATTTAAATTGTCGATTATTTCAATCTATTTTTTCTTAATTTCGTTTCAACTAAACCAAATTATATGAAATTACAACTAATTAAACTTTCGGGTATTGCTGTTTTAGCAGTTGCCCTCTTAGGATCTTGCAGAAAAGTCGAAAGTGATCCTTTTTTATCTTTAAGATCAAGAAATGCAAGAATTACTGGTACTTGGAATCTATCGAGTCAGATCACGACATCTTTGAATACTTCTGTTTCTGCTGGAGTCACCACTGTTGATTCGTTAACTACATCTTTCGACGGTACAACCTTATCAACGGTGACTAACGGAATAACAACCACTGCTCCTTATTCATTGACAATTGAAATTTTAAAGAATGGGTCCTATAAAAGTACTCTCAATAATGAGTTGGGCAGTTTGGTTCGTTGGGGCAGCTGGTGGTGGCTGAACAGCAAGAAGAGAAAAGTCAGAATTGCTTTTGACAATGGTCTTGGCTCATTTCATATTAGCCGACTGAAAAACAAGGAGTTGGTTTTGATGACCGATTCTACAAGCACGAATACTTATCTTGCGGGCACGACAAGCTCTATATCTAAAACAACTTCAGGTGTTTTTACCTTTGCAAAGCAAAAATAAATATTTTGAATTAGAATACAGGAGCCGTTTTATTGAAAGATGGCTCTTTTTATATTGGTAGCTTTGAAAGGTTTTAAGTGAGTGTTTTAATCGCTTTTGCTGTTCCAATTTTCAGCGTAATGAAGTCCATTTCTTTTTTTGGCGATCTCGCTGGAGAATACTCTCTTCCGTAAAAAATGATCTGTAGGTGCAGTTTGTTCCACAGATGTTCTGGGAAGAGACGCTTTGCATCTTTTTCAGTTTGCACCACATTTTTACCACTTGTGAGGCCCCATCGGGTCAATAAACGATGGATGTGTGTGTCAACGGGGAATGCGGGAGTATTGAAGGCTTGAGCCATTACAACTGATGCAGTTTTGTGTCCAACACCTGGCAATTCCTCCAATTGTTCGAATGATTGTGGGACCTCTCCCTCATATTTTTCAATAAGCATTTCAGACAATGTGAAAATAGCTTGAGATTTCCGAGGAGACAATCCGCAAGGACGAATGATTTCTCTAATTTCATCAACAGTCAACTTGACCATATCAAATGGTGTTTTTGCACGCTTGAACAAAATTGGTGTAATCAAATTAACGCGTTTGTCAGTGCATTGCGCAGAAAGGAGCACCGCAATGAGCAGTGTATACGAATCTGAGTGATCCAATGGCACAGGAGTCTCGGGATAAAGTCGCTCTAATTCTTTAACGACATAAAGGGCCTTTTCTTTTTTTGTCATTTTAGTTTGAATCCGTTCTTGATAAAATTCAAAAACTCTTTTAATTGACTCCTTGATGTAAACACTTTCTTGAATTCGACGCCTCTGCTCATTTGCTCAGTAGTTGTACGTTCTTTTTCAATGGAATCCTGATTTAATTGTTGAAAAGGGAGCTGCTCTTTTTCGCTTTTATCTGTTGGTTCATCTTCTTTTTCGAGGTCATTAATTACGCCGTATAAGCCATCTTCCATTTTAGAAAGTCGATCTGCTCTTTTAAAACGCTCTTCAGCTTGTTTCTTGTATCCTTTTTCTTCCAATAGCAGCCCCAAATTGTTTTGTGCAATTGCATCTTCTGGATCCAATTCAACAGCTTTTTCGTAATCTTCCACTGCTCCATCGATATCTCCAAAGTGTTTTTTTGCATATGCTCTTGAGGCATAGCGATAAGAGTAATCAGGTTGCAATTCAATCCCGCGATTAAAATCCTTCAAACAATTTACCTGGTCGTTTTTATGGATGTATGCAACACCGCGATCAGATATAATGTTGCAATCATCGGGATTTTCAAGTAGCGCCTTTGTATAGAGCTCAATGGCTTTATCAATCTTACCATCTTTTAGTGAGTTGTGTGCCTTTTCATGTGTCTTATTGCTGAACATTCTATAATTTTGTTTTATGCAAGACAAATGTACCGACTTTCCTCAATACAGAAAACTTTCAAACAATAAGGTTTATTATCGAATTAACAGTTTGCGCCAATTTGATGAAATACAACTCATCGGAAAATCTGCGCGATTTCATACAATTGAAGCTCAACAGTATCCGGAGATGTTAAAAATTCAGGAGATGTTGAACTTGTCATTGGCGGGCTACGAGTCTACCTCTAAAGAGGAGTTCGAGAGGTTATTGAATAACAATTCGCTTTGAATAGGTAGGTCTGGATTTCAGTTGAACCATATATACCCCTGGCTCAAGGTATGAGACATCGACAGTGTTTAATCCTGAATTTATATCTACTGAGTAGACTGATTTACCTATAGAAGAGTGAATTAGAAGCTTATCATTTTTTTCAACTGTTATGTCAATTATTCCCAAAGATGGATTGGGAGTAATTTGAACGGGACTTTCTCCTAACGAGAGAATACCGGCGCTTTCCGGATTCGGATGCGACCACTGGCTGAAAAAATTCCAAATTTCAACAGCCTCAGTGAAATCATTTACAGGTTCATAAAAGTAATCGTGTTCTCCACCATTTATTCTCCAAAACTCCAAAGAGTTTAGGGGCGTACAATTCTGGTAAACAAATCGGTCTACTGTCAGACCATCAGCCGCAATGTCTGGTATTTGAGTGGAGTCGTATGCAACTGAGCAGTTGTGTGCATTTCTCCAAAATTCAATTGTTTCAGGAACGAGGCTCAATGAAGGAAGAGCTCCTGAATCGTATGGTACCGTGGGATCTATTGTTCCATGAAAATGAATTACTGGAGTAAGGTAAGTAGGGACGCAATTATTAACGTCTTCTGTTGACATTGTTCCAGACATTGTTCCAATCGCTGCAATGCGCCCGTTTAACTCACATGCAAGTTTGTAGGACATAATACTTCCCATCGAGAAGCCTGAAAAGTAGATCCGAGAAGGATCGGCGTTGTAATTAAGAACCATGTCATCGATTAAGTTATTGAAGAAATCAAAATCGGCTGCTGTTGAAGCCAAAAGCGTCCCATTTGACCACGAAGCCTGCCCAAACGTATTTACAACACCTTCCGGATAAATGGTTATAAAACGAGCAGTGTCGCCAATTTGATTAAAACCTATCGCTGTCATTACTTGTGCGTTGCTGCCCAATCCATGCAGACAAAATACAACGGGTAGGGATTCATTTATTGGATCGAAGGCAACGGGTAAATTTTGAATATATTCTCGTGTTACGCCTCCGATATCTATTGTTTCGTTCGTTTGTTGTGACCAAGTAATGGAAACTAGGGTCAGAGCCAGTGTTGTTAAAAAGTATTTCATTGGTGACAGTTTGAACAAATATAAGTCTTTAAAATGGCATTTAGAATGTCGAATTATAACGATTTTTATTATCTTCATTTGCCCCTGATAATTTAGGCGGTTGCTTTTGCAGTTGTCCCTATTATAACATCTAGTTACTATTCAGCTGATGGAATATTTTTATTCTGTCGGTATTTGTATTGAATTTTAGAAAATACATGAGAATGATGAAAGTAGTAGTTGTTTGAGTTGCCCTGGTTACCTCAATGTACGGCATTTCGCAAGGGATTAGTCCTTCCGGAGGCAAGTCAATGGGAATGGCGAATGCTTCAGTTTGTACAAGATATTTTATATCGTCCAAA
>JAQWHI010000014.1 GCA_029249445.1 Crocinitomicaceae bacterium | reverse complement strand
CAAATTGGGATACAGCTACGATATCACTGTATCCAAACTTAATAATGGTGTCTCAGGGGGATCTCACGAGGTTTCTTTAGGACTACGATTGAACTGCAAAGACAAGCCAACTTCGTTCAAAACGATTTCTTGTCCTTCGTTTTAGTATAATTTTTCCTCGATTTTCTTTTCTGGTTTGCAAAATCGAGCTTGCAGAAAAAGGTTTATTCTACGGAATAAACCTTTTTTCCTTTTATGAAAACCATGTGCGCAAAGTTCTGTTGGTATCCTTCGTTTGCTCGTACCTTGTCGATAAAAATTGATAAAGTGGCATCTTTTCCTTTTTCAATTGTTCCAAGTGACTTTTCCTGGAACGAGGCCATCGCTGCCCAAAATGTCATTCCTTTTATACAGGCGTCAAATGTTAGCCTCTCGTTTTTTGCAAATCCATTTTGTGGTTCATTGTTCTTGTTTTTACGATTTACAGCGGCGTTTATAGTGCGAAAAGGATCAATATATTCGATGGGAAAATCTGTTCCAATTGCGATCATTCCAAATTGCTGATAAATCGAATTAAAGGCATACGCTCCATCCATTCTGTCTGGTCCCAATCTGGATTCGGCCCACTTCATATCACTCGTTGCATGCGTTGGCTGAACACTAGGAAATACTCCTGCTTGAGCGAAAAGATGAAAGTCCTTTGGATCTACAACTTGTGCGTGTTCTATGCGCCACCGGTGATCAGGATTTTTATCATAAATATTTTGGTAAAGTTCTAGCATTAATCGGTTTGTAGAATCTCCAATTGCATGTGTGTTCATTTGGTAGCCAATTGAATGACAAATATTCGCGATTTCATCCATATGCTCTAATGAAGTTGTCAAATATCCGTGATGATTGTGCTTATCTGCATATGTGTGTTTTAGGAAAGCTCCACGTGATCCAAGTGCTCCATCACCAAAAACTTTAAAACTTCGGATAGTAAGGTTGTTGTTATTATAAATTCCTGTTTTTCGGGCAAAGGCGATGTTTTGATCAGTGGGAAGTAACATTCCATAAATATTTAACTTCAGTTTTTCTTTATTGACCAAACGGTCGATTAATTGGAATTCCTGGTGTAACATACCTGCTTCATGCACACCGGTAATACCATACATGAATAACTCATGTTGTACCTCAAGCAGCGCAGTGGTCAATTCTTTTGTTGGGAAATCTGGAATTTCATCAAGAATAGGGTTCATTGCATTGTCTACAAATACGCCAGTAGGTTGTATTGTTTCAATTAAGCCATCTTCGGAGGTTGTTAGAACTGTATCAACTTCATAGAATCCCCCCTGATTTAACTCAGGTGTCGCGTTGAAAATTGTGAATACATTCGATTTTTTTATCAAGTATTCGTTTGCAAGCAAGGCATGTCCATCAATTCTAAAAAGACACACAGGAATATTCGGAAAACGCTCGCTTAATAGTTCATTGTTTGGCATCTCACCATCCCACAAGTTTTGATCCCAACCGCAACCAATAATAAACTTTCTATTGTTCAGTGCTTGATACTTTTCAATTCGTATTAGCATTTCATCATAGGATCGGCATCCGATTAGATCAACACTCAGCTTTTGCTTTGCATAGCTCAACATGTGACCGTGAGCATCCACCCATCCGGGATATAGATCCTTCCCCTGTAGATCAATGTATTCCTCTGCACCGTATTTGTTTAAGATTTGACGTTCTGGTCCAACCTCTAAAATTTTACCGTCTTTGATTGCGATAGCTTGATGAATATCATTGTTATCGTTGAGCGTGAAAATACTGCCATTATGTAAAATTAAATCTGCAGATTCTCCTTTCATACATGACGACAAGATCACAATAATGGAGAGCAGAAGGACGACTTTTTTGCGCATAAATCATTTTTTTCAAAGTTAGTGTAGAAATTAGAAATTTGTACTACTGTAATTCACAGATTCTCTACCAATTTTTAAAATACAACTTGTTAACGATTTTAGAGTGATGTAAAAATCAAAACCTTTTCCTTTTTTCGTCTCTTTAACCCGTTGCTAATCATTTGTATTTACTAATTTTGCTGCAAATTATTTAATACATGGAGACCCCAAAGACATACGATCCACAAAAGGCAGAAGAGAAATGGTATGCTTACTGGATGGAAAAAAGATATTTTCATTCGGAGCCAGATGAACGAGAGCCGTATACAGTGGTCATTCCACCACCAAATGTTACGGGGGTTTTGCACATGGGGCACATGTTGAACAATACCATTCAAGATGTCTTAGTGCGTCGTGCTCGAATGCAAGGAAAAAATGCATGTTGGGTTCCAGGTACGGATCATGCTTCAATTGCTACTGAAGCTAAAGTGGTTCAAAAGTTGCGTGAAGAAGGAATTAAAAAATCAGATTTATCAAGGGATGAATTTCTATCGCATGCCTTCGAGTGGAAGGACAAGCACGGAGGAATAATATTGGAGCAATTAAAAAAATTGGGAGCTTCATGTGATTGGGAACGGACTAGTTTTACAATGGATCCAGAGTATTCAGAATCAGTAATTGATGTATTCATTGATTTGTATAAAAAAGGGAAGATTTATAGGGGTGTTCGCATGGTCAACTGGGATCCAGAGGCGCTAACAGCATTGTCAGACGAAGAAGTTCTTCACAAAGAAGTAAACTCAAAACTGTTTCATGTACGATACAAAATTGTAGGAACTACAGACGAATGGTTAACTATTGCAACGACCCGTCCTGAGACGATCCTTGGAGATTCTGCGATTTGTGTAAACCCTAACGATGTGAGGTATGCAAATTTGCATGGTAAGAAAGCAATTGTTCCAATTGCCAATCGTGAGGTACCGATCATTCTGGATGATTATGTGGATATGGACTTTGGGACCGGATGCCTCAAAGTAACTCCTGCTCATGATACTAACGATTATGACTTGGGAAAAAAACACAACCTCGAAACGATTGATATTTTTAACGATAATGGAACGCTCAATGAAAATGGTCTTCATTACGAAGGGATAGATCGTTTTGAGGTACGTAAAGCAATAGAAAAAGAACTAAATGACAAAGGATATCTAGTTGATACTGAAGATTACATTAACAAAGTTGGATATTCAGAGCGAACAAATGCCGTTATTGAACCAAAGTTATCGCTGCAGTGGTTTGTAGATATGAAAGAATTATCAGCACCAGCGCTTGAACATGTTATGAATGGCGATATTCAGTTTCACCCAGAAAAATTCAAAAACACCTACCGTCATTGGATGGAAAATGTTAAGGATTGGTGCATTTCAAGACAATTGTGGTGGGGTCACCGAATTCCTGTTTGGTTCTACGGAGATGGTCACGAAGATTATGTTGTTGCAAAAACTCGTGAACAGGCAGTTTCAATGGCTACTGAGAAATCAGGTCGTGGTATTAATGCTGAAGACCTAAAACAGGACGAAGATGTATTGGATACATGGTTTTCAAGTTGGTTGTGGCCTATTTCTGTTTTTAATGGATTGACCGATTCAGACAATGATGAGATCAATTATTATTATCCAACTTGTGATTTAGTTACAGCGCCCGAAATTATGTTTTTCTGGGTGGCCCGAATGATTATTGCAGGATATGAATACAAAGGTGAACTGCCATTTAAAAATGTCTACTATACTGGAATCGTTCGCGATAAATTGGGTAGAAAAATGTCGAAGTCTTTGGGCAATTCACCCGATCCAATTGATTTAATTCAAAAGTATGGAGCCGATGGTGTTCGTCTTGGCATGCTTGTATCCTCTCCAGCCGGTAATGATTTACCTTTTGATAGTTCGCAATGTGAACAAGGGCGGAATTTTACGAACAAAGTATGGAATGCTTTCCGTTTGGTAGATTCTTGGTCTGTGCAGGAGGATTTGCCACAACCTGAATCATCAATAAAAGCGATTGATTGGTTCAGAGCACGCTTCAATCAGGAATTAGAGGTGATCAATAGCTTATTCGATAAATTCAAGATTTCAGAAGCTTTAATGGCGACTTACAAGTTGATTTGGGATGATTTTTGTTCATGGTATTTGGAGATGATCAAACCGGGCTATCAGCATCCAATTGATCGAAAAACTTTGGAGACAACAAAGTCATTTTTTGAAGATATTTTAAAATTAGCGCATCCATTTACCCCATTTATTGCTGAAGAGCTCTGGCATCTGATTTCTAAAAGAGCAGAAGGAGAGGATATGATTGTTGCGCAATGGCCGGAAGTCACGCATACCGATTCGGAAGTTTTGACTCAGTTTGGTCGTGCAACAGATGTAATTACCAACATTAGAAATATTCGAAAAAAGAACAATATTGCGAACAAAGTAAAGATGGATCTCTTCATCAAAAAGAACAAAGATCTTGATGCTTCATTTGATTCGGTTCTTTTGAAAATGGGAAACCTCTCTCAACTTGAGTATGTCAACGATAAGATTGAAAACTCAAATACATTTATTGTTGACGGAAATGAATATTTCGTTCCCTTCGGAGATACAATTGATATTGAAGCTGAACGAGAGAAGCTTACTGAAGAATTGAATTATGCAGAAGGCTTTTTGAAGAGCGTTCAGAAAAAGCTTCAAAATGAGCGATTTGTGTCTGGAGCTCCAGAACAAGTTGTAGCTATAGAGCGAAAAAAAGAATCCGATGCGATGGACAAAATCGCCATTCTTAGGGAAAAAGTCGCTGCTTTGAAATAGTGTATTTCTGAAAAGTGACAGCGCTAATTGTACAGTATGTCGCGTATCGTATTTTTCGAAACAAAATGGTAATTGTTCTGCGCTGTACTGAATACATTTTTCGCCCATTTCAAATCGTCTGGGTCTTTCGAATCCTTGCATGCCTGATAGATGCACTCAATGTACCACCTGCGTCCAATTTTATTCAAGTATTTCTTAGCAGCCGGACGCATGGATTTATTTCCACTTTTAACCGAAAGACAAAACCAGTCCGATTTAAGTGCAGGATTTCCGTCTGTTGAGAATTTTAATTGAGCATCAATTTCATTCATTAATTTAATAGAAATAGAGGGGTTTAAAGATCGGATAAATGTTTGCCATTCTTGACTGATGAAATCCCCGCGTTTGAGGTTTTTGTATTTTCCATTAAAAATAGTTTGTTCACTATTGATACGATTCGCAAATGCAATCATTTGATTGAGCCGGTCTGAATTGAGACGAATACAATTGTCTGGTAGACCAGTTTCATAAATCCATTCATTTGTATTGAAAGGAATATTGAAAGGTTCTAATAGATGGGTGTTCAAATAGACAATAAATTCTTCTGTGGTTATTGTCTTAAATGCATGGGTGTCGAAGTACTCTTTGATGAAAGTATCAAATTGTTCACGACCTGCTGCAGCCTCTAATGTTCTTAGAAAAAATGCTCCCTTTATGTATGCAATATCAGTCATGCCGTCATCTGGATTTCTATTGTCAAGATTTAACTTCAATCGCGTATCTTCAGGATGTTCACTTGATTTCATTCGTTCTAGTTCTGCCTCTAAATCTTGGAATTCAATAAGTGCTAAAATAGCGGCATGTTCTTCCCCGTATAGTGCTTCCATAATTCGATTTTCGAAATATACAGTGAAGCCCTCATTGAGCCAGAAGTCATTCCATGTTGCGTTTGTTACTAGGTTTCCAGACCACGAATGAGCAAGTTCATGAGCAATTACGGAAGTCAGACTTCTATCTCCTGCGAGTAGCGTTGGATTTGCAAATGTCAATCGTGGATTCTCCATTCCGCCGAAGGGAAAAGAGTAGGGAAGTAAAGCCAAATCATATTGATCCCATCGGTATTCACCATAGATACTCTCGGCGGCATCCATCATTTTTGATAAGTCCGCAAATTCATAACGGCATGCCTCTGCAAGCTCTGGTTCACTGTACACTCCACATTTATTACCGAGTGAGGTATATTTCATATCCCCAACAGCCAATGCGATTAAATAAGCAGGAATTCGCTGTTTCATTTCAAAATGGTAGATGCCAGATTGATTTTTTTTGATTGGATTCGCAGCACTCATAATCGCCAACAATCCTTTAGGAACTCTAACATCAGCCGAATATGTAATGCGATTCATTGGTGTGTCTTGTATTGGAATCCAAGAACGTGTTAAAATTGCTTGACCTTGCGTATACATGTAAGGGTATTTGCCTCCAGTAGTTAATTCCGGGCTGAGCCAATCAAGAGCTTCCGTATTTTTTGTTGTTCGATAGTAGATATTTACCTGAGTCGTATTGCTATCAATTTTTACAGAAAGTGCCTGTCCTAAGAGTGCATCACTTTCTCCAATTGCATAATTTGTTGGTGTTTCTTTGTTGCTTCCAAGAGTTACTTCTTTGATTTTCAGTTCTTTGATGTCAAAAATTATAGTGTCACAACTGTGTTTGCTTATTTGATGTCTTGCAACTCCATATATAGTTTTCTCTTTGAAATTCACATCCAAGTCAAGATGTAGATGAATTGTTCGTACTTCGTCACAGTTTGAATGGGTGTGGGTGTCTTTTTGAATCGGATTTTTTAATTTTTCTTTATTTGCATTTGCCGAATTTATTCCACAGGACTGAGAGAATAAGCCGAGTAATAAAAGGATGACTGAACTATTTTTCATTGTACTAAAAGTTACGAAACCTAAAGATACTTTTTATCTAGTATAAAGGGCAGCTTTTGATTTTTATAAGTGGAACAAGTAGGCTTTTTTGATCTTCGAAAAGGAGTTTTTATCATTGACAATAATTTAGTCGTGTTCGGCATTTTTTTGTTACATTCACGTCCGTCAAAATTAACTTATGAGCAATCCTGCAAGCGCAGCACCTTCAAAAAATCTCTTTGGACACCCAATGGGATTGTATGTGTTATTTTTTACTGAGATGTGGGAACGCTTTTCTTATTATGGAATGCGGGCTATTTTGGTTATGTATATCGTGGCTGGTGCAGATCACGATTATGGACCAGGAATGGGGTGGACCGAAAAAGAAGCACTAATGCTTTATGGATGGTACGTAATGTTAGTTTATGTGATGTCGATACCTGGAGGTATTTTGGCTGATAAACTACTTGGACAAAAGAAGGCAGTAATGTTGGGAGCTTCCATTTTGGTAGCAGGACATGGAGTACTCGCTGTCGATGCGAGTTGGGCCTTTTTTACTGGTTTGGCCTTAATTGTTTTGGGAGTTGGTATGTTGAAACCAAATATTTCCACGATGGTTGGTGGCCTCTACGAGAAAGGAGATATACGCAGGGATAAAGGATTTAGTATATTTTATATCGGAATAAATTTGGGTTCTCTCTTAGCAACTTCATTTATTGGCCTAGTAATATGGAAATGGGGCTGGCATGCAGGATTTGGTATGGCAGGTATAGCTATGTTGCTTGGCTTGTTGGTCTATGTGTTTGGACAAAAGTACCTGACTTCCGTTGGGAACAAACCAAGAACTTTAAACGAAGAATCCGATGCTTCAATTGGTAAGTTATTCATGAATTTATTGAGAAGCCCCTTGCATTTAATAATTGTCGTGGTACTTTTAATTGGTTCTATTCTATCCGGTTTTTGGCTTGAGGGAATAGATAAATGGGGCTATGTAGCCCTGTTTGTATTTATTTCCATGTTTGTCGGTTTAATGATGATGATTTACAAGGATTTAGAATCGCAAATTATGAAGGATCGGTATGTCGTTCTGTTACTTTCATTTTTAATCGTAGTTGTTTTTTGGGGAGCTTTTGAACAAGCTGGTGGTCTAATGACTTTGTACACTGAGACGAAAACAAATAGAATATTGTTTGGCATGACAATCCCAACACCAATGTTTCAAGGTCTCAATGCTGGATTCATATTATTGTTAGCAGTTTGGATCGCCAATATATGGGCAAAACGCAACTTAAAAGGAAAAGAAGCTAGTTCGTTGTTTAAAATGGCAATCGGCACGATAATTATGGGGTCTGGATTCGTTTTTATGGTTTTTGCATCAATGGAATATGAAAAATACGGCAGTAGTTCAATGATTTGGTTGGTACTTGCTTATCTGTTTCATACAATTGGGGAATTGTCTTCTTCTCCAGTCTCATTGTCATTTATTACGAAGTTAGCACCTGCAAAGTATGCCTCATTAATGATGGGCGCCTATTTTGCTGCAACTGGTTTTGGTGGAAAGGTCGCTGGTATCATTGGAGAAAAATCATCAAGTTTGGGTGAATACACCATATTTATTGGAATCACTGTTTTTACCATTATCTTCGGCTTACTTGTAATTGCCTTGCTTAAGCCATTGAAAAGATTAACGCATGGTGCTGAAGGTTTATCAGAAGTTTCCGCCCCCGAATAAGGCAAAACAAATGGTTGGATTCCTAGATTAAAAATTAGAAAATAAATAGAGTATAGATATGAGTAATACAAGTAACAAAAGTGAATTTTTTCAATCGAAAGTATTAGGACATCCAGCAGGGTTGTTTGTCTTGTTTTTCACTGAAATGTGGGAGAGATTCTCGTTCTATGGTATGAGAGTACTCCTAGTTAATTTTCTGACGATGGCTTTGGTCGGATACAATCCGGGTTGGGAATGGTCTGCAGAAAACGCAGGAGCATTGTTTGGTACATATGCCATGTTACTTTATCTTACACCAATTGTTGGTGGGATTGTTGCAGATAAGTTTACTGGATATCGTTGGGCAGTAGTAATTGGAGCTCTAATCATGACACTTGGTCATGCATCTATGGCGCTTGAAACAGAGGCATCATTATATATTGGACTTGGTCTTTTGGTTATTGGTACTGGCTTCTTTAAGCCGACGATGACATCAATTATTTCTGAAATGTACAAGGATCTTCCAGAAAAAAAGGATGGTGCTTATACGATTTTCTACATGGGAGTTAACGCAGGTGCCTTTTTTGGAATGATGCTGTGTGGTTATCTCGCTGAAAAAGTAGGTTGGAGCTGGGGCTTCGGTTTAGCGGGAGTTTTTATGTTACTAGGAACACTTCAGTTTTGGCTGGCAAAACCTTTGTTTGGTGACATTGGAGGTGTTCCGAAAAAAGCGGCTTCGCATGAGGTCGAAGGTGTTCAAGAGCCAGGAGGGAATGTTGATGACCTTATTAATGCTGGATCTGAGAATGAAGCGAAGAGAAATCCATTTACACTCATTGACAGGGTATTAATTTGGATTTGTTCAATCGTTGTTTTAGCCTACGCAATTAATGATCCTTTGAGATCAATTGTTGATATTGATTTATTTTCAATGCTGCAAATTGGTGAATTTGCGGGTCAATATGTTGGAGTATTAATCGGGCTGGGTTTGTTCTTATTTTTGATAATTTCAAGAATTGTACGCTATGATAAGATTACACGAGATCGAATGATAGCATTTATAATTTTCGCATTCTTTACAGTGTTTTTTTGGATGTCATTTGAACAAGGTGCATCTTCTTTAGTGATTTTTGCTAGAGATTCTGTTCAACGTGTTTTGATTGGTGATTCAGCTGTTATTTTTAATATAGTTAATGCTCTTCTGACGATTGCTCCTTTAGTAATTATTACATGGGTATTGTTCTTATTAGCAAAACGAACAGGTCGAAAAATACCTGGTTCAAATGTTGTTCTGATTATTTGTTTCGGCGGTGTTTGGTCTGTTGCTGGATGGATGCTTTACCGTGACTTTAATACAACAGCATATGATGTAACTTTCCAGAAAGAGAAGGTGGCTGTATTGAATGAAAAAACTGGACAACAAGAGGTTGACGAAGATGGTGAGCCGATATTCAATTTGATTGCAATTACAGAAGGAAGGGATTTGTCTTCAATTGAGCCGGATATGATTGTAAACGATACTGTCACTGTTGGAGAGGCATTTCTTACTATTGGAGAAGGTGATGGAATCAATATCATTACCAAAGACAATGCGGGGGAAGCATTTGCTTATTTGAGTGAGGAGCAATCTGTCAAAAAACGAGAATATGCAAGTAAAATTGATCGTGATAATGGAATTGTGAAAGCACAAGTACTAAAAGTTAAGGATGATTGGGTAGAAATTACCGTTTCGTGGTTTAGTATATTGAATTCATTTTTTATCATTGCTTTTGCCTCATTAATTTCCAAATGGTGGGATAGTAAATACAATCCGTCTGCTTCTGTTAAATATGGACTAGGTTTAATCATTATGGCTATTGGATTTGGTTTACTTGCCATGGGATCCTATGGTTTAGTAGAAGGTGTTAAGGTGAGCATGATTTGGTTGATTTTGGCTTATTTGTTCCATACACTCGGAGAGTTGTGTTTATCACCAGTTGGACTCTCATATGTGAGTAAGTTAGTTCCTGCACGTATGATCGCATTTATGTTCGGTATGTGGTATCTTGCTATTGCTATCGGGAATAAATTGGCTGCGGTACTCGGAGGTCAAATTGAAAACATTACTGAACAATATTCAATGTCTACATTTTTCTTGATTTTTACTATAGTTCCGCTGGTTGCAGGAATATTGGTAATATTCTCAGGCCGATTGTTGAACAAATTAATGCACGGAGTGAAATAACGCGATGCAAACGATTTAAAACAGCCCTCACAAAGAGGGCTGTTTTTGTTTAATCCAATTGAAACTATGAAAACACTAATTTCTTTAATTTTTATATCAGTATGTTTTGTCTCGTTAACACAAGATGTTGAAGTATTGGACAGGAAGGGGATGAAGTCATTGGAGCCAGGGACATTTGAATATGTCGTGATGGGACATTCAACTCCATTGGTGATCGAGGAGAAAAGTAACGTTGTTATCGATTTTGCAGCTATTGATGTCCCTGAATCGATGGATTCAGCACTTGTAGAAGTCGGAGATGATGTTTTGACTATACCGGCGTTAGCTCCGATTTTACTAAAAGAATTGGATGTCTCCCAAACAGTAAAGGTCACATTATTTTTGGATGGCGACACGTTAGGCTTTGCGCAACAAGGGCTCGACGGTCTTTCTCAAACAATCAAAAGAAAAATACGTCCTGTTTTTACTGATGACACAATTGTATTCGGCATATTGGCCATTGTTTTAGGTCTGATTTTCTACACATCACACAAGCAAACCAAGTTTTGGAAACGATTTTATATGGTCGTACCTGCATTGTTATTGTGTTATTTGGTTCCAGCATTATTGGTGTCGATGGGGTTGATTTCAACAGACTATACTGGTCTTTATACTATGGCGAAGAATTATTTGTTGCCTGCAGCATTGATTCTTATGACCATAGGCATCGATTTTAAAGGAATACTTAATCTAGGTCCAAAAGCGTTAATTATGTTCTTTGCTGCCACCTTTGGAATTGTAATTGGTGGACCGCTCTCTATTTGGATATATTCAATGATTGATCCAAGTGTTGTGGGCGGAGTTGGAGCAGATGCAACCTGGCGTGGATTGGCAACGCTCGCAGGGAGTTGGATTGGCGGTGGAGCCAATCAAACGGCCATGTTGGAAATGTATCAATACAAACAAGAGTTGTATGGAAAAATGATTACTGTAGATATTGTTGTTGCTCAGTTGTGGATGATTTTCTTATTGTGGTCGGCAACACGTGCAGAAAAATTTGATAATTGGTTAAAGGCGGATACATCGGCCATTGATGATCTTAAAAAACGAATGAAGGATTACGAGGAGACCAATTCAAAAAAACCAACACTTACCGACTATATGTTGAAGATTGGGTTGACATTCGGTCTTGTCGGATTCGCCCATTGGGCAGGCCAATTGATGGCGCCATGGTTTAAAGACCGTTTGGGAGGAGAATCACCATTTGCAAGTAGCTTCTTTTGGCTCGTTGTTATAAGTACTGCGGGAGGATTGATTTATGCAGCTACAAAAGCAAGAAAACTAGAGGGTGCTGGTGCATCCCGGGTTGGAAGTGTCTTTATTTACATTTTGGTAGCGACGATTGGAATGAAAATGGATCTTGGAAAGGCGCTTGAGGAACCTCAGTTGATTTTGGTTGGAATTATTTGGATGTCTATTCATGTCGGAATTTTGTTTTTAGTTGCCAAATTTATTCGTGCTCCTTATTTCTTTTTGGCTGTTGGGTCGAAAGCAAATGTTGGAGGTGCTGCATCGGCGCCTGTTGTTGCTGCTGCTTTTCATCCGTCCTTGGCAAGTGTTGGTGCATTGTTAGCAGTACTGGGCTACGGAATCGGTTCAATTGCAGCTATGGCATGTGCAGAGTTGATGCGCTATGTTGCACCCTGATGGGAAGGTATTTAACTTTCGTTTTTGATGCCTTGAAGAGAAACCAAATTAGCGTATATTCCATTGAGCGCGATGAGTTCTTCGTGCTTCCCTTGTTCCATGATTTGTCCATTTTCCATGACTAGAATGGCACTGGCTTTCTTAATTGTTGATAGGCGGTGCGCAATTACAAAGGAAGTTCTTCCCTCCATTAGGGTTTCAAGCGCATTTTGTACTAGTTGCTCCGATTCTGAATCAAGCGCCGATGTTGCTTCATCCAGAATTAGAATTTTCGGATCTTTAAGAATGGCTCGAGCTATTGCTATGCGTTGTTTTTGCCCCCCGGAAAGCTGAATCCCTCGATCTCCAACTTCCGTTTCAAGCTGGTTTGGAAATGATTGAATGAATTCAAATGCATTGGCTTTTTTCGCTGCACTAATAATTTCTTCTTCAGTTGCGTTTGTCTTTCCGAAAGCGATATTTTCCTTGATTGTTCCCGAGAAGAGGATCACTTCTTGAGGAACAAATGCCATGTGCGCACGAAGGTGTTCGATATCAATATCCTTATTGGATATTCCATCGAAGTAAATCGCACCACCTGCGAGCGGGTAGTAATTTAGTAGGAGAGAGGCAATGGTTGATTTACCTGCTCCAGAGGCACCAACTAAGGCGATGGTTTGATTGCTTTCTGATTCAAATGAAATGGACTTTAGTACTTGTACATCTTCTCGTTGTGGGTAGTGAAATGAAACGTTATTGAATGCAACTCGTCCGCTGATATCTGGTTTGGCTGTTCCAATATTCAAATCGGATTCATTTTCCGTTTCGATTATTTTCATGAGTTGTTCGCTTGCGCCTACCGCTTTTGCAATATTACTATACATATCTGCAATTGATCCCAAAGAGGCGCCCATCATGATCGTAAACATTATAAAGGAAAAGAAATCTTTCTCTGCCAATTCTGGATTTGGTCCTTGCGTCATCAAAAGGCCTTGCCAAATTATAAATACGATTGCTCCAAACAAACAGAAGATGATGAAAGATGCGAAAACACCTCTCCAGAGTCCAGAGCGTATTTGAAGTGCTTTAATGGTATTGATCGCTTTTTTGTATTTGTTGAGCATGAAAACCTCATTTGTGAATGACTTCACATTTGAAATTCCCATGAGTGATTCTTCAATGGTTGCATTTGATTTTGCGGATTCATCTTGTGCTTGCTTCGAAAGTTTTCTTATGAAGCGACCAAAAACAACTGCGATAATAATCATTACAGGAAGAGTCCCTAGCATTATTAGTGCGAGTTTCCAAGAAATAAGAACGAGAAAAACAATGCCACCAACAATTATGATAATCTGACGGAAGAATTCAGCGATTGTTGTGGAGAGAACACCTTGTATTTTTTCAATATCAGCAGACATACGGCTTGTGAGCTCGCCAACCTTGTTTTGGTTGAAGAAGTTCATGGGCATGTACAAAAGACGACCAAAAGCTACTTGCTTGACGTCACGCAAGGTATTTTCGGTAACATAGGTAAAAATTATTATTCTGAAAAAGCCAAAAAGTGCTTGTGCCGCAAAAACAATGAATAAACCAATGGCAACAGAGTCAACATCCGATATTGACATCCCTTCAAGGACTGAGGATAGCGCGCTTTCTTGTGATGATCCGGTTCCGAGAAGTTGCCCCATTAGCAGTGGAAATGCAAGACCTATAAGACTTGAAAGAAATAGAAAAACCCATCCAATAATAAAAATAGCACTGTAAGGCTTTAAGAATGAAAAGATTTTTTTTGCTTTCTTGATGCTACTTTTTGAAAGCTTCTCTCTTTTTTCTTTCGTTTTCTTGGGTCTGAGCATTTTCGTTCTAGTAATTTCGAGTCGTACAAAAATACTTACAAAAACACGAATCCACTTAATTTTTGATATTTTTATAGAAAGGTTTTGGTAAATAGAAAAAATACCTATCTTTGCAGTCCGAATTTAGACAATAGAATAAAGAAGATATCATGAGCAAAAGAACGTTTCAACCATCGGTAAGAAAGAGAAGAAACAAGCACGGATTCCGAAGCCGAATGGCTACAAAGAACGGAAGAAGAGTGTTAGCTGCCCGTCGTAAGAAAGGTAGAAAGAAGCTTACTGTTTCAGACGAAGGAATGCACAAACGTTAAACTTTTCCTTTACAAATTTAGAGCCGTATTGATTCCAATACGGCTTTTTTATTCTTTAATATTTTGATAAACAACCGTTGTCCGGTATATGTCCGTGAAATAAATGTAAATTGTCCGGAATATGGCTTGTGCTTGCGGTTTTAAATTCTCACATATATAGCTACTCTTACTGTATTAATTAGCCATAATGCGGTGTTGAAGTTGTATGAAGAAAAGTCTGAGTAATAGAGAGGAACAGATTTTGAAACTTCTTTTGGCGGAGTACAGTCAAATTGAAATTTGTAATATCTTGAAGTTGTCACAGGGCAGGGTAAGTGATGTTAAAGCAATGATCATGGAGAAATGGGAAGTAGACACTATTGTTGGATTGGTCAAAAAAGTGATTGAACGTGGATATCTCGATATTGAGGATGACTCATAATCAAAAAAAATTACTATCTTAAGTAGTTAGGTATGTATTACCGAACAATTAACCGACCAAACAACTATTATGTTAGTGAAAACCTATGGCGCATCTGTTTATGGTATAGACGCCGCTACAATTACAATTGAAGTCAATCTGGCACAAGGGATTAATTTTTTTCTTGTCGGATTGCCAGACTCAGCA
>JAQWHI010000009.1 GCA_029249445.1 Crocinitomicaceae bacterium | reverse complement strand
CGAATTGGAAAAAGGTCTTCCCAAAATATCGCCTAGAATGTTATCCAAAGAGTTAAAGGACTTAGAGATAAATGAATTAGTGGAAAGAAAAGTTTATGCCTCTTTGCCAGTAAAGGTGACTTATAAATTAGCGGACTATGGTTATACCCTAGTGCCATTAATTAACGAATTGACGAATTGGGGGAAAGCTCATAGAGAGATAATAATACAAGAAAATAAACGAAAGCACAACAAAGTATAAAAGGCATTAAAACGACCTTTTGTACAAAACGTTAGAAACAATTAAACCAATAACATGAAAAATATTATTAAAAAAACATTACTCTGCTTGTTTTTAATTCAGTATTAGTGAATTTTTTTAAAGTGGAGAGAGGGGGATTCGAACCCCCGTTACGTTTCCGTAAACACGCTTTCCAAGCGTGCGCGTTCAGCCACTCTGCCACCTCTCCAATTTTTAAGTTCGTGAAAGTACTAAAAAGTAAGATCAATCAAGCTCTCCTCTTAAATTTTTGGATAGCTTTCTCAATGATTCCTCCCTGTCTTGTAAATCAACACAAGCCATCATTTTAGTGATTGCAGCTTCACTAGTCAGGTCTTTTCCACTTATCAATCCGATTTTATTCAATACAGAACTTGACTTATACAACCCCTGTTGAACAGATCCTGAGTTGCATTGGGTAATGTTTAAAACAATCCCTCCTTGTGCAATGAATCCACCTATGACTTCCTCAATTGCCGGATTGCTCGGCGCATTGCCTGTGCCGAATGTTTCAAGGACAACACCATCAATTTTGTCAATATCAAATACTCCTGTGTACAGACGAAGATCTATCCCAGGAAAAAGCTTAACAAGTGCAACACGATTGTTCAACTTCAAATCAATTGAAAGTTGATCGTTATCACTACGATACAGTGAACCCATGTTGTATTCCAAATTGACCCCTGCTCGAACCAATTCAGGATAATTCGGTGAACGGAAAGCCTCAAAATGATCCGCCGAATCTTTTGTGCATCGATTTCCTCTAAAAAGCTTATAATCGAAATATACCACTACCTCTGTAATCAAAGAATGACCATCTGCATCTTTTGCTGCCGCAATTTCCAATGCCGTTATTAAATTTTCCTTCCCATCGGTTCGAATTATACCAATGGGCAATTGCGAACCAGTAAGAATAACTGGTTTTTGCAAGCCGTCAAAAATAAAACTTAACGCAGAAGCCGTATACGCCATGGTGTCCGATCCGTGGAGTACTACAAAACCATCGTAGTGCAAATAATTTTCAAAAACCGTTATTGCAATTTCATTCCAACGCTCAATATTGATCTCAGAAGAATCAACAGGTTCATTGCAACTAACACTATCAATTTCAATATTTAATCGATTGATTTCAGGCACGTGCTGTGAGATCAAATTGAAATCAACATTTGAGAGTTCTCCCGTTGCAGAATCCTTAATCATACCGATGGTTCCTCCAGTATAAATAATGAGTACTTTAGGTTTTGCTTTCATCACTATTGCGTGTCTCGTTAAATTTGTATTCAATACACTTCCAACTGTTTGATGGATCAAATGTCCAAGTCAAATAAGTGCTTCGCATTTAATGTCGTAATCTCCTCAACTTCTTTCAAAGAAATGCCTTGGGCATCTGCAAGCTTCTCTGCAATATGCAACACATAAGCACTTTCGTTTCTTTTGCCTCGGTATGGAACTGGTGAAAGATAAGGAGAATCCGTTTCCAGTAACAAATACTCCAAAGGTATTTTTCGAACAACCTCATCAAGTTTGGCATTTTTATAGGTCAAAACACCCCCGATACCCATTTTAAAATTGCCATATTCCATTATGTGATTTGCCTGCTCTATTGTCCCAGTAAAGCAATGGAACACGCCGAACAGCGACGCATCATTTACTTCGTCAAGTATCGCAAATATTTCATCAAACGCCTCTCGGGCATGAATCACCGCAGGCAATTGTAATTCCTTTGCCCACTCAACCTGCATTCGAAATACTTTTTTTTGCGCTTCAACAAAAGTCTTGTCCCAATAAAGATCCATTCCAATCTCCCCAACAGCACAATACGATCTTGAAAATAGATTTTCCCGTATCGTTTCAAGATCACGCTCCCAATTGGCTCCGACCGAGCCCGGATGGAGTCCCATCATACTCTTACAATTGTTTGGATACTTTTCCTCAAGGCGATGCATTCGATCAATAGAATCAACATCAATATTCGGCAATAAGAAGTATTCAACTCCAGCAGCAATCGCTTTTTGCATTACCAAATCAATATCATCGTCGAAAGCATCGACAAAAAGGTGTGTATGTGTATCAATAAACATTAATAAAGAGAAATACTCAATCCCGCCTGAACCAGATTTAACTGCTCACTTGCCGCATTGGAAAAAATCGTATTGAAGTTATAACTCAAAAACAACGCCCAGTTCCTGAACCCAGTTCGGACGTGCATGGAGTAAAGCAATTCATTCAAATCGGGAAAACCAAAACGTTTAGCAACTTCTCTATTACCGTTGGCATAGCTCACATCCCTCGAATAGCCAGTTGCCTGATAACCTATTTTACCTCCCACATGAAATTTAAGGTGTTTCCATCCCTCATTTCGAAAACGAAGCTCTATCGGAACAGAAAAACTATTCCCACCAAAAGATATTTTACTCGACTCCATCTTGGATGCTTGAGGCACATAACTGGTTGTTCCCAATTCGTAATCGCGGATCAAATGATTGTCATGTCGAATCGATACAAACTGGTGTGAAATGCCAATGCCCAAGGCAATTTTATTTTTTGAAACCAATGGAATATCAAACATGATATTTGTATTCAATCCAATTGAACTCCATTCGTTTTGTAACAGCTTTTGATTGCCCGTCCAATCGTTGTAGGTCACATCAAAAATGAGCCGGTCGTACTTGCGTATTTTATTTGCATCAGCTGGACGCAAGCCTGTATTGAACCACATTATTCCACCCCTAAAACGAGAGGTCAATTCACCTTCACTTGTGTACTGACCAAACAGTACCTTCGATACAATTAAAAATCCAAGAAGTGCGAAAAATTTATTCATCCCCCATTTTTTTTTGCCAATTCCACGCATCAACGATTGCGTCCTCGACTGATCGCTCCGCTTCCCAACCAAGACAATTCTTCGCTTTTGTTGTATCCGCAAATATTTGCTCAACATCACCAGAACGCCTCGGACCGTAGGCCCAATTCAATTGAAGTCCCGAAACTTTTTCGAAAGTATGAATTATTTCTAGAACACTTATGCCATGACCCGTACCCACATTGATCGTTTCCAGTGCAGGTCCACTTTGCAGTTCCAACCACTGAAATCCTTTGATATGCGCATTTGCTAAATCAACAACATGAATATAGTCGCGAATGCAGGTCCCATCCACTGTATTGTAGTCGTTTCCAAAAACGGTAAGTTCATTTAATAACCCTGCAGCCGTCTGAGTTACGAAAGGCAATAGGTTACTGGGACGACCCAAGGGCAACTCCCCAATATGTGAAGAAGGATGCGCTCCAACCGGATTAAAATACCTCAAATTAAGAAAGCGCAGGCTACTTCCTGATTTGTGTACATCAGAAATGATCCGTTCGCACATCTGTTTTGTCGCTCCATAAGGCGAATTGGCCTCTTGTATGGGTGTGTCCTCAGTAACGATAGACGATTCTTTTGGCTGACCGTAAACCGTACAAGAGGATGAAAACACAAAGTTCTTCACGCCAAATACTTCTGATAGTTCCAGACAGTTTATCAAACTATCAACATTGTTTCTGTAATACATTAGTGGGTGGTCCACAGACTCCCCAACGGCTTTGTATGCAGCAAAATGAATGACTCCATCAAGATCATGTGTCGCGAATACCTTAGACAAATCACTTTTACAAGTAACATCCAACTCATAGGTCACTGGTCGCGTGCCAACAATTGCCTCAATACCATCAATTACCTCAGAACTCGAGTTTCTGAAATCATCGACAATGATCGGATTGTAGCCACGCTGGATCAATTCCACCACGGTATGTGATCCAATATAGCCCGCCCCGCCAGTTACCAAGATGTTTCTTGTCTCTTTCATTGTTTCAAAGGTAAGAGAATTGAGTTAAATTCGCTGTATGGAGAAGAAACCAAAAATAGATTTACAGCAACATACAATGAAGCGGGTATCCAAAAAATACCTTTTAAAAATTCTTCTTTACCTACTATTGTTAATTGGTGCAGTTCTCCTCGTATTCAACTTCAAGCAATCGAAACAACTTGGTAAGAAAAAAGATGCAATCAAGGATGTGCGAGAAATTAAAAACATTACAATCGAAAAATAAAAAAGACGCTCCAAAATCGAAGCGCCTTTTTTTTAATTTTTTTTTGTGTCAACTAGACTTTCAATCCCTTCACAACACGTTCTTTTCGATTTGTCTTATGTAGTTTCTTTTTCATTACGATTAGGTGTGCTCCACTACCTCCGCTGCGTTCAATATGATACGTTTGTCCGCTATATTCTATTTTTCCACCCTTGCTCGGATCTGCTTTCCAATCTGCAACAATGAAATATTTTCCATTTGGCTGACCTGGTCGGGTGTTGAATGTCAGCGTTCTGCCGCTCCCCTCCTCAAAACGAACAATAATTTCTCCATTTTCTCCGTACGCTTCAAACATTCCGAATGTTCCAAAAGGAATTGTAACGATTTCCTCGTCCTTGCTTGAATTACTGATTAATGTTCCATCGTCATTCGTTCCTTGATTTCCCGATGAACTGCTTCGAATTAATTTTATCGTTGTAGAAATTCTAAATTGTACTTTTTTAATGTTGTTTACTGAACTTAAATCAAATTCAGATTCAACTGCTTTCGTATATGCTAGCGGCGCACTACAACCTACCAATAATACACCAGTCATTAAAATAAATAAGTACTTCATAATCGTATTTTTTTTTCAAATATAATAAAGCTAAGTATCAAAAACGATGCCTAATTCATGTGATTTGTAAAATCATCCTATTTTTGCAATAAAATGACCAATTCATGGGACTTTCAATTGCTAAGTTTACATTCAATCCATTCCAAGAGAATACCGTAATTGTACACGACGGTTCATCCTGTGTGATCATCGATCCCGGTTGCTATGAGCGCAGTGAACAAGAAGAGATGACTTCTTATATCTCTTCAAACAATCTGACTCCAAAAGCCCTATTGCTCACCCATGCTCATTTGGACCACATCTTTGGTTGCGATTTTATATTGAAACAATACAACGTGGATTGCTACATGCATGAGAAAGACCTTTTCACGTTTGAGATGGCACAACGGTCTGCTGATACGTATGGCATTCCTGGTTTCATCCAACCTACAGTACCCAATAAACTATTAAAAGGGGGTGAAACATTGCAATTTGGTGAAATTGAATTTAAAGTCCTGTTTACCCCCGGACATAGTGTCGGACATGTCGTTTACTACAATGCTGAAAATTCTTTCATTATCAATGGAGACGTTCTTTTTGCAGGTAGTTTCGGAAGAGTTGATCTTCCCGGTGGAGACATGGCTGTGTTAAAAAATAGTATATTCAATACGATGTTTGCATTGCCTGAAGAAACAGTTGTTTATTGCGGCCATGGTGCAGAAACAACAATTGGTGCAGAAAAACGTTCTAATTATATCCTTCAGTATTAGGCTCTATGCGCATCGCGATAAATACACGTTTTCTGCTCTCCCACAAAATGGAAGGTTTTGGTTGGTACACCTATGAAATTGTTAAACGCATTGTACAAAACCATCCAGAACACGAGTTTGTTCTCTTCTTTGATCGCACCTACGATAAGAAATTTGTTTTTGCGAAAAATGCAATCCCTGTTGTCCTTTCTCCACAAGCTCGGCATCCGATTTTATTTCGTATTTGGTTCAACTTTTCTGTAAAACGGGCATTAAAAAAGTACAACGCCGACTTGTTTTTTTCTCCCGATGGATACTTGTCCCTTACATCAGAGGTAAAACAAATTGGAGTAATTCACGATTTGAACTTTGAACATTTTCCTCAGGATTTAAAGCCTGTAATGTCGAGATACTACTTGAAGTATTTTCCAAAATTTGCCCGAAAAGCAGCGCACATAATAACAGTCTCAGAACATTCCAAACAGGATATTTGCTCAAGCTATGCGATTGATCCATCCAAAGTAAGTGCCATTTGGAATGGTGCCTCAAATGTGTTTGAACCACTACACGAATCTTCAAAACAAGAAGTTCGATTGGAATTTTCGAATGGGAACCCCTACTTCCTTTTTGTTGGAGCGATACACCCCCGAAAAAATGTACAGCGACTTATAAAAGCATTTGAACTATTCAAGACAAACAATCCATCATCAAATATTCAGTTGCTCATTGTTGGAACTGAGTTGTGGACAAATGCGAATGTTAAAGTGGACATAAAAGAGGCAATCAAAAATCAAATTCATTTTACAGGTCACCTACCTTTGGATACTCTTGCTAAAGTTATGGGAGCCGCTACTCTATTTACATATGTTCCTTATTTCGAGGGATTTGGTATCCCACTCGTCGAGGCGATGAAATGCGGAACACCAATACTCTCAGGAAATTTAACATCATTGCCTGAAGTCGCAGGAGATGCTGCTCTCTATTGTGACCCCATGTGCGTAAACGATATTTCTCTCAAGCTAAGTACATTGGCCAATGATTCAAATCTTCGAGACGAACTCTCTAGAAAAGCGCTAGAGCGTTCAACATTGTTTTCGTGGGACCGATCTGCTCAAAAAGTATGGGAGGTATTGGAGCAACACCTGAAGTGAATCTCACTTATGCGTAAAACGGCGCAATCATAAGATATACAATAACTCCACTAACCGCAACATAGAACCACAAAGGCCACGTAATTTTCGTCCATTTCTTATGGCGAACATAATTTCCTTCCCAAGCGAACAAGTAGCTAAAGAGAACCAAAGGAACTACAGCCACACTTAATGCAATATGCGTAACAAGAATGAAAAGGTACAATGAACGGTAGGCTCCTTCATAGGCTGTGGAGTCAGAAGTCATATGATATGCCACATACGATGCCAAAAACAGCAGTGACAGCAACAATCCAAAGCGCATCAGCCCACGATGTAAACGCATGTTTTTTTGCTTGATGGCGATTAATGCCGCAATTAGAACAACAGCAGTAATTCCATTGATGGTAGCATAAACCGGAGGGAGAAAGCTCAGGTCGACACCATCAATCCTTACTTTAAATAACAACGCTACTACAACAGGTATTGCAACAGAAGCAGTATAAATAGCAATTTTTGCCTTCTTTAATTTATTTGGATTCAATTCCGTATTCATAATTCAATAATTTTCGAATGTCTAATTCCAGTCGATCAATATCATCGACGAGTGTTCCATTGTAAACCCCTCTCACGAGGCCCTCAGTGTCAACCAAAGCGAAGTAAGGTGTGTGTCCAAATCCACCATCAATCGCATCGTTTCGTTCAGCACCGTTAAAAAATTCTTTGGCAAGGAGGTGTGTTGTTGACTCTTTTCCAGTTAAAAATTGCCAGTTTTTTGCTGTAACCTCATAAGATGCCATATATTCTCTCAAACGAGCCGGCTGATCTTTTTTTGGATCGATAGAAAAACTAAAAAATTCCAAATGATTCTGTAAGTCTACGGTCATGTCTGAGAGCCGCTTCATTTGGGCTGTCATCGAAGGACAAATTGTAGGACAGTATGTAAAGAAAAAGTCAACCACCCAAATTTTAGATTTAAAATCTAGCGATGAAATCATCACTGAATCCTGATTCAAGTATTCAAAAGACGGCACATGATGATAGATTGTATCTGCTACTTCAACTCCATCTATTGTCTTGTATTCAATGTCGCGCTCCCCAACAATTGGAAGTACGCGCTTCATCTCTTTTACTTCGGTATCATTGGTACATGCTGTAAATAGGAATTGTACCGCCGCACAGATGATCAATAGAAACCTACTTCTTACCATACGCGTCCTTGTCATATTGTTTTTGAAGCAAAGCAATGTGTTGCTTCATTTCACGGATATAACCTTCCTGAGCTCCAGAACGAATCATTCGCAATTGATTCGTCTTATCAATTAGGAGCATCATTTCTTGAAAAGCGAAACCGCCAAAGAACGAATCCCCTGTTTCTTCTAACAAGCTTCTACCGTCGTGCGTGATATCAAATACCTCCTTCACTGGACCTGATGCTAAGATCCAAATCTCAGGATCAAAGTCATTAATTCTGTCCATTAACATGGCCTGCACTTGGGTCAAATCAGTCACAGGGTTTCCTTTTCCATCAGTAACGTATGAAATAATTTTTACCCCTTTATCGTCAATATTTTTTGCGAGCTGAAATATCTGGAGATTTAAATTGACAAGTGAAATTGCACATTCATTCGGACACGTAACCTGTAATGTATTAATCAAGACAATGTCACCCTCAAAATCTTTAAAAGTTCTCTTCTTACCATCTACATCAGTAAAAGAATAGGCCGCTGCAGGACCCAGTTCCGGGAGCGTTTTAAATTGATGCGAACAACTGCGAGTTGCGAATAAAACCAATAAAAAAGCCGGACCGAATAAAAGCAAAAAAGCGAATGCTACTTTTAGTCGTCCGGCAGTTTTCTTTTGTGCCATAGCAAAGAGTTCTTAAAGGCCTTGCGTTGAGGGCCAATTTTCGCCTACTGCGGTTCCTTCCCAGAGGCAGATAAAAATAAGGTATGCAATGAAAATGAGATATGGTATTAATATAACATACCGCATTGCCTTTCGCTCATCACCAAGGTGCATGAAAGACATAACAATGTAACCTGCTTTGAGAAGTGTTAAAATGATAAAGGACCACTTAACGAAAGGCCAAGCTCCAGAACCCTGCTTAATTAATGCACCAAGCGCAACTTCAACAATGGTTACAACCGTTAATAAAACTGTTACAAAGTAAATCTTTTTACGAAGTTTTTTTCCTTTTTCCTCATCGTGATGAGAATCCAATGAATATTCGTAGATGTCGTCTCTAATCATAATCTTTTAGTTTCTATAATTAAACGAGGTAGAAAAACGTAAAAACAAAAACCCAAACCAAATCGACAAAGTGCCAATATAGACCTGTTTTTTCAATCATTTCATAATGCCCTCTTTTGTGGTACACTCCTCTCATTGCTCCTAAGAGGATCAATATGTTGATAATCACTCCTGAAAAAACGTGAAAACCATGGAAGCCAGTAATGAAGAAGAAAAACTGACCGTATTGTTGTGGTCCGTATTCATTTTGTTCTAGATTCGCTCCAAAAATCACATTGTCCTTAATCCCTGAAGTTGTGGCCTTGGAATACATGGTAGCAGCCTTTTCATGGTCCTCAATTTTATCTCCAATTTTATATTCACTTCCGTCTGATTTGACAATCAGCTCCATGTGCTCATTCTTTTTCTTGGCTACCTTGCCTACAGAACCATCATGAAGGAAAATCTTATCTCCCTCTACATGTCCTTCAGCAATAGCGTGACGGTAATCATGATCCAAATCTTCTTGCGTCATTCCATGTGAACCTGCTTTCACAACATCTCCCTTGGAATGGTGGTGACCCGCCTCTAATATTGTAAAGTTCTCGACCTCTCCATAATGACCTTTAACGATTGCTTGAGAACCGTCAGCCAATTCAATTTTTCCGAACTCAGATCCGTGAATAAAATGCGACCATTCCCAAGCCTGAGAACCAACGAAAAAGAAGCCACCTATAATTGTAGCAATCATCCACTTCACCACTCCTTTTTTATCCATTCGATGTCCTGCCTCAACAGCAAGTACCATTGTAACTGACGAGATAATCAGAATAAACGTCATCAAGGCAACATAGATTAACGGATAACCGTGTCCCAAGAAAGGGAGGGAATTAAAGGTTTCTTCTCCAATAGGCCAAGCAGTATCCACTGCATGTCGTGTCATTCCGTACCCGATTAAAAGCCCTCCAAATGTCAGCGCATCCGATACCAGAAAGAACCACATCATTAGTTTCCCGTAACTCGTGCTAAACGGTGAAGTTTTTCCTCCCCACAGCGTTTTCACATCAATTTGTTTACTAGCGTGTCCAGCCATTCTTAAAATATTTTAATGTGCAAGTTTAATGAATAAAAAGTAAAAAAAGTAGTAATAGCAACCATAAAAATCCTAAAAAGTGCCAGAAGACAATCCCCATTCTGAGACTTACATTCTGTTCCTGATTTATTGCTCCTGAAAATGAACTTATTACAAGACGAATTAGGTACAAAAGTGTCACTATGATATGCAGCAAATGGGCAATTGTAATCCCCCACAAATAGGATGACGCCGTATCGGCAGACTCCAATGCTTTGACTTGCAAATAAGTGTCAAGTTTTACTCCATTGTAGGTTAGATTTCCATTCTTGTAACCCATCTCTACCCCTTTGTAGTAGATGTGAAAATCTTCTCCAATCTGTCCTCGCATGAAAAAATGACCCCTGTCGTCCTGAATGTGTGCAGCCATGTAGGATAATCGAATTCGATCAACAGCTTCCATCTTAACTCCCTTATTTGTTTGAAGTTCCCCATCCAAAATATCCATCTCTTGATCTTCCCAATACAGTCGATGCACTCCGTCGTCTTTTACTTGGAACTGTTCTTTGTCCTTTGGTTTTAAAAATTGTTTTGTAAATGTTTTTAGCGATTGCATCTCCTCTTCGGTAAGTTTTTCCCCGAGTCGGATGTAATCATTTCCATCAACGACGATGAACTCACCATTTTGTTTGATTGAAAAATAACTGCCATATTTCCCGTCAGAAACAACGATTCCACTTCCCGTAAGGTGCGACCCTTTCGCTGCAAGTTGTCCATATCCTTTGTATTGCGAATAGACAAAACCCAGTCCCAATAGAAGCGTAATAACAATACTAATTTTCATTGCTTTCAATTTTCCTTTTCGAGCGAAAGAAATTGAGAATTGAAAAACAGCACTACTTAGCAGTATTAACGCCGTACTAATCCAAAATGCATTTGGCAATGGAAACTTAATCCAAAATGCATCTCCCATAGAGACAATGTAGGCAGAGGTCAATCCACCAAAAAACATAACAACAGATAGAATCCCGACATAAATGAGACTCATTTTGGCCTTTTCAACTTGCTTTTTATTGTCTCCACTCACTGTCTTCTTTATTTCTTTATTCATAGTAAAATGATATTAATCCATAACGCCCGGAAGGCGATCAAAAACATATAAAAACTGTATAATTGGAAGATAGAGAAATGATGCAAACATCAATTTTCTCGCATCTCGATCATCACATGTAACAAGCAATCGGTAGGAATACAAAAAGAACGCAATTCCAAGCATCAATGCAATAATCAATGAAATCGTTCCTGTCCACTCCATGATCCAAGGCAACAAACTAAATGGAATAAGTGCAAGTGAATACACTGCAATTTGAAATGCCGAGTTTTTTGATTTTCCTTCTCTAGACGGCAGTAAAGAAAAGCCTCCAGCCTTGTAATCATCGTATGAAACCCAAGCTATTGCCCAAAAATGAGGGAATTGCCAAGTGAACTGTACAAAGAATAAAACGCCCGGAACTAGACCGAACTCACCTGTTGCGGCAATCGCACCAAGCATTGGTGGAATTGCGCCTGGAAATGCGCCTACGAAAACTGCCCAAGGTGTTATTCTTTTCAATGGAGTGTAGAGAAATACATACATTACGAAAGCCAACACCCCAAGCACGGCAGAATACATGTTGATTTGATACAACATATATGTTCCGATCAACAAGCAAATTCCGACAACAATCACGCCCTCAAAAACTGACATGTGTTGCATTGGAATTGGACGTCGTTCCGTACGTTTCATCAGCTTATCAAGGTCTCTTTCCCAAATTTGATTAGAACCATTAGACGCTGCAGTGACCAATAGACCTCCGATAAGAAGCAATGTCATTTGATACCCATCAATTCCTCCAGCAAAGAGAAATCCCGACAAGGCAGACACTATTACAAGAGCCGACAAACGGAATTTTGTGAAGACCAAATAAGCTTTTAACTTATCGATTAAAGATATTTTATTTGCAGCAATTTCCATGGCGGAATATTTCACCCCAAAAATAATCATTATTTAGGGTAGAAACAGCCGTTTTTAAGGTGAATTGTGAAAAATATTATTTCTGAAATAATTCCGTTGGATAGATCTGATACATTTAACAGACAAATGATAAACTTATTTGTAAAAACAAGAAGCTCAAGACCTAACTATTCCACTCTCAAACAAAAAAAGGAGAACTCGAAAGTCCTCCTTTTGGTTGTAATCTTCTTGATTTGCTTACAGGATTAACATTGCATCCCCGTAAGAATAAAATTTATATTTTTCTTTGATCGCCTCTTGATACGCTGACATCATTAATTCATGACCTCCAAACGCAGAGATCATCATTAACAAAGTCGATAATGGCGTGTGGAAATTTGTAATCAAGGCATCTGCGATGCTAAAGTCGTATGGAGGGAAAATAAATTTGTTTGTCCACCCTTCATATGGCTTCAAGAAACCATCGGTCGAAACGGAACTTTCAATTGAACGCATCGATGTTGTTCCAACAGCAATGATTTTATTCTTATTTCTTTTTGCATTGTTTACAATATCGGCACATTCTTGTTTAATGAAGGCACGCTCTGAATCCATTTTGTGTTTGGTCAAATCTTCCACCTCCACAGGTCGGAATGTTCCAAGACCTATGTGCAAGGTTACCTCTGCAAAGTCAACTCCTTTCAATTCCAATCGTTTCAGTAACTGACGAGAAAAATGCAAGCCTGCAGTTGGTGCGGCAACAGCTCCCTCTTCTTTTGCATATATTGTTTGATAACGGTCTGCATCGGATTTTTCAACACCCCTTTTGATGTATTTTGGAAGTGGCGTTTCACCCAATTTCGTAATTGCTTTTTTAAATTCTTCATACGGACCATCGAATAAGAATCGAAGTGTACGCCCTCTCGATGTGGTATTATCAATTACCTCAGCAACCAATGAATCGTCATCCCCGAAATACAATTTGTTTCCGATCCGAATTTTTCGGGCTGGATCTACAAGAACATCCCAAAGGAGGCTTTCTCGGTTTAGCTCTCTTAATAAAAAGACTTCGATCTTTGCGCCTGTCTTTTCCTTATTACCATACATTCTAGCAGGAAAAACCTTTGTATTATTCATGATCATTACATCTTTTTCATCGATGTAATCAATAACATCTCGAAAGAGCTTGTGTTCTATTTTTCCTGAATCTCGATGAATCACCATTAATCGCGCTTCATCTCTATTATCGCTAGGGTATTCTGCAATTAACTCCTCCGGAAGGTCGAAGTTAAATTGAGATAATTTCATTTTGTTCATTACCACTGCTACATCTTTTTAGATTATGGGGTGGCAAAGGTATAAAAATTAAGCTGTTCTAAAGGTCTAGATCCCGAATTATCTGAATCCACTCATCGACGGACTTGCTTTCTTCTATCCTTTGCGCTCCTGATTTTGTACGTCTTAGTTCGATTAATGTACCTCCGGAGTTTAATTTTTTACCAAAATCATTTGCAACAGATCGTATATAGGTGCCTTTGCTGCATGACAATTCAAATCCGATTTCAGGAAAATTAGTTGTGTCAATCTCAAATGCAGAGATGGTAATTCTATTCGCCTTTAATACAACCTCTTTTCCCGCTCTAGCGAGATCATACGCCCGTTTGCCATCGACCTGTTTTGCAGAAAATATTGGTGGTATTTGATCTTGTTCTCCAATAAACGACCGCCGAACCTCTTGCATTCTCTCCTCGGTTATATGTTCTATCGGGAACTCGTGATCATATTCTGATTCCAAATCGTATGATGGTGTTGATTTACCAAGAAGGATTTTTCCTGTATAGGTCTTTTCTCCGACCACTAATTCATTGATATTCTTTGTGTGTTTACCAGTACAAATGACAAGGACTCCCGTCGCCAATGGATCCAATGTGCCTGCATGACCAACTTTGATTTTTTTTACTTTGAGCTTTTGCTTTAAGTTCCAACGCAATTTATTAACTACATCAAATGAAGTCCAATTCAATGGTTTGTCTACAACAAGCGTCTGGCCATCTTGAAAATCGGTTGCCTTCATTAGGTTATACAATTGACCAAATTATAGCTGCTAATCCTACTGCAAAACAATAAAACGAGAAGTAACTTAATTTGCTTCGCTTCACAATCTTAATCATCCATGTACATGCTAAAAGCCCTGTGAAAAATGCAGCAAAAAACCCTGCTATAATCGATGCTTTATTCGTACTTCCCAAAGGGCGAACCTTTGACAAATGATGGGTTGTCATTATGGCTACCTGATCCTCTGAGAGTCCCGCAGATCGTAAGTCTTTCCCGTACCTTTCTTCCAATGAAGCCACTTGACAAGAGCACAACACTCCTTCATTTTTTAATTCCGTCCAGTGTGTTTCTTTTCGAACTAACGCCGACTTCACACCTTTATTTGAAACAAATTCATAATCCGAACGCAATGCTTTAAGTATTTCCTCTGATTTTTTAAAGGGGTGGCTTTTTGCTTCAACACTTTGAACTTCAAGATAATCTTTTGTCTTCACAAGCATTGCACCAAAAATTAGTGGGACCACCATTAAAAAAGAAAACCGTGCTGCTCGTGTGCGATCAACCCCAAGAAGTACGGCCGTTCCTATTGTTGCTCCAGATCGAGAGATTCCAGGCAGTATTGCAATGGCCTGAGCAATTCCAATAATTATTGCCCGCAATGGCGTTACCTTTCCTTCTGTTGCTTTTGCTCTATTGGCAAGAAACAATAGGCCTCCAGTTCCTATCAACATCATTCCAACAAGGAAAATATTTTCACTGAAAAAAGTATCTATTTCATCTTCAAACAGTATCCCAACAAAGGCAGCTGGAATCATTGATAACACAATTAAAACAGAAAACCGCAGCTGTTCGTTGTTTTTGAATTGAAAAAGGCCTTTGAATATTTCAAGAATCTCTTTTCGAAAAATGACAATTGTACTCAAGGCAGTTGCAAAATGGAGAATCACAGTCATCAACATTCCCTCCTCAGGAACACTTCCTAAGAGGGCTTTGCCCAATTCGATATGTCCACTACTACTTACAGGTAAGAACTCGGTTAATCCCTGGATAATGCCAAGAAGAATCGCTTCAAGTAAATCCATGAATATTTCTTATTGGTTTGTTTTCGGCTTTTTCATAATTGCATAAAGGATTACAATATAACCGAGAACGATAAAAATTGGGGCAATGGTAATTCGCACCGTTCCAAAAAGCTCATCTGCATTAAATTCATTTGGGTCTTCAGCAGCTCCACCAATCATCAAGATAAAACCAAGTATGTTGATCGCCAATCCAATCAAAAGAAGTTTATAATTTTTCGCATTAAATGCATATGGGGCCTTCTTGCTGAACTCCTTTAAAGAGACTTCTTTTTGCTCATCCGATTTGCTCATACTTGATTGACTCGAGTTCGTTGTTTTATTAGTGGTTGTTTTCTTGCTCATACTTCAAATTTAATACAAATCATCTAATTTCATTCTCAAATATTTGTTAAGAGCAAACCATGTTGAAATTAGTGTGATGATAATACCAATAGCAACGAGAATTCCAAGCAGTAAAAGAAGTGTTTTGAGGTCATAAATAATTTCAATGGAGTCAAGCACATTGTTGAGGGCGTAAAAAAGTCCGAGTAAAATTGCCATGCCAATTATAGCACTGACAACACCTATACCAATGGCCTGCCATAAGAATGGGCGGCGTATGTATCGTGACCGAGCCCCCACAAGTTGCATTGTTTTAATTGAAAATCGTTTCGAATAAAGTGCCAATCGGATTGTATTATTGATCATTGCCACCGCGATAACAATCAGAAGCAAGGCAACTGCAGCAAACAAAAGAACGAATTGTCTAAAACCAAGATTTACCGATTCAACACTTTCTTCCTGATAATTTACATCATCGATTTGATCACCATAATTTTCAAGAATTTTATTCTTTATGGACATCATACCGTCTATTGTAGCATATTCTTCTTTGGGCTGAAAACTGATGTTTGTTGGGATCGGTTGTTCACCATCCAATATTTCTAAAATTTCCTCCTTATCACCAAGACCAGCAAACTCCTCTAGGGCGCGGTCTGCAGAAACATAAGTTACCGTGCTAAACTCATTCCATGTTTTTAGTTCTTGCTCAATTTGCTTAATGTCCGAATCGTTTAATTCAGGAGTGAAGAAAATATCGGCCGTTAAGTTTTCTTTTGCCTGGCGCTGAACATTCTCCAAACCGAAAAAACCTCCCAAAACGAGCCCAATCAAAAACAATACGAGCGATATCCCAATAATGGTAGATACATAGCTACTTTTCACACCTCGTCTGCTGTTTTTATCTGTTCTTCTTGCCATCGTATATCAAAGTTACTTTAAACTCCATGATTTGGTGTTGCACATAAGAATTAGTTATGCAACAACCATTGTTGATTCTATCGGTTCAGAAAGTACTATTTTAAACTCCAAACTGATCTAAAGAAACGGATGTCTTTTGACCAATGATTAGCTCATTAACAAGTTTTCCTGTAGCTGGGGCCAAGCTTAACCCCATCATGCCGTGTCCCGTGGCATAAATTAAATTCGGATAGGTTTTACTTCGACAGATGTAAGGCAATCCTGTTGGCGAGCATGGGCGAAATCCTTTCCAAATCAAATTAGCAAAAAAAAGCCCCAACCGAAGTTAAGGCGCAACATTTTAACAGTGACTTTTAAAATTCAAAAGTATCCATAAATGCTGTCGTGAAATCTCCCTCGATAAACTTCGGGTCTTCCATTAATTTTTGGTGAAACGGAATTGTCGTTTGAATACCTTCAATGATGTATTCTCCTAAAGCACGTTTCATTTTCTTAATTGCTTCCTCTCGTGTCTGCGCTACTACAATAAGCTTCGAAATCATAGAGTCATAATTTGGAGAAATTGTATAACCTGCATAAACGTGTGTATCAATCCGAATACCATGTCCTCCTGGCGAATGGTAGCTCGTTATCTTTCCTGGAGAAGGTCTAAAGTTTGCCTTTGGATCCTCTGCATTGATGCGGCACTGAATGGCATGCAGTTTTGGGAAATAATTTTCCCCTGACATCTTATCTCCTGCAGCCAATTTTATTTGCTCTTTAATCAAATCATAATTAATTACTTCTTCAGTAATTGTATGTTCAACTTGAATTCGTGTGTTCATTTCCATGAAATAAAAATCACGGTGCTTATCGACCAAGAACTCAACAGTTCCAACGCCTTCATAGTTCACAGCTTTTGTAGCCTTAATGGCAGCTTCTCCCATTTTTTTACGAAGCTCATCTGTCATGAATGGTGAAGGAGTCTCTTCTACTAGCTTTTGGTGACGTCGTTGAATCGAACAATCTCTTTCCGATAAATGACATGCATTTCCATACTGATCACCAGCAATTTGAATTTCGATATGTCGTGGGTCCTCGATAAATTTTTCCATGTAAATACCATCGTTCCCGAAGGCTGCGGCAGACTCGGCTCTTGTTCCATCCCAAGCAGCTTCCATATCTTCTTCTTTCCAAACAATGCGCATTCCTTTACCTCCACCACCAGCAGTTGCCTTAAGAATGACGGGATATTTAACAACTTTTGCTGTTTTCTTGGCATCAGCAAGATCCTTGAGCAATCCTTTAGATCCAGGTATACATGGCACATTGGCCGCAATCATAGTGGCTTTTGCATTTGCTTTATCTCCCATTCCATCAATTTGCTCGGGAGTTGCTCCAATAAATTTGATGTTGTGCTCCTCACACACACGTGAAAATTTGGCATTTTCAGACAAAAAGCCATATCCTGGGTGAATGGCATCTGCATTTGTAATTTCTGCAGCGGCGATAATGTTCGGGATCGAAAGATACGATTCGGCACTTACAGCAGGTCCGATACATACAGCTTCATCTGCAAATCGCACAGGTAAGCTATCCTTATCAGCAGTTGAGTAAACCGCCACCGTTTTAATTCCCATTTCCTTACATGTACGAATAACACGTAAAGCTATCTCTCCTCTGTTCGCAATTAATATTTTTTTGAACATGCTCATAGCAATCTATTTTAATGAATGGAACTGGCACAAGATGTACCCTAGGTTCCAATAAAATCTAATTATGATGGATCAACTAAGAAAAGTGGCTGATCGTATTCAACTGGAGTTGCATCATCGACAAGGATTTTAACAATCTTACCTGATAATTCAGCTTCAATTTCATTGAATAACTTCATTGCCTCGATAATACATACAGTATCTCCAATTCCAATGGTGTCTCCTACGTTAACAAACATGTCCTTATCAGGACCAGGAGACCTGTAGAATGTTCCTATCATCGGTGATTTTACCGTTACATATTTCGAATCATTAGCTTCAGGCGCTGGCGAAGGTGCTGCGATTACCGCAGGCGGAGCTACTGGAGCAGCAACCGGAGCAGCGGCAATTGGAGCTACTGGAGCTGCTGCTTGCACAATGATTTGTTTTTCCTCCTTAGGAATCTCTTGAGAACGTATCGTGATCTTGAAATCTTTTTGTTCGATTTCAACTTCGTTGACGCCTGACTTCGCGACAAATTTGATTAAATCTTGGATTTCTTTAATATTCATTTTCATATAGTGTTATTCCGTAAAAATAATATTTTTTAAGAATTGTAAGCCCATTTTAAATAAACTGCACCCCAGGTAAATCCACCTCCAAAAGCAGACAAAATAATATTGTCACCCTTCTTTAATTGACTCTCGTAGTCCCACAGGCAAAGAGGCAAAGTACCGGCAGTCGTATTTCCATAATTCTGGATATTAATCATCACCTTTTCTTTCGTTAGCCCCATTCTATTCGCTGTTGCGTCAATGATTCGGAGGTTTGCTTGATGCGGGACGAGCCAATCTACATCATCGCTTGACAGCTTGTTTTTTTCCATGATTTCAGCTGAAACGTCCGCCATGTTCGTTACTGCAAATTTAAATACTTGCTTTCCTTCTTGCTTGACGTAGTGCATCCTATTTTCCACAGTTTCAGTGGATGCCGGTGCTGCAGAGCCTCCTGCTGGTTGAATCAAATGGTTTCTACCTGCACCATCACTACGAAGAATAAAGTCTTGTACTCCTGTTCCATCCGTTGTTGGCTCAAGCAATACTGCTCCACATCCATCTCCAAATATCACACATGTTGTACGGTCTTCATAATCTATAATCGAAGACATTTTGTCTACTCCAACAATTACTACTTTCTTGTAGCGTCCTGTTTCAATGAATTGAGCCCCTGTGGCCAAGCCGTATATAAAACCAGAGCAGGCAGCAATTAGGTCAAACCCCCAAGCATTTGTCATTCCTGTTTTATCGCAAAGAACATTGGCAGTACTGGGAAAAGGATAATCCGGGGTAACTGTTGCCAATACAACCAAATCAACATCTTCAGGTGATGTTCCCGTTTTCTCCAGAAGACCTTTGACTGCTTCCGCTGCCATGTCTGAGGAAGCACCATCCTTCATAATTCTTCTTTCTTTGATTCCGGTGCGTGAAGTAATCCACTCATCTGAAGTATCAACAATTTTTGCCAAATCATCATTCGAAAGAACATCACTTGGTAAATACCCTTGAACTCCGGTAATTGCTGCGGTCGTTTTCATAATTAATTAAATGCTTCGTTAATTTTGTTTGCCAAGCCTGAACTTGCTACATCGTATGCGTGTAGTATCATGTTTTTTACTGCTATATCATTTGATATACCGTGTCCTATAATCACGTTTCCTTGTACGCCAAGAATTGGGGTGCCTCCGTAATTCTCGTAGTTGAATCGATCGAGAAATTCGTCTTCTACCTTTCGCTTCTTTAGCATTGAATACATTCCCTCTGCCTGCTTCAAAACCACATTTCCTGTGAATCCATCACACACAACTACATCTGCTTTACCCGTGAACAAATCACGTCCTTCTACGTTGCCAATAAAATTGATATTATCTGATCCCGCCATTAACTTGTGTGCGGTTTGTGTAAGAAGATTTCCTTTGGTTTCCTCTTCACCAATATTTAACAGAGCGACGCGCGGATTTTCAATACCATAGACTCCCTTAGAGTACAAGGACCCAAGAACTGCAAATTGGTGCAAAACATCTGGTTTACAGTCCGCATTCGAACCAACATCCAAAAGAATAGATTTTGAACCGTCCACAGCGGGAAGAGTTGAGGTAATACAGGGACGAATAACCCCAGGAATGGTATTGATTTTGAACATCGAACCCACAAGCATTGCTCCGGTATTTCCAGTACTTGCAAAGGCTCGAATTTCACCGCTGGCAAGCAGATCAAAACCAACGGCAATCGAACTGTTCGGTTTTTGTGAAATTGCACGAGTTGGATGGTCGTGCATTGTTATCAAATCAGGTGCATGCACAATTTCAAAGCTAGAAGCTTCCTCATTAAAAGAGGAAAGGCCACTCAGAATTTGATTCTGGTCGCCTATCAGGACAATTTTAATATCCGCTGAAAGTTCTTTTCGTGCTAAAACCGCACCTGCAATATTTGCATCAGGAGCGAAATCACCACCAAGGACATCTATACCAATCTTCATAAAGAAGAGCTAAAGTACAGAATTAAACCGCAACTTCTCTCTCTGCAACTACTTTTCCTTTGTAGTACAATTTCCCCTCGTGCCAGTGAGCATGGTGAAACAAGTGAGGCTGTCCAGTCGTAGGACATGTTGCGATGTTGTTCGCTTCTCCCTTAACGTGTGTTCTCCTCTTGTCACGTCTCGTTCTCGATATTTTTCGTTTAGGATGTGCCATTTTACTTTATTTATAAATTCTTATTTCTTCTTTAAATCTTTCAATGCCTCCCAGCGAGGATCAATTTGATCATCATCGCCATCTTCATCAATCTCTATTTGGTCCTCATCTTCTGATTCCCCATCAAACGCTCTTGCATCTGATTTTTCCAATTCTGCTCTAGAGTATACTTGATATTCACTTAAAATATCAATGATTTCCTCGTTACATTCTCCATCGGTATGGACTGATCTTGACGGAAGTGATACGGAGATAAACTCAACAATATTTACTTTAACATCAATTTCAAATTCTTCAGGGTAAACAATAACCAATGATTCATCGTTGGACGGTTGGTCGTCAAACTTGTAAATCAATTGAAATTGTTCATCAATAGCAACGTTCATAGGCTCTGTACACCGAGCACAAGCTGTCTCCACAACTCCTTGCAAAGCGAAATTACCCACCAACATTGTTTCTTTTTTTTCTAAGGTTAACTTTACACAAAGATTCCCTTTTTGAACTAAAGAATAATCAATACCTTCAAAGAACGCGTTGTCAATATCAAACTTAAATTCGTGAAACCCCAGTTTTAAACCTACAAAAGGGATTACAAACTCTTTATTTGACATAACAACTGTCTAAAAATTGGTTGGCAAAGTTAACTATTTTAAACGAAAGAGCACTCCTTCAATCAATTAATTTTCCTTTGCTTGCTTTTTTTACGCCCAATCTGTTGCTTCTCATTCTCTCCTCCCCTCATTTCTGTAATCTCTTCCGCGTTTATCTGCGGGGCGACTTTTCAGTGGGTTCTCACTAATTTCTTTCTCTCTTGTCTGATTTCGATGCACGTCAATCGCGAGATAAATTGCGTTCCTCATCGACTCTCCTGAAGCGCTGTTTGAACCTGCTATATCGAATGCCGTTCCGTGATCCGGAGAGGTTCTGACAATTGGCAATCCTGCAGTAAAATTCACACCTTCATCGAAAGACAGCGCCTTAAATGCCGCTAAACCTTGGTCATGGTACATCGCTAAAATTCCATCAAATTCATATTTCGATTTCGAACCAAAAAACCCATCAGCTGGATAGGGACCAAACGCCATAATATCGGATGCTTTTGCTTGATTTATGGCCGGAAGAACAACTTCACCTTCTTCGCTACCCATTTTTCCGTTCTCACCAGCGTGAGGATTTACTCCAAACACAGCAATTTTCGGCTTGCGGATTCCAAAATCTTTTTTCAAGCTATCATTAAATGCTTTGATTTTTTCAAAAACTTTTTCTGTGGTTACAACTGTTGGAACATCTTTTAAGGGAATGTGACTCGTTACCAACCCCACTTTTAACGTCGTGGAAATCATCAACATTAGTGCGTCTTCTTCTCCCGCCATATCCGCTAGATACTCCGTATGCCCTGGGAATTTGAATCCGGTTTTACCCATTGCCTCTTTCGAGATAGGAGCAGTGACTAGGACGTCTATTTTTCCTGAAGCAAGATCTTTAGTTGCCCAATCCAAGGATTCTAAAGCATATTTCCCACCATTCGTTGTAGCCTTTCCTATATCGAACTGAAGTTCATCTTCCCATACAGACACCACATTTATCTTGCGTTGCTTAATCTCATCCGCCGATTTAATCGAAAGGTAATTGAAATCATGAAGTTTCGTCGACTTTTTATAAAAGTTCAATACCTTCGACGAAGCGTAAATAACAGGTGTACAATCTTGTAATATTCGATTGTCACTCAAAGCTTTCATAACAACCTCCGGACCGATTCCGTTCACATCTCCAATTGAAATACCAACGCGTATTGATCTGCTGCTCGATTTTTTCTGATTATCCATTGGTGTAATTTTTTAAGAAGTGATACAATAAGCGAATACCTGTTCCTGTTCCTCCCTTTGGTCGGTAGGCATCTGTTCTATCAAGCCACGCAGGCCCTGCTAAATCAATGTGAATGTAGGGCGCCTCAACAAAGTGTTCCAAAAACTTTCCTGCAGTAATCATTCCTGCATAAGGTCCGCCAAGATTTTTCAAATCAGCAATTGGAGACTTCATTTCTTCGAGATACTCATCCCAGAAGGGAAAACGAACAGTTCTCTCATGTACCGCATTTCCGGCAGTTTGAAGTTGATCAAAATAACGTTCATCTGCATTTCCCATAATACAACTTCCCATATTCCCAATTGCTCGAACTGCAGCTCCAGTTAACGTGGCTGCATCGATCACCAATTCAGGATCAAACTTCTTTGAATATGCTAAGGCATCCGCCAAGATCATCCGTCCTTCCGCATCTGTATTTAACACTTCAACGGTAGTTCCGTCATACATTGTAACAACATCTCCTGGAGCATATGCATTCAACCCCGGTCTGTTGTCTGTTGCCGGGATTAGAGCAATGATATGCAAAGGCAACTTCTGCAACGCTGCCAAAAAGATCGTACCTGCCATACATGCAGCACCTCCCATATCGCTTTTCATGACGTCCATTGAATTCGGTGTAGGCTTTAAACTCAATCCTCCAGTATCATATACAACGCCCTTCCCTACCAAAACAATTGGTTTCTTATTTCGAGCGTTCTTCGGACGGTACTCGACAATCGTAAATGTCGGTGGATCAATCGAACCTTTGTTCACTGAGAGCAAGCCCCCCATTTTTAGCGATTCAATCTGTGTTTTTTCTAAAACCGTTACATTTAAAGCTGTTCGGGTTTCGAATTCGCGAATTTCCTTTGCCAATTGTTCCGCATTAAGAAAAGAAACAGGCTCATTCACCATCGTTCGTGCCCAAGAAACAGCCGTATTAATGCTCAACAATTCGTTACACTCATCATCTGAAAATGAGGCGTCTAACACCAAATTCACCAGCTTACTGTCTCTCTTCTCTCGGTCTTTAAAATACTTATTAAACTGATAATTGGAAAGAAGAAAACCTTCGATAAAGTCAAAACACATGTCATTTGTTCCAAGAATCTCGATCGTATCAACATCTTTGTCAAATTCAGCGCATGCTTTGGCACCTCGAACACGCATTTTTTCAGCATCTGAATCATACTTTACAAAAACTGTGACGGCATCTAAATCTGTAGTGCTAGCAACATCTTTTTCTCCCTTAAGAAAGGTCTCAAATAAGCCCAGTTCAAAATGTTGCATTCCTTTTGGTTTTTCAGCTTCGCTTCCCACGACAATGCGCTTATTGCATCTACCAAAATCTCCATTGTTAATGATTTTCATTATTGGTAATTTTATGTTGTGCAAAGTTAATCAATCTTTTACCATGTGGCATCCTGAATTAATGAATTCTATTTTTGAATATATCATGCCCAAAACATATAAGAAACTTCTATTATGTGACACAATGCTTAAGAATTGCATCATTTTCTTTATTTCTTGTAATTTTGTGGTGTGATAAATGAACGCCCCTTAACAGACTGGATGCCTTTGACAAAAAAGGAATTACAAAAACGTGGACTCGATAGCGTTGATGTTGTCTTAATTTCCGGAGATGCTTACGTTGATCATCCAGCATTTGGAACTGCAGTAATTGGTCGAATTATAGAGGATGAAGGATTTTCTGTCGCAATTATTGCACAACCCAATTGGCAAGATGACCTAAGAGATTTCAAAAAATTTGGTCGCCCAAACTATTTCTTTGGTGTCACCGCCGGCTGTATGGACTCAATGGTCAATCATTATACGGCTAACAAACGACTGCGATCTACAGATGCATATACCCCAGGTGGAGAGTCAGGATTCCGTCCAGACTATGCAACTTCAGTATATTCAAGAATAATAAAAGATCTTTATCCTGATGTACCGGTTTTAATTGGAGGGATTGAGGCATCTCTTCGACGTGTGACACATTACGATTATTGGTCGGACAAATTGCACCCAACAATACTAGAATCATCCAAAGCAGACATGCTGGTTTATGGAATGGGAGACCAACCCCTGCGTGATATGTTGCGGCTATTAAAAAAAGGTGTTCCCTTCTCGAATCTCACGACAGTCAATCAAGTTGCATTTCTTCAAGATACTTCTGAACCGCTTCCAAAGAACAAAAATTGGAATACCGTCGAATTGTCTTCACATGAGACATGCTTAGAAGACAAAATCAAATTTGCCGCCAACTTTAAAATTGTTGAAGTCGAGTCAAACAAATGGGAAGCGAATCGGATTGTTCAAAAGGTCGGGACAAAAACATTAGTTATTAATCCTCCATATAAGACCATGTCGGAAAAAGAAATCGATCGCTCTTTCGATCTTCCATATACCCGATTGCCCCATCCCAAATACAAAAAACGCGGCGCTATTCCAGCATACGATATGATCAAATTTTCTGTAAACATGCACCGTGGCTGTTTCGGAGGGTGTAGTTTCTGTACAATTTCTGCACACCAAGGAAAGTTTATTGCTTCGAGAAGTGAAAAATCAATTTTATCTGAGGTAAATAATGTGACACAACACCCGGATTTCAAAGGTTATATCTCTGACCTCGGGGGGCCTTCTGCCAATATGTACGGCATGAAAGGGAAAGATGAAGCGATTTGCGCGAAATGCACCAGCCCAAGCTGTATCCATCCCGTAATTTGTAATAATCTTGATACTTCTCACAGCAAGATGACCAAACTGTATCAAAAAGTAGATGCACTTCCAGAAGTTAAGAAAGCCTTCGTTGGGTCTGGAATTCGATACGATCTTTTGGTGGACGATTTCAATAAAAATAATGACGATAACAACCACGATGAATACATTGAACAAGTCGTAACACGACATGTTAGTGGTCGTTTAAAAGTTGCTCCAGAGCACACCTCGGATGCTACACTCCGAGTAATGCGAAAACCATCATTTAAGTACTTTCATAAATTCAAGCAGAAGTACGACAAAATTCAAAAAAAACATGGTTTAAATCAACAACTTATTCCCTATTTCATTTCCTCGCATCCGGGATGTGAAGACGAAGACATGGCCAATCTCGCTGTGGAAACTAAAGATATGGGATTTCAATTGGAACAGGTACAAGATTTTACTCCAACGCCCATGACTGTGGCAACTGTTATCTATTACAGCGGCGTTCATCCATATACGCTTCGCCCAACAAAAACAGTAAAAGAAAAAGAGGATAAATTAAACCAACGACGGTTTTTCTTTTGGTACAAGAAAGAAAACCATAAGTACATCCGACGCTCTCTAGAAAAGGCAAACAAATCAGATGTCGCCGATCAACTCATTGGAGAAAAAAAAGAAGGGAAACGCATTCCGAAGTGGCTCGAAGAAAAAAGAAAGCACCAAGGAAACAACACATAAAGTGCCCCTACACCATATTCAATTCTGAATATATCTGTTGAAATCTCAGTAAATAATAATAAAAAAGCCCTGACTCAATTGAGTCAGGGCTTTTAAATGTATTGCATAAGTGCTATTCTGCGCTTTCTTCAGTTTCGCCTTCAGTTTCACCTTCAGCTTCGCTTTCTTCTTCTTCCTCATCTGAAACAGCACCTCTTGCCATTTTCACAGAAAGAACAACAGCATTTGCTGGCTCCAATAACTCAACTCCATCAACGTTCAACTCTGAGATTCGAACTGAATCCCCGATACGCATGTCTGTAACATCAACAGTAACAGCTTCTGGCAATGCTCCCGGTAATCCCATCATACGAAGTTTTCGGTATGGTTGTCTCAATTTACCACCGTTCATAACACCAATTGCTGATCCAGTTGCTCTCAATGGGAGGCTAACTTTCACCGGTTTATCATCTAACAATTCTAGAAAATCAACATGCATTGCAGTATCTTTTACTGGATGCATTTGAAGGTCTTGAATAATTGCAGTTTTTTTCGTCCCATCAATATCAATTTCAACTTGATATACATCTGGTGAGAAGATAAGTTTGTGCATGTCTACCGCTCTTACAGAAAAGTGAGTTTGCTCACCTGTTCCATAAAGCACACAAGGAACCATACCTTGACGTCGTAACGCTCCAGCGTCCTTTTTCCCTACGTTCGCTCTTAACGAACCGCTCAATTGCGCTTTTTTCATTGTTTATTGTATTTATATTATAAAGTGTGAACTAATTGATTCATTATTCACCATTCGACGAATAACGTCTCCGAACAATTCTGCAACAGACAACACTCTAATTTTATCGTGCTTTTGCTTCAGTGGAATGGTATCCGTTACAATAAGTTCGGTGATTTTTGAATTTGTGATACGGTCATAAGCTGGACCTGAAAGCACAGCATGGGTGCAAAAGGCCTTGACGCTATTCGCTCCTTTTTCGATGAACAAATCCGCTGCTTTGGTCAGCGTTCCTGCAGTATCGCACATGTCATCCACCAAAACAACATCTTTTCCAGCAACATCTCCAATCACAGTCATCTCTGCAACTTCATTTGCTTTCTTTCTTTGCTTGTGACAAATTGCAAGTCCAACATCCAAGCGTTTCGCATACGAATTTGCTCGCTTTGCACCTCCCGCATCAGGAGCCGCCATTATTAAATTTCCTGTATTCAGTTTTTCTATCTCCGATGAGAAAATGGTAGAACCGTATAAATGATCAACCGGAACCTCGAAAAATCCTTGAATCTGATCGGCATGCAAATCCATTGTCATGATTCGATCAATACCAGCAGCCATCATCATATTTGCTACCAATTTTGCCCCAATCGCAACTCTTGGTTTGTCCTTACGATCCTGTCGAGCGAGACCAAAATATGGAACTACAACAATTATCTTTCTGGCTGAAGCACGCTTCGCAGCATCAACCATAAGTAGAAGTTCGAATAAATTATCTGATGGTGGCATCGTAGACTGCACAATAAAAACATCTTGGCCTCTAACGGTCTCCTCAAAAGAAACTTGAAATTCACCATCGCTGAAGGCTGCATACTGTATATCACCTAAAGTTGCTCCGTAAGATTTTGCAATTCTTACGGCCAATTCTTTTGATGCTCGACCAGCAAATATTTTAACCCCTGCAGACATAACTTTTCTTTGAGTGCGCAAAGATAGGTATTTCAGCCCAAACTACTATTCAAAAAAGGCAATAAAAAATAACGCTTGATTTCGTATTCACAAATAAACGAATTTGCTCGTTCCATAATCAACACTATATGGAGTCTATTGCAGTGAATTCCTATCGTCTGAGTTGGTTTTCTTCTGGGGATTGGTTTCCAATTTATTCTTTAAAAAAATCGTGCTTTCCTTAAACGCAGGAATGGTTGAAGTTGTGATCAATTTTATGGGGTAATAAAACAATGAACCCTCCTTTGTTTCACTGTCAATAATGTCGTTTCGTTCATCGTAAGACTCGACAATCATTACTGCTCCTCCAATAAAAAAACACATTTTAAGCAGTCCGAAGGCCATGCCAGCGAGCTTATTTAGTGGACTAAGCTGAACCACTTTTAACATTCTCTCAATGGCTTTGCCCGCAAAATAAACCATTGCACCAACAGCTAAAAATGTAATTGTGAAAGCAATCACTGGCACATACTCAGAGTTGGAACCAAAATCTTCAACAATGATTCGAGTTGCGAAATTCGAAAAATGAACACCTGCATATAACCCTAAAAAAAGCGCTAAAGTTGTAAATAACTGAAGAATAAAACCACTTTTGAAGCCATTCCAAGCACCCCAAATTAAAACAAGAACAAATAATATATCGAGATAATTCACACCGTTTTACCTGAATTAATTAATCGCAATCCGAGGCCAAAATTGTGCTAAAATACAAATCCACTTCCGACCACAATTTAGAAACACCATCTTCCCCTGTATGTAAATCTTTACACTCAAGATTTAAGGCGTCAATTCCTGTTTGTGCATTCCAATCTGCAACATCAATGTTTGATGTGAATTCAAATTTACCTGCTTCATCCAGCTTGTATTTGCCGCGTACTGGTAGGTTCATGCCTCCCATACTAATGTTGATCTCAGCGCGACCATCGTCATCAAGATTCGCTACGCTACCTGTAATTTTGTCACATCCAAAGGTTCCAAAAAAGAAATTTACAATCTTCGCATTTCGTCCTTCGTCATTTGTTTCAATCGATGCAGTTTCTATCTCAAATTTCAAGGATTTTATAAGATCCATTTTATTGTCCGATTCTTCTCCTTTTATATTAATTACATTAAAGGTTCCTTTCACTGGAACTTTTGCTGTTGTTTTGTAAGACGTAAAACCCAATTCAGTTGAATTATCATCATATGAATAGAAGCAAAGTTCTTGCTTGTTATTTACTTCTTCTTCAGATTCATCATTGCCACAGGAAGTCAATCCCAACGCCAAAACCATAGAGGCCAAAGCTAACATTCTAACATTCATAACACATCATTTATAATTCACTTCAAAGGTACTAATTTTTACTCTCTTATCGATTGTCTAATACCGCTATTTGGGATTTTTTTTGCATATCGAATCGAACCAAGCGATTACTCAATTAAGGACGTAAAAATAGATTGCCGAATCTTTCGATCAGATACATGGTTTACTACATTATTTTTAGCTTTGTACCATGGATTTTGATATTGAATTGCGCTTTCAAGAAGTTAAGTCGCAATTAGAAAAAACGTTTGGTGAAGATATGGATGTTCAAGCGATGCTATTCTTAATAGGAGTGAATGAATTGGGGATGGGCTATAAAGATTTTTCTAAAAGTGAAAAAACAGACCTTCTTCATGTTGCTGTATGCACAGTTCTTGAACCTCATGGATACTATGAATTTGACGGACACGATGCGGAAAACTGGCCGCACTTCAAGCTCATCCAAGAGCTACCCCCACTGAACGATCGAGAGCAACAACACCTTATGAAAGAAGCGCTAATCGATTATTTCGTACAAAATGAATATGTCGAAATAGAAAACAACAATGCCTAATTCAAATACGAGTTCTCACACGCACAGCAAACAAAGGTTGAAATTACTATCTTCGCGACACACTTATAAGTTTATATGGATTTTTGGATCAAAGCAGCACAACTAATTTTATCACTTTCTTTACTCGTAGTACTGCATGAATTTGGACACTACGTACCCGCGCGTATTTTCAAAACACGTGTAGAAAAGTTCTACCTTTTCTTCAATTGGAAGTTTTCATTATTCAAGAAAAAAATTGGTGAAACAGAATGGGGTATTGGCTGGATCCCTCTGGGAGGGTACGTTAAAATATCAGGGATGATCGATGAATCCATGGATAAAGAACAAATGTCGAAACCAGCGCAGCCATGGGAGTTTCGATCAAAACCAGCTTGGCAACGATTAATAATCATGATAGGTGGCGTCGTTGTGAACTTGATCCTTGGTATGGTTATATACATCTTTATTGTATTCAACTACGGAGAAGAACAAGTTGCCTCTGAGGACTTGAAGCTTGGAATGGCGATCCACCCCTATCTGGAACAATATGGTTTACAATCGGGCGACAATATTCTTGAAATTGATGGTGAAAAAGTAATGCACTACAACGATATTGCTCGTGGATTAATAATCAGAGGGCAAAAGACAATTGGCGTTCAGCATGCAAATGGTTCGATGGAAGAAATTGTACTTCCCGAAGATATTGACTATAAATTATTTGAATCAGGTGCCACACATGTTGCTGACTTGCGTCATAAATCAACTGAAATTGGAACATTAACAACGATAAAGGCTTCAAAAAATAAACAATTCAAAGCATCTGATTTTATCCTTGAAATTGATAACCGTTCAATTTCTGAAATTGATTTTTCCTCAAGTGAGTTGAGAAGCAAAGGTCACAAGGTGACGGTTGTTCGTGAAGGAGACACACTGGACATCTCAGCCAACAAAGCAGACTTCTTGTCCTTACTCAAGATCGCCCCTGCCATGAGCGCAGGACTCAAGATAAACGACAAAATCATCAAAATTAACAACCGCGAAATCACCTATTTTGATGAAATAAGTTCAGAGTTGTACAAATCAAAAAATAAAAATGCAAAATTTACTGTCCTGCGTGGCGGTGAAGAATTCACTACTTCTGTATACGTTCAAAAATTGGCTAGAGTTGGATTTTCACCAAAGAACGTTGAGTCTACAGACCAAAAAGCTGCTAAAACCGTTTATTATGGTTTTGGCGAAAGTATCGGAAAAGGAATCGAGCGAGGCTATACAACCCTGAGTGATTATGCTGGCCAATTGAAATTCCTTTTTACTAAAAAAGGAGCTTCTTCTATGGGTGGCTTTGGTGCAATCGGTAATTTATTTCCCTCAACATGGCAATGGAGAGCCTTCTGGGAAATCACAGCATTTATTTCTATCATCTTGGCATTTATGAATATTCTGCCTATTCCAGCCTTGGACGGCGGTCATGTTGTTTTCTTGTTGTATGAAATGATCACTGGAAAAGAAGCTCCAGAAAAAGTATTGGAAATTGCCCAATATATTGGGTTCTTCTTAATAATAGGACTCGTGCTCTACGCAAATGGGAATGATTTATTTAGGGCACTGTTCGACTAAAAAATATCAAATATATTCAAAGGGCAAGTGACAACAACTTGCCCTTTTTTGTAGTTACGACATTCACGGATACTAAAATTATCTTGGCGCACTTTCATTTTGAAACTCACCTCAAAAAGTCAATATTTCTCTTGATTCCTGAATACTTGGTTCGCTTTACAGCACTCTTCCTAAAGAGTTCTTGAAATACCTCTTCAGTTAGATCTTCCCAGTCTGCTTTTGACATTTTTAGAAGTGCATCATGGGGATGAAATAATGACTCTTTATGGGTAGTAGAAAACCGATTCCATGGACAAACATCTTGGCAGATATCACAGCCAAACATCCAGTTATCCAACTTACCGGAAAACTCGTGTGGCAACAACTCATCTTTTAACTCAATTGTTAAGTATGAAATACATTTCGAACCGTCAACTACGTAGGGTTGAACAATGGCGTCTGTTGGGCATTCATCAATACATTTCGTGCATGTTCCACAATAGTCTTTTATCGGACCGTCGTATTCCAAGTTCAAATCGAGAATCATTTCCGCAATAAAAAAGTAAGAACCTTGCTTCGGATGAATCAAGTTGGTGTTTTTCCCTACCCATCCCAATCCACTTTTTTTAGCCCATGCCTTGTCCATAACTGGCGCAGAATCAACAAATACACGTCCGCCTACCTCGCCAATTTCGTCCTGTATAAATTGATAAAATACCTTGAGTTTGTCCTTAATAACAAAGTGATAATCCTTTCCGTATGCGTATTTTGAAATTTTTGGAGCTTCCGGATCGGCTTGCTCCTGATCCGTGGAATAATTCAATAGAAGAGAAACAACAGACTTTGCATCCTCAACAAGTAACCTTGGGTCCAATCGTTTGTCGTAATGGTTTTCCATGTATTTCATTTTCCCATGATAACCCTCTTTCAACCACGAATCAAGACGGCGCGCCTCTTCCTCCAAAAAATCCGCCTTTGAAATGCCACAAAATGAAAAGCCAAGCTCAGTTGCTTTTTGCTTTATCATTGCGCTATGCTTTTCTTTTAAATCTAGACCCAAACTATACTTTGTTTTGATTTTCCGGAACTATTCCTTTAGTCAAAGCCATGCTCTGCCTCGTACTTTCCCTTTAAAATAAACCGCCTTGTGGGGCGTGCCCGGATTGTTTCCCGAGATGCTTAAATGCTTTTTCTGTTGCTTTCCTTCCGCGGGGCGTTCTCATAAGAAAGCCTTCTTGTATCAAAAAGGGTTCATAAACCTCCTCAAGTGTTCCCGCATTTTCTCCAATAGCTGTGGCAATCGTAGTCATCCCAACAGGGCCACCTTGAAACTTATCTATGATAACACTCAAAATTTTATTGTCCATTTCATCAAGGCCATTTTGATCGACATTTAATGCCTCTAGCGCATGATTCGTAATATCCACTGTGATCGTTCCATCCCCTTTGATCTGAGCAAAGTCGCGCACTCTACGAAGTAAAGAATTCGCAATACGAGGCGTACCTCGACTACGGCTTGCTATTTGATAGGCCGCATCCTCATTTGTTGCGATTTCAAGTAGGCCTGCAGAGCGTTCTACAATCATTGTGAGCGTTTTCGAATCATAATATTCCAATCTCGAATTGATTCCGAAGCGAGCTCTAAGGGGTGATGTAAGTAATCCGGATCGTGTTGTAGCACCAATTAGAGTAAAAGGATTCAATTCTATTTGAACAGTTCGCGCGTTTGGACCTGAATCAATTAAAATATCAATTTGATAATCCTCCATGGCCGAATAAAGGTACTCCTCAATAACCGGACTTAATCGATGGATCTCATCAATAAATAAAACATCTCCTCGTTCTAAATTCGTTAACAGACCAGCGAGGTCTCCAGGTTTATCTAAAACTGGCCCACTCGTGACTTTGCAATTCACTCCTAGTTCATTGGCAATAATATTTGCTAATGTCGTCTTTCCAAGACCCGGAGGTCCATGCAACAGCACATGATCTAAAGGCTCATTTCTAAGCGTAGCCGCTTGAACAAATACTTCTAGGTTTTGAGTTACTTTTCTCTGGCCCGTGAAATCTTCCAAACGCTTAGGGCGCAATACTTTGTCGTAGTCTTGATCGCCATGGTTATTGGCTTCGTCCTGATAATCAAAAGATTCCTCCATTATAAATGTCGTATTGTATCAAATGTACAAAAAAGCCCCGACCTATCATCAGATAGATCGGGGCTTTCAAATAAATTATATGTTTCTAATGGCCCTCATCTTCTCCTTCTTTTAAAGGCACAATTTGCGATACAAAATCTTCATCATATCCTGGCTTTGAATAATCATAAGGCCATCTGTGAACCGTTGGTAATTCTCCTGGCCAATTTCCGTGAATATGATCAACTGGTGTCGTCCATTCCAATGTATTACTATTCCAAGGATTCTGAACTGCTCTAGGTCCTCTAGCAATACTGTAGAAGAAATTGAACAAGAACAAAAGCTGTCCTAGCGCTGAAATAATCGCAAACATTGTAATTATGACATTTAAGTCCATCTGCATGTTTAATGAATCCACATCGAAATCACCGTAAACCGAATAATTATAATATCGTCTTGGCGCTCCTGCTATTCCTACAAAATGCATTGGGAAGAATACACCATACGCCCCTACTAGAGTAATCCAGAAGTGCGCATATCCCAGGCGTGTATTCATCATCTTACCAAACATTTTAGGGAACCAATGGTATACCCCCGCAAACATTCCAAATACTGCGGACAATCCCATAACAACGTGGAAGTGGGCGACAACAAAATAGGTATCATGCACAGCAATATCCAAAGCTGCGTCTGCCAAAATGATACCCGTTACACCTCCGGTAATAAATGTTGATACAAGACCAATGGCAAACAACATCGCTGGAGTATAAACAATCGACCCTCTCCAAAGAGTAGTTAAGTAATTAAATACTTTAACCGCAGAAGGAATCGCAATCAAAAGAGTTGTGAAAACAAATACTGATCCTAAAAACGGATTCATTCCTGTAACAAACATGTGGTGTGCCCATACAATGAACGATAGGAAACCAATTGCTAAAATTGAACCAATCATAGCACGGTAACCAAATATTGGCTTACGTGAATTGGTAGAAATAATCTCTGAAGACAATCCCAAAGCCGGAAGAAGTACAATATATACCTCTGGGTGACCAAGGAACCAGAACAAATGTTGGAACAATAAAGGCGAACCTCCATGCTGAGTTAGCATTTCCCCATTTACAATAATATCAGAGAGGTAGAAGCTTGTTCCCGCCAATCGGTCCATTATCAGTAAAACAGCAGCTGATAATAACACAGGAAACGAAAGTACCCCGAGTATTGCTGTTACGAAAAATGCCCAAATCGTTAATGGCAATCGTGTCATTGACATACCCGTTGTACGAAGGTTCAGGACCGTCACAATATAATTCAATGAACCGATAAGAGACGATGCAATGAAAATTGCCATAGAAAATAACCAAAGCGTCATTCCTAAACCGGAACCACTAACCGCTTGTGGGAGTGCCGACAAAGGAGGGTATATCGTCCAACCTGACATTGCTGGCCCTGACTCAACAAACATTGACCCAAACATGATCAGTGACGAGAGGAAAAAGAACCAAAATGATAACATATTGAGAAAACCAGAAGCCATATCTCGTGCCCCAATTTGTAACGGAATTAATAGGTTTGAAAACGTCCCTGACAGCCCTCCTGTTAAAAGGAAGAATACCATTATTGTTCCGTGAATTGTTACCAATCCAAGATACATATCTTCAGCCATGATTCCACCTGGGGCCCAGGTTTCTCCAAGGAAAAATGATACGAAATCAGAACTCTCTCCTGGCCAAGCCAGTTGAATTCTAAATAGGATAGATAATAACATTGCCACAACTCCCATGAATACAGCAGTCATTAAAAACTGCTTTCCAATCATTTTATGGTCCTGGCTAAAGATGTACTTCGATACAAAGCTTTCTTCGTGGTGTCCGTCTGCTACTGCCGCCATTCTATCTAATTTTTAAATTGTATTTTATAATTAATTAAGCTGCTTCACTGTCAGCAGTCAAATCGTTATCTTCAATAACTGCATCTTCATTTACAGCATCTTCATTCTCTTCTTCAGGGGTTTCGTCACTTTCGTTCGCGAAATACGTATCTTTAAAGGTGGATGTCGACATTTTCCCTTTCATCCAAGAATCGTATTCTTCTTGCTCAAGAACTACAACCATCATTTTCATCTTGTAATGTGCACCTCCACAAATTTTGTTGCACATTAGAACATAGTTGAACTTTTCATTGTTCTTGATCTCCCTCATCTCTTTGGTTGTGATGTCTGGAGTAAATTTAAAACGAGTTGTCATCCCAGGTACTGTATTCATTTGTGCTCTGAAATGCGGGAAATAGGCTGAATGAATCACATCTTTCGATCTAAAGTTGAATTCGTACTCTTGATCTACACGAAGATAAAGTGTGTCCAATTGAATGATGTCATCCATTGCTTGTGCATCCAAAGCATTGTCATGACGCGCTTTCATTTGATACAATAAACGTATTAATCGCTCCTTTCTAGAAAGATCTACAATTTTTGCCTCTTTTTCTTCTGGAATTAAAATTATACCCGGATTATTTAATTGCGATTCGAGCGAATCAATTCCAGATGTACCGTGTTCCATTTCTTCTATTGCTGCATCAATCGTCTCAGTGGTTAATAACCCCAACTGATTCTTTGAAGTAGTCAATTTATAATCGAACCTTCCGAGAGTATTGTCCATCCCTGAATAACGCGCCGTCCAATCAAACTGCTTTGAATATAACTCCACAAGAATTGCTTCATCAGACGCAGCATCTGTTTGTTCATTCCAACTTCTTAAACCTAGGATTATAATTACTGCTAAAACAATTGCTGGAACAACAGTCCATAACATTTCAAGCTTGTTGTTATGGGGATAATAGAAAGCCTTAACCCCTGGTTTCTTTACGTACTTGAATGCAAAAATGAACAGCAGTGCATTACAGAGGAAGAATACTGCAATCACAATAATAAGATTCAGATTCATCAACCAATCGGTTTCTCTTCCACTTATTGATGCAGCCTCGCCTCTACCCACAAATCCGTACTTTAACATGAGCCAAATAAATCCTCCAAAAAGGAAGAACATGAACAGAAGCCACATTTTAGCGTTTAATCGATTGTCCCGATTGCCAATTTCAGACTCAACCTTTTTGCTAAGTTTCGAGGAAAGTTCGTAAACACGCATAAGTTGTGCTAGTGCGACTATCCCTAAAACAATTACTAATAATATGATCAATTTAGTTACCATCTATACTTTTATTATCTATACTACAACTTATTAAATATCGTGATGAATACTTTCATCTAGGAACGGGTGATTGACAGGTGTCAATGGTGCTTTTGTAAGGTTCACTAAAACAATTCTTATGAAGGCACCTGCAAGCAACAAAGCCATTCCTATCTCTAAAAGTCCAATATGAGCATTCGCTCCGAGCGTACCTGCTGATATCATTATATAAACATCAGCCCAATGACCCGCAAGTATAATCAATCCTACTAGGGTCAAAATACCCGCATGTCTTTTGGCATCTCTCGACATTAAAAGAAGCATCGGGAATGCAAAGTTGATGATGAACATTGTGAAGTACAAAACTTGGAAGTTTTCAATTCTTGCAATGTAATAGGTTGTTTCCTCAGGAATGTTTGCATACCAGATCAGCATGTATTGTGAGAACCACAAATAAGACCACAAGAAAGATGTTGCGAATGTCCACTTACCAATATCATGAATATGACTTTCATTTACTTTTGGTAAATAGCCTTGCTTCTTCAAATACAACGCTAGTAATACAATAACAACCATGGAAGAACACCACATTCCGGCAAATACATACCATCCAAAGAGTGTTGAAAACCAGTGAACATCAATAGACATTAACCAATCCCATGAAGATGTTGAACTAAAAACAGCAAAAAAGACCAAGAATAAGGCTCCTTTTCTATAGTTTCTAAAGTGAAGCTCAGTGCCACCAACTTTATCCTCCTCTAAAGAGCGCTTTCTGAATCCCTGCCAAAATACGTAGTACACGGCCAAATAAACAATTGTTCTAATCCAAAAGAACGTTTTGTTCAAATAGAAGGATTTTCCATCAATAATTTCGTCGTAATGATGGCTCGAAGGATCAGTGACTTCAGGATCCATCCATCCATAGATATGCGCACCATCCAAAAGTGTAATAACCCCAAAAATAAGAACTAATAAACCGATACCATAAGGTAAAAATCCTGCAATTCCTTCAATCAATCTTTTTACGGTTGCGTACCATCCCGTCTCAGTGGCATATTGAAGTGCTAAGAAAAATAAAGCACCTAGCCCAATTGAGAAAAAGAAAAATGCACTTACCAAACTACTTCCAAGCACACGAGTAACAATATGATGATCACTCATGTTACTGATTACACCAAGTGCCGTAAACAATACCCCAACCACCATCAATGAGAGTGTCAGTGTTTTTGCTTTATTTGCTATCTTAAATTCCATCTTTATTCGTTCGTAAAGTTTTTATTGATCGTCTTCAGTTACTTCAGCTACCTCCTGTGAATCTACTCCTGTATTTGGAGATCCATAGTCACTATCCTGTAGCTTTTTGATATAATGAACTATTGTCCAAATCTCTTTCTTATTGATGATAGACCTGTGAGCTCCCATAGATCCTTTTCCATAATAGATCGAATAGAACATTTGACCATCACTTAAGTCCGTTAAATTCGCATAGTCAGGAACACCAGCGAATTTTCCTGTAACCATCATCTCACCCTGTCCATTTCCTTTAACTCCATGGCAGTGCGAACAATTGTTTTCAAACAATACTTTTCCATTTGCAAAAAATGATTTCAATGCGTCTTCATCGGTCGGTAAAGGCATTGGATTGTTATCAGCTGCAGCCATTTTGTAGGTGTCGTCAAGAGATAACTCATCATCAAACATTCCGTGGGTTTGTCTAAAAGCAATATTTGCTTTTCTATGATAAGGTAACATCAGCGCCACCTCCAAGGAATCGGTTCCGTAATAAGGAACACTCCCGAACGGTGGAGTCATTGCAGATAATGACATTTTCATGTCAACATTTTCAGTTTCTCTTACTTGACCATAATCAACATATGGCTCTATCGCTGGTGATCGATACATGTCCGGCATGTATTCTAATCCTGCACTATCTGGGTCAGCTGTACATGATCCCAATATCACAGTCGTTGCCGCTGCGATTGCTAAACCTCCTAATATTCTAAATTTCATTTTCATCAGTCTTGTATGAAAAATTATGCTACGTCTTTTTGATCTAATTCTACTATCCCTGTATCCTTAATCATTGCCTCCAATTCCTTAGCAGTGAACTGCGAATTCTCCGAAGTTCTTAATTCAATTACGAACCTATCATCAGTCGTTCTTGGGTCTGGATTCTGCGCTGGCATCCCCGGCAATGTCTTGTTTCTCAAAAAATAGGTAATTGCCATACCGTGTGCAGCACAAAGAACAGTAAACTCAAACGAAATCGGAACGAATGATAAGATGTTCTCCAAATAAGAAAAGTTGGGCTTTCCTCCAATGTTCATTGGCCAGTCGACAATCATAAAATACCGCATACCGAGCGTTGCCAAAGTTAAACCGGTTAACCCATAAATAAATGCCATAATCCCCAGTCTTGTATTTTCAATCCCAATGATCGGATCAATTCCGTGTATTGGAAATGGAGAAAACACTTCGGTTACTTTGACACCTTTTGATACCAACTTCTTTGCGCCATCTTTAAGCACATCATCGTCGTCGTACATTGCATATATTACTTTATCTGCCATGTCTATTTATTATTAGCGTTCATTAATTCTTTTGCTTGAGCAGCCCAATCTTCTCTTTCTGCTTTACCAGGAAACTTCCCTGTAAGTCCATCCATCATATCGTATTCCTGTTTAGACATCTTGCTGATTTGTTCAAAAGACCAAATTCCAATTGCATTCAATGCTTTCTCAAACGCTGGTCCAACACCTGACAACTTTTTCAAGTCATCTTTTGTTGATGCATCAGCACTTCCCACTTTAGCAATTAAGTCTGAACTGTTTCCAGTTTGATTTTGTTTTTGATCAGCATTCGCAACTTGCGTTGGTGCAGGATGATGATCATCTGGTGCATTCTTATAGGATTCCCCTGACGATTTCAAAATTGTTTTCACCTCATTCAAAGCCAATACTGGGAAAAAACGGGCGAACAAAAGGAAGAATACGAAGAACAATCCTATTGTTCCAACATAAACTCCAATATCGATATGACTTGGATAGTGCATACTCCATGAAGACGGTAGGTAATCTCTATGGATGGACGTTACAATAATTACATAACGTTCGAACCACATACCAATATTTACAACAATTGAAATGATAAAAGTAAATAACAAACTTCTTCTCAATCGTCTAAACCACATCAATTGAGGTGAAATCACGTTACACGTCATCATCATCCAATATGCCCACCAGTAAGGACCGGTAGCTCGATTTATAAAGGCATAAGCCTCATATTCAACACCAGAATACCACGATATGAACAACTCAGTAATGTATGCAGTTCCAACAATGGAGCCTGTCACCATAATTACAATATTCATGTATTCTACATGCTTCGTGTGTATATATGCTTCAAGTCCCATTGCTTTTCGCATGACCAACATCAAAGTTTGTACCATGGCAAATCCTGAGAATACAGCTCCTGCAACAAAGTATGGTGGAAAAATAGTTGTATGCCATCCAGGTATGACCGAGGTGGCGAAATCAAAAGATACAATCGAGTGCACCGAAAACACAAGTGGAGTAGCTAATCCAGCCAATACCAGTGAAACCAATTCAAAACGGTTCCAATGTTTTGCTCTACCTGACCAACCAAAAGATAATATGGTGTACATCTTTTTTGCAATTGGCTTTTTGGCGCGGTCCCTAATTGTTGCGAAATCAGGAATCAACCCGATGTACCAAAAGACAAGTGATACAGACAAATAAGTGGAAATAGCAAATACATCCCATAAAAGTGGTGAGTTAAAGTTCACCCATAACGAACCGAACTGATTTGGTAGAGGAAGTACCCAATACCCAAGCCAAAGACGTCCCATATGAATCAGTGGGAACAGGCCTGCCATGAATACAGCAAAAATGGTCATTGCTTCAGCAGAACGGTTAATGGCCATTCTCCATTTTTGACGGAACAATAATAATACTGCTGAAATCAACGTTCCTGCATGTCCGATACCTACCCACCAAACAAAGTTTGTAATATCCCAAGCCCAACCAACGGTCTTGTTCAATCCCCAAACACCAACTCCAGTGCCTAAAAGGTATAAAATACATCCAACACCATATAGACCGATGATCAATGCGATCCCGAATAGAATATACCACATTCTAGGCGCTTTGTCCTCAATTGGACGACATACATCTTCAGTAATGTCATGGTAGGTCTTGTGACCTAATATGAGGGGTTCTCTAATTGCTGCTTCCTTATGCATTACAATAGGGTTTTATTTCGATTAATGATGACTATTCTCTTTGTGACCTTCTCCATGTCCTTCACCTTCTTCATGGTGCTTAACAGTTTGAAGCGCACTTAATATTTTGTTCTCTTCGTTTCTCACTTTCACCTTGAACCAAACGTTTGGTTTTACACCAACCTCTTCAAGCGCCTGATACGATCTCTTATCGTCAGCACTTTCACGAACCATTGATTTCAAGTCGTTCCAATCACCAACAGTAATTGCATTTGTTGGACAAACATCAGAACATGCAGTTGAGTAATCTCCGTCTTCAACAGCTCTTCCTTCTACTTTAGCATCTAGTTTTCCTGCTTGAATTCTTTGAACACACATTGAACACTTCTCCATGACACCACGCGTCCTAACAGTTACGTCTGGATTCAAAACCATACGCCCTAAGTCGTCTTGTGCAGGATTAATTTCTACTTGTGCCTTATAAGATGGGTAATTAAACCAATTGAAACGACGGACTTTATACGGACAATTGTTCGCACAATACCTTGTACCAATACATCTGTTGTATACCATTTGGTTCAAGCCCTCATTTGAATGCGTTGTAGCTGCAACCGGACATACTGTCTCACATGGCGCATGATTACAATGGTGACACATCATTGGTTGATGCACTACCATCGGATTTTCAGCAACTTTCTCTGCTGCTTCAAACCAATCTATCTTACTCATTTCATGGTCCTTACGAGAACCCGGAGCCGCTTCAACGTCCGATGCGAAGTAACGATCCAAACGCAACCAATGCATTTCGCGACCTCTTCTCACCTCATCCTTACCAACAACAGGAACATTGTTTTCAGCTTGACATGAAATCAAACATGAACCACAACCGATACAAGAAGACAAGTCGATTGTCATTCCCCAACGGTGACCAATTTTTTCTACCGGATGGGCATCCCACAAATCAAACTCTTCCATCGGAGCTTCTACGTGATTCCCTTCCTCATCAAGTTTTTGGAGCGTCCAGTCTGGATTGTAAGCTTCTTTTTCGGATTTGTTATATATATCAAGGGTTGTTTCTCTAATTACAGAATGGCGCCCCATAACTGTTGAATGAATCTGTGTTGCGGCAATTAAATGTATGCCATCAAGTTTCGTTACTGTGCCCGATGCATAGTTGGAATATGTTCCATTCGAAACACTTGTGAAAGCAAAGGCATTTTGTCCAATTGGAGTTGGATTTCCCGCTTCATTCATCACATGTCCACCGTATTCAAGTGTTTGATATGCCGCCTTTCCAATTTTCTCTCCATTTCCACCACGACCATACCCTAAAGCAATACCAATAGTTCCAAGAGCTTGCCCTGGAAGTGGGTATACTGGAAGAGTCAGTTCTTTGAACCCAACTTTTACTTTAGCAGTATTTAATCCTGACTCTTGATCAAAATAGGTTGTGTAACCTCCCTCTGCCATGTCAACAGGATTCATCGTGATGTAGTTGTCCCACGTTGCCTTAGTCATTGGATCCGGCATTTCTTGCAACCAAGGGTTGTTTGCCTGCAATCCTATACCCATGGCAGCTTTCTGATACATCACAATTTCCGTACCTGTTGCTTTTGGAACATTCAAGTTCTCCATTGCATCTGAATTGAACTCAATATCAGAGCAAGGTACTTCTTCCATATTTCCACAACTGTTATGAACCATCATGTTCCAATAGGTATGGAAATCAGTGTATTTTGTTTGATTTGGATCTTGGAATCCATATTTGTCCCAAACGCCTTTAATAAATTCATATGCTACTTTAGAGTCCTTACCCCCTCGCTCAGTATTTCCTGTCCAAACAAGAAACGATTCTAGGGCTGAAGCGGTATTGTGAAGTGGGCGAATAGTTGGCTGTGAAATTCCATAATGGTTCCAAACAGGCCAATGGTCTTTCCACGATTCTAAGGCATGAAGATCAGAAGCTACATATTTACATAACGATGCAGTTTCATCAGCATAAAGCGACATTGAAACTGATGTCTTTACTTTTTTCAATCCTTTTGCGAATTGATCGCCATTTGAAAGTGTATACACTGGATTTGTTCCATAAAATAGAACTGCATCCGGCGCATTTCCCTTTACAACATCAGTTACAAAAGACGTCATCTTTTCATCTTCTGACGCAAAAAGATTGATCCCATTATTGATATTGATAGTGGTTGTGTAAGCACCAATTGCTTTGTTCAATCTGTTCGTAAGAATCTGAACTGAAGTGTCATTTGATCCACAAACGACGAGCGATTCTGAACCAGAGGACTTTAATGATGCGATTGCCTTATCTGCCTTCTTCTGAACGTCTGTACGAAGCTTGCTTGAAACTGAGGAGCTAACGCCGAAGCCCTTAAGCATATATGACAAAACATTTGCCTGCTCAGAAGGTTTAATCATTGCTCGTACATCTGCATTTGAACCTGTCAACGACATCATTGATTCAAACTGGAAGTGTTTCGACATCCATTCGCCATCAGGATTTCTTCGTTTTGCATATTGCCCAGTAAACTGCGTTGGCATCAACCAAGAACTGAGGAAATCTGCTCCAATAGAAACAATGGTTTTTGCTTTCGAGAAATCATAGCTTGGCAAAATTCCTGGACGATCCTCAGCTACATTTGTCTCATTGCCATTTTCATCCAACGTAAGCTCATTATTTTCTACGAAAGAAGCTTTGTTTGCAGCACGCATACCAGCATAAGAGACAGCATCATATTGAATGTGCTCAAACTTATCCCCTAATGCATTTTTCATTTCTGAAATCGCAATCATCATTGACGGACTAATCAAAGTATTCGAAACAAGTACAACTTTATTGGCTGACTTCAAACCTGCTTTAACCCGCTTGTCAATATCTGTATACGATTTTGGCTCTCCATTTATTGTTGGACGAGATAAACGTTCACTGTCATATAAGCTTAAAACAGATGCTGCAATTTGAGGATTAATCGCACCATTTGTAATTCCGAAATCTTTGTTCCCTTTGATGAAAATCGGTCGACCTTCTCTAGTTTTCACGAGAATACTTGCATACGAAGCACCATCATAATAAGTAGAGGCATACCAAGTTGGCATTCCCGGAGTCACTTCTTCAGGCTTGTTTACGTATGGAATCACCTTCGTTACAGGTGCTTCACATGCAGCCACAGTAGCAGCAGCAACACTAAATCCTAAAAACTTAAGGAAATCCCTACGCCCTGTTGATGATTCTTGTAGTTTGTCGTCGCCCAAAAACTCTTCAACTGAATTTTGAGCAGGAAACTCTTGATTGCTGGATTGAAGAAATGACGGAGTCTGTTTCAACTCATCTATTCCTTTCCAATATTTTCTTTCCATTCCCATGTCTTATATCAAATTCTTCTGTTCTTATTAATAGTGGCATTTCGCACATTCCCAACCGCCAAGTTCTTCAACAGTTACTTTACCATCCTCCAAATATTGACTGTAAAGTGATTTATCACCACTCATCAATCTTCTGTGAATTTCGTTGTAATATTCGCTTCCGCCCTCTTTATAAAGCGGTCCCATTGCAACCTCTTTCTCATGATGACATTCGATACACCAACCCATCGTCATTGTTGGTTTTGAAAGAGTAACATTGCCCTCAATCTTATTAAGCTCTTCGACTGGCATTACCATTGCCGTTTCCATTTGCTGCGTCATGTCTCCGTGACACTGTTTACAATCGACACCACCAACATTGACGTGTTGTCTATGATTAAAATAAACGTGGTCGGGAAGAACATGCACCTTGTTCCAAACGATTGGCTGCGTTTTACCTGTGTAAACACCTGCCTCTGGATCCCAACCAGCCGCATCGTAAATTTTTTGAATTTCGGCAACTTGCTCACCTGTGCCGGCAATTTGTTTGTGACAATTCATACAAACATTGACAGATGGAATTCCAGCCGACTTTGATTCCGTAACTGAATTGTGACAATATCTACAATCAATTCCAGCCTCACCAGCATGCACTGAATGCGGGTAGTTGATTGGTTGTGACGGTTGGTACCCCTCCACTACACCAATCGAATACAATCCGAGGAACAATGTAACAACGATACTAACAACTACAATCAAACCTCCTAGTCCAACATATTTTCTGTTCTTCCATGCCCAGAGCTTGAACTCGTCAGAGTAGCTCATACTTGCATCAAATTCGCTTCCCGATGCTTCTGCTTCTGCATTTTTCAATTGACGACGAACACCTCCAACCGAGAGTATGATCACCACGAACATAGCCCCAATAATAATCCAAACCCAGCCAAGAGAAGATTCTTCCTCTACATCACTTGCAGCAGCACCCCTTGCGATAGAAGCTGTCGCCACGGTTTCTTCTTGCTCATCAACCCAATCCAATATTGATATGACCTGTTCTTCCGTAAGCGTAGGGAATGCGTTCATTGCAGACGCCTTGACCTTTGATACTTGCAAAGCATAGGGATCATTCGCCGCCGCTACTTCCCAATTTTGCACCCATTGGATTATGGACCCTTCTTTGGCTCCACCTTCTTCCCATTTGGTACGAACTTGATAAAGTTTTGGTCCTGTTCCGTCTTTGAATACTTGGTGACATGTAGCACATTTTGCTTTAAATAAATCGCCACCTTGTGCATGTGAGTTGAATGTCCCGGTCATGAACAACGCTGTTGCTAAACCAAGACACCATTTGTTAAAATTTCTAAACATCTGACTACTAGATATTTTCATGTAAAAAACTGTTAGTCTACAGCCAAAAAAACGCTTTTTGACGCAAGCAAATTTAGTAGATTTGTACCACTCTGTGACAGTTTTATGACAATTTCGACCACGAAAGAATTAATTTAAAATGATTCTAAATAAGCTGCTTTTAGCCGACCCGCAAAACACAGAGATTAATAGTCTTTTCCTGAAGGAATTGAATTACTTCGGCACGATGATTGATTAAACAATTTTGTATTTTTGAACTGTTCATTAGATCACAGTTTATGAGAGGATTTTTAGTAATGAGTGTTATTTATTTATGTCAACTGACGGCAAACGGACAGACAGGCGCTGTTTCAATTGTTAAAGACAGTAGGATTGATAGTTTGGTGCAAAATCAAAGCACTATAATCCCTCCGAGTGTGAAACCAAAAATAAATGGATATCGGATTCAATTGTATTTTGACGCGGATAAGGGGAAAATTAATAGCGCTCGCGCTCGCTTTATTCAACAATTTCCTAAAGTAGACACCTACGTGGTTTACAGCGCCCCCAACTTCTTCTTGAAAGTTGGTGATTTTAGAACGCGTCTGGAAGCCGAAAAAATCAAAGCTGCTATCGAAATGAAATTCCCAACCAGTTTTGTGATAAAAGAAAAAATTAATCTCCCAAGATTAGACAATAAATAAACACTACAGTTTTAATGCAGCCCAAGCAAATGAGTCAGACTTTTGGTAAAGAATATAAACTTTGTAATAAAACCATTATTGATGAAATTTTCGATTCGGGAGCGATGATAAAATCATACCCTCTTTTGATTAAATACAAGCTTGTTGTGTTGAAAAATGATACACCGTTTCAAATCGTCATATCTGCACCAAAACGAACATTCAAAAATGCCATTCGAAGAAATCGAATAAAACGCATTTGTACAGAAGCGATACGAAAAAACAAACAACCACTTGAGTGCTTTCTAAAAGAACACAACAAGCAATTGGGGTTGTTCTTAATTTACGGCGCATATGAGGAATTGAGTGATCAATTACTCGAACAAAAAACAGAAAAATTATTTAATAAATTAATCGCAAATTTAAATGACACCATTCAAAGTTAACCGCACTCTTTTCAGAGTTATTTTTCTTTTACTCCTTTCTCTATCTAATCGGTCATATGCTCAATCCAATGGTTTTGAAGTAATTCGAAGCCTTGAATTGATGGACCAGATTTATGAGTATTTGGAAAAATACTATGTGGACGACCTCGATGCTGGGAATTTATCGAAGTCAGCAATTGATGCAATGCTCGAAGAGCTTGATCCATACACAGTATACTACCATGAGACAGATATTGAGGACTATCAGTTAATGACAACTGGACAATACGGTGGAATTGGTGCGCTCATTCGAAAGATGAATGATTATACATACATCGCAGAACCATACGAAAACAATCCAGCCCATAAGTCCGGTCTAATCGCAGGAGATAAAATTCTTGAAATTGATGGAAATGAAATGAAAGGCAAAACCTCTGAAGAGGTATCAACAGCCTTAAAAGGTCCTAAAGGAACAAATGTAGAGATCACAGTAGAACGAAATAACAAAGAAAAAATAACACTATCATTCAACAGAGATGAGATCAAAATTCCAGACGTTCCCTATGCTGGAATGATTGATACGGATATAGGGTACATCAAATTAAATAGCTTCACTAAAACTGCATCTCAAGAAGTAATAAAGGCCTTTCTATCACTTCAATCCGAGGGAATGGAAAAGCTTGTGCTTGACCTACGCGGAAATGGAGGAGGTCTTTTAATCGAAGCAGTGCGAATTGTGAATATGTTTATCCCGAACAATCAAATTGTCGTGACCACAAAAGGACGGGTTCAGGAGGAGAATAGGACATACAAAACAATGTCTGAACCCATCAGCTTAGACATTCCACTGGTCGTTTTGGTGGATGGTGGTTCTGCCTCTGCGAGTGAAATTGTCTCAGGAAGTCTGCAAGATCTAGACCGCGCAGTTATCGTAGGGACGCAATCTTTCGGAAAGGGGCTCGTTCAAAGAACATACGATCTGGACTACGGGTCAAAAGTCAAATTGACTATCGCCAAATATTACACCCCCTCTGGTAGATGCGTTCAACGCCTTGAATATTACGATAAAATCGATGGTGATGCAATCGAAGAAGTTCCAGATTCATTGATTCAAATTTTCAAAACAGAAAACGGCCGTGATGTCATTGATGGCAGAGGAGTTGAACCAGATCAAAAAGTGGATATCAAAAAACTCAGCCGACTAACTGCTACTCTATTTCGTGAGAACCTCATTTTTGATTATGCAACAAACTACTATTTCGAGCATCAAAATGACACACCTGATGTGAAATTAGCCCTCGCAGACGCGAGCTATTCCGAATTCAAAGAGTTTGTTCTTTCGCATGATTTCACCTATTCAACAGCCTCAGAAAAAATGCTGGAAAAAATGAAAGAAACGGCTGAAGACGAAGAATTCTACGAAGACCTAAAAGAGGAGTATGAAGCCCTGCTTAAAAAAGTAGTTCCTTCAAAAGAAAGAGATCTTGAAAAATTCAAAACAGAAATTTTAGACCTTTTAGAAAACGAAATTGTCTCGCGTTTTTATTTTCAAAAAGGCCGCGCACAGCATGCATTTAAAAATGATAAATACGTTAAGTCAGCTCTTGAGATTTTAACGAATCAAAGCAAGTACGATACTATCTTGAAAAAATAATCGTTAGAATAAAAAAACACGGACTACTAAATATGTTGAACCGCTTTTTCGGCGCACACACGCACACAAATCTTCATGTATTTGGCCTCGCTGCATTGGCATTTGGCCTTCCCTTGAACAAAGTTGTTATGTCAGTATCAATGATGTTTCTTGTGCTCAATGTTCTTCTTGAAGCCGATTTCAATAACTATTGGAAACACATAAAATCAAATCGACTCTACCAGCTCATCCTGTTGTTTTTTGTTTTTCACGCCGTCAGTATGATCTGGTCCTTCGATTGGTCTTATGGACTTCATGATTTGCGCGTAAAGCTCCCCATTTTGGTAATACCAACAATCCTAACGGCCAAGCCCATCAGAAAAGACACACATTTAACATTGATTTTATGGGTTTTTCTTTCAGCAGTAACAATTACATCCCTTATCAATTTTAGTGCATACAACCAGTGGTTTGGAAGTTGGTTTTTTAACGATATCCGCGGCATGTCCCTTTTCAGTTCTCATGTCCGCTATGCCTTACTAATCGCAATGGCTATTTCAATACTCCTTCATTTTTTCTTCAAGAGGAAAGTTACAGTCTTTGTTTTGTTGCCTTTATTTTTATGGTTCAATTTTTACACCTACTACAGTCAAATTTTGTCAGGAGTAATTGCTGTCTTTGGAGTCTACTTGGCTTGCCTAGTTGTTTGGGCATGGAAGTATCAAAAGAGTATTACCCTTATTGGTTTGGTATCCATCGGTTTGGCAACAGTAGCAGGAGTTATTTGGATACTTAAGCCAATTACATACAACCCTGAGGACTATATGAACCTTACCAAAAAAACCGCGGAAAACAACTATTATTATCACTTACCTTCAATCGTCTCACCTGAAACAGGAAAACCAATTGATATTTTTGTTCAAGAAGACGAGCTAATGCGCGAATGGGAGCGTGTTTCAGACATTCCATATTCTGGAAGAGATATAAAAGGACAATACATTCGTAGAACAATTATTCGCTATATGGCGTCAATGGACCTGACCAAAGACGCTGAAGGGTTTAAACAATTATCCCGAGACGACATTGAAGCAATAGAGAAAGGTTATGCAAGTATATACCATCGCGGAATCATTGCGCGTATCTATGGATTGAAATTTCAGGTCAACAATGTGAAGAATCCCAATGGGCACTCATTCCTTCAGCGCCTAGAGTATTGGAGAACAGGGCTTCAGTTGGCAAAGAAGAATTGGCTTTTTGGTGTAGGAAATGGAGATGTTCAATTGGCATTTCACAAACAATACGAACTCAATAATTCAAAGCTTGAATACGAAAATAAAGACCGAGCGCACAATATGTATTTGACCATATTACTAAGCCTTGGTATTGTAGGCTTTGCTCTTATGATCTGCAGCCACTTCAAATTTATACATGAAAACTTCATTAACAATAGACTCTTGCCCATCTTGTTCATGGTTATACTGCTTCTGTCATACTTGATAGAAGACACCCTAGAAACTCAAACAGGAGCAACGTTCTTTGCCCTTTTCTTTGGACTTTTCTCGACTCCTACTCAAACCCAAAAAAACATCCAATAAATCATTACGTTGGCTCCGAAATGCAAAGCCCAATCGCTTGAATCAACGATAACCTTGTGGTATCCCCCTAAAAAAAAGTCATCCAAACTGTTCTTGACAGATTACTTATTGTAATACGGAAAGCAAAAGTGTACATTTGCAGAAAGCTTGTATGTACTAATCATAACACCGAAGCCATGGGATTCGAATTAACCAAGGAATATCTCGATGAAGTATTCGACGCAATCGACCGCAAGGATATTGTGTGGTTTGAGCAGCACCTATTTGATCTACATGATGCTGATATTGCAGATTTGATTGATGAATTGGATGAACAACAAGCCGCATATATCTACGCACTTCTCGACGATGAACAACAAGCCGATGTACTCACTGAACTAGATGAAGATACAAGAGAAAATCTCATAAGTAATTTTTCGTCTAAAGAAATTGCTGAACAAGTAGAAAACCTAGATTCTGATGATGCTGCTGATATCATTGGTGAGCTCCCACAAAAACAAATCGAAGAAGTAATCGCCCACATCTCTGACGATTTGGCTGCTGAAGAAATCGTAGACCTATTGAACTACGATGAGGACACTGCTGGTGGATTGATGCAAAAAGAGTTTATCCAAGCAAAGCTAGATTGGCCAGTTAACCGCTGTATAGTTGAATTAAGGCGCCAAGCTGAAGAGGTAGAAAAAGTATATACAATTTATGTCATTGACGACATGAACAAGCTTGTTGGCTTTCTCTCTCTAAAACGTCTGCTGTTTGCAAGCCCAACAACAAAAATTAGCGACCTGTATCAGGATAAAAATATTATTTCAGTAAAAACCAGCGATGATGATGAGTTTGTCGCTCGAATAATGGAAAAATATGATTTAGTATCAGTTCCTGTCATTGATTTACAAGGAAAGTTAGTGGGGAGAATTACCATTGATGACGTTGTTGATGTTATCATTGAAGAAGCGGAAAAGGATTTACAATTGGCTTCAGGTATCTCTGAAAAAATAGAATCAAGCTCGAGTGTTTGGCGAATTTCAAGAGCGCGAATGCCTTGGCTACTAATCGGACTGCTTGGTGGAATTCTAGGAGCTCAAGTCATCTCTGGATTTGAAGGTGGAATCAGTAAAATCCCAGCACTGGCATTCTTCATTCCCTTAATTACGGCGATGGGAGGAAATGTTGGCGTTCAGTCCTCAGCAATCGTTGTTCAGTCTTTAGCAAGGGGGAACGATCAATTTGGATCAATTCTAAAAAAAATAGGAAAAGAATCACTGGTCGCTTTGATCAACGGACTGCTTCTTTCTGTAATTGTTTTTGGATTCGCATACGTTTTTGACAGTAAGACGCTTGGTCTAGTTGTGAGCACCTCTCTGTTTACCGTCATTTTATTTGCGGCGGTATTTGGCACATTGATTCCATTACTTCTTGACCGATACAAAATTGATCCGGCATTGGCAACCGGTCCGTTTATTACTACTTTGAATGACGTTCTTGGCTTGTTCATCTACCTAACCATTGGGATTTTAATGTACGGTATCTAATGAAAGTTCTTTTTTTAGACATCGTACATCCAATAATTAAGGAACGTCTTACCGCAGCGGGTTATGCCTGTATTGATGCCACAATGGCATCGAAAGAAGAATGTCAAGAACTTCTAACAGATGCACATGGGATTGTAATTCGATCACGTTTCAAAATGGAAAAAACATTTTTGAAACATGCAAAGCAACTTATTTTTATTGCACGTTCGGGTGCCGGAATGGAAAATATTGACCTCACTTATTGTAAGCAGCAAAATATTGCGCTGTATAATGCTCCTGAGGGAAACAGAAATGCTGTTGGAGAGCACGCCCTAGGTATGTTATTGGCCTTATTCAATAAATTACACCTTTGCAGTAACGATGTGAAAAACGGGAAATGGGAGCGTGAAAAAAATCGAGGTGCCGAGTTGGATGGCAAAACGGTAGGAATCATTGGATTCGGAAACAACGGTAGCGCCTTTGCCAAAAAATTAAGAGGATTTGATGTAACGGTTTTAGCCTACGACAAATACAAAACAGGATTCGCCACAGAATGGGTCGAAGAAGTGCAACTTGAATCTTTATTTGATCAGTGTGATGTAATAAGTTTTCATATTCCACAGAATACAGAAACAGTATACTTTGCCGATGAAACCTTCTTTTCAAAATTCAGAAAACCTATATATCTGATCAACCTAGCACGCGGAAAAGTAGTAAACACTGCTGCATTAGTAAATGCATTAAAATCAGAAAGCGTTTTAGGTGCTTGTCTCGACGTTCTTGAATACGAAAAGGCAAGTTTTGAATCCATTTTTTCGCAAAAAAATGACCCCTGCTTTGATTACCTATTGAACGCTGAAAATGTAATCCTATCGCCTCATGTTGGCGGTTGGACGACTGAAAGCTACTTCAAATTGAGTAATGTTTTGGCCGATAAAATTCTTAAAAACGCTTAAAACACGCGAAGTAAATTTCCGAAATACAATTCTTTACCTGAGGTAGTTTTCATCCAAAGTTCCTTTACTTCAAAATTTCGGTCTGGAAAATAGAGCTGCGCCAACTCTTCAATTCTTTCAATCTGAATTTTTGGAGAATATGTATTTAAAATTAAAAACCCTTTTTGGGTCAGCAATTTTTTTGCCGTCCGCATCAGTTCGTCCAGTTTATCCTCTAGTTTCCACTTTTCTTTTTTTGCTCCAATTCCCCAAGCAGGTGGATCCATAACGATCCCGTCAAATTTATTTCCGCGTTTTACCTCTCGAGATGCGAACTTCAATGCGTCTTCATGTACCCATTTTATATTGTCCAAATCGGAAGCTATCATGTTTGTCTTTGCCCAAGAAATCAGTTGTTTTACGGAGTCGACATGCAAGGTTTCTGCTCCTGTGCTGCGCGCCGCAATAGACGCAGCCCCCGTGTAGGCAAATAAGTTCAACAACTTTCCTTCGTCATTGAGTTTTTCTTGAATGAATTGCCAATTGATTGCTTGTTCAGGAAACAGCCCAACATGTTTGAACTTTGTCAACTGTAGTTCAAATGAATGCCTCTTATAGTGAATACTCCAATTTGAAGGAGCGTTCTTTTTAAGTGATTGCCAACTACCTGATTGAGCACCTTTTGAGACGAACTCCCAATGCGCCATCTTCCTCCATGCATCAAACGGTTTTTCAGATTTAAAGTAGGCTTGTACTTCAGGACGAATTGTAATCACAGTTCCCCAACGTTCAAGTTTCTTTCCCCCGCCAGCATCTATTAGCTCGTAATCTGACCAGCTTGAAGTATATAGTTTACGCATGTCGAGTTGAAATCTAGCACTAATTGTTGCTGCTCAACAACTATCTCCGTGGTGTTTTGCGTCGGCCTCCCATCATTTGAGCCATTCGCATTTGATTTTTAGATGGAGTAGCACGAAGCTGTCCTTGCATTTGATTTATTTGCTCCTTCATCATTCCAGATGCGTCCAGCTTTTTTGCCTCAGCGAGTAGAGTTGTTGCCTCTTTCTTTCGCCCGGTTTGTGCACAAATACCTGCTAAATGCATGCGCGCCACAGCATTGTCTTGCGCTGTCCGTAAGCCCATATCTATTGCCTTTCTTAGTAAGTTTTCACTCTTCGTAAATCCAAGTTCTTGTGTATTTAATACCGCTTTTAAAAACAAGACATACGCATGTTGTTTCTTAGGTAAAAATTGAGGAGCAGTAATTTTGTTAATTCTAGCTTTTGCTTTATCTGTATCTCCTGTTCGCATAGCATTCAAAGCCAAAACCATTTGCTCATTTCGGAAAAAAGAAAAAATGACAATCGCCGTTGGGAAAATTAAGGTAATTCCCCATCCCCAGTATCCACTATAGAAGAGTGCTACAGTACTAAAAAGTAATCCTGCTGTTAAAAAACAGCGAATAATAAATCCAAACATAATTATTTAATTGTTGCAATACATTTTAATTCAATAGCGATCGGAGTTGGGAGCGAATTGATCTCAACAGTTGTTCGACAAGGAAGATTGTCCTTAAAATACTCCGCATAAATTTTGTTGTATTCATGAAAATCACGCTTCATATTCACTAAGAAAACAGTAACATCAACCAATTGATCCCAGCTTGATCCAGAGGCTTCAAGTATGACTTTTACATTGTCAAAAACACTTCTGCATTGTGCCGCAAAATCAAATTCAATAAAGTTTCCATTTTTATCCAATTTCAATCCGGGCACCGCAGAATCAATCGCATCGGATCCTGCTACTCGAGGACCTACCCCTGATAAAAACAACAAGTCCCCTACTCTGCGAGCATGAGGATACAAGCCTACCGGTTTTGGCGCTTTTGATGTTGAAATTCTACTATCGTCTGACATATCAACTATTTGCGACAAATATAGGTTTTTTCTCAGAGTTTTTGAATTAATCCCGTTTGTTATCGCCCTAAAAAAGGAACATTCAAGTGTACAGTTGCGAATAGAAAAATACTGTAATTTCAACTTTGTTTCTCCAATTGGCTCGATTTTCGATAAACCTAGAAATATATAAATTTGTACAATGAGATTTCTTCAGTTTATTTTCGCTATTCTTTCTGCTGTTCTGTTAACAGGCTGCGTTGAAATAATTGATGACCTCACCTTAAACTCCGATGGCAGTGGCTGTTTCAAATACAACGTAAATCTTAGTTCAAGTAAAATTAAAATCAACTCCATCTTAGCTCTTGACAGTCTTGACGGAAAACGGGTGCCATCGCTCGATGAGATGAAACAGAAAATTACTTCTTTACACGAAAAATTAAAACTTCAACCAGGAATTTCAAATGCAAAACTTGAAGCAGATTACACCAACTTTATATTTAAATTTTCTTGCGACTTTGCATCCATCGAAGACTTACAGTATGCGATTAAACTAATTGCTATTTCAGAAAATAAAGGCAAACCAATTCCTGAGTTGGACCACAAATGGCTGATCTTTAGTGGGACGCATTTGGAACGATCTGTACCTAAAATTACTTTAAAGAAATCGAAACAAATCACCGCTAAAGATCAACTGAAACTCAAAGAGGGCACCTACACTTCAATTACCCGATTCGATAAAGAAATTCGTGCATTCAACAACGACAGCGCCAAATTATCAACCAATAAAAAAGCAATTATGCTTCGCACTGACACCTATTCATTAGTTCAAAATCCAAGACTTTTAGACAATCTCATCGATCTGAAGCAGTAAACAATCAGACCATACAATTATTTGTATTTTTGAGTAAATATATGTGTCTTACACACCGCATAAAAAACCAAAATGAAAACCCTAGCAACCTTATTTTCTGTTCTTATTATTTTCGCTGTAAACGGACAAAAACCAGAAGAACTAATCCCCCAAGAAGCAATTTCTGTTTTTAGCCTCAACAACATAAACCTTCTCCAAAAAATTTCACTCGATGAATTGGTCCAATATGAATTTATGGAAGAGATTCAACAAGAAATCTTTGACGGCTCAACAGCACAAAAAACAATCAAAGAATCTGGAATTGATTTCAATCAGAAATTGAATATTTTTATCGGTCGAACAGCCAATTACGATGTTACTGGATTAACATTTGGTATTGAAAACAGAAAAGAATTCTTTACTGTATTTGACGACTTTAAATCCGCCAAATCTCCATATCCAGAGGTTGATATTTACACTTCCTATTTCAACAGAATTGCAATTTCTGGAAATTCTGGAATATTGTTTCGTGTTATCCCTAAAGACTTCCGAGTGACAGCAATAACAGATTCAATATGGGAGGCCCTCGGGCATACACCAGAATGGTATAATGAGGAATCCTTTACCGAATATGAGTTAGAAGTTATAAGTGAGGAACTCACAATAGAAGAAGCCTTCGAAGAAGCGGAACACAATCCTTCCGAAAAGACCTATTTGGAATTGCGCGATTCTGTCGATCTCTCGATGCAAGAAAAAACAGTTAAAGCCATTTGTGATGATCTATTCATTCATAAAAATATGCTTATAAATCAGAGTCCAGAATTCAAAAATCAGCTGAAATCGGCAACAGAGGGAACCTTTTACATGGACAATTCCAAAGGATTTCAGAATGAAAACACATTCGATTTCATGCGAAGTGTCCACCCACAAATTTACACCCAATTTGAGAAACTATACACTGGGAATTTAATGCTTGGGTCCATTCACATCTTAGACCATGAAATTCAATTTAAGCTTGATGCACAGTACGGAGAAAAAATTGGCGCAGTATATGAAGAGTTGACCGATGCCAAATTTGACAAGAACATTCTTCCCTACATTCATCAGAACAATCAGGCATTTTTTACCTACAACTTGAATTTAAGAAATGCCTATGAAAAAGTTACGGAAATTCTACTCCCTATCCTCTCTGAATCTAAGAGTAGGGAAATCGCTGCTCTCGTTTTAGTAGTTGAATTAATGGACGAATATTTAAATAAGGATGCCTTGTTTGCCTCTTACAAGGGAAGCTTGTTTGGGACCTTCAATGGAATTCAAAAAATCAAGACAAAGAAATTTATTTGGGAGTATGACGAAGAAAACTATGATTACACAGAACAGGAAGTTGAAGCCGAAGAAGACATGCCTATTTTTGTGGTTGGCTTTTCAACAGACAGAAATGATATCATGTATAAAATCATGAAATTCAATAGTCAATTCTACAGCGAAACACATGATATGGGAGAGTACTACATGATCGATAATGCGATTCTCAATACAGCTCCTTTGTACATCATTAACAAAAACAATTTGTTCATCTACACCAATGATGAGAATTTAGCGAAAACGCATTCCAACGGATATGGTGATGCTTCTATCACAAAGAAAAAAATAAAAAAAGCAATGAAAGGAGGTGCAGTATATGCGCACGTTGACTTATCCAAAGCAGTCGAAGAACTTCCTGAAGAGTTGTTCAATACCCAACAGAATCAGATAGTTAATGTGCTTCGAGGAAAATCAGGTGTGTTCGAGTTGACATCTTCAAAAACATCGAATACAGGTACCACGTTCAGTATGAACTATAAATTTGAAGGAGAATATACAAACTCAGGTACTTATCTCTTAGATTTAATAAACAGTTTGTATGTAATATCGAAGTAGGTCAATGCGAAAAAAAAACAGTGTAATCCTTACTCTCTGCGTGGTTTTCGTCACGCTGCTATTCTTTCAGCGATGGAAAGAAATACCCCTAGAGCGGACACGCTTTTTTGATCGTTTGCCCGAAGCTGATGTTATTGGCACCGCAAATGTGTTGGCTCTCTCGCGCTCGCTATCAAGTTCTACCTATCATTTCAAAGTACCCTTTCGAGAATTTTTGACGCCCGAATTTATCCTTGGTCAAGGCAAAAGTTTTGGAGTTGATTTTCAAAAACCTGCTTACATCTTTGCAAATGAAAACGATTGGATGGTCCAATCTCTAGGTGCGATGTTCGTAATTTCTGATAGTTCAGCAGTACGATCCGGAATTGAACAGCTTGATCGTATCATCGGACTTAAAGATACTGTTGTCTATAAAAAGCATGTATTCAAAATAGAGAAATACAACACTTACATTGCCTATGGATATGATTGGCTTTTACTTTATCAAGGAGGTGATTTTAAACGAATATACCATGATATCTTGTTTGCAAAAATAAATGAGATTCAACCAAACTGGCGGTCTTTTTTAAACCAACAACCCTCAGGACCTCCATTGATTGCCAAAATCAAGGGTGCAGACTTGGCATCAAATGGTATTGAATCTATCTATCTTACGATGAGTAATGATTCGACCAGTATTACGTTAAATGCTGAAGTGAATCAAATTGACACTCTTCCTTTCCAACTCGTTGAAGAAGGTTGGAAGTATGCATCACAGGAATTTACGCGGAATTCTGCGAGCCTTTTCATAACCCCAGAGCGCCTGAGAAATAATTCAAATAAGCCTCTTGTACGATTAATAAAAAAAATAGGTGTTCCAATTAATTTTCCTCTAAAAGAATTCTTTGATGTTTGGGACGGAGGCCTTGCATTTCGCCAAGGAGGAATACAAACAATAACTGAAAAATATATAGAATCCATTTTGGATGATAACTTTGAGGTCAGTGAGGTTGTTCGTTCTCGAAAAATCAAAGTCCCTGCGTATTCATTGTTTATTAGCACAAATGAAAAAAATGAGGCTTTCATTACACAGTTATTAAAGAAAGGGATGTTAACACGGCATGATAAAAAATACCGTTTCCTCTTTTCCCCGCCCTTTAATCTAAAAATCACGGATTCTTCGATAGTATTCCATACTGGTGGATTCATCCCTGTACTGTATGAAAATGAACAAAATAAAATTGATTTTACATACAATAAAACACCCTACACGCTGCTACTTGACTCGACCTCAACGAAAACAGCCTATGGAAGACTAAAGATTCCTTTAAATCAAATCTTAAAAGACAACATTCTCTTTTAATCAAACAATCCAGATCAACATAAAATTGTCAATAACTAGAGGCACAAAACACAGAGAATATGATGCAATACTCGTAACTTAATAGCAAATAAAACTCTATGGGTAAAAAGAAAAAGATTTTTGTACTTGATACATCCGTACTACTCCATGATCACCAATCTATTACAAACTTTGAGCACCATGATGTCGCGATTCCAATTACCGTGCTGGAAGAGTTGGACAAATTCAAGATTGGGAACGATACAAAAAACTTTTCTGCAAGAGAGGTAATCCGTTTCATTGATAAACTATCCGGGAGCCACAGCCTTCAAGACTGGATTCCACTAGGGAATGGACATGGGAAATTTAAAGTGATACTCGTTTCAAATCCAGAAGGATTGGATGCTGAAACAATCTATGCGCGCGGAAAAAATGACCACAAAATCATTAATTCTGCACTTCACCTAAAAGAAAAAAATGCAAAAACTGATGTCATCATGGTAACAAAAGACATCAACCTGCGGATTAAAGCCAAAGCACTTGGGATTGTTGCTGAAGATTACGAAACAGGGAAAGTAGCTTTAGAAAATATTCAACCGTCAAGTGTGTGCACTGTTGAAAATGTAGACTCAGAACAAATTCGACAGATCTTTACAAAAGGTCATATTGAGGAAAATGACATTTTAGGCACAAACAAAATTGCCAATGGATATTATATCCTAAAAAATGGGAAATCTTCTTCCCTTGCGGTCTACAATCCACACCTCGATAGAATTGAACGCATTGAAAAAGAATTCGTTTACGGAATAAAGCCTAAAAATGCAGAGCAAGCATTCGCATTGAATGCACTTTTAAATCCAGACATAAAACTCGTTGCGCTCCAGGGAGTTGCTGGGACAGGAAAAACACTTCTAGCACTCGCTTCAGCTCTTGAACAGCACAAAAAATACCATCAAATTATCCTTGCACGGCCAATCGTCCCTCTTTCGAATAAAGAAATCGGATTTTTACCAGGAGATGCTGATGATAAAATTGGACCTTATATGGAGCCACTTTGGGACAATTTAAAGTTTATTAAATCGCAATTCGGCGAAAATGAAAAAAAGAGAAAGGCGATTACAGAGCTTGAAGAAAACGGCAAATTCGTAATTACACCATTGGCCTTCATTCGAGGGAGAAGTTTATCAAATATCATGTTCATTGTAGATGAAGCTCAGAACTTAACGCCACATGAAATAAAAACAATCATCACACGAGCGGGAGACAACACAAAAATTGTCTTCACCGGTGATGTAAACCAAATAGATACACCCTATTTGGATGAGCACAGTAATGGACTGGCCTATTTAATGGATCGATTGCGAGGACAAAATCTATTTGCACATGTAAAATTAGAAAAAGGAGAGCGTTCAGAATTGGCTAATTTGGCTAATGACCTGCTGTAAACCTTAAATGCGTTTTTCGTTGCGTATATTTTACGCCTCTGCTTTTTTAATCGTTAAAGAAAAAGCGTCCGTTACACCAATCGTCGTCAATAATCGCATTTTTTCGCTTATAAAAGTCAATTGCTAACTGATTCCATCCTAGGACTTGCCAATCCATTCTAGCAACTTTGCGCTCTTTAGCTACATCAACGACAGCATTAAACAGCTTTGATCCGGCCCCTGTTCTACGAAATCTAGGCCTTACATACAAATCTTCGAGATAAATACACGGACCTTTCCAAGTCGAATACGATGTGTAAAACAATGAAAAACCAATCACTTTTTCATCAACCAAAGCGACAAATGCTTCACAAATAGTATCAGTAAAAAGATGTTTTGCAAGTTGTTCTGAGGTATTAATCACAGCATTGGGCTCCTTCTCATAGACCGCCAGCTCTTTGATCAATTCAAGAATTGAATCCTCGTCTCCAGAAACTGCTTTTCGTATTGTCATTATTGAACACCTGCAAGATTAAACCTTAAACGAATCCCTGTATTTAGGTTTCCAGTAGGATATGAAGTTGTCACCTTAGGAGTATTCATTGTTTGATCATAATAGAAAGAAATGGTCAAATTCTTAGTGAAATTATAATCTGCCGAAGATTTAATTGAAACAACTCGCTGTCCTGCTGTCGCTTGATTCGTATTTTCTACAACTTTACGTATTACAGTTAGGTTGTCCCTAAAAGAAATATCAACCCGCACCGTAAGGTCATTTGGCTTTACCTTTTTAAACGGCAATTGTACCTCTTTGAATTTGTACCCAGTACCGATAACCCATTCGTTTCCTAGAATCTCAGTAACCTGATTGTTGTTCAATGAGAGAACTGCACTTCGGTCTTTTTTGTACTCAAATTTGGTGATCAATCCTTGTGCTTGACCTTTTGATTTAATGAGCCAAGTCGCATCCAATCCAATTAATGGAGAAAAACGCTCTATTATTGAAACATTTTGAATCTGATCTCCTGCTAAGAAATTATCATTCAAGTCTCTGGTCAGCGGATTACCATTTGCATCGAAATTAGCATTCAGATTGGTTTGTATCCCAGAAATACTTATTGATGACGAATAGGCATGACGAATTACAAAGTTCTTCACATGCTTCTTCATAAAGTCAAATTTCTTCAATCCATTATAGTTCATTGACCAATTTGGTAAAGGCATATTTTTTATTGGATTGATATTCTTGTCAGAAACTCCTCTGTTGGTATACGCTGTCAAGAAAGACCCCAAAACAACCTCTTGCTGCGAAGCACCATAACCGTCATAATATCCAGAATTCGTAGCATTTGAATTGGTATTTTTCTGGCCTAAAAGAGAGGAAATCTCTTTTCGTTTGGTCAACATGTCATTGAATACCTCAGATTCAAATTCATTTCCGAGATTCACAAATGCCGATCCAAAAGAAACGTTCGAATATGTCAGAGTCGATGTATTTATTTGACTTTGACTTTCAAATACGCTGGTCAAATCATTCCACCTAAAGAACTCATTTGAACTGACGGAATAAGTTCTATTCACAGTTACCTCGACTTTTAAATCTTTAATTGGTTCAAGGTTTGATTTTAAATTCAAAGTTTGGTTGTGTGTATTTGAGAATTGTTTATTTAATTTCTCATTTTCAACGAGCCAACCCTCATCTCTTGCGATGGTGGCAATATTATATCCTGTTTCTTGCCCCCAAATATTGTAACGCTGCTGGCCAAATATAAAGCCACTCATACTTGAGCTTAAACTTGGATTGTATCCCAATGCAGATACATTTTGATTGTAACCAGGCAGAAGTGTTCCATTTGTTAATGCATAGGTTCCAGAAATATTGCGAACCGACATCAGCGCCCTTGCCCCAAATCCTGCTATTGGATGTACTTTCCCTTTGCGCTTTTTTTGACGTATTTCTTCTCGCTTCTGCTTGCGCTCAAACCGTTTTAATTTGCGCTCCCATTTGCGTTTTTCCTTCTCGGTCATTTCCTCAACTGGCTTTGGAGGATCGAGAGTAGCTTTTGGCTTCGATTCAGCATTTCCTCCTTTAGAAGTCTTACGAGGGGACGCTTTACTTCCTGAACGACCTCGACCACTGTTCCTACCGTTTGTATTGACTTTCTTCAACCATGGTACCTTATTGTATAAACTTGTGAAATTTGCCTGACCTGTTATATTGACATTGCGGCTATTTTGAATCACATTCCCAAATTCAGATTGATTAAGCGGAGCTCTCTGCCAATTGTAGGTCCCCGAATATTTAAAGTTGGCACTTATCCAATCGGTGGCTGGAATTTTCTCAAATGGGAATGAATAGCTAAAACTGTAATTGTGTGTGTAATCCATTGCCGTACCCCAAGTACCCAGTTGACTAAATACTGTATCTCTGAAATTTGAAAAGCTGAAGGCATCTTCTTTTCTATTTACTCTCGAATTGTCCTCTGTGAACATCGAACGGTTCGTCGCTGAAAACTGGAACTTGAGTTTCCGTGTAATATCATATCCCAAATTATACGATCGGTTCCAATCAAACTGTTTCATGTAAAGCGTATCAAATGGGAATGTGGGAACCAAGTTGTTTCGAATCTGACGCTCGTTGTATGTTCTCGAGAAGTTATTGGTCATCGAAATGTTTTTCGGAGCCAAGAAGAAATTTACATCTCGAATAATTGCAAACCACTTTGATTTCTTTAAGAACTTAACCTTTTTAAAGGGCATGACTGGTTTTACCTTGAATGAGTAGTTGTAGGCCAACCCCCCATCCCATGTCTTGGTTCTATCAAAATTGGTGTTAAAATCACGCATTAAATTTTCAGAGTACGAATAATTCGCAGTCCAATTTGATACTCTCCAGAAACTAGACTTAGCACCTGCCTTTATTTCCTTTCGGACATTGGTGAAATTGTATGATTTTCGTTCCTCAAAATCTTGTCCCATTGCAGAGCGCTCTTTCCGAGTTGCTGCATCATAATCTTTTAATTTTATGTCTGGGTTAAAAGGATCGTATTCAGGGTTCACAATACCAAGAGAGTATCCGTAAAAGAAGGGCAAAGAAACTTTTGCTTTTTTACCAAAAAATTGTCCCAATTGAACGCTTGCATTCATATCAAAACCAATCTGTTCATTTCGTTGGCGGTCTTGAACTCTACTATCAACTGCACCCCAATTTATCCCTTGATACGATCCAGACATGTTCACGTTTGCAAAGTCTGCCAACTGAACTCTCGCTTGCGCGACAGCTGCTGACCCTCCTTGCGTCACAAAATCAGTCAATCGCAATTCATTAATCCAAATGTTCGCACATTTTGACAGCCCATCCTCGTTCCAATTCTCAGCTGGGTTCGTATGTGAATTTTTATGGCGATTTCGAACCCCGATCATAATTGTTTTCATCCCTTGAAGATTCGGGCTTCCCTTAATGCTTAGCATTGCTTCATTTGTTCCCTCAACAGCGTTGGCCGCTTTGAATGACTTATATTCTACAATGTAGGAGGCAGTTCCATTGTCAATTGCAGCATTTCGTTCTTTTTTAAGAGCTAAAAGGTCATCGAAAACTATCTCAACATTGTTCTTCTCAGGCCAAATATCCGTATCAATTGAAGCCCCAAATTCCGTTTTGTACAATGGTATTTCATATTCGTAATAATTCTCTACGAAATCCGTACCCATTCGAATAAATATGGTTAGATCTTCATCAGCTAGGGGATTTACAGCTCCTTCAACGGCTTCTTCATGAACGAACATCTTCATCTTCTTATATGTTCGGACATCAAAGTTTACATTCTTGTAGGCTGCTCGTGCATCTCCATCTTGAAGATCACAAACTTCTAGGGTCAGCGATTGCTCATTTAATTGTCGTTGGAATGTCTGAGAAGGATCGACTTCTTGAATAATTCCTGGTGGAATTTCATACTTCACAGGTGATCGCTGTTCGTTTTCCTGAATGTTTACAGCGCCAATATTGAATGTTGTCAAATTTGGATCAACAGTAACTCCTTCTCCAGGTTCCGTCAAGTCTTCAAAATACCTTCGCCACTCTCCACGGATAAATTCGAGTCGTGCAAAGCGCAAGACAACTTCTTCATCAAACCCTTTCATGAACATTCGCATGAAACGAATGGATCTAAAATCAGAAATACCATTCACAGCTTTCTCAAAATCACGAATTGGAACCTTGAATTGATACCAATTTTCAGTTTTTGTTCCTGTAGTAAACGTTTGTACACTTGTAATAAAATTCTGACCGACTACCATGTCCTCTGGTCGCATACTTACCTTGTACTGATAATAACTTTCTGTCTCAGAAAGGTTGTTGTCTTGATTGATGTCCTCGACATCAGGGTTGTTTGTGCCTAATGTTGGGTAGCCATCAGCATTCGCAGTATCCGACATCTCTGTAGTGTATGAATTCCCCTCCATACCATTGTACTTCTTGTATCTTTCAAGAATTGTTAACTCGTCTTGATCGTAAACATCGTCGCGGTAATAGTTATAATCATCATTGGAAGGATCGGCCAGCATACGTGCTTTTACAGCAGGTGTTAATAGTGAATTCCCCTCTATCCATGATACATAATCCAAGTAGGCTATTCGTTCTTTGGCATTGTTCCACCCATCAATCCCGACATCTTGACTAAAACGCGAATTCGGGTCTGTGTCAAAAGCATTCACGACGACTTGTTCCGTGGAAACACGAGCCCAATCTGTTATGTCTGTATTATCATTTACAGAGGTTGCAGTTGGTAAGCCATTTTCAAAACTCTTTCGCGAATCTGGTAATATGTCTTCTGAGATATTTCCTAGATTGAAGTACAAATCCCCTCCGTTGTGTTGTCCGTTTGGATCTACATTTTCAGCATCATCATTGAACGGATCAAGCATCCAAAACTGAATGTACTCAATGTTAGTTTGTTCAAAATTATTCGTTGTCAGCGCGCGCATTATGCCTCCCCATCGGCTCTCAGGGTCAGTCCAATTTCCATCTGCATCAACTGAGGTAGTGTCGTAATTGTACATCCCACGCTCTTTGGGATAATAGGCCAGTTCTAACATTGGGATGTTTGGCAACGATCCATAAGCCTGCTGTAAATTCGGGAAAACATCTGTCTGATTCACCAAACGCATCCTACTGTCAGAAAGTTGTTGCGGATTGTCCTTGATATGCTGTGGCGTTTGGGCATTGCTTTGATAAAAGATTGGATCGATTACATACCAAGAAATATTGGATCGGTTGAACCCAGATGAGAGGCCCAGATTGCTCGCTTCTGGAAATAATTCCGGCTGGCCCTCAGGAATTGAAGCCAGTCTCCATGATGCAAATGAGCGCAAATCAATTGAACTCTGCGCCCCTTCAAAATCGTCAATATAGGACGTACCCTCTTTATTTATCGCTCGTGGTTGTCCGGGTATTAGATGTGCAAATTCTCCGGAAAACGAAACTGTTGACTTTGCTTTGGTAGATATCCCGGGAATGAAATCAATCACCTTCGTTAGGAAGGGAACTTCTGAGTTGAATTGAAGATCCAATCCAAGAACATTATTCTTATATGGTTCGCTTCCATAATCGACTTTCTGCGTTACAGGACGCTCCATCATTCTCATCCAAGTAGCTCCTACATTGAGTCGGTTTCCAAATCGATGTGAAATACGTGTTCCGAGTAATGATTTTGCTTGAAAACCAAAGGCAGAGTTACTTTCAATAGAAATTTTAATTGGTGTATTTGACTCTAATATGCCAGAGTTTAGAATTTTTACGCGACCAAGATTGTAATCAACTGTATAATCAAGACCTTCTTCCAGTCTAATCCCTCCAGCAGTAACAGTTACAGCTCCTTCTGGCACATTTAGAGCATTCAGAGGGATGTCTGAGCTGATTGAAGATTCATATTGTCCCTTGAAACTAAACCGATTCTTACTTGGAATTTGCTGAGCAGCTGTCTTCGTTGAATCATAAAGCTCAGTATAAGTTACACGATCAATAGTTACTTGAGGAATCCCTGCTTCCTGTAATTTCTTTTCAAGTGTTGCGCCAAACGGTTCGACTGTAGAAAAATACACCCTCCCATTTCTACTATTAATCGTTCCCGCCGATACGGCCTTATTTTGTTCAAAAATGATCGGGACAAAATCAAAAACTCCATCTGAGAAAGGCTGCTGTGTCTGATTCATCTTGTCCATGTCAAGCAATGTGACCAATTGCATCGAATCAACTCCACTCAAAGGAAAGTACGGAATCAAAACAGATTGCTCCGGATTGTTGTACAGAATATCCATACGGAAGCCTGTTTGGTCGACCTGATAAGCACCGATAGAATACACATTTTTCATCATCAAGTCCCAAATTTTATTTTTCGGGTTCATGATTGTTGGCTTCAACAGTTTCAAAATCAAGGCATCCTGTCCCGCTACTCCATCCGTAGAGAACTCTCCAACTTGATAGGTCTCATTTCTGTAGGTATACTCGTACGCCACGGCCAAAACCTCATCGTTATTCAAAGGAAGATTCAGTGAGATGAATCCCATCTGTGCATTGTAGCTAAACTCTTGGTTCGTTAATTTCCGAGCATTCTCAACTTTTTCGAAGTGTTTCGCTTGTTGGAACGGTCCGGGCTGCGCAACCTGCGAGCTTAATGTAGAAACCGCATTAACAAATCCTCTAATTTCTGGTAAACCTGATGCCCAATCGTATAGACCATTTGAATTGTTGTCCGGCAATTCATTGCCTGTGAAAGATCCGGGGTCACCATCACAATTGGATTGCTTCCCTTCACCTAAATCAGTAAAAGCAATAATATTTCTTGTATTATCCGTGTTGTTTGTTCTGTTTGTCAACCACACCTCCATCCGTGTGATGTTGATGGTTGTGTTCGGGATTGGCAATGTCGACATTGCTTCGTCGTAATGATCCCTGTGATACATATTGATAAAATAATGTCGATTCGCTTCATAATTGTCAGCCGTCAAATCAAAATCTTGAACCTGCGCTTTTCCGCTTATGTTGATTTCTTTCCGTTGCCCTTTTGAAGAAGCTGCGATCATATCAACGGTCGTCCTACCAAAACGCAAAGATGTAGAAGCTCCAAAAAGCGTCTGAGAACTGGGAATTAGAGCAGTTGGCAACTCAAATGCAACATTCCCAAGCGCAATTTTTTGCATGATTTGGTCTTCGTTTCCGACGTATTCTAGCTTCTGCTGATTATCAAAATCAAATGCCGCTTGCGTATTGTAGTTGGTTCCAATCTTCAATTTTGTCCCAATCTGAGCAGTCAGATTCATTTGAATTTGCTGCTGAAAATCAAACCGTGTAATTCGTCTTTGCTTTACGGGTAGGATTGGATTGTCGTAGCGGGATGAATTTACACCAAAGGACAATTCCACACTACCTTGAGGCCGAATTACAATTTGATCGGATCCAAAAAAGTTCTCAAATTCTTTCGCTCCAACTTTTATGGGCAGCTCAAATGGCTGATTTTGTTCTGTTTGGTCATCAATGCGTTCTTTCCAGTTTTCACGCAACGCCTTCTGACGTTCATACTCGATGTACTCATCAAAGGTCATCATCGATGGCTTTCTGAAGTTTAACTCAGAAACGCCGATTACTTCCGTAAAGATATATGTTCCCGTGATCGGGTCATAAACAATGGTTTGCTGCATTGAGCTTGGGTCACCAAGATCAAAGCTTTGAGGTGTCGTTTGTGTTGGATCATAAGTGGGTACAATAGGGTATTTTAGCGTATCCTGAGAATAAACAAAGGCGCAGTTAAAAACAAAGGCGCTAAAAAAAACAATACGTTTTATATCTAGTAATCTGATACCCACTCTAAAGTATTTTCAATGCTTCCTTAATCAGTTTTTCTACAGACTCTTCTCCCGTACTTACTTTATCAATTGCTTTTTCGGCAGATTTCTTATCAAACCCTAAGGAAATCAATGCTGTTAACGCATCAAAATGATTCGTATTGTTCGATGAGAAAATATTTTCAGTTGAAAAGGTCATTTTTAACATTTTGTCTTTCAAATCGACTATTACGCGCTGAGCTGTTTTTGCTCCAATCCCTTTAATACTTTGAATTGTTTTAACGTCTTCTGCTTGAATTGCAGTTGCGATTTCTTCCGGGATTAAAGAGGAAAGCATAATCATTGCTGTGTTGGGACCAATTCCTGAAACCGAAACCAGGTGATTGAACATTTCGCGTTCGATCGGCTCTGCAAATCCGTATAGCAATTGAGCATCTTCACGAACAACAAACTTTGTGTATATTTTAATTGACTCTTCCGAACCAATTGTACCAAATGTATTTAGCGATATTTTCACTTCATAACCCACACCGCCACAATCTATTACAAGTGACGTTGGATTTTTTTCAATTAGCCTACCATTCAACTGTGTAATCATATTCTACTTGTTTTGCGCATCAACTACAGCTACTTTCACCATATTTATAATCTCTCTTACAGATGAACCCATTTGCAACACGTGAATCGACTTTCTCAAACCAACCAGCACAGGCCCTATCGCATCGCCTTCTGTCATTTCTTGTAGTAATTTGTAGGCAATATTTCCCGAAGATAAATTGGGAAAAATTAAAGTATTGACTTTTTTATTGGCCAAAACTGAAAAATCAAATTTTTCATTCATCAACTGACTGTTCAGTGCAAAGTTCGCCTGCACCTCGCCGTCAACAATAAGATTGGGGTCATTCTCATGAATAAGCTCTACTGCTTTCGACATTTTACTTGCATCCTCTCCAGGGGAAGAGCCAAAGTTCGAATAACTTAGTAATGCTATTCTTGGATTCACCTTAAATTTTCGAATTGTTTTCGCAACGTTCGAGGTAATTTCAGCAATATCTTCTGCCGAAGGATTTAAATTAATGGTTGTATCTGCAAGGAATAACGGGCCGCGTTTCGTATTCAAAATATACATGCCAGCTACTCTGTTCATGTCCTTCTGTAACCCGACAGTTTGAATTGCAGGACGTACAACATCTCTGTAGTTACGCGTAATCCCTGATATCATAGCATCCGCATCACCCAACTCTACCATCATTGAGCCAAAGTGGTTTCGTTCTCGCATGATTTGAATTGCTTCAAAATGGGTGATTCCTTTGCGCATTCTTTTATCAAAAAAGGCATTCCCGAAGGCTTCACGTCTTTCTTTCTCAGTATCTGCCTTCGGATCGATAATTTCTACATTTGGAATCTCAATCGCATATTCTTCAATCAGTTCCTGAATTCGTTTTTCTTTCCCTAAAAGGATGGGCTCTGCCACACCTTCTTCCCATGCAGTTTGAGCCGCTTTTAAAATCTTTATATTGTCTGCTTCAGCGAAGACAACACGTTTCGGAGATCGCTGTGCTTTTTCTGTAATATTTCGGATCAATTTATTGTCTAACCCAAGACGGTTTTTAAGTTCCATTTCATAGGACTCCCAGTCTTCAATTGGATGCTGAGCGACACCTGAATCCATTGCTGCTTTTGCCACTGCAGGGGCCACATAATAGATCAGTCTTGGGTCCAATGGTTTCGGAATAATTTGATCACGCCCAAAAGAAATGTTTTTCTCTCCATATGCTTCAATGACCTCCTCAGGAATTGTTTCCTTTGCCAGGGAAGCTATGGCCTTAACTGCTGCAAGCTTCATTTCTTCATTGATACATTTGGCACGAACATCGAGTGCTCCACGGAAAATAAATGGAAAGCCAAGAACATTATTCACCTGGTTTGGATGATCAGAACGTCCTGTTGCCATAATGATGTCTTCTCGCACCGACATTGCGTCTTTGTAAGAAATCTCAGGCTCCGGGTTGGCAAGAGCAAATACAATTGCATCCTTTGCCATTCTTTGAATCATTTCTTTCGATACAATTCCTCCTTTTGAGAGCCCAAGAAATACATCTGCTTTTCTAAATGCGTCCTCAAAAGGAACAGATTGCTTGTGCTTGGCAAAAAACTTCTTATTCGCGTCAAGGTCCGTTCTTCCTGAATGAATCAATCCTTTGGAATCAAACATGAAAATATTTTCCACCTTCGCTCCCAGCATGCGATACAACTTCGCACAAGAAAGTGCCGAAGCTCCTGCTCCTGAAACTACAATTTTAACTTTCTCAATTTTCTTTTTTGCCAATTCAAGCGCATTGATCAGGGCTGCAGAAGAAATAATTGCAGTCCCATGCTGATCATCATGCATGATTGGTATGTCAAGCTCCTCTTTTAATCGCTGCTCGATTTCGAATGCTTCAGGTGCTTTTATGTCTTCAAGATTAATCCCCCCAAATGTTGGGGCCATCGCTTTCACTGTTTGAATAAATAACTCTGGATCTGTTGCATCCAATTCAATGTCAAAAACATCAATATCTGCAAAGATTTTGAATAGTAAACCTTTCCCCTCCATCACTGGTTTGGAAGCTTCGGGACCAATATCACCCAATCCAAGGACTGCTGTTCCATTAGAAATGACAGCTACCAGATTTCCTTTGCTTGTATATCTGTAAACGTCTTCTTTGTGCTCTGCTATTCTCAGACAAGGCTCTGCCACTCCTGGAGAATATGCCAAGGACAAATCCCTTTGAGATGAATATGGTTTTGTAGGGACTACCTCAATCTTACCTGGTTTCCCAGAAGAATGATAATCCAATGCATCTTGTTTTCTAATTTTCGCCATTTAGGGTCTTTTGAAGCGAACAAATGTACGAAAAAGCGTGAGGAAATGAATGAAATAATTTCGTGTTCCAAAAAGAGTAGAAACAACCAACTAAACAAAATCTGTCACAATATGAAATACTAAAAATGATCTCAATATTAAAAGAATTTGATGTTATTGTTGTTTATTCAAAAAAAAAACAAGAAATTTCAATGCTCAAAACTAACATACTCAAAAAATCATGAAAAACTTTACGAAATTATTGTTTGCCGGAGCTTTGGCTATTCCGATGATTGGAAACACCCAAGTGAACGTAAGCACAACACCAGAAAACAGAAATGCCGTTATTGAGGAATGGACTGGAATTTATTGTGTCTATTGCCCAACTGGTCACATTGCTGTTGATCAAGCTATCGCTACAAACCCTGGAGATGTTGTTGCATTAAATATCCATACCGGTGGATATGCAGCACCAAGTGGCGGAGATCCAGACTTCCGTACGACAGATGGAGACGATAACGCCTCGCTATTCTCAATATCAGGCTATCCAGCATCGACGCTTAACAGAAGAACCATTGGTGGTTCGCAAACCTATCACCCAGCAGGTTCGAACGACGCTGACAAAGTACCTCAAGTTATCTCTGAGGCATCTGAGGTGAATATGCACATCTCCGCAACAGTAGACATCGTTACGCGTGTCTTAAATGTTGACGTTGAATACTACTACACAGCAAATGCTCCAAATTCAACAAATTACATGTATGTAGCACTTCTTCAAAACAACGTTGAAGGGCCACAGACTGGTGGAGCAACGTACAACCCAACAGCTGTTTTACCGAATGGAAATTACAACCATTCTCACATGTTTAGAGATTTTATTACTCCAGTATGGGGAGATGCAATCAACACAACAACAACTGGTGCAACGGCAATTATGTCCTACACGCAAACACTTCCGCCAGACATCAATGGTGTTGCCCTTGAATTGGCTGACCTCGAGATTGCTGCGTTCATCAATGATGGAAATCAAGCAAACGGAGACATCTTAACAGGAGAAGTAATCAATCCACAATTGACTGGATTCACTGCAACGGATGAGGTAATCTTCAGCTCAGCAGCAACTTCTGATATTGAATCTTGTGATGGAACAGCGGCACAAACAATTTCTCCAAGCACTACAATAACCAATTGGGGATCAAACACAATGACATCGGCAACAATTACTTACGATATCAATGGTGGAACATCTGAGGTGATGAATTGGACTGGTTCAATCGCTCCAGGTGCATCGTCGCAAATTACTTTAAATCCAATCACATTCAATCCTATAGTAGGAACAAATACAATTAATGTATCAGTGTCCAATCCAAATGGTGTTGCTGACAACACGGCGGACAACTCAGGTACAGGAACATTTGAAGTAGTTGCAGCCACATCTACAGGATACAGTATTAACGTTGACTTCTTCACAGACAACTACCCGGGAGAAACTTCATGGGAAATCATTTCTTCTGCTGGAACTGTTGTTGCTTCAGGAGGTCCGTACACCCCTGGAACTGACGATCAATTTGGTGCAGGTGGCCCAGACGCTCAAACAACAATAACATCAGCTCATACCTTGCCGAATGGTGTGGATTGCTATTCTGTTAAATTAATCGACAGCTACGGTGATGGTCAACAATACGGAACAGGAACAAATCCTCAAGGTGGATTTGGGATTGAAGTAAAATCATTTGGGAATGTTATCTTTAACTGGGACGCTGGTAGTGGATGGTCAGACATTGAGCGTGGCGCAGCGATGAGAACAGATGCATCTTCAGGATTAGGAAACATCAACATTGAAAATGTTTCAATATTCCCGAATCCAGCGTCTGACGTATTGAATATTAGTTTCAACGCCGAAGCGTCTACTTATAATGTAGCTATCCTTGATCTTCAAGGAAGAGTTTTGGCTACTGAGTCTGGATCTCAAAATGTTACTTTCCCAGTTGGGGAATTGTCTGCAGGATCTTACTTAGTAACAATTTCAACAGAATCAGGAGTTTATACTGAAAATGTTGTAATCAAGTAATACCGATTCACTTCTTTGAGAGGTAAGAGATTAAAGCCCCGGCATTGCTAATGTCGGGGCTTTTTTATATCTATGAAAAATGAAAACAATTGTTGTATTTTCTGGAGCAGGCATAAGTGCTGAAAGTGGAATTCAAACCTTTCGGGATTCAGATGGCCTCTGGGAAAACTACTCCATTGAAGAAATCGCAACACCACAAGCTTGGAAAAGCAATCCAAATCTTGTCACTGAATTTTACAATAAACGTCGAAAACAAATTCTCGAAGCACAACCAAATCAGGCACATAGGATCATTGCCGAGCTCGAAGAGAAATACAAGGTACTCGTTATTACGCAAAATATTGATGATTTGCACGAGCGCGCAGGGAGTAGTTCTGTACTTCATTTGCATGGAAATATAACCTATGCGAAATCAAGTGGTCCTCAAAAAGAAGAATACTACTACAAAATTAATGGTTGGAAATTAACACCGAATGATACCTGTCCGGATGGTTATAGGTTGCGCCCTCATGTCGTATGGTTCGGAGAAGAAGTACCCGCATACCAAGACGCCATAGAGCAATTAGAACAGGCCGACATTTTGATTGTTGTGGGAACATCATTAAATATTCATCCTGCAGCTGGACTAATTCATTTTGCACGCAATGCAACAAAAGCGTTTGTAATTGACCCCAAAGCAGCGCTACTTAACATTCCTAAAACGTTTGTGCAAATCACATCAAATGCCGAAACCGGATTTGTAGAGCTCAAAAGGCAGCTCACTGAAAACTGATCAACTTTTCTCCTTAACGAAAAGTTCTATCGCTCCGGTCATTGAAGGTGCATTGGGCTGAGGAGCATGAAGATCCAAACGCAAGTTGTTTTTGACAATTGCATTTGCCGTCGTTGGTCCAAAAGCTGCAATCACAGTGTCGTTTTGCTTGAAGTTTGGAAAATTCTTCAATAAAGATTCGATTCCTCCAGGGCTGTAAAATACAAGCATATCATAATATACATCCTCCAAATCAGAGAGATCAGACGCAACTGTTCTGTACAAAACAGCTTTTGTAAACTTCAAGTTATTGGACTCTAAAGTCAATGGTATATTATCTCGGAGCCGATCCGTACATGGCAATAAAAACGTCTCTTTCTTATGTTTTTTAAGCACATCAACCAAATCAACGATGGTTTGCTTTCCAAAAAATATTTTTCGCTTTCGGTAAGCTACATACTTTTGCAAATAGTAAGCTACTGCTTCTGAAATACAAAAATACTTCATGCTGTCTGGAACTTCGAAACGCATTTCTTCTGCGATTCTAAAAAAATGATCTACAGCTGTTTTCGAGGTAAGGATCACCGCAGTGTGAGCCGCCAAATCAATTTTTTGGGCTCTGAATTCTTGAGCACCAATACCATCTACGTGGATAAACGATCGAAAATCAATCTTCAATCCATATTTTTCAGCCAAATCAAAATACGGTGATTTTTTACCCTCCGGTTTTGGTTGAGAAACTAATATAGTCTTGATAGCCAATGTCTCAAAAGTTTAATTAACAATCCTGTAAACAAAAAACTACTGAACTCCGAAGTAAAATAAAACGAAGAACGGCAGGATTTCAAGGGTGCAAAGATACAAAATTATATAATACCATGAAACACCATGGCCATAAACAGTTTTAACACTCTTAGTTAAACGCAATACACTCTCCCATACAAATGTCCAAACAATCAACAAGAGAAGGGCCTCATGATAGCTTGAATTTAACACCCAAACCAAAGCGTAAATGAAATAGAAGAGCCCGAGTGTTTGCGCTCCAAGAACTTTCATAATAATAGGCTCCTTGAGACATTTCCATTCACCTGTAATCCACCCTGTCATTAATAAGCTCAAAAGGTTCCCGAACAGCAATCCAATGGGTGCAATACTGGATAGAACAACTTGATTTGCTTTTGGAATTTCATATTGACCAATTAAGAAATATAGAACCAATGCACTTGAAAGAAAGTAATTGAGCAGCAGAAATAGCGACCCTCTTTTAAGAAGAGGTAATGTTTCTCTAATATGAGCTCGTAAACTTGTCGTCTTCATCATTCCTGAAAAAATGGAAAAATAAATCGATGGACGAACAACACGAGCCAAAGTGATACATATAAAACAAAATGCCAATAGCACTCCAATCTGAATGGGATATACAAACTCACGTGGCGCCAATTCATGGGGAGCCAGCAAATAAAGTACATGAAAATTAAGGTTACTAACCATCAAATTTGTCCTAGAAGATTGTATACACAAAGTTACCTTTTGAATTCGAGAATATTTTAACAAAGACAAAAAATATAGTTAAATTTGTGCTTCAAATAAAGAAGACTATGAGAACTGACTTATATACACACCCTGATTACTACAACATGGACGATTTACTGTCCGAAGAGCACAAACTCGTCAGAGATGCTGCTAGAGCATGGGTTAAAAAAGAGGTTTCACCAATCATTGATGAGCATTATGAAAATGCAACTTTTCCGAATCACCTTTTAACTGGATTGGGTGAGATTGGTGCTTTTGGACCATACATACCAGAGGAATATGGCGGTCCCGGCTTGGACCAAATTTCTTACGGATTAATCATGCAAGAGCTGGAGCGGTGCGATTCCGGATTAAGATCTACAGCCTCAGTGCAGAGTTCATTAGTCATGTATCCTATTTGGAAATATGGTTCTGAAGAACAAAAACAAAAATTCCTTCCAAAATTATCGACTGGAGAGATGATCGGTTGTTTTGGACTCACTGAACCTGATTATGGATCCAACCCAAGTGGAATGCTATCCAACTTCAAAGATGCTGGAGACCATGTAATCTTGAACGGTGCTAAAATGTGGATTTCAAATGCACCATTTGCTGATATTGCAGTTGTTTGGGCAAAAGATGAATCTGGAAGAATTCATGGATTGGTAGTGGAACGAGGTATGGAAGGCTTTTCCACACCAGAAATGCATGGAAAACTCTCTCTTCGAGCATCTGCTACTGGAGAACTTATTTTTGACAATGTAAAAGTCCCAAAAGAAAATATTTTACCCGGAAGGTCAGGTCTGGGAGCCCCTTTGAGTTGCCTCGATTCAGCCCGATTTGGAATTGCATGGGGAGCGTTAGGAGCAGCAATGGACTGCTACGACCAAGCACTGAGATATTCAAAAGAACGAACACAATTTAATGTTCCGATTGGTTCTTTTCAGCTCATCCAGAAAAAATTAGCCGAAATGATTACTGAAATTACCAAGGCACAACTTCTAACCTTACGTCTTGGACAATTGAGAAATGAAGGAAAAGCAACGTCTGCACAAATATCGATGGCGAAAAGAAACAATGTTGAAATCGCACTGAATATCGCCAGAGAAGCAAGACAAATTCATGGCGGAATGGGAATAACAAGTGAGTACTCAATTATGCGCCACATGGCAAACCTAGAATCTGTTGTGACCTACGAAGGAACACATGATATTCACCTACTAATTACTGGAATGGATGTGACTGGAATTCCAGCCTTTACTCGTGAAATGCCAGATTTAAGTAAATAAAAAGCACAGTTAAAAAACAATACAACCCGCTATCGATGATAGCGGGTTTTTTTATTATTTCTTCTAAAATATTATACTTTTAACTGGCGCATTACAAAGGAACTTTGAACATTCCCAATACTGTCAATTGAGGCAAGTTTGTGGCGAAGGAATGATTCATATTCTACCATGTCTGAAACCTGAATGAGTAAAGAATAGTCGTGATTGCCTGCAATATGATAACATGCAATCACTTCTACCAGGCCAACAACCTGCTCCTCAAAGTGGGTAATTAAACCGAGATTGTGTTCTTTCAAAGAAACATTACACAGCACCTGTAAATTTCTACCGATTGCCGCCCTGTTGACTTCAATTGTATAGCGCTGTATTACACCGCTTTTTTCGAGACGCTTAATTCTTTCATACGTGGGAGTAATTGTTAACCCAACTTGAACTGCAATTTCTTTTGTCCCTAATTTCGAATTCTCTGACAGAATCTCTACAATCGCTCGATCAATGTTGTCCATGTCTTCACATTTAAATTTAAACCGTAGATAGCATTTCTAAATTCCACGCTCTTCAAACACAAAAAAAGAAATAAAATCTTAATAAACAGTCAATAATAGCAATATTATCTTACTATGACTATTTAATAAGAAAAATTAATACGTTTATACCTAATCGTTAGTTGAAATAAAACTAGAAAAAGAATGAAGCCAGAAAGTTTAATGATGAGTTATGGATACAAGCCGTCGCTGTCAGAAGGAGCGATCAAATGTCCAATATTTCAAACCTCGACGTTCGTCTTTAACACTGCATTAGAGGGGAAACGATTTTTTGAGGTAGCCTATGGATTAAGGGAAAAAGATCAAGACGAAGAGATGGGGTTGATCTACAGCCGTTTAAACAATCCTGATTTGGAAATTCTGGAAGACCGCTTGTGCTTATGGGATGGCGCTGAGGAATGTGCCGTATTTGAGAGCGGTATGTCAGCCATTTCAACTGCAATGATGGAGTTCATGAAGCCTGGAGACCTATTGCTATACAGTAAGCCCGTTTATGGCGGAACAGATCACTTCATAAATCATTTCTTGAAGAAACTACAAATTTCAAGTGTTGGTTTTCGTGCAGATGAAACGAAAGAAGAAATCATCAAAAAGATTGAAGAGAAGGGGCTCGGTCATAAACTGTCAATGATTCATATTGAAACTCCAGCAAATCCAACAAACGCAATTATAGATATCGAAATGTGCGCAGAAATAAAAAAACATTTCGAAACAATAGAGAACCCTATTGTTTTCTCGGTTGACAATACTTATATGGGGCCCGTATGGCAGCACCCACTTAAGCACGGAGCTGATTTGGTATTGTACTCTGCAACGAAGTATATTGGTGGACACTCAGATGTGATTGCAGGTGCATGCTTAGGCTCAAAAGAACTTATGGGAAGAGTAAAAGGACTTCGAACATTTTTAGGAAATATGGCCGGTCCTTGGACAGGATGGCTATTGATGCGAAGTCTAGAAACACTCAAGGTCAGAATGGATCAGCAAGCAAAAAACGCCAAGCATGTTGCGGAATTTTTGAATGCACATCCACTGGTAGAATCTGTCTATTATTTGGGAAATGCTGCCGTGAACGGCACAGAGAAGGAACGTGAATTAATTGCGAAACAATACAAATCATACGGCGCTATGATTGCCTTTGACATTAAAGGAGGTGAAAAGGAAGCCTTCTGTTTTTTAGACAACCTCAAATTAATAAAGTTGGCCGTTTCTCTTGGAGGAACTGAAAGTTTGGCTGAGCATCCTCAAACAATGACACATGCTGATGTTGATTCAGAAGATAAGGTTGCAATGAACATCACAGAAAAACTTATTCGCCTTTCTATAGGCGTAGAAAACTACGACGATTTAATTTCAGATTTAAAAAGTGCCTTCGATCAAATTAACCATTAAAAATACTCGGAGAACATCTTATTTTGGTGTTAAATCGTTTCGCGCACATCTTTAATGTTCAGCTGTAGCGTCTCTCGATTCATCCACCGATTTGTTTCAAGTGTATAAACGACATCAAACGGAACGCCTGCGGCAACAATATTTGCGCTTTCCGCCTGATTGAATCCAATTCCATCAATTACAACATCGTGTTCGGGTTGTGTCATGGACAACTTAATATGTGCGTCCTTCAACAACCTCATATCCGTAGAAAAGACGTTCTTGCTCATAAAAACGGGCTTCATATTACCAGGTCCATGAGGCTCAAACTGATTTAATATGCGTTTCAACCGCGGGATTTTCATACGATTTTCTTCTTTCCCATAAATCTGATTGAAGCCCAAAGACAAATCAACTTCTTGTTCTTCAACGAGCATTTCTGGCGTAATGTTCTCCTTAGCATAAGACTCAAATGCTTCAATAAACGCGTCCAAGTTCTCACGTTTCAGGGTCATTCCTGCGGCGTACTTGTGGCCTCCAAACTGTTCAAGAAATTGAGCGCACGAATTTAATGCATCGTATACATTGAAGTCTCGAATTGATCGAGCAGAACCCGTGATTCGCCCTTGTGATTCAGTCAATACAATCGTTGGTCTGTAATACTTCTCTATCAGTCGCGACGCAACGATTCCAACCACGCCTTTGTGCCAAGTCGGGCTGAAAACAACACTTGAATATGATTCTTTTTCTTTCCACCGGTTCGTAATAATGTCCAATGCCTCTTGCGTTATTTGCTGGTCAAGTTCCCTACGCTCAATGTTGTCCTGGTTGATCGCCTGCGCCAACTGCTCAATTTCATCCAATTGGAGTGAAACCATCAACTCGACCGCATGACGCCCGCTACGCAGCCTTCCTGCAGCATTAATTCTTGGGGCGATTGAGAAAATCACATCCGTCAACGAAACGGGGAATTGCTTCTTTGCAAGCTTCAACAACTCCTTGAATGCATTTCTCGGATGTTCGTTCAATCGCTTCATCCCATGGTACGCAAGGATTCTATTTTCTCCAGTCACAGGGACAATATCAGCTCCGATACTTACAGCTAATAAATCAAGGTGTTCGAAAAGTCGATCGGTTGACCAATTGTTGTGCTCACACATGCCTTGAAGCAGCTTAAATCCAACGCCGCAACCTGAAAGTTCATCGTAAGGATAATTGCAATCTTTACGTTTGGGGTCCAATACGATTGCATCGGGCAATGTATCCCCGGGCGTGTGGTGGTCGCAAATAATAAAGTCGATCCCTAGAGTTTTGGCGTATGCTATTTTATCGACTGCTTTGATGCCACAATCCAAGGAAATAATCAAATCTACATTATGCTTTTTTGCAACCTCAATCCCTTCTTTACTCAATCCATAGCCCTCCTTATACCGATCGGGAATATAAAAATCCAATTGCATGGTATCTTTCAAAAACGAATACATCAGAGCTACAGCAGTGGTCCCATCAACATCATAATCTCCGAAAAGCATGACTTTTTGATTCTCTTCAATGGCCTCTTGCATCCTGTTCACAGCCCGTTCCATATCTGCCATTAAAAACGGATCATGCAACTGCTCCAACTTTGGTCGAAAGAAATTTTCTGCGGCCTCAAAAGAATCAATTCCTCTTTGAAGCAATAGTTCTGCAATAATCGGATCGACCTTTAAAGATGAACGAAAGTCATTCACTACTGAAACATCTTTTGGCGATTTAATGTACCACTTTTTTTGCATGTGCTAAATTTAAATGAATTAAACAGTTTTAAAACGAATTCGTTAAATCAAAAGTGACGCTTGATACAACCTCAACTCGTCCCACGAAAAATCGTCTCCTGCCAATTCTTTCAGCCCCGTCATCGAACCTCCATCATAAGCATCAAAAAGATCAGACAATGCATTGCGTTTGTCCGAATCCATTACATCGCTCAAATCTATCTTTTCCAATTTAATTAGCCGCGCACAATGGGTGCTTATAGTTCCTTTTGACAATTGCCGTTCATTCGCTATCTGCTCTATTGTCATTCCATCTTTGAGCATTCCCAAAGTGCTGTCATAGGTAGAACCTTTCTTTTTCTTCTTTGATTTTGCCTTTTTTTCTGTTTTGGTTTCCAATTGAACAAAATTCGTGTCAAAATCAAAGGTCGAATTTGATTCCTGCATTTCACGTTTCACCATTTCCACTTTGGAACGCTTATAATTGCGCACCTCAATCGACATTACCACTGACTTATCAATAGGCCGTCCATTCCGAACTGCCTGAATTAACAACTGTGTCTTCTTGATTCGTAAAATTACTTCTGTAAGCAACACATCGAGATCTTCCAACTCCTCGTTGTACTGTTTGGTATTGTTTTTCTGCTGCAACTCCGCCATTTTCTTCAGGTTAGACGTAAGAATACCATCAAGAATTTTGAAGAAATAAGCAGCCGCTGCTGCAACCCGCTTGTGCGCATGATCAAGATCAACATTCAAAACAGAAAATATACGTGACAACTCATTTCTAAACTTTCGAGATGAATCCATCGTACCATTTAGAATCTGCACCTGCTGTGCGACCCAACTTCTATTGATTCCTTTTTGAGATTTTGACCCTTGATTCTTATAAGTTACCTCATGCGACTGCCACGCGTTAAGCAAGTGAAGCCAATCGTATGCATGCACCAGCTCATCATACAGGAATTTATAGGTTGAGCTGCTCAAGTGATCTCCAAGGTACTTTTCAGAAACCTTTGTTTTTGAATATTGGACAACGTTTGTGTCATTCGACAATCCATTCATACCAATTGGATTCAGCAGAATTAGGCCTTCCAAGGAACGCAATCGAGAGAGCGCAACATAGGCTTGTCCTGGGACAAAAACTTTTGAAACATCCAATACTGCTTTTTCAAATGTCAATCCCTGACTTTTGTGCACGGTTATGGCCCAGGCCAATTTCAAAGGATAATGCACAAAAGTACCCAGTGTTTTTTCTTCTACCTCACCCGTTGATGGATCCAGGGCATATTGGATATTCTCCCATTCGTATTTATCGACAGAGATTGTTCGCTTCTCCGCAGGAAAACTCACTTTAATCTCATCGCTTTCTAGGGCAACAATACGGCCCATTTTGCCATTGTAGAATTCTTTCTCTAGTGACAAATCATTCTTTATGAACATCACTTGAGCTCCAATTTTCAACTCCAACTCGACGTCAACTGGAAACATGTGTTCGGGGAAATTCCCTGTTACCTCAGCTGTATATTTAACGGAGTTGGTCGACAGCTTCTGAAGTGCATTCGAGTTCATGCGATCTGCATCCCGATTGTGTGTTGTAAGAGTAATGTAATCATCCACTTCTGTCGGGTCGAAATTTGGCCGCACGTATTGATTCAAATACGCCACATCTTGCGCCGTAATTTCATTGTTGCGCAAGTTGTTCAAAATAGAAAGAAAGACCTCATCTTCCTGACGGTAAATTTTATTCAGTTCAATGTATAACGGAGGATCTTCTGCTACCGATTTTGCATTAAAAAAGTAAATGCTGTTGTAATAGTTTCGCAAATAAGACCACTCCTGTGGTTTAACGACTGGCGGCAATTGAAGCAAATCACCAATATACAATACCTGAACCCCACCAAAAGGCGTATTCATCTTCCGCACGTTTCTTAATGTCCAGTCCATTGCATCCAAAACATCGGCCCTCAACATGCTTACCTCATCAATGATCAACAACTCAAGGTTTCTAAAAATTGCTCTTCGGGTGGAGTTCATTTTAAAATGATGCAGAAGTGTTTGTTTGCTCTCCAATTTCATTTGATTGTTGAATCCACCAGGGATTGTGAAATCAGGAATGAATGTAGCAAATGGCAATTGAAAAAATGAATGTATCGTAACTCCTCCTGCATTCAACGCAGCAATTCCGGTTGGAGCGACGATAACTGCTTGCTTGTGCGTTTCTTTTACCAATTTTCGGAGCAAGGTCGTTTTGCCCGTACCCGCCTTTCCTGTCATAAATACGGATCGGTTGGTTTGGTTGATGAACTGCTCAATAAATTGGGTTATTTCACTTGACTGAGATGATTCTGTATTTTGTTGCATCTACATTAAGTTAGTGAAAATTATGAAATGAAAAACAAAAAAATACGTAATTATTCTTTTCTCAAACGATCAAAAAAAGCGACGAGTGTTGCCTTCTCTTTGGCGCTCAACTTTGCGTCTCCATGGGCGAATGTATACGACTTTAAAGGCATCTCGCCACCTTCTACTTCCTCAGTGCACTCCTCAAGTTTGTGCATCGATTTCTCAATAGAATAAGTTCCCCAAAGTGAAAAATTCAAGTGCTCTCTTCCCTCCTCCACATGGTGCTGCAGCCACCATGATATTGGAGTCACCTCAGCATACCAAGGATACTCAGTTGCATACGAATGGCAATCATAACACGCATTTTTTAGAAGGGTCACAACCGCATCACTAGGAGCCGTCATCGCAATAAAATCCTTATCTGCATCAAATTTCGGAACCGACGTGTCAATTTTAAAGAACTGCAACACGATAAAAAGAACTACAACAGCCAACGCAACCCATCGCCATATTCTTTTTTTCTTGTTTCCCATACTTCTAATTTTGTTATTCGAATTATACTTTCTTATCGAGAGCAAGCTTGACATCTTCTGAAACAACCAAGTCTGAAACTACTGCTTCTACTCCCAAGGATTCGAACTGAATGTCATCGGCCAAAACTTCTGCGCAAACATAGTCCTTGTTGGAGACAATTGCCTTTTGAATGGCGTCATTTGTATCGACCTTCAGAACGATTCTATCTGTAATTTCAAGACCAGAATCTTTACGCAAGTTTTGAACCCTGTTCACCAACTCACGAGCAATCCCTTCAGATTTCAATTCTTCAGAAACAGTTACATCTAAGGCCACAGTCAGATTTCCTTCTGAGCTCACGAGCCAACCCGGTATGTCCTGAGCTACAATTTCAAAATCACCCAAATCAAGACTGATGGAGTCGCCATTCACTTCTCCTATCCAACCTGAATTTGATTCGATGAGAGCAATATCATCAGCAGAAAATTGTGCGACCATTCCAACAATTGCTTTCATGTGCTTCCCATACTTTGGTCCAATCGTTTTAAAGTTGGGTTTGATGCTCTTCACTAATACATTGTTGTCTTCTGTCAACAACTCCAACTCTTTCACATTCACTTCTGAAAGGATCAAGTCTTGAACGTGTTTGAGATTTGTCGCAAATTCATCACTTAACACAGGAACCATAATCTTCTGCAACGGTTGACGCACGCGAATGTTTTCTTTCTTTCTCAACCCAAGAACAAGTGAACACGTTCGTTGTGCAATCTCCATTTGACGCTCCAAGTCTACATTAATATGATCCTCCTGGACACAAGGGAAATCCGCCAAATGAATCGATTCGAACTTGTACTTTTTGGACACACTATTCAAATCTGAAAACAATTGATCCATAAAGAATGGCGCAATCGGCGCACCCAACATTGCTACTGTTTCCATGCACGTATACAACGTTTGGTAGGCAGAAGTTTTGTCTTTTATTCCTGCGCTGTCGTCTGTGCTTTGCTTCCAAAAACGTCTTCTACACAAACGTACGTACCAATTCGACAATTGATCTCCAACGAATTCTTGAATCAATCTTCCTGCCTTTGTAGGTTCATAATTTTCATAGGCTTCATCTACATTTTTGATCAATGAATTCAACTTTGACAGAACCCAACGGTCAATTTCTGGACGCTCATTAAGCGGTATGTTGTCTTCAGAATAATCAAAGCCGTCGATGTTCGCATACAGTGCGAAGAACGAATACGTATTGTAAAGTGTTCCAAAGAATTTGCGTTGCACTTCCGTAATTCCATCCAAGTCAAATTTCAGGTTGTCCCACGGCTGTGCATTTGTAATCATATACCACCGCGTTGCATCCGGACCATAGGTATCTAGCGTCGTGAATGGATCCACTGCATTCCCTAAACGCTTCGACATTTTCTGACCGTTCTTGTCCAAAACCAAACCATTTGAAACCACTGCTTTGTAGGCAACAGAATCAAATACCATTGTTGAAATGGCATGGAGTGTGTAAAACCATCCTCTTGTTTGATCAACGCCCTCGGCAATGAAATCTGCTGGATATCCAACACGATTGTCGATCAATTCTTTGTTTTCAAATGGATAGTGCCATTGCGCATACGGCATAGATCCAGAATCGAACCAAACATCAATCAAATCCGACTCGCGCTTCATTGGTTTTCCAGAAGTGGAAACCAACGTAATCCCATCCATGTAATTTTTATGTAAATCTACTTTCGCATAATTTTCTTTGGACATATCCCCTGCATCAAACGCAGCGATTGGATTTGTCTCCATGAGACCAGCAGCAACGGCTTTGTCACATTCTCTTTTTAGCATTTCTACTGATGAAATACAAACACGCTCATCTCCATCTTCAGTGGACCAAATTGGAATTGGAATTCCCCAATACCTCGATCGTGATAAGTTCCAATCGTTCAAATTTTCCAACCACTTTCCAAAACGTCCAGTTCCAGTTGAAGCAGGTTTCCAATTGATTGTTTCATTCAGCTCGGACATTCGTTTTTTACCTTCTGTCGCTTTGATGAACCACGAGTCTAACGGATAGTAAAGAACGGGTTTGTCGGTTCTCCAACAATGCGGATAACTGTGTACGTATTTTTCAACCTTAAATGCTTTGTTTTCGGTTTTTAGTTGAATTGCCAATTGAACATCTGCGCTTTTATCTGGCGCCTCTCCATCGGCGTAATATTCATTTTTCACAAACATTCCTCCAAATTTTTCTCCCATGTGCATGGTAAACCGACCTTGCAGATCGACTAAGGGAACGGGGGTCTCGTTTTCATCGAGCACCAGCAATCCGGGCACTCTTGCGTCCGCAGCAACTTTTGCATCATCTGCACCAAATGTTGGCGCTGTATGAACAATCCCTGTACCGTCTTCTGTAGTAACAAAATCACCAGTAATTACCTGAAATGCGTTATCTGCATCCTTGTAGGGTTGAGCAAAAGGCAACAATTGTTCGTATCTGACTCCAGCCAACTCATGTCCGAGGCACTCGCCAAGAATGGAGTAGGGAATCTTCTTGTCTCCGTCGGAATAATTTTCAAAATCTTCATCCGATTCTGCAGCGAAGTAGTTTTTATTGAATTGATATGCAACGAGATTTTTTGCGAGAATCACATTGATTGGTTCGAATGTGTATTGGTTGAAGGTTTTGACCAAAACATATTCGATTTTTGGACCAACCGTCAATGCTGTATTCGAAGGAAGTGTCCATGGCGTTGTTGTCCAAGCCAAGAAAAGTGTTTCTCCCTCACTGCTTTCAGTCTCTTTCAATAGTCCTGATGGTAGTATTTGATCGTCGGCAACTTTAAATTGCGCAACAACTGTCGTGTCCGTTACATCGCGGTAGCATCCCGGTTGGTTCAACTCATGCGTTGACAGCCCTGTTCCTGCAGCGGGAGAATACGGCTGGATTGTATATCCTTTGTAGATTAAATCTTTCTCATACAGTTGTCCAAGCAGCCACCAAACCGACTCCATGTATTTCGTATCGTAAGTAATGTATGGATCTTCCATGTCCACCCAGTACCCCATGTCGCGCGTCAATTTGTTCCAGACATCCGTGTAACGCATGACTGTTTCTTTGCACTTGTTGTTGTAATCGTCGACGGAGATTTTAGAACCGATGTCTTCTTTGGTTATACCCAGCTCTTTTTCAACCTTAAGTTCAACTGGAAGACCGTGTGTGTCCCACCCTGCTTTTCGTTTTACCTGGTATCCTTTCAATGTTTTGTAGCGACAGAAAATATCTTTTATCGAACGTCCCATTGCATGGTGAATTCCCGGCAAACCATTGGCTGATGGCGGACCTTCAAAGAAAATAAACGGCTCTTTCCCTTCACGTGACGTGATGGATTTTTCGAACACCTTGTTTGTTTCCCATTGCTCCAAAACACGACTCGCCACATTGGGCAAATCTAAACCGTTGTACGTTGGATACTTCTGACTCATTCTATCGTTGGATTTTAACAGGCAAAGATAGTAAGATTTACAGTGTATTTTCGCCTAGACCTTAGAACAAAATCAATATCCTTTAATTCACACACAAATTTAACTCCTGCCTGCTATCCCATTGCTGGTCTTTTTTTTAATGCGACAGACACAACTCTGAAGGCACTGTTTGAGTGTCTCGGAATGATCCAGCCCCCAATAATAACGCCACCACTCCTCAAATAGGACTCCAAGACTGGCCTACATTTTTGTGTTGTTTTTGCAGCTGCTTTTCTTTAATTTCAATTTAGGTTGTACCTGTCGGGGAGATACAGTTGCACAGCCTATTGCTTTTTTAAACTAAACCTAAAACCGATGAAGAACTTTTGGAGCACTCCCAGTTTTCACAAACAACAAACCGCACTTCAATCAAATTTTGCTGCCACCAAGGAATGTCGTTCACAATCGAAATGTGACGCAATTCGCACTCAGAACTTACAGAACAACGAAATAATGGAAATAATCACCTCCTCTAGAGTTTTCTGAAAGAGGTGCATATACACAATAGTTATGAGCAATAGAAAGAACCGAAAACAGCTAAAAATCACCCATTTTAGGGATTTAATCATTAAGAGCTAAAGTCTAGAAAAAGTTCATAGCGGGAGACAAAGCCTGAACACTCCCAAAAACAAAGTAGGGCAAAATTTTAAAACAAAAATAAAACAACTGTATACTTCATGATAGAAACAAAGATAGGTAAAGATTGAAGGTAGAAATTAAATCCCTATTCCAACAAATAGATAAGAGAATTATTCTCTCCTAAAATCATAACAGACGTTAATTTCCCTACATTTGTACAATAAATAGAAACCTGATTTGGTTAATCGGAATGAATGAACTACTTTAGTTTTGTTTAACGTTTATGAAAAAATACTCAACAGGACCATATTTGTCTCAAATCAACTTTCCTTCGGATCTGAAGGAAAAGTTCAAGATCGATGATTTGCCCCACGTCTCCGATGATGTGCGTCAATACATCGTAGATGTTATCTCAGAAATTGGAAACAGTCATTTTGGAGCAAGCTTAGGCGTTGTTGAGCTAACTGTCGCGCTGCATTATATATTTGATACTCCAAATGATCAGATCGTCTGGGACGTTGGCCACCAAGCGTACGGCCACAAAATTCTGACGGGTAGAAAAGAACAATTTCCAACGAACAGAATCAAAGATGGTTTGTCAGGATTTCCAAAACGATCGGAAAGCGAATACGATACATTTGGCGTAGGCCATTCATCGACCTCCATCTCTGCTGCATTGGGAATGGCAGTCGCAAACAATTACAAAGGAGACAAAGACAAACAACACATCGCTGTGATCGGTGATGGCGCAATGACAGCGGGATTGGCTTTTGAAGGAATGAACCACGCAGGTTTTGAAAAAGATGCCAACCTTTTGGTTGTTTTGAACGATAATTGCATGTCAATTGACCCCAATGTAGGGGCTTTGAGAGAATATTTAACGGACATCACAACATCGCACACCTACAACAAGGTGAAAGATGAAGTATGGAATTTGTTGGGGAAAGTGTCCAAATTTGGCCCAGATGCGCAATCAGTTGCATCGAAAATATCAACTGCATTGAAAGGATCTTTAATGAAACAAAGCAATCTTTTCGAATCATTGAATTTTCGATATTTCGGACCTGTGGATGGTCACGACGTAATTGGTTTGGCAAAAGTAATGGCAGACCTTAAAGACATTCCAGGACCAAAAATACTGCACTGCATCACACGAAAAGGAGCAGGATTTAAATATTCAGAGGAAGGGAATCCGACCAAATGGCATGCCCCTGGTGTATTTAACAAAGAAACAGGAGAAATTGTCAAGGTTGTACCCAAATCTCCACAGCCACCAAAATATCAAGATGTTTTCGGACACACAATTGTTGAGTTGGCCGAGAAAAATGATAAAATTATGGGTGTAACCCCGGCAATGCCAACAGGGAGTTCACTTACTTACATGATGGAGGCCATGCCCGACCGTACTTTTGACGTTGGGATCGCCGAACAACATGCAGTTACCTTCTCTGCAGGACTAGCAACGCAAGGCATGACGCCTTTCTGTAACATCTATTCTTCATTTATGCAACGTGCATTCGATCAAGTGCTGCATGACGTAGCGCTCCAAAATTTGAACGTTGTATTTTGTTTGGATCGAGGCGGATTGGTTGGTGCTGATGGTGCAACACACCATGGAGCATACGATCTGTCATACATGCGCTGCATCCCGAATATGATTGTGAGTGCACCAATGAATGAATCTGAACTGAGGAATTTAATGTATACCTCACAATCGGAAGATTTAGGGCCTTTTTCTATTCGTTACCCAAGAGGTCAGGGAGTAATGACCGAATGGAAAACTGCAATGAAAAAAGTAAAAATCGGTACAGGAAGAAAGCTGAATTCCGGAAATGATATTGCGATTCTAACAGTAGGTCATCCCGGCAATTTTGCCCAGGATGCCATCGCTGAAATGAAAAAAAGTGGTGCATCAATTGCACACTACGACATGCGTTTTGTCAAACCGATCGATGAAACAATGCTCCATGAAGTATTTACAAAGTTCGATAAAATTATAACCGTTGAAGACGGCTGTCTCATGGGAGGCTTTGGTTCTGCCGTCATCGAATTCATGGCAGATCAGCGCTATTCGGCAGAAGTCGTGCGCTTGGGAATCCCTGATGCGTATATTCAACACGGTACTCAAAAAGAACTTTGGGACGAATGTGGCTTTGATACAAATGCGATTGTGAAAACGGTGAAAGAAATGCTCAATATGTCCGTTGAAAGTGTAGCCGATCTCGCCAAGGCATAATACTGCATGTCAATCACGCATAAGCACTTCAAAATCTACAAACCGTATGGATTCTTATCTCAATTCATTTACTCTGGAAAAAGAAAAAAGGGCTTGCTTGGCACACTTCATGATTTCCCAAAGGGAACGATGTCCGTTGGGCGTTTGGACGAACCATCAGAAGGCCTATTGATTCTCACTACCGACGGTAAAATGAGTGAAGCCATCCGCAGTAAAAAAGTAGAGAAAGAGTACCTCGTTCAAGTCGATGGAGAAATTACTGCTGAAGCAATTGACCGATTGCAAAAAGGAGTTGAAATTAGTGTCGATAAAAGTAACTATACAACCAAGCCTGGCAAAGCAAAATTGATTGCAACACCCCCAAAATTACCCGTCCGAGGAAAAAAAATCAGAGACGACCGACACGGCCCAACAAGCTGGGCATCCATTACAATCACCGAGGGGAAATTCAGGCAAGTAAGAAAAATGACAGCCGCTGTTGGCTTCCCAACATTGCGTTTGATCCGTATCAGAATTGGAAGTATAGAACTCGACGACTTGGACGCTGGTGAGGTTAGAGAACTTGACCTAACGTCCTTCGATTCCTTGAGAAACAGCCCCTGATCGAAAGTGCATCAAATCCGACTTTGATAGGTGTACAATTCATGATAACGGCCTTTCTTTTCCAAGAGCTCATCGTGTTTTCCGCGCTCAACAATCACTCCGTCTTCAATCACTAAAATTTGATCCGCTTGACGAATGGTGCTGAGTCTGTGAGCAATCACAAATGTAGTTCGGTCACGCATTAAGCCATTCAAGCTCTTTTGGATAAACGTTTCACTTTCTGTATCCAAATTCGATGTTGCCTCATCCAAGATAATCACCTTTGGATTGGCCAGCAGTGCTCTAGCAATTGATATTCGCTGCCGCTGCCCTCCAGATAATTTTACACCACGCTCGCCGATAACAGTCTCGAGACCTTCGTCAAAACGATCGGTAAATTCATCCACATAAGCTCCTTTAACTGCTGCATCCAATTCTTTTTCAGAAGCATTCGGACGCGGAAACAAAATGTTCTCCCGAACAGTACCCTCAAATAAGAAGTCGTCCTGTAACACCACTCCTAAATAATGCCGGTAGCTATTAAGGTTGATACTGGAAAGGTCATGCCCATCCAAAGAAACAGTCCCTGAATCTGGATTCAAAAATGTAGCTACCAGTCCTGCAATTGTTGATTTTCCTGATCCGGAAGAACCAACTAACGCAGTAACACTGCCCGCAGGAGCCTTGAATGATAGTGAATGAAGCACTTCTTTGCTCTTTTCATAGCCAAATGAAACGTCCTTAAATTCAATGTCGCCCACAACAGATGCCAACGAATTTACTCGAACCTCCGGGTCGTCTTCCTCAGACATGTTCAAGAGTTCTTGAGTTCGGTCCAATCCGGCCATCGCCTCCGTCAACTGACTTCCGATATTGCTCATCTGAACAATCGGAGCAATCATCAATCCGAGATACAATGTAAATGATATGAATTCACCTGTTGTCATTGTTTGCTCCATCATAAAATACCCGCCAATACCCATTATTCCTGTTGAAGCCAATCCAATCAAGAACGCCGAAGCACTTGAGATCAAAGCTGTTGCCGTTAAACTCTTTTTTACATTCTGATACAATAGGTCTACTCCCTTCGTGAAGTTTTTATTCTCTTGCTCTTCTGCATTAAATGCTTTGATCACACGCACCCCACCCAATGTCTCGGTAAGCCTTCCTTTTACATCGGCATTGATTTTTCCACGGTCTCTAAAAATTGGTCGAACAACGCCAAATGCCTTTAGCATAACAAAACCAAAAATGACGATTGGAATTAATACAGAAACCGTCATGACCCAATTGATTTGAATCAGAATAATTACCGTTGCAACCGCCGTAATTGTTCCACCTACAAGTTGAACAAACCCAGTTCCCACAAGGTTTCTAACCCCTTCAACATCGCTCATCACACGAGATACAAGTGCTCCTGATTTGTTGTTATCAAAAAAGTGAATTGGCAATCGCATCAATTTTTTTTGCACTTGGACACGCATTTGAGAAATCATGTGTTGCGCCTGAACACTCAGCAAACGCGTCAAACCAAAAGAGGTTGAGGCCTGCACCAATATCGCGGCAGCAACAACTCCCAACAGCAGCCACATTGACTTCATGTCATTGGATGGAACAACTTCATCCAAAAGGACTTTTGTCGCATGCGGCACAACAAGTCCCGCAGCGCTCCGAATTAGTATTAAAATCAATCCCAATCCGAGCATGTTCTTTCTGGGCCAAATGTATTCTCTAAATGCCCAAGAAAACGACACATTCTTCTTTTTACTCATAGTTTTTTTTTGTCTAATATCAAGCCAATTTTATCACACTGACAATTCGTCAGAATTACTGGCGTTCAATCCGAACCCCGGGATCACCATCAACAACATATTGCATCTTAAACTTGAACTCTTTTTCGGTATCATCTGAAAACGAATATACGCCCTTAGGAACAGTCAATCCACTGTCAAAAGTACGCAGCCAGGTTGTGTCAAAAATCTGGATTTCCGTCAAAAGGCTGAGTTCGTTGTGGGTTTTCAGTGAAGCTGAAGAAACAGTAAATACTTTAGAACTAAATTGAATTTGTTCCCCATGCTTTAAACCAGCTGTCATTCGTTCGATTTCATTTCTACTGAGTTCAATGACTGACCCCAATTGTTTGCAAAATGGATCCCCTGTCTTTGTAGCATGCATCCAATCAATCCTCATTTGAACAGCGCTCACATCAATTTTTTCTGGTATTAAAATCGCATCACTCCTAAGTTGTGGCAGAAGATTCATAACAATCGGGACTTGCTGTTCCGAATCTAAAGCACGCTGCATTGTTTCACTCACAAGAATATCAATACTCTTTGGATTGTCAATTTCGAACTGTGTCGCATCAGCATGAATATATTCAACAACAAAATCCTCAAACCCGCATTCCTTAATCACCGCCTTCATAGATTCAAATGTGGATGCATTCACCTCAAGTAACGAACATTTCACCCTCTCACTTGAATACTTCGCCAATACAGGAAGCAACAAAGTAGCATAAGGTCCCGTTCCAGCGTAAAGAATATGAATGGCACCCATTGATTTTGACGCCAAGGTATCAATCGCCTCCATAATTCCTTTGACAAACATCTTCGTTCGCATGCAATCCTTCAAACACATCGCAGCATAAGAAGTGCCCAATGCCATTCCGTTGTCAAAATGCAAGCTCTCAATTTCTCCATCCTTGCGAAAAGAGTGAATGCCACTCACAATCTCTTGGAATTCATTTATGCTCTCGGAAAGCTCTTTGTAATTCAGTGTTTCTTTTCGAAGAACATCGGCAATATTCGACAAATCGGCCTGTATTTGTTTTCTCATGAAATGCGTTTTTATTTTTTTTTGCGTTTAAATCCCCTCGAAAAGAAAACTTTTTAAAGCTACAATTAAAACTGTTGTAGAAGAGAAAACCAATCAAATTTAAACGAATTATCTTTCACTTAAGCAACAAAACTTAGGAAGTCCCCAGAGGAATTATTCTTCAATTTCTTGTCGTGATATATTTATGCGTATTTTGTCCAACCAAATTAACGACTATGAGCGAACAATCTGCATTAAAAACAAACTACGGTGCACTAATAACCTTGACAACTGTCTTCTTCTTTTGGGGGTTTGTTGCCGCATCTAATGACATTCTAATTCCCGTTTTTAAGAAGGAACTGGACCTGGCACAATGGCAATCTCAAATGATCTCTTTTGCATTTTATGTCGCCTACACCGTTGGGTCAATCATCTATTTAATCGCTTCATCTGCGCTAAAGCGCGATATCTTATCTAAAATTGGTTATAAAAAAGGCATCTCGATAGGATTGGGCATATCTGCTGTTGGAACACTATTGTTTATCCCAGCGGCCAGATTGGAATCCTTTGAATTGCTGATCAGTGGACTTTTCGTCGTCGGTCTCGGATTTTCGCTTCAACAAACGGCTGCCAATCCTTTGGTAATTTCACTTGGAGATCCGAAAAAAGGTTCGCAGCGCTTGAGCTTGGCTGGAGGCGTCAATAATATTGGAACAACGATTGGACCGGTACTTATTGCCCTAGCCATCTTTGGAACTACCTCTGCAGCAGATGCCAAAGCAAGTATTGAAAGTATTGAAACTCCTTATCTCGTGTTGGGAAGTGCTTTTCTACTTGTTGCTCTTCTGATTATGCTTTCCAAAGTACCGAATCACATTCAACAGCAAGAATCAACAGAAGAGGTGAATGTAAAAAAATCAGTGAAAGACTATCCCCAACTCTATTTAGGGATGATCGCCATCTTCGTTTATGTAGGTGTAGAAGTTGCGACCGCTGGAAACTTAGGAGAGTATTTAAAGGTGAACTTTGATATGGAGCCAAATCAAATTACTCCTTATGTCTCTCTTTATTGGGCAAGTCTCATGATTGGACGTTGGACCTCAGCCGCGGGAGTTTTCTCCTCTAAACCGATGACACAAAATATTTTACGCTTCGTTCTTCCATATGGTGCCTTTGGAATATTTGTCCTGATCAATACCATTACCAATCAAGACCTTACTCCACTTTATTACTACGTCTTCGTAATCTTATTTATGATCGCTGCGGAAGCGATGAGTAAAGGAAATCCCGCACGACAATTGATGTTGTTTTCAGGACTCGGAATTATCGCGCTCTTAATCGGAATTTTCTCTGATGGGATGGTCAGTATCTATGCCCTTATCAGCGTAGGACTTTTCTGCAGCACACTCTGGCCTTGTATTTTTACCCTTGCGATTAAAGGATTAGGAGCCTATACAAACAAAGGATCTGGATTTTTGATTATGATGATCATGGGAGGTGGGTTTATCTCATTATTCCAAGGTGTTCTTGTTGATCAAGAGTCTATCGGAATTCGACTTAGCTTCTTCGTGGGAGTCGCATGTTTCTTGTACTTGTTCTTCTATGCTTGGAAGGCTCCTGGAATTTTAAAACAGCAAGGGGTAGAAGTTTAACCCTTTAGCTTATTCACTGCACAGCCATCGCACTTGGTGTCTTTCGAAAGGAAGCGCTTGTAGAACTCGCGCGCCAAATAAAGCGTTGCAAGCGAAAGTACTATGGTTACTAAAATAAGCTGCACTACGAGAGAAGATTAAAGGTGATCCAAGCTCCAAGATATGCCAATACTCCCATATATCCAAGTTGAATGAGTGGCCACTTCCAGCTTTTTGTTTCGCGTTTCACCACCGCAAGTGTGGCCATACACATCATGGCAAAGACGTAAAATACCATCAAGCTTGCTCCAGCAGCAAGAGAATATACAGCCGTTCCGTCGGGGTGTTTCTCTTGTCGCATTTTATCAATCAAACTGGAAGAAGTGGTACCATCATCAGCCACTGCATAAATCGTTGCCATCGATCCAACAAAAACTTCTCGAGCCGCAAAAGAGGTAATCAGGGCGACTCCTATTTTCCAATCAAATCCAATCGGTTTAATCACTGGTTCAATCGTTTTCCCCATTATTCCGATATAGGAATTCTCCAATCGTGTAGAAGCCACCAGTTGGTCTGTTTCATCCTTCGAAAGCTGCATCTCAACCGCTTCTTGCTTTGCATTGTTTATTGATGTTTCAATCCTTGTGCCCGGGCCATAACTTGCAAGTGCCCACAACACAATAGAGATCGCTAAAATTATTTTACCTGCATCCCATACAAAAACACGTACTTTTTCAAAAACTGTCAAGCCGACATTTTTCCAACGCGGTGCTTTGTACTCCGGCATTTCTAACAATAAAAACCCTTGCTTTTTCGTCTTTATTATTGCTTTTAACAGGATAGCAACCAACAACGCAAATACAGCACCCAAGAGATAGAGTGCAAATAGCACCAAACCCTGAAGGTTCATGAAACCAAAAACTGTTTCTTCGGGAATAACAATCGCAATAAGAAGTGTAAAAACAGGAATTCTAGCACTACAACTCATTAAAGGTGCAACCATAATTGTAATCAACCGTTCTTTCCAATCTGAAATTGTACGAGCGGACATTACCCCAGGAATTGCGCAGGCAACACTCGACATCAACGGAACAACACTCTTTCCATTCAAACCAAACGGCCGCATCAAACGGTCCATAATGAACACAACACGAGAGAGATAGCCCGTTTCCTCAAGAATTGTGATGAAAAAAAATAACAATGCAATCTGGGGAATAAAAATAACGATTCCTCCTACTCCTGGGATAATTCCTTGCGTGATTAGGTCGGTAAATACACCGGGAGGCATTGCATTTGACATCCAATTGCTCCACATGGCAAAAGCACCATCAATCAAGTCCATAGGAATCGAGGCAAACGCATAAATAAACTGGAAAATTACAACGAGAACAAATCCAAAAATAACATACCCGAAAAAAGGGTGTACTAAGATTTTGTCCCATTTGTTTTTGACTTCTGAACGTTCTTCTTTCGATACAACCTTTTCCAACCCCTGCCGAATTTCTTCAAACCGTTCAAGGGTCTCCGCCTCTTGATTTGAAAAATCATCAACTGACAATAACTTTCTTGACGTCGTCGTACGTGAAATTAAGTTAGAGAGTCCGTTCTTGATCCGCTCTTTTCCCAATCCAGCACGTGCATTTGCTTCAACGATTATCGCCTCTGGATACATGAACTGCAATTGTTCAATGTTGTGTTTTTTCCCCTGACGATCGGCTATATCCGTCATGTTTAAGACCATCATAGTTGGAAATCCTAAATCATAGACCTGAGAAAACAGCAACAAATTACGTTCCAAATTGGAAGCGTCGACAACAACCATTACAGCATCTGGATACTCACTGGAATCCAAATTTGAAAGGCTATCATATACAACTTGTTCATCACGAGATCGAGGGTAGATACTATACGTTCCTGGAAGGTCAATCAATTCGTACATTTGACCCAGAACCTTGAGCTTTCCAACTTTCTTATCGACTGTAACCCCAGGGAAGTTTCCTACATTTTGACGCAAGCCGGTCAACAAATTGAAAATAGAACTTTTTCCTGTGTTCGGATTTCCAACTAACGCTATTCTCACAGTTCAGTCATTAGTTCAACATCCACCAAGCAGGCCTCATCTTTACGAAGTGACAAAACATACCCATCAATATCAATGGCCATTGGATCACCAAAAGGGGCCCGATACAACACGGTAAGTATCCGTCCTTTAATCACACCCATCTCCATCAGTTTAACTCTTAACTTGGATTGGGATATTTCAGACACCATCACTTTGGAACCATTCGTTATGTCAGATAATGTTTTTGTCATTTAGGTACACAAAAATACACTTTGTAAAACAAAATTACACTAGCCCAAAAGAGGTATTCTTTCAGTCGGTCAACGATTCGATATTTGTGATTGAATTTAATCGGCGAAACAGTTCATAAATAACTTGGCCTATTAGAGAGACAAACTGAAATAAGTTCTACTCGTAAATCCAAGTTCTTGAGTTTATTTTTGCTTTACAATCAGGCGCGCTGTTTCTCGCGTTTTTTGCTGCAATAATATTTCTTTTCCTTCAGTAACTCGATCAATCGTTGCTTGATCATAGTGACGTATTGTAACCAATTCCAGTCCCTCATTGAACTTTACATCGTATGAATCTTTGAATACTTCGAGAATTTGTGAACTATCTACCTTATCGCCATCCAAAAGAATCGAGAATTTTAATGCAGAATTCTGCATCAAATTAATCTTTGCATTCGCTTTGGACAACCGAGCAAAAATATCACTTAAGTTCTTTTCAACGATAAAGGAAAAATCTTTTGGTGAAATTGAAAATAACACTTGGTTCATTTTAAAAATAAATGAAGGTACAAGATGATCTGAGGTCGTCGACTCTTGAATCACCGTGCCTTCAGCACTCGGATCAAGAAACGATTTCACATGAAGCGAAATCCGTTTGTTTTGGAGTGGTTTCACCGTTTTTGGATGAATTACTGACGCTCCATAATATGACAATTCAATTGCTTCACGAAATGAGATTTGATCCAACTTCACGGTATGATCAAACCACTTTGGATCGGCATTTAGCATTCCTGGAACGTCTTTCCATATCGTAACGTTATCGGCATTGCAACAATACGCAACAATTCCTGCAGTGAAATCGGAACCTTCTCTCCCAAGGGTCGTTGTTGAACTCGAATTTGCTCCAATGAAACCTTGTGTCACCAAAATATCGGTCCCATCAAATTCAGGCACAAACTTCGACTGAAAATTGTGCTCCGTTTGTTCCCAATCGACCTCAGCCTCACGAAAAATATTGTTCGTTTGAATGAGCGTTCTTGCATCCATCCACTTTGCGCTAAACCCCGATTCAATGAGAAAAAACGAAACAATTTTTGTTGATATAAGTTCCCCAAAACCGACAAGTTGATCGTATTCAAAATCATAACTGCCGGAACGATCTTCTTTGAACCTCTCTCCCAAATCTCTCAGCACCTGATCCACAGCATCAAAAACCTTCGATTCTCGGTCGGAAAATAGGACATCCATAATTTCATAATGGAACTGTCTTATTTCTTCGACTAAATCTTGGAATAGGACCTCATCTTTGATCCAATAAGCATCGATAACCTTCTCCATCGCATTGGTTGTCTTTCCCATTGCAGAAATTACAATCCCTAACTTTTCTCCGTCGTACAAGGACAAAATACGGGCGACATTTTTAACCGCTTGTGCATCTTTCACCGATGCTCCACCAAATTTGAAGACTTTCATTGCTCTGGTTGAATTAATTGCCGAAATATAGTTCTTTTTTGAATGTTACTGAAATCACAAAAGTCGAAGCCCACCATCCCGATATTTAACTCAGTTTGTCGGTTAGAATTCGCATTTCAATAACAGGAGAAATTTTTTCGTAAAGGATATTGTGAACAGCCTCTACAATTGGCATTTCAACTTGAAATTTATTTTTGATCTCCATAACACTTTTGACCGCATAATACCCTTCTGCAATCATGTCCATTTCCAATTGCGCGCTTTTTACCGAGTAGCCTTTCCCGACCATAAAACCAAAAGTTCGGTTTCTGGAGAACTTGGAGTATGCCGTTACCAATAGATCCCCTAAATATGCTGATGATTTAACATCTCGGTGAATTGGGCTCATCTCATCGATTAAATTTTCAATTTCTTGAATTGCATTCGATATCAGTACAGATTGAAAATTATCCCCATAACCAAGGCCAGAGCAAATTCCAGATGCAATCGAATAGATATTCTTCATCACTGCCGAAATTTCTGTCCCAAATAAATCATCTGAAACTGTCGTTTTTATGTAGCGACAAGAGAGTAAATCTGCCATCTCCTCAGAACGTTCTTCATCCTGACATGCAATCGTCAAATAAGACAAGCGCTCAAGAGCAACCTCTTCAGCATGACAAGGTCCACAAATTATTCCAATGGAATCGTAAGGAATTCCAAACGTTTTATGAATGAATCGTGCAGGAATCGCGTTGTATTCAGGTATAATTCCTTTCACGGCCGAATACAATGATTTCCCTTCCATCAATCCTTCAGGGAAATCTTCGAAGAGTTTAACTAAAAAAGCAGATGGAGTTGCAATGATTACCAGCTCCGATCGTTCAATTACCTCTACTAGGTTGGTACTAACGTTGATTTTATTCAAATCAAACTCAACCGATTGCAAGTATTTTGGATTGTGGCGAAACTTCAAGATATGAGCAACAGATTCCTCGTTACGCATGTACCAATTTACACTCGATACATTGTTGCATAATATTTTAACCAAAGCCGTAGCCCATGAGCCACCACCAATAACGGCTATTTTCTTTTGCTCGTCCATAATGAAAGTAGAGCAACAAAGTTATTATTTATTCCTAAAGGCACTCTTTCTTCATGAGATAATCGAGAAATTGTTTTCAATCATACCATGAATCCGTAAAGAAAAGAAATACAAAAAAAGGGACGCCCGAAAGCGTCCCTTTTTAATATCTTGGTTCACACTATTCCTTAATAATACTGTGAACTGATTTGCCTTGATCACTCGTTAAATTTACAAAATATACACCTCCTGAATAGTTGGCAAGGTTAATCTGTAATTCATTCAATTCATTGACAGAGAATCGCTTCAATAAGCGCCCTCTAGAATCCGTCAATTCAATCAATTCAATATTCTCGTCCCATGCAACATTCAGCATTTTACTTACTGGATTTGGATAGATACTAACCGAAGAATTAATCGACGCCTCATCAATCCCTGCAAAACTCATTTGAATTTCGAATCGCTTATCAGAAACATCAAAGAAAGTACCGTTCGAACTCATCACCATAACTCTGCATGCCATTTCAGAAACATTCGGCACTACAACCAACTCAGATCCATCATTTGGAACACCCGTTGCTAAAGTCGTCGTATATGACAAACCGTTGTCTGTAGACAGAAATATATCCACTGTGCTGCAATTAACCGGAGCGTTGGCAGTATTGGCAACATCCCAAGTAATGATCTTATTTGAACCTCCGACCCATACGATTCCCAAATCAGAAGGATACAAAACCACGAATGGGCCCGAATTTCCATCCACTGAAACTGAAACATCTTCGTAACTACTACAACTTCCTGGGCCCGGAGAATTGTCACGAACCGATACTCTAAAGTTCATTGTCCGTGAAACATCTGACAGACGTTCCCACGTAAATGGACCATTATTGGCTACGAATTGTAGCTTTGGGAAATAACGTGTTGGATCAGAATTCGACTCCCAACTTCTAAAATTAGGTCCATCATTCGATGAGGAAATTGGAGGCTGTGGGCTTATATCATTGTCCATTTGTTCCCAATTGTAAGTTATTGGGTCACCATCTGGATCGTCAACAACTGCTGTTAGTGCAAAAGGTGTTCCTCCCGGGACCGCAATATTTCCATTGGTCGAAGTTATAATTGGAGCAACATTCGCTAAAGATGTAATTTGCTCGCATTGATGACCTCCACTTGAAATTTCTATGCCAATTTCTTCTAGACTTATTCCATGAAAGTGATCGTCGCTATTGCTCTGAACATTTGGTGAACAGATCCCGGCATATGCCATGATTGTAGATCCACTACCTGGTTCCATTGCAGTAGCATTATTTCTATTGCCACCACATGAATTGTTAAAGGTGTGATTTGCTCCAAATTGATGTCCCATTTCATGGGCTACATAGTCAATATCAAAAGGGTCTCCTATTGGCGCACTACTTCCAGTAACTCCACGAGCCTTACCGTTACTACATACAACTCCTAAACCAGCCAAACCTCCTGAATTCGTTCCGAATACGTGACCAATATCGTAATTTGAACTCCCGATTACCGAATTGACATTGGACTGATTTTCACCAATCATTGCTCCTGGGTTACCATTGGTGTATGGGTCTGCACCTGCAGATGTGTAAATGATTTGATCGTTATTTCCGATAATAGTCATTGTAATTGCCATATCTCGCTCATAAACACCATTCACACGATTCATCGTTGTAACTTGAGCTGCTTGAGCATCGGCCACAGATCCTCCATGAAAAGAGGTGTATTCACCTGTTGCTGCAACAGCAAGGCGGTAGGTTCGTAGCTCACAAGAAGCATATGGCGTTTGCGCTTGAGAAACGGGTTCTTGCGTCTCTTTCAATGCTTCCAATTCACTATTAAATTGGCAATCCTTCATTTTCGTTGTTGAAAACTCACTTTTAAAATAAACGATGTAAAAAGCAGCATTCCCTTGAATAGCTGGGTCAATAAAAATGGTGGGCTGTCCAGGTGTCATAATCATTGCATGGAGGCCGTGCTGTGTCATATCCCATTTGACAAATGCACCGTTCTCACCAGTTGCATCAAACGATCTAATTTGTTCATATTTCGACGCCAAGTCAGGATGCATTGTATAGTTTCCTTTTGCCAAATAGGTGTGCATTGAGCCTCCGGGATGGGGCAAATCCACTACTGCTGTGAATCCATTACCTGTAAATTCACGGTAGGCAATGCCGTCCAGTTGCTCCAATAAAGAACCAACATCCATTTGATAATAGCTTGCATTTTTCGCAGCAATCTGAAGCTTTCCAATCGCTTCAACTGTTGACTTACTCACCTCTTTGGAATCGAGGGCAATGTGTTTTGTGCTTTGCGCGAGAAGTACCATTGGAGCAAACAGTAATGTGCTAACAATTAGTTTTTTGGAGAGACGAATATTCATAATTAATTGATTTTAGATCGATCAAATATAAGGAATCTGAATGAACAGCAAACTATTTCAAAATATGATATAAATCATTTTTAAACTTAATTCAAGTCATATTTAAATTCGCTGCCAAGTATGACATTTGATTTTCAAATTAAAGCTTATGGAAGAACAATTAAGTGGATCGGCTTCGAGCGAACAAATTTTTTCAGAAAATACAGAATTTAATCGCTACGGGATAATCTGTGTCATACTATTGATCGTTGGTTGTTCAGGTGGACTTGCAGTAGGACTCGGCGGTGTAAAAAACACGCTTTCCTTGATTATGATTGTAATTCCGACAATGACTACACTGAGTTTGTTGCTTGCCGTTGCCCCAATGAAATATATCCTGCCCGCTGGAATCACCAGCACAATTATTAACCTCTTACTGATGGTATACTTTTTAATTACCTGAATGTACATTAGCTTAATTAAGACCCTCTGCTGTTGTGGAGGGTTTTTTATTTCACGTATCTGCAAGAGGCAATTCAACATAAAAAGTTGTTCCCTCTCCAGGATGTGTTTCAAAATCAATGACTCCTTGATGACTCTCAAGTATTTGCTTAACCATAGCCAGACCCAGACCAGTTCCGGTACTTTTCGTCGTAAAATACGGCACAAATAACTTGTTCCACTTTGATTTTTCAATTCCAATACCATTGTCTGAAACTGCAATTTTAACTTTATTTTCTATCCGCTGGATTTGTATTGATATCTGCCCCTCTTGATGTTGAGGTATCGCTTGTGTTGCATTTTTAATCAAATTATTGAATACGCGAATCATCTGATCTTTATCCGCATTAATGAAAATTTTCTCATCACAAAAAAGCTCAATGTCAGAATGTCCTTCAAGCGAGAATACTTCCACTACACTTTTAATAAGCGCAGTTAATTCAATTCTCGATTCCATTGGAACGGGCATTTTTGCAAAAGAAGAGAATTCATTCGCAATGTTCGTCAGCGCCTCAATCTGCTCAATGATTGAAGCCGCAACCCGCTGAAACTTCTCTTCCATTTTAGTGTCTTTCGGATTGTATGTCCGAAGTAATTGCTGAACGCTCAGCTTCATAGGAGTTAATGGATTTTTAATCTCGTGTGCGACCTGCTTAGCCATTTCTCGCCAAGCAGATTCCCTCTCACTTCGCGCCAATTGCTGTGCGGTAAATTCCAACTCTTCTAATTTTGAGTTATAGTCTTTTACCAATGCACCAATCTCATCCTGCTTGTTGTAAAGTATCGGCTCATTGTGTATTCCAAAACGAACGGAGGAAAAACTCTCTTGCAAGATTCTTAGCGGAGCTGTAAGCCAATTGGAAATAAAAATTGCCAAAATAATAGAAACCGCTAAAAGCAAAATAAAAACATTTACAATGGCTACGAGAAACTTCTGAATTTGATTTTCAAATTCACTTTGCTGACCGAAATGTTGCAAATTAATAAAGGCCAATTTCTTACCATTGTTATTGTAGAATGGCTTATATGCAGATGAATACACCAAATTACCGATGTTCTCTCGATGAACGAACTCACTTTTTTGCGCATATTTCATGTTCTTAAACGCTTCGGGATTCATTTGCTCACTGATTAGGCCTTGATTGAATACTTTCGGTCGAGATGTGGCAAGCAGGTAGCCATTAGCATCGTAAAGATTAATATCCGTAAAAAATACCCGAGCAAATTTTTGAAGGTAGTATTGTGCCATGCTACCATTGACATCTATAAACAGTTGATCGTAATTGCCCAATTTAGCTCGAACCTCTGTTTCTACAGAACTAAGCTTCTCGCGAATTACGTCATTGGTGTATTGGTTGTATTGGTTGCTTACGAAAATACCACTGCCCCATCCAAAAGCCAAAAGTGATATGAAAACGAGAGATATAAGAACAATTTGAATCTTCATTGCCAAATTGAGTGTTCTACGAGAAGACCCTGAAGAGCCCATTCGAAACAACAAAGGCAATAACAACAAACCATAGAAACTAAACAAATAAGAAAATGAAGTAATGTAATCCAAGAAATTAGGATCCTTTCTTGAAATCACAATCTTATCTCCTGATGACTTACTTACTGCATAGTGACTAAAATCCCCATGATTAAACGAATTGCTATTACCAGAAGCCTCCATTTTCAGAAAGTAGGAGGGATAATTAAATGCCCCGTATTTTGTAACCAAATCGTTGTTATGGTACTTTGCAATGGAATAGGTTTCAAGAGATTCGAATACATTTGCTTTTCCTGAAATTAACAGTCGCGGGAACCCAATCTCTTCTGGTATCTTTTTTGATTTGAGTGTACAAAACAAATAGGCTTTACTTGGATCCGCACCTTGTAATTCTTGACGGATCACATAACTATATTGCTCGCGGTAATCGTCGATATAGTATATACTCGAATTAATGGTTGAAACAACACCCGATCGCTCGATAATCTCCTGATACCGATCGTACCCATGTGCAAAATTGGTTTTTTGATCAAAAATGGGACTTTTATTACCGTCAAAAATTGCAAATTTCATCTCATACTGCTCCCAAAAACCATTGAAAAATCGTCGTTCTAGGTTTTCCTGAAAATCAGAAAGCGCCTTAAAACTCGGAGCTGCAATAAATCGCTTTAAAAATTTATCCTCAATAAGCTTCGTTGAGATTTTCGAATATTCTTTCTCGGTTTCAATGTTTTTTTCTGTTGCGAGCTGTTTCGCGTAAAGCTCCATGTCTCTTCTCTCTTTTCTCCGACCAAACTCACCAATGGTCAATGACAAAACAAGAGAAAAACCAAACAAAAGAGAGACTCCTGTTCCGATACGATAGATCCCTTTTATTCGATAAATTACATAGATGCCGCTGCCGTAGAAAAAAAACGGGAATATCCCTGCAGCCAACGATTGATGTCCGAAGCTTGTTTCATAAAACAAATAAAAACAACTAACGGCAAAGAAAAGTACTGCCAAATGCGAACCCAATATACCTTGATATTTACAACTCTCAATAATTGTACGGAGTGTTTGGAAATACGAATAAAAAAAGATCCCCAAGCTCATCATGGCCAATACAGAAAAGACATTCAACGAAAACAACTGATCGATAACCATTGGAATTGAAGAATCATCAATTAATCCCTCAATCAAATAAATCAACCCACCCCAAGGTAAAATTGAAAGAACTGCAAAAATTAATACAAGTCTTTTTGATACACCACTCCGCTTCAATTTCAGCAATTGATTGCCCAGATAACTCAAAAGATAAACGAGAACAAGAAGATTTAATAGGTATTCAAAAAAATTCGGGAACAACGAATTCACGGCATACAATTTAGGATCAAATGCCACTGTTTCGATCATAAAATCAAACCATTCAAAATGAATTGATGCAATTCGAAGTGCGAGCACACCAAGAGGAACGAGACTCCGAAATTTTTGTGGCAAAAAGCGCGTAACTTGGACAAGAATTAGCAACCCCAAGAGCACTGCTACAAAAAGTAAAACCATCAAAACAATTCCCTCATTGCGCCCAACCTCCTGCTGTAAATCAGGCTTCAAAGAACAGATATATTCATTCTTGGTGGAATAAATGGCGAAGCCTTGATCCTTGTCCTCAAGTATCGTTGCTTTAAACGGCAGGTTGAGTTCTTTAGCAAAATTATTGCTCAGATGTTTGTTTTCGTAGGCATAATCGTGCTTAATCAAAAAACTCGCACACACCAAATAATCTCCAATTACTTTGGTCTTGGAATAATACCACCCATTTTGAAGATTTAATAGTCCATCCGCCGGAAAATGTATTTCGGCAAATCGAATAATTGGCAATTGATTGGTATTCCAAAAAAGCAGTGAGTCATTCCGGTAAACATGTATATTGATATTTGATGCGTCCGAAGGCCTGGTCCATTGATCATGAATTTTATTGTCTTCAATTTCATTGGCTTTAATTGCGAGATAATCATCCAACTGCGTCTCACGCGAATTAAAATTAGCCTTGAACTTCTCGACCGAAGAAATGTAATCCGTTGATGTTACTTGAAAAAAATAGATTGCGAAAGTTACCGATACTGCAATGGCAGCGACAAACAAATAATATTTTTTTAACCCATTTATGATCATACCTTAAGAACATCAATCTCTTTTGAGATCTCAGCAGCCAACAATCTAAAATCAGAATCTGCATTCACATCATTTCGAAACTGAAAGTTCGCGCATTCTTCGTAAGGTAATAAATAATTCTTGTAGCACGGAGCAACATGATTGTCCCACTGATACAAAATAGCTTCACGAGAATAGCCTCTTGTTTCTTGATCGCGATAAAGTCTTCTGTCCAATTGAACAACTGGATCTACCTTTACAAAAATGGTATAGTCCAAAAGTTCACGCACACGCTCGTAGTGAAACAAAAATAACCCTTCGACAATAATCAACTTAGACGGTTTTATAGTAATCCACACATTTTTATCTGGCGGGGCGTTGAAATGGTATTCTCTAACTTCAATTGCATGGCCTGCAACCAATTTTCTAAGATCATTGACCAAAAGCTCCTCATCAAGCGCTGTTGGCAAATCAAAATTATAAGTGCCCTTTTGATCTTTCACTTGCTCATCAATTGGCTTGTAATAATTATCCATTGTAAAAACACTTGGATTTAGGTGTTCAAATTCATTGAACAATCGCTTCAATAAGGTTGTTTTTCCGGACCCGCTACCACCACATATTCCTACTATCATTGCACCACTCTAATTTTACAATTTCACTCCTAACTAATCATTTGTGCACTTCAATCATCTGAAAACACGCTCTTTTTGGTCATGTTTTTGTATTTTGCGCACAATCGAACAAGCAAACTTCGTGCTAAAATATAGGTTATGAATGCATTTTCAAAAAGGAATTTCAAGAAAGCAATTTTACAGCTTACTTTTATCATGCCAACCCTGTCCTTTATCCCTTCGTTTTATCTTGTAAATGGCCTTCATGAAGGACTATTCACTAAAATAGCCACCCAAAATAAATAGACGATAAAGAAATGAAAAACATCATGCTCCAATTCCTCTTTTGTCTTCTCTTTGGATTAATTTCGCTTGGACAGACTGCCGACACTGGCGGGCCCATATCATGGTCGAATAGTGCCATAATGAATCCCGACCCAAAACAACACATTATGCCCGGTTTCTCACTCGACCTAATACAAGCAGAAGATGCTATAAACGATGAGCGGAAGGAAGCCCCATGGCGGTTCGGTTATTCCTACAAAACGGCTATGAAATTAGACTCAATAACAGGAGATTGGACCACATTAGAAAATGGCAGTCGGATTTGGACAACTGAGATTGTTTGCCCAGAAGCCCTCTCAGTAAATTTAATCTTTGAAAATTTATTTCTACCCAGTGGAGCCTCGCTCTATTTATACGATAAGAACAAAACAAACTGCGTAGGTGCCTACACGGAAAGAAACAATCGTAAAGATGGAATCCTGGGCACAGAATTGGTACTGGGAAATCATATTGTGGTCGAATATTACGAACCCGTTGAAGCAATAAACAAGGGCGATTTCACGATTACTAATGTCATCCATGGATACCGAAGTATTCAAAAAATTCAAGACGATCTTGAAAAATCACTCAACTCAGCCGGAGATTGTCATTACGATGTTGAATGCCCTCTCGGAAACGGATGGGAAGATCAAATTCGTTCCATCGCGATGATTGTTGTAAACGGTAATGGAATATGCACTGGGGCACTCATTAACAACAGCTGCGAGGACGGTCGTCCATTAATGCTTTCTGCAAATCATTGTTTGTCAGGAGGTGTTTCATCTTGGGCATTCCGTTTCAACTGGAAGGCAAACCCCGGAACGGAAGTCTGCGCAGATACAATTACAGGGATTGATCCAGGTCCACCATACGATCAAACGATGAATGGTGCTACAATCTTAACCAATGGTGCAGCAGGTGATTTTTTACTGATGGAGGTCGATAATTTAACTAATAATGATGTTGCTGCTTGGAACCTCTATTTTTCAGGATGGAATCACAACGACAATGCAATTGTCCCTCAATCAACAATCCTCCATCACCCTCAAGGAGATTTGATGAAAATTTCACAAGAACAAGACACCATCTACCACAGCGCAATTGCAGCAGCTGAAGTTTGGTGGGTCGACGCATACGAATTTGGCTCAACGCAAGGAGGTTCATCGGGAGCTCCATTGTTTGATCAGAACAAAAGAATTATTGGACAACTATACGGCGGACAATCCAATTGCTCTGGAACAACAGAAAATGGATTGTATGATTATTTTGGACGACTTGGTGTTTCATGGGGCTATGGACTTAGCGACTATTTGGCACCTAATTCATGCGGGCAAGCACTTGTCCTTGATGGGTGGGGTCCAAATGAACAAGATCAATTTGATGATGCTAGCCTCGAATATGTAAGCAGCCCTAGTGGCGATGTATGTATGTCAACATTTACTCCAGAACTATCTATTCGGAATGCGGGAGACAATGATTTAACGTCATGCACAGTGACATATACTATCGACAATGGAAGTAATATGATTTACAATTGGTCAGGCATACTGCCTCCAAATGGTTCAGAGTCAATCCTACTTCCCGCAATAAATACAACCAACGGACAACATGTCTTTAGCGCATTTACTTCCACTCCAAATGGAACAAATGATAGCAATCCGAGTAATGACTCAATCACGTCTTCATTTACAGTTTACAATGCTACGATTGAAACCTATATTACAATCGAAACGGACTGTTTCGGACACGAAACAGCATGGGAATTGTACGACAGTTCCACAACACTCATTGGCTCAGGAGGAAATCCTTTGGTTCCGCCTGGTGGAAATCAAACCGCATCATCAAGCAATCCGGGAAGTTTTGGAAATATTACAATTATTGAAAAAAAACTATGTTTGGCCGTTGGTTGTTACGATTTCATAATCTATGACGATTGGGGAGATGGCATGGAAGGTTCCTCCCAGATTTCATGCGCTACAGATGGAAACTACACCATTACAACTCAAACCGGATTTGTCTTAGACAACCTTCAAAATGTGAATTTTGGAAACTCTGAAATAAATAATTTCTGCGTAGCTGAGGATGCAGGCATTGAATCAATTGCATTACTCAATTTTGACATTTATCCCAACCCAAGCTCGGGGACGATATACATTGCAATGAATTCTGCTCAAAGTGAAAAATGTGAACTTATTGTTCGCGACAATTCGGGGAGAATTCTTCACACCGCTGCTATTGAAAAAAACTTCAGCTCAATTGATCTCAACGAAATGGCTGATGGGCATTATTTTTTCACTATCGAAAACGGGAGAACGAGCCTAACAAAAAAAGCTGTACTATGCCACTGACCGTTTTCTGCACTTATTGCTCAGCGCGAAAGAATCCTGCTAAAAGCCCAATTCGAGCGATAGAGAGATACATTAGTAAAAGAATAAATTCTGTGGCAGAAAAGGCAAAATCAGAACACTCTAAATTCATGATTTTTTCGGGGAAATATGGATTGATTGGGCCAGATCAGACAATTCCCGACTACAATCATTTGTTAATGCCTAAAGAAATAGAAACTCATAGTAGTTTTGTTGCAAAGCAAATCAAAGAAAAAAAGATTGAAAAGATACTATTTTATGTGGGCGATACCGTGGCAGACAAAAACATAAAAACATACGCTGAGTGCGCGTCTCGTGCCTGTGAGAAGGCGCACATTGACTTTGAAATTCGCAGGACACCCGTCAACGAATGAAAAAGAGATACTAATTTAGTCTGGCCTGCTTCAATTCTTCAATTTGACGTTCAAGCTTTGCTGTTTCTTTTAACTTTTGCATTGCTTCTTCTCGGTTTTCCGTGTGAAGTTGGTATGCAGATTCTATAATCTCTACATACTCCGACATCAATCTATCCACGCGATCAATAACCTTAAATTTTACCATAATGACGTGTTTTATTTTTAACACTTCGTAGAAATCACAATTTTATGTATTCAAGAAATTCCTTGCGCTTGTCTGCATCATTAAATTGCCCTCCAAAGAATGACGTTACAGTAGATGAATTGACATCTTGTACACCTCTAGAAGAAACACACAAATGCTCTGCGTCTATAATTATAGCAACATCCTTAGTGCCCAGAATATCTTGTAACTCGCTCGCAATTTGTTCCGTTAGACGCTCTTGAACCTGTGGGCGTTTTGCAAAATACTGGACGATGCGGTTGAGTTTGGAAAGACCGATGACCTTACCATTAGAAATGTACCCCAAATGTGCCTTCCCTATTATAGGAACAAAATGATGCTCACAGTTGGAGAAAAAAGTAATATTTTTCTCAACCAACATCTCTTTGTACGCATACTTATTTTCAAAGAGTGCTATTTGAGGCTTATTCGCGGTATCCAAGCCTGAGAAAATTTCGTCAACATACATTTTTGCAACACGGTATGGTGTACCACGCAACGAGTCATCTTCCATATCGAGGCCAAGTGTGTGCATAATTCTCTCGAACGAATCTGCAATAATTTGTTTTTTTTCTTCTTTGGTAATAAGAAACGCATCCTCCCGCATTGGTGTTTCAATTGAGGTAAATGCATGTTGCTCACCAATGGCATCATGAAATGCTCGATCTACATTGATCCCATTTTTTCCATTGGTTCCATTCTTGCCGTTAAGCTGGGTATTCAACAAAATTTCGCGATGTTTCATATAATTTAATTTTTAATTCAAGGGGAGCTGTAATATGTACTCTCAGCCTTTCGTAAATTGCACGGGCTATATTTTCTGCTGTTGGAATGGTTGTTTTAAAGTCAGGTACATCTAGATTTAAATTTTTGTGATCGTATATTTCAGTCACTTCACTTTTGATGAATTGTTTCAAAATCTTCATGTCCATAACATATCCTGTGTCCGGATTAACCTCACCCACAACTTTAACCTCCAGGTCATAATTGTGGCCGTGGTAGTTTGGATTGTTACACTTTCCAAAGACATCTTTGTTTTTTTCAGCGGACCAGTCATCATTGTGAAGGCGATGTGCCGCATTAAAATGTGCTTTCCGAATTACAGCCGTTTTCATATTTGATAATTAATTAGTTGATTGTATAGTTTTGTTTAACCTTTTTGATCAATCATTAAACAATAGTATATATTTTGTTTAACTTTTACAACTTTTTGTTAAACATTTTTATTTTGATCTTCGAAACTTAATCGAATATACGGAAACGAGTCCCTCTTTCAAAAATGACTTTTTCAAGTATTTGCAAGTGATTTTGTTTAAACTACGGGAAACGATTTAGGTGAATTTTTATAAATGGGTTGTGAGTTATTTAGATATACTTAAATTTGAGTGATCTGCTTAAATGATTGAGAAATGAAAAAACTACTAGTACTATTGGGATTTGTCCCTTCTACATTATTCGCACAAATTTCATATACCGTTACGGTTACAAAATTGAAAGCAAAAGCAGATGACTGTGACGGCGGAATCGTAACACTGTGCTCTCAGGCACCTCAAGATCCAGTAATTAATATATGGACAAATGATTCCGATGCCAATGAATTCACAAACTGTTGGGTTTTCGAAAACGACCCGGAAGCGGAATACAACCTTTGGAAGGACATTCAAAATCTTGAAATTGCGAATGTCTCGAACACAAGTACTACATTTATTTCATTTGACATGTCCGGATTTGAATCCGATGCTCCAATCTCAACAGGATGTACGAGCATCGTTGGTGATGATGCTGTATACGAACGTCAATTTGTCCAACAAATTGAATTGGCGAACATTCCAGAGAATACTGATCATCTTGAAATACTAGATCTTGACGATGTGTATTTTGCAGAAGTTATTATTCGATGGTTCGATGCAAACCTCGGGTTGTCTGCATCCGTGCAAGACCTAAATTTTTCATTGGTTCCAAACCCAACCAATGGAATATTCAAGATAAATTTAGAATCACAAGGTATTGATCAATTCACAGCTGTCGTTCGCGATCTGTCTGGTAGAATTGTTTTGCGCCAAGAAGCGCTGCACCATCAATCAGAAATTGACCTCGGTATGCAAGAGTCAGGAGTATATTTAGTTTCTGTAGAAACCAATGAAATCATAAAAACTGAGCGTATTCTGCTACAATAAACGTTCGGTTCTTATTCAAATAGGCCGTAAATACAACTATTAATTTGTCTGTGTTGAAATCGTTAAATAATATAAAATTCTTCCGTGCATTGCCAGTTTTTTAATACTTTTAACTCCGATTTTAATTCATGAAATTGACAAAAACTATTTTTCTAGTCGTAGTGTTGGTCATTCCAATTCTATCATCTACTGTCATTACTTTTGATGAAGATGAGACACTATACGAATTGTTAGAATCGATGAATGAAGAAGAGGAAGAAGATGATGTAAAAAAAACACAGCACAATTGTGACTTCTCCGACCATCATTTTGATAAAAATGAGCTTTTTGCAGGCAAAAACCCCCTCCGAAATTATTATTTCAAAAATAGAATCTTTCAGAGCATTCAACCTGAAGTCCTAACGCCTCCGCCGCGGAGACGCTCTTAAATCAAATATTCGGAGTGTCCAAATGGATACTCATTTGTTTTTAAGTCTGTCAATTCACGACAGCATTTTTAATTATAATTATGAAATCTTTTTTTAAACATTGGAGGCAAGACCTCCCGGCAAGTTTAGTTGTATTTCTCGTAGCACTCCCTTTGTGTTTGGGAATCGGACTTGCCTCAACAAACGTTCAGGGCATTGATGGTATGCCCAACATCTTCTCTGGATTGATTGCAGGAATTGTCGGAGGTATTGTCGTTGGATCCCTAAGTGGCTCACGCTTGGGAGTCTCAGGTCCAGCAGCTGGATTAATTACAATCGTTACAGCTGCCATTTTAACTCTCGGTAGTTTTGAAGCATTTTTAACTGCCGTCGTTTTAGCAGGAGTGATTCAAGTAATTGCTGGTTTTCTCAAAGCCGGTGTGCTCAGTAAATACTTCCCCTCTTCCGTGATTAAAGGAATGCTCGCCGCAATTGGTCTAACACTTATCCTAAAAGAGATTCCGCACTTCTTCGGTTACGATGAAGATTTTATGGGAGATGAAGCTCTCAACCAAATGAACGGACACAATACATTCTCTGATCTCGGATATATGTTGGAGAGTATTCATCCAGCGGCATTAACAATCAGTGTGATTTCACTGTTGATTTTGATTCTCTTTGAGCAAAAATTCATGAAAAAGTTTGGACTGTTCAAAATCCTTCCGGGAGCCCTTTTTGTTGTGGTAATCGGAATTTTATTGAACGAATACTTTATCGGTATAGGCGGTGAATGGGTCATTAAAGACAAGCAACTCGTTCAATTGCCCGTGATTGCTTCTTTTGAAGATTTTACCCACTACCTTACCACACCAGATTTCGGCGCATTAAAAAACTGGAATGTATACGCTATCGCTATAACCATAGCAATCGTTGGCAGTTTAGAAACACTTCTGAGTGTTGAGGCAACTGATAAGTTGGATCCGGAGAAACATCATACTCCAACAAATAGAGAACTCAAAGCTCAAGGTGCAGGAAATATTGTATCAGGGATGCTAGGAGGACTTCCAATTACACAGGTAATCGTCCGAAGTTCTGCCAACATCAATACGGGAGCAAAATCAAAACTGTCTGCTATATTGCATGGAATACTCTTGGTCTCTGCAATACTGTTCATACCAAATCTTCTCAATAAAATACCAATGGCTTCTTTGGCGGCGGTGCTTTTAATGATTGGATATAAATTATCAAACATCAAACTGTACAGAACACTCTTCAAGCAAGGGCTAGAACAGTTCTTGCCTTTCATTGCAACAATTGTTGGTGTTTTACTTACCAACTTATTGGCCGGTATTGCTATAGGAGTTGTATTTGCAATCTTCTTTATTTTAAGGAGAAATTATAAAAACGACTACATCGCTGAGGAGCATATGGAGGAAGGCCACAGGTCCTTAAAAATCAAACTGCCTGAGGAGCTCACATTTTTAAACAAAGCAAGCATCTTCGACCTTCTCGATTCTATTGAAGAAGAATCAAATATAGAACTCGATGGGTCCAATTGTAAATTTATCGATCATGATGCACTTGAAATTCTTAAAGAATTTCAGAATTATACAGTAACAGAAAAGCGAATTAACTTGACTATTATTAATGTTGAACAACTTAACACCATAGAATAATGACTCAAACAAAGGAAACACAAGCAACTATGACTGCTGACAAAGCGCTGCAGTTGTTAAAGGAAGGAAATTCAAGATTCATAAAAAATGAACGTTTGCACCGCGACTTAACGCAACAAGTCGCAATCACAGGAGCTGAGGGACAATTCCCCCATTCTGTTGTCTTGAATTGTATCGACTCACGTGTAACTGCTGAATATCTTTTCGATCAAGGCGTTGGAGATATATTTAGTGCGCGCGTTGCAGGAAACTTCGCAAATACTGATATTATTGGAAGTATGGAGTTTGCGGTACTAAATGCGGGCGTAAAATTAATCGTTGTCCTGGGACACACGCAGTGTGGAGCAGTAAAAGGAACATGTGACTTTTTGTATAAACCTGAAGGAGAGAAACCAGATTTAGCACAGAATTTAATCACAATGGCTTCTGAAAATCTTGCTGCTACAGCTCAATCTGTGGCGAATAATTATCCTGGAGATCATACTTCCTCAAATGGCGAATTTATTCAGCATGTCGCAGATGAAAATGTTCACATAACCATTGCTAAAATTCTTGATGAAAGCCCTGCTATCAAGAAAGCGATTGATGAAAGTAATGGAGAGTTGAAAATTGTCGGAGCAATGTATGACGTAAAAAATGGAGCTGTAACCTGGATGTAGTTTCCCCCGCATACAAAATAAAAAGAGAGGTGAATTCATTCACCTCTCTTTTTGTCTCTATTTTTAATAATTAATACTTTATAAAAACATTTTTGGGTTCAGTAAAGAAACGCAAAGCCTCCCAACCTCCCTCACGCCCGACACCTGATGCTTTTACACCTCCAAAAGGAGTTCTCAAGTCTCGCACCAACCAAGCATTGACCCAAACAATACCTGCGTGCAATTGATCTGCCATACGGTGAGCCCGCTTCAAATCTGACGTCCAAAGTGTCGCGCTTAAGCCATACTGGGTCGAATTTGCCATCATCAAAACCTCCTCCTCTGAATCAAAAGGTGTTATCGTTACGACAGGTCCAAAAATTTCTTCTTGATTGGTTCTGCAATCAAATGGCAAACCTTCAATCACTGTAGGACGCATATAATACCCCTCTTCATATCCTTCAACAATAGCTCGCTCTCCTCCCGTAAGGACAGTTCCTCCCTCTTTCTTTGCCAATTCAACATAAGACAGTACTTTTTCCATGTGCTGTTTCGAAACGATTGCTCCTAACTTTGACTCCGAATTGTTCGGATGTCCAACAACCGTTGCTTCTACTCGCCTTACAAATTCTTCTTTGAACGTATCATAAATTGAGCGTTCAATAAAAATCCGAGAGCCACACAAACAAATTTGACCTTGGTTTGCAAATGATGATCTTAAAGTCGTACTCATCATTTCTTTAAAATCGCAATCAGCATAAATAATATTTGGGTTTTTACCGCCAAGTTCCAAAGACAACTTTTTAAACATTGGAGCAGCAGTTCTTGCAATATATTCGCCCGTAGATGTTCCTCCCGTAAAAGAGATCGCTTTGATCTTGGGGTGCTTCACAATTGCATCTCCAACATTTCCTCCTTGTCCATGAAGAATATTTAAAACCCCATCAGGCATCCCGGCATCCTTTGCAACTTTTCCCAATAAATACGCGGTATAAGGTGTAACCTCCGAAGGCTTTGCAATAACACAATTACCAGCAGCTAATGCCGGAGCAATCTTCCATGAAAATAAATACAAAGGCAAATTCCATGGAGAAATACAACCTACAATTCCAAGTGGTTTTCTCAATGTGTAATTGACGCCTACCCCTTCCATATTGTGCGACTCTGATGCATAATGCAAAATTGCAGTTGCAAAGAAATGAAAATTGGAGACCGCTCTTGGGATATCAACATGCCCTGCCAGTGCAAGTGGTTTCCCATTGTCTTTTGACTCTGCAGCAACAAATTCATCCATGCGTTCCGCTATTCCTTCAGAGAGCCGAATCAATACACCACTACGATCCTGAACACTCATTTTTGACCAAATAGGAAATGCCTTCTCAGCAGCAGCAACAGCTAATGTCACATCTTGTGCTCCCGAATCCGGTATACTGCTGTATACTTGCCCAGATGCCGGTTCATAATTGTCAATATATTTTCCTTCAATCGGATCGCAATACTTACCATTAATGAAATTCTGAAGTTTTTCCATATGTCAAAATTGAACTATAAAAATACCTAAATTATACGGGCTGCCTTCAGTAATTTAAGAATCCCATCACCAAATAAAGTCAACACAAGCACACCGATCAATACGCCAATTGCATTGGCCAGTAAATCATAAACAGAAAAAGTCCGCCCTGGAACAAAACACTGACCAAGTTCCATGAGAAGTCCATACGCCAAAGAAAATCCAATTCCAACTCGAAAAAGTAAGTTGCGTTTGAATGTGAGTAATCCCACATTTGTCATCAAAACAGCATATGCCAAGAAATGTCCTAATTTATCGTTTCCTATGGAAATAGAAGTTGTTGGGGTTAGGCTCATATAACCTATCACAAGTGCAATAAACAGTGAAGAAATTTTAAGTGTCATTCTCCCAAATGATTAACAAATTCTTTGGTAAAGCGGACCATATTCTTAATTTCTCCAGTATTTGAAATTCTTAGAGATTTAAAAATGATCAATGCATTTCCATTACATTCAATGTGATATATTTCCTCACTCTCTAAAAACTCAATTAGTTCCGAGGTAAAAAGACCTCTAACCGCCTGCTCATCTTCTCCCGTCAACTTTAATTTCTTGGAGAATATCGGATGGGAGACGAAGTCAATGTCTTGCGAGTTTATAGACAATACACGGTCGAAAATTTTATCAAATATTCCTTCTTGCTCCAATACAAAACTTGGTATTTCTCTGTTGAGGTGCACCAACTGTACTGTTGTTTTATAAACCTCTTTCGAGAGCATTGCGCCTTCATCAAATGTAATATCGCTAATCTCCCAATCAACATTCGACCCCTCAAATTCGCCACCAATAACATTCATTTTGTATTCTATTGGTCGAGATCGGAAAAAATCAAACTCCAACAATTCGATAGAATCCACCTGTTCCTCTTGGGTATACATCCACCCATTGTTTGCTGCAATTTTTTTAATCCGTTGTTGTCGCGGAGACGCTTTTTGGTAATTTGGAAGAATCAAACTTTTTAAAGCCAATTTGTGATTTGAAGCTGCGACGTGCTGTGTTAAACCAACAATTTGCACCTTCCCTCCTGTCAAACGATGCTCTCTTCTAAATTCAATGAGCTTCTCCTGAAATGTCAAGTCTACCAATCGAGTTCTTGATAAATCCACCTGTAAGTTTGTCGCTGCGGGGACTGTTTCAAGCAAACCTTTTAAACGGAGCATGGATAAAAAATTCGCCACTCCTTTTACTTTAAGTGTATATGAACCATCTTGATTCTCTCTCAATCTGGTACCCGAATTTACAACCATTTGAATAAATTGAGGTATTGAAACCCGCGAAATAAGTAGGTGAGCAACCAAAGTTATTGCCATTCCACCAAGCAAACCAATAAGTGGATCTTTATAGAGAGTAATTACTACCGTTGAAATCAAAAAGACCAATTGTTCAAGTCCTTGTTTGTAGATTTCAACAAACTTTCTGGGAGAAGCCAATTTAATTCCCGTAAAAACAAGTACTGCAGCCAATGCCGCTTTTGGGAATAATTGAATCACTGGAATCAAAAAGAGTACAAAAAGAGCAATAAACAATCCATGAAAGAAATTGGACCATTTCGTTTTGGCCTTATTGTGCACATTTACAGTGCTTCGGACAATCACCGTGATTACTGGTAGTCCACCAAGTGCTCCAGAAACCATACTACTTAAACCGACACCTACCAAATCTCGATTCATGTTCGTTGTGCGCTTGTATGGATCGAGTGCATCTACCGCTTTTGCTCCTGCCAAAGTAATTACTGTCGAAAGTAAATTGATTGAAACAACAGCAGCCCAGAAGCTAAACGTATGTACTTTTGAAAAATCTGGAAACGGGAGGTTGTCCATCCAATTACTTTCTACATCAATCAGATAATTCTCTGGCTGCGTGAAAGCCGATCCAAAAATCATTGTCCCTTCCGAATCCAAATGACCATATAAAAGCACTATTGGAACTGAAACAGCCAACACCCAAACCGGAGCCGGGATAAAATGAAAGACTTTGTAACTAATTCTAGCATGGAAGATCAAAAGCACCAGTCCAATCCCTGAAATTATGGCAATATATGGGTTGATCTCTGGCAACTTATAGATAATATCCTTCAAAATCCCAACTGTATTTTCTGCGGTAGATGTTGTGCCCATTGCGACATGCATCTGCTTCGCAAATATTATAATTCCGATTGATGCTAAAATTCCATGAATCACAGTAGTCGGAAAAATATCTGCAATTCTCCCCCATTTGAGAAGTCCAATCAAAACTTGAAGTCCTCCGGCAACAATGATCGCAGCCAATACATATTGATACGCTTGAATTGCACTGGTGCTTTCATCTTGAAAAGAAAGAATTGCTGCAAGAACTACACCAATTAATCCAGCAGCTGGACCATTAATTGCCAATTTGCTGCTACGGAAAAACGTAGTCACAACCCCTCCAACGAAGGCTGTAATTAGACCTGCTATTGGAGGGATTCCTATCGCCACAGCTATTGCAAGTGATAAAGGAAGTGCTACAAGTGACACACTAACAGCTGCAATAATATCATTTTTCCAATGACTAGTCAGTCCTTGCCAGCCAGTCTTGGGTATTTCCTCTCGCATATTTTACGTCGTATTAATTCGAATATATTTATTTCTTTCCCGTGAATGAGTTTAGTATCGAAGTTCTTTACCCTTTTTTATTGCTGGAATTCCCTCTTTCAACCATTTTGGTGCTTCTTTGTCCATCAAATAATGGTCAAAGAATTGACGCATTCGAATGCTCAAATCAATCTGATTCGCATACCTCCTTAGGTTATGGCCGTCATCATTATAATTGAGCATCCATACTTCTTTATTCAAGCGTTTTAGACCTGTAAAAAGTTCTATCCCTTGATACCAAGGAACAGCCCCATCTCCATCATTGTGCATAATTAATAATGGTGTCTCTACATTTGGCAAGTGGAATTGAGGCGAATTCTCAATATATAAATCTGGACGAGCCCAAATTGTATACCCAATTCGACTTTGAGTTCTCTCGTACTGAAACTGTCGGTTCAAACCACTACCCCATCGAATTCCACCATATGCAGAAAACATATTTGTTACAGGTGCTCCAGCCATTGCAGCAGCATATCTTTTGGTCATTGTAACAAGCTGTGCCGTTTGATAGCCTCCCCAAGACTGTCCTTGAAGGGCCATTTTTGTTGAATCAATATTGGGATACAAACGCAATAAATGGTCTGTTCCACTCTCAATACAATCGAATGCAGACTTTGCAGGGTGACCCGGTTCGTAGCGAACGTCTGGAACAAAAACAATATAACCCGAAGAAACATATTCAGCAATTGAATAAACCAATGCAGCTCGGGTTGGTTTAGGTGCCCAATAACGGTGTAAATTGTCTGAATTTAATTCGTAAAAATAAGAGATCATTGGATATGACTTCTTCGGATCAAAGTTTTCAGGCTTGTAAATTAATCCTTCTAATTCTACCCCTTTATAGCTTTTCCATTTTGTAAGTTCAACTGTTCCCCAATTGTATTCATTTTGATGTGGATTCACATTTGAAACCTGCTCTAAGTTCTGAATTGTATCGGTATAGGTATACAAGTCTGGGTACTTTTGAAACGTCATTGAGCGAAAAACATGCCGTTTTTGGTTTTTTGATCGAACAATCCCAAGCACGCTCTCATCAAAATAACCGGTCTCCATGATATTCCATTCACCACCATCATTTGTGCAATCATAAAGGTGAGTTCCTTTCGTTTTTTCATTAAACCCTCTGAAATAAATATTTTCATGCTCAAAATATACACTGTCATACGACCAATAAATTGGGCGAATACGAATCTTGTCATCGGTGCTGCCCTTTGTAATATTTGAAATTTCGTTTGTAGTGAAATCATATTCCCAAAGATCATATCGCGACTGAAGGTATACTTTTGACTCATCTCTATTCCAGCCTTGAACCCCCATTGGATAGGCATCCATAGGCTGTCCATTCATATCGCGTGTCCAAATTGCATCACTTGCGTCGCATGTCAAACATGTGCTCTTCCCCAATTCGATATCCTTAATGTAATATGCTTGATCCTCCTTGTTAAAATATACAAATGTCTTTCCAGATGGAGCAAGATCAAGTCCAAATGGTATGGCCTCGGCAAGTAAATTCGATTTGCCGGTCTCCACATTAATTCGATAGTAATCTGCGGGTCTTGGGGCAACCCAATTGTAGGTGTGGACATACGACTCATTGCAGTACCCTTCAATGTACTTCCCTTTGAGTTGCACATTGGCTCGGGCACGAATAGTATCATTAGATATTTGAACGCTTCTGCCCTGACTCATATGGTATACATACAAAGATGAACGCTTCTCATCACGTCTCAACTCTTTTATCTGCTGAGGCTGTAACCTTTTATCTTTGTGGTGCCAAACATCCACTTTTACTTTCTCAGATTCCAACAGCGTATCACGCGGGTCCTGTTGCTTGAGTTCAGAGACACCAAAGTAAAGAATGGAGCCATCTTCAGTAAACCTTGGAGTGTAATCAATAGAAACAGTATGACCTGATGAAATAAATGCTTCATTGCTATCAACAATAACTTCCTCAATCTGACTGATTGGCTTAAAAACAACCAGATCATAGCCTTTTATTTTACTCGTATCAGAAGATCTCAAATAAGCCAAAGCATCATCTTTTTGCCACGCAAATTTATCGACACTTGTATATTGCTGATCTGCAGTCCACAATTGCTGAGATGTCGTATTAAAAACGTGCAGCTGAATGGAGTCAAGTTTGTATTTGCGATGTACGGTCATGGCCACTTGTTTGCCAGACTCAGACAACTTGTAATTTTTGATATTTTTATGTTCTGATTTCACCCCTGTTACCGGGTTGTAAATGAAGAGTGCATGCCCCTTTGAAGGGTACACTTTCTCCCGATTTTTTTTCAGCAGTGGCCTTCTTTTTTTTGGGGTATAGATCTTGTTATGACGGAACATAAATGCACCCCAATCGTTTTCTTCGCTCAATTGAAAAGACAACGATTTTGGATACTTAATTAGTGAGTCTGCTGCAAAAAGGTAAATCCCTAACGAATCTTTTGGCCATTTTGATTTGTTGATTTTTTTCAACTCGCAGGTACGAAGTGTATCGTAGCCTGGCTGTATGGTAAATGCCAAGTAACCGCTCCCTCCTGAAAAAACAGGGTCGGATCCACGTTCAATTGAGTCCAATTGCTGCGTTGCTGTATTGTAAATAAAAAGATAGCTGTCTCCTTTTTTTGGGTGAACATCATAAGCAATGTACGAGCCATCATTGGATATTTGAACGTTATCTATTGTCTTCCAGAGGTTGAAGTCCGTATGGTCGATTGCCTTTTTTGGGGAATTTATTGAATCTTGCGCGATTGAAGAAAATGAGCAGAGTATCAATAAAAGTGAAATAATTTTGTTCATCTGAGCGATTTGATGTGAACAAAAATAAGATAAAGATTGAATTTACTTCAGAACAAACAATGCTGATGCAATATAGTCTGCCCGAAGTCTGCCTTCTCTGGTAAGGGTCAGAACTCCCTCCCTTGATTGCATCCATTTTTTTGCCATAAAGTCTTCGCAATTTGTATGAAATTCGCTGGGAACATCTGTAATTGATTGCAGTCTTTCTAAGGATAGACCTGAAGAAGTGCGAAGCCCCGTCAACACACATTCATTGAATCGATCCTCTTTAGTAAGCACTTCCAATTCGCTGAACTCTTGCCCTTTTTCAATTGCCTTAATGTACTGCTTATTGTTCGCGATATTCCAAGAACGCGAAATACCGTTAAAGGAATGGGCGGATGGACCAATTCCAAGATACCATTCTCCTTTCCAATAATTGGAATTGTGTTTTGATTCAAATCCTTTTTTTCCAAAATTAGAGATTTCATAATGCTCGAAACCATTCTCAAGCAGCAACTCAACGAGAAGTTCAAACTGCTCCGATTGCTGATCTTCGTTCGCAGGCACAACCTTACCCCTCCGAACCATGGTTTCCAGGGCCGTTTTATCTTCAATTGTCAAGCAATAAGCCGAGATATGAGGAATGTTAAATCCAATCACTGTTTGCACATGGGATTTCCATTCATCTATTGATAAATTGGGCAGACCATACATTAAATCAACAGTGATGTTTTCAATTCCAGCACTTTGAATGAGATCAATGCAGACAAGCGCCTCATCTCTTGAATGCGCCCGATTCATCCAATCCAAATCTTCTTGCTTAAAGGATTGCAGGCCTACACTCAGTCGATTTACTCCTACGGATTTCCAATCCTCCAACGTTTGTGCATCAATATCGTCTGGATTTGCTTCTAAGCTAATTTCTGCATCATGAGGAATCGTAAAGTTTTTACTAATGCTATCCATAATTCGATACAGCTCAATGCGCGTCAAAAGACTAGGTGTTCCTCCCCCAAAATAAATTGTATTCACCTCTTTGCCCACCAAATAATCAACTTGAGACTCAATTTCAGAGACCATAGCATCAATCATTTTTTGGCGGTAATTCTCAAAAGAGGTGCTGAAGTGAAAATCACAGTATGTACACTTTTGTTTGCAAAATGGAATATGAACATAAACACCAGCCATAGTGCAAAAATACGCACTTTGTTTCGATTATTCGTTCCAAAAGCTAACGTGAAATGTAGGTGCTTCGTTCCCCCTAAGGGAGTTCACAATTTTTGATCAATTAGAAGCTAATCTATCCTAATTGCAAAGATAGGACAAGTGCATCTCGGTTGGTTTCCCATTTCGCATTCGAAGAATACGAACGGGGTAGCCTTCATCATTGTATGCATACAACAACGTGTTTTTTTCTACAACGTCGCCAGATTCCTTTTTTTCTATTTTTCGAAATGCAACAACATTGTGGTATTGATTACCAACTGGATAACCAAACATCATCTCCATATTATTTAGAAAGACTCCTTTATTCCTTAACGGATTGATTTTATCATCATAAGACAACTCATATATCGTTGTCAATACTCCAAATTGATTATATGAATACACCTTGTTTGGTTGCCCTTTTGGATCATAGAAATACATGCGGGTGGAAACAGGATCTCCACCAACTGAAGTTACCTGTTTGTTCATTCTCCCCAAAGAATCATAAAAACACGCAGTTGTATTTAATCGGCGCTCTCCATTGATAAGAACGACCCTGTCATGGTCATCGTATACATACTTTACAATACTGCTGCCTGAGAAAAAGGACTGCAATAAACCTTGCTGATTGTGTCGAAAAACCATAGTTGAGTTTTGATTCTTCCCATTTTCAAAAGTCTCAACCCTCTTCAACTCTTTGTTGTCGTAATAGAATTCTAAAGTACGGATGTTGCCACCCATCTGAAAAGTCATCGATGTAATACAACAGCTTTTCTCGGTTTCTTCGGAACTCCCCTGTAAAGTGGAGTGCGTGTCTTTAGAAACATCTTCTTTGCAGTTGCTTAATGTAATAAGAGTAAGTACAATGAAAGAAACCCCAAACTTCATAACTCGAAAACTAAAACAATAAGATTATTTCTTCTCTCGCAATTGAACAAACTTTATTCCAAGCGTCCGTTCGTAATTTCTGATCGTCTTCACATCTGCCGTCGTCGCAATCACCAATGAAACTCCATCTTTTCCTGCACGAGCAGTCCGTCCACTACGGTGGGTATAATATTCGTCACTCTCGGGCAATTGATAATGAACAACAAACGACAACCCTGCGATATCAATTCCACGTGCCGCAACATCAGTAGCCACCAGCACTTGAAGTGATTCATTTTTGAATGCGCGCATTACTTTTTCCCGTTCTTTTTGTAGAAGATCGCCATGTATTGCATCCGTTGTAATATTTTTAGCAATGAGTTGTTTTGCTAATTTCTGAGTTGCTGACTTTGTTCTACAAAAAATAACTCCTCTTTTCTTTTGTGCTGACTTTAAAAACTGCGAAAGCACCCAAAGTTTGTCTCCCTCTTCGCATACAAGATATTCGTGTCTAATTTTCTTATTGACCACATTATCACGACTCACCTCCATGCGATGGGCATGTTTCGACATGTGCACATTAACGATGTCCTTAACACCTGCGGGCATCGTCGCGGAAAAAAGCCATTTGTATTTGACGGAACTCAATCCTATAAGAATTTGATCCAATTGACTTTTAAATCCCATACTCAACATTTCATCCGCCTCATCCAATACCACAGTGTTTACCTCTGATAAATCCACAGCACCTCGTTGAACAAGATCAATTAAACGTCCAGGAGTAGCAACAATAATTTGCGTCGGGCGTTTCAAGGATGCAATCTGACGGTCAATTTTCTCACCTCCATATACAGCCTCAGTAAAAATTTTATCTCCATACTTCGTGAATTTGAAAAGTTGCTTTGCGACCTGCTGACCCAGTTCACGTGTCGGACAGAGAACTAATCCTTGGACTTTTGGATTTCCAGAATTCATCATTTCCAGCAAAGGCAATCCGTAAGCCGCAGTTTTACCTGTTCCTGTTTGGGCTTGAGCAACAATGTCGTTTGGTTTCTCAATAAGTGCAGGAATCACTTTTTTTTGAATATCTGTGGGTTCGATGATATTCATTTCTAAAAGGCTCTTTTCGAACCCATGCCGAATTCCTAAATCTGCAAAGTTTCCCAAAATGATTAAATTATGTTTGCGACAAAGGTACATTAAAGATGGGTTGAAACCTTCCTGAATTGAACACGATATCAAAACGCCCTTTTTAAATCAAAAAATCCGCTTCGGTAAACAAAGCGGATTTTGTATTCTTACTCAGTTGGACGCGTTTTTAAAAACACAAGTGGTTACAATTCAAATTTAATTCCTTGCGCTAAAGGCAAATCATCTGTATAGTTGATTGTATTTGTTTGTCTTCTCATATATACTTTCCAAGCATCAGAGCCAGACTCACGACCTCCACCAGTTTCTTTTTCACCACCAAACGCTCCACCAATTTCAGCACCAGATGTTCCAATATTTACATTAGCAATTCCACAATCAGATCCTTGGGCAGATAAAAATGCTTCAGATTCTTTAATGCTGTTGGTCATAATTGCAGAGGAAAGTCCTTGAGGCACATCGTTTTGAATTGCAATTGCATTCGATACATCTCCTGAATACTTCATGATGTATAGGATTGGAGCAAATGTTTCGTGCTGTACAATCTTAAATGAATTCTTAGCTTCTACAATTGCCGGTTTCACGTAGCATCCAGACTCGTATCCTTTGCCCTCATAGACACCTCCTTCAACTAAAATAGTTCCTCCTTCAGCTTTCGCATCTTCAAGTGCTTTCAGATAAGCATTAACAGCATCATGGTCGATTAATGGGCCAACATGATTGCTTTCATCCAATGGATTCCCAACTTTCAATTGCCCATATGCATTCACGATGGCATTAACAAATGTGTCGTATACATCTTCATGGATTATTAATCTTCTCGTTGATGTACAACGTTGCCCACCTGTTCCAACAGCACCAAAAACAGCTCCTGGCAATACAATTTTTAAATCAGCAGTTGGTGTAATAATAATTGCGTTGTTTCCCCCAAGTTCCAATAATGACTTCCCGAGTCGCGCGCCTACAGCTGCACCTACAGCTTTACCCATGCGCGTTGAACCTGTTGCAGAAACCAAAGGTACTCTTTTGTCATTCGACATTAAAACGCCCAAATCAGCTCCACCAATTACCAAACCAGAGACTCCCTCGGGAACTCCATTGGCATCAAAAACTTCCTTTGTAATCTCTTGACAAGCGATTGCTGTAATCGGTGCTTTTTCAGAGGGTTTCCAAACACAAACATCACCACAAACCCATGCAAGTGCAGTATTCCAATTCCAAACAGCCACAGGGAAATTAAATGCTGAGATAATTCCAACGATTCCTAGTGGATGATATTGCTCATACATCCTATGACCTGGACGTTCAGAATGCATCGTTAATCCGTGAAGTTGACGTGAAAGACCTACTGCAAAATCACAGATATCAATCATCTCTTGAACTTCTCTCAACCCTTCTTGGTATGACTTCCCCATTTCATAAGAAACAAGCTTTCCTAAAGGTGCTTTATATTCACGTAACTTTGTTGCCAATTGACGCACAACCTCACCTCTTGATGGAGCCGTCCATTTTCGCCACTCTTTAAACCCTTCTTGGGCCTTTAAGATAACGGCCTCATAATCTGCCTCAGTTGCAGCATTTACTGTTGCGATAATACTCCCGTCAACTGGAGATATCGATTCAATTACTTCTCCTCTTGTGTTAAACCAATGTCCACCTGTAGAAGCACCATTGTTGTTTTTTTCAATTCCCAATTGAGACAAAATTGCCTCAATCCCTAAATCTGTGCGTGTCTCAGCCATATGTTTATTGTTAAATAATGTCTTTGTAATGCAATATTACGTTAATTATTTCATTCCTCTCGTTGCCACAACCAATAAAATCCAGCGGCTAAAGCACCAAGTGTTGTAGAGATAAGGTAAAGCCACAAATGTTCTATATGCCCAGATACTACCGCAGGAGCTAAACTCCGAAATGGATTCATACTAGCATTCGAAATTGGGCCAGCATACAAGGCCTCTAAGCCTATTGTTGCTCCAATAGCGACAGGAGCAAAATACTGTTCAAATTTTCTGCCTTGTGAGGTCATCAATATTACAATCATTAACATGAATGTAAGAATGAACTCCAAAATGAAAGACTGCATTTCAGATCCTTGAGGTAATGACGCTCCCAATAACTCATTATCAGGGAACAGTTGCTGCAATGACAAACTTGCAGCAAATGCTCCAATTAATTGAGCAAATAGATATGGAACAATTTCCCTATTTGGATGCAATTTAACCAATGCAAGAGAGACAGTCACAGCCGGATTCATGTGTGCGCCTGAAATTCTACCAAAAGTAAATATCATGATCATCACAATCAAACCCCATGCCGCAGATACTCCAGTATGGGTAATAACTCCAGTTTCTGTGTTAATAACCATTGCTCCTGTTCCACAGAAAATAAGAAAAAACGTAGCGATTGATTCGGCGACATAACGCTTCATAGGTAGGCAGAAATAAATTCTTTACAATACCGTTTAATCAAATCACGGACTTCAGAAAAATGGGCGCTAATCTCATCATCTGAACCTTTTGCTTTAGCTGGATCTGGAAAATTTTTGTGAAATCGAAGTGCTTTGGATGGAAAATACGGACAGCGCTCCTTTGCATGATCACAAACAGTAATGATATAGTCAAATTCAATGCCGCTATACTCATCGACATGATTGGAAGTATGGCTCGAGAGATCAATCCCATCTTCAGCCATTGTCCGTATCGCCAATGGATTCACTCCATGGGTCTCAACACCAGCGCTATATACCGTTGTTCCAATCGGAGAAAAAGCGCTCAAATAACCATCTGCAATCTGACTTCTACAACTATTCCCAGTGCATAGTATCAATATATTTTTACTCATAAACTCCGTTTAGCAGCACACTGATCCAGGCGCACAATTGCTTGGCTTTTTTCCATAAACCGTTACACTATAAATACCAAATTCTCCTCCTTTATATTGCTGAATCTCTTGATCAGACAGGTAGTTTTTCAAAATTTCATCTGGGAGTATAACAGGTCTCTCTTTTTGAATTGCTATTGCGTCAAATCCGGTCTCCCTGATAATGTTAATGTAATCACTACGTTGAATCGCTCCAGAAACACACCCCGCATACATTTCTGCATCATTTTTCAAGCCTTCTGGCAATTCCCCTTTTAAAACAACATCAGAAACACTAAAGTGCCCCCCAGGTTTTAACACACGCATTGTTTCAAGAAACGCTTTCCTCTTGTTGGGCACCAAATTAAGCACACAATTGCTCACAACAACATCAATAGTATTGCCCCCAATCGGCATGTTTTCAATATCTCCCTGTCTAAATTCAACATTATTGAATCCAAGTTTTTCCGCATTCTCTCTTGCCTTCGTAATCATCATTTCCGTAAAGTCCAATCCAAGAACTTTTCCCGTTTCCCCGGCAATAGCACGAGCAACAAAGCAGTCATTTCCCGCACCTGAACCCAAATCAAGAACAGTATCTCCCGATTTTATCTGAGCAAACTCTGTTGGTAAACCACATCCTAAGCTTAGATCTGCATCCGCACTATACCCTTCTAACTCAGTATAATCCTCTGAAAAAATAGTATAATCTACACCACAATTGGAGTCAATTCCACAGCATGATCCTGCATTTTCTTCTTTCGTTTGAAGCGCAATTTGTGAATACTTTTCTCTAACTGAAGTTTTTATCTCTTCCGCTGTTTTCATTCTTCTAGTTTTAACAACAAGCACTCTCGTCAATGTTTGCTGAATTAAATAATACCAATAGTTCGTTTTTTAATTTGTGCCAATTTTCTTGATTGATACAATAACACATACTTGTTCCTTCAATTGTTCCTTGAATCAATCTTACAGATTTTAATTCTTTCAAATGCTGCGAAATAGTAGATTGTGCCAACCCAATTTCTGTCGCCAAATCACCACATATACAACTGTTTGCTTTTATTATAGACTGCAATATTGCAATTCGAGCAGGATGACCCAAAACCTTTATCATTTTCGAAAGTTCAACCTGCGCTTCCGTATAATTTTCTGTTTTTGTAACTCCCATCTTAAGATTTATATATCGCAATATTACGATTATTAGTTCGAGTAGACAACTATTCACAAAAAAAACTAGTATTTTGTCGCATCAATTAATTCGCAAATGAATACGTATTTACTCATCATGGCATTCGCTGGAATTATTATTCTCAGCTTTTTTTTCAATATCATCTCTAAAAAAACAAATATCCCATCTGTTTTAATGTTAATTCTTCTTGGAATGGGAATCAAAGCGGGATTAAGTCGGTTCAATATATTTGATCATGACCTCCGTGTAGATTCAATCCTAGAAATTCTTGGGAACGTAGGGCTGGTAATGATTGTACTAGAAGCCGCTTTGGATTTAAAGTTGGAAAAAGAGAAAGCTGTGATGATTTTCAAATCATTTTTAACTGCTTCACTGGGAATTGGGGCTTCCATGTTTGCTCTAGGAGGGTTCTTCAGTTATATCTTCCCGAGTGCAGACTTGTATACCGTATTGGTGTATTCGATCCCTTTGAGCATTATGAGTAGTGCAATAATTATTCCGAGTGTTGGAGGATTAACAGGGAAAAAAAAGGAATTTATGGTCTACGAAAGTACCTTTTCTGACATACTGGGAATTATGGTCTTTTACTTCATGCTTGGAGCTGACGGTCATGCCGGTGATGGTTCAATTGCACTAGAAATTGGTTTAAATGTACTTGGAACGGCTGTCCTATCGATTGCTGTTGCCTATGGAATGGTTTTCTTATTCCAACGGCTTCAGATGCAGGTAAAGCTTTTCTTGATCATTGCTGTGCTTCTTCTGCTCTTTGCTGTCGGTAAATACTTCCACCTGTCTTCGCTCCTTATTATTTTGACTTTTGGACTGGTTCTCAACAATACAGATATCTTCTTTCAAGGCTTCCTAAAAAAGTACTTTGACAAAGAAAAAGTGAAGCCAATACTTCACGATTTTCACAACTTAACATTGGAGTCGGCTTTCCTAATTCGAACGTTTTTCTTCGTCATCTTTGGCTTAAGTATTACACTGAGTTCACTCGGTAATCTTGAAGTTGCAATCAATAGCTTCGCCATTGTAGGGATTCTATTTGCAGTCCGATTCGCTATTCTTCGCATCATTGCCCGAGAGCATTTGTTCCCTGAATTGTTTATTGCACCAAGAGGTTTGATTACAGTGCTTTTGTTTTTTGTTTTGGCGAAAAATGAGAGTGTTCAAATTGAAAGTTTTGACACAGGATTACTCCTATATCCTATTTTGATTACGAGTATAATAATGATGATTGCATTGATTTTAAATCGTGGAGAAAAGGTCACAGATGTGTTGTTCCATACTGTGCCTCTTGTCAAAACATCAGATCCTGAGAAAGTTCAAGAATACAAAAAGCGGATGCTCGAGAATACAGAAATTCAAGATTTTGATGGCTTTCGACATTCAACAAGTAATGAACCCACGAATGATGTTGAAGCTACAGAAGACTAAAACCATTTCCATACTTCCTTTCCTATCTCTACGATACCATTCGTAAATCGAAGCTCGTATTTGTGCAAATACGTTCCATGTCCCTGTCCCGTGTCAACTGAAAAGTGATAGCGGTGAAACGGACAAACAATATGATTTTCTTCTATCGAACAATTATTTAACGGCTTATTCTGATGGGGGCATTTGTTTTTGAATGCATGGAATTCATCTTGGCTCTTAACGAGAAGTACCTGTCCAATGACAGCATTAAAAACAACGGTCGATTTGTCCGAAAAAAGATGAAAAAAGTCCTCCTCTCGCTCAAAAAGCGCGTACCATTTTAGTTTTCTTCGTAACATCACCTACCAATTGACACAAAGCTTTCCTTTCGTTCTGCCTCCCTCTAGCGCAGCATGTGCTTCTGCCAATTGACCTGCAGAATACACCCCTCCAACATATGGGGTAATCTTACCTGCTGAATACAAGGAAACAACATTTCTAAGGCATATCGACATCGTTTCAGGCCGATTGTCTGCCAATTTTAACATGTTCACTCCTAAAATATTTTTTGACCGCATCATAAGACCAATCGGCAAAACCAATCCCATTTTTCGAATAAAATTCAATTTGGAAAAAAAGCCCCATTTGCCCCGTAAAAGTTCAGATGCTCCAAACAATACCATTCGCCCTCCAGAACTAAGCAGGGCCATATCTTTTTTAAATGTCGAGCCTGCAACAGGATTAAAAATAACATCGATTCTTTCTCCGTCAATTGATTGAGCTACCTGTAGCGCATAATCTGAGGTGCGGTAGTTCACCACAACATCTGCACCGAGTTTTTTTACGAGTTCTTCTTTATCTGAATGTCCTACTTTTGCAATAACTTTCGCGCCTTTCAGTTTTGCCAATTGTATTAGAATTGTACCTACCCCTCCTGCTGCCGCATGAACCAGAACAGTATCCGTTTTATGAATTGGAGCAAGGTAATCGGCCATGTAATAGGCGGTAACAGCCTGTGTACAAAGAGCCAACAATTCAGCAGCGGGTTGATCTGCAACTTCAACAACGGCAAAGTCATCTGTGACAACGTGTTTGGCATACCCTCCAAAGCGACAAAAAGCGATAACGCGCTTTCCAAGCAAGCCTTGATTCGCGCTCGACCCAACAGAATGAACCGTGCCTACTACCTCGTAACCCACCACACAGGGCATTGGTGGAGCCTCCCGATACAATCCTCGTCTGGCCATCACGTCGGCATAATTCAAACCAAATGCCTCTACTTCAATCAAAACCTCTTGGCCTTTCGGATCTTGAAACTCAAAGGGACGCAAATCAAATGCCTGATTTGCATCTCCTTTGTTCACTAAAAAAAATGCTTCACTCTTCATGTTACTGCACAACTCATTGTTGGACTAATTCTGCATGTTCATTTCGGTGTACCCTTCAGGTACTTCTAAAGAAAACTTCTTATCTGAAATGGATTTCTTTTTCACTTTTTTTGCCGTCATGATAACTTTCATTTTTGTCCCCATCACATTAGACTCAGCTACCGATAAAAGTGCAGCGCCTTTTACACTGTCACCAAACTGACTTTTGAATGGATTTTCAATCTCTTTGGTTGTATACAAGATGGTTTCATTTCCTTCAGCGTCTGTAACAACGTACTTTACACAGTTGTACCCCAATATTTCTTTCTTCTCTTTTGTCCTCTTGACAATGATGTCTGGACTTACTTCTGCCGTATCTTTCTTCATCATATAAGAATTCCCCGCAAATGAATTTTGCATTAACATAAGAAGGTCTTTCGAATCCCCATCATAAATTACCGTTGTAGTACCAGCCATTCCTGCAACTGTTTCACTTCTAAACTTTGATCCTTTAATGAACCAAGTCGTTGTCATCTCTCCCATCATATTCAGGGTTTCTTGTATTGTGGCATCATCGGTTTGCATCGTTTGTGTAAACTCAATAACATAATCATCCTGTGCTATTACAGACGACCCTGTGATGCAAATTACCAAGGCCAAAGCCAATTTAAACTGTTTTCTCATTTTTTACTTTTTTTGTTTGTACTCCTTCAATTATAATTACTATTTCCCCTTTCGGTGGGTGCGCTTCATAATAGGCTTTTACCTCTGAAGCCGAACCACGTCGGAACTCTTCGTATAGTTTGGTCAATTCTCGTGCCACACATATCTGTCTATCTTTTCCCATAAACTCCTCGATCTGTCCAAGGCATTTTACCAATCGATGCGGTGATTCATAAAGTACGGTCGTTCGGACTTCTTCCGCAATAGCCAGCAATCTCGTTTGACGTCCTTTTTTATGAGGCAAAAACCCTTCAAAAACAAAACGATCACATGGAAATCCACTTCCAACAATTGCCGGAATTACAGCTGCAGGCCCAGGTAAGCATTCAATGTCAATCCCCTTAGTAATGCACTCACGAATCAATAAAAACCCGGGATCAGAAATCCCAGGGGTTCCAGCGTCTGATACAAGAACCGTATGACTGTTCGCCTTAATTTTATCAATCGCACTATTCAAAGATTTGTGCTCATTGTGTGCATGAAATGGATGAACTGGCTTTTGAATATCAAGGTGTGACAATAGTTTTTTTGTAACGCGTGTATCCTCAGCAAAAATCAATTCTGTTTCCTTTAAAGTACGAATTGACCGGAGCGTTATATCTTCTAAATTACCTATTGGCGTTGGTACGATGTAAAGTTTCGACATATGTAATCCTTAAATCTAATCAAAGCTAAGAAGACTAGGAGCACGGAAACCACAATTTTCACTTTTTTTTGCTCATTCTATGGATCATAACCTAATTTTATTTATTTCAATCCGGTCGAAAATGATATTCAAAAAATCACAATAGAAAAAACAACATCTATTAAGACCCAAATTCTAAATTTGCCTGTGTTATAAAAACTCCAAACTATATTAGCACAAAGGGATTGCATGCTATTTAGATTAAGTATAAATAGGTGTTTATGACAAATATATGACATTCAAAATAGCTTTACTGCGCATCTTTGTCCCGTGAATAAAGAAACCGGTTTAACCAACCTATATATACTGGCGTTTACGCACCGAAATTTACCTGTCAGTGAAATCGGTGATTTGCATATTGAGCCCGACTTACAGGAAGATAGATTGACCAAGTTCAAGTCTACTATGAATTTTGGTGAGTTGATGTTTCTTTCTACCTGCAATCGCGTAGAATTCACCTTTACCACAACAGATAAAGTCGACACTAAATTCTTGCAAAAATTCTTTCACTCACTCTACCCCAATTTATTGGAGACTGAGCGTCATTCGTTTGCAACAAATGCTAGTATTTTTTCTGGTCTCACCGCTGTTGAACATCAACTTTCGGTAGCATCATCTGTTGATTCAATGATTGTAGGTGAACGCGAAATCATTACTCAAGTGCGGAGCGCCTATGAAAGTTGCCTCAAAATGGGGTTAACAGGTGATTTAATCCGTATCATCATACGACACACTATAGAAACGGCAAAAAAGGTATATACAAATACAAACATTGCAAAGCGTCCTGTTTCTGTCGTTTCGTTGGCATATCACAAACTTAGAGATATGGATGTGCCTCTAGACTCACGAATTTTAATTGTCGGCGCGGGAGTCACAAACAACAATATGAGTCGTTTCTTGCGAAAACATGGCTTCACAAATTTCAATGTGTTTAACCGAACACTATCCAAAGCAGAAAAACTAGCTGAAGACCTCAATGGTTCTGCTCATGCGCTCGATACTCTAAAAACATTCAAAGGAGGATTTGATATTTTAATCACATGTACTGGTTCTGAAAACCATATTCTAACTCCTGAAATATATGACAGTTTGCTTCAAGGTGAAGCAAGTCGCAAAGTTGTAATTGACATTGCAATCCCACAAGATTTGTCGCCTGAAATTATACAAAACCACAATGTCTGCCATATTTCTGTGGAAGTATTGCAAAAAATTTCTAACGAAAACTTAAAAGCACGCTCGAAGGAAATTCAACATGTCGAAGAAATTATTTCCGATGCAATGTATGAATTCAAACATATTGAACAAATACGATCGGTTGAGCTGGCAATGCGCGCAGTTCCAAATAAAGTGAAAGAAATTAAGTCCACAGCTATTAACGAGGTATTCAAAAACGAGTTGAGTGAACTTGATGAGGGATCAAGAGAGGTAGTAGATAAAATCATAGGCTATATGGAAAAAAAATACATGAGTATGCCTATGATTATGGCCAAAGAAATACTCCTTAAAAAACGCACCTAATGAAACATGTGATAATCGGTTCACGTGGAAGTGACCTTGCCCTTTGGCAAGCCCATTTCGTAAAGTCTGAGCTTGAGCGGTTGGGATGCAGTGTTGAATTAAACATCATCAAAACAAAGGGAGATAAAATTCAAAATCTCAGTTTCGACAAGTTAGAAGGGAAAGGATTCTTCACAAAAGAAATTGAAGATGCACTTCTCACAAAAGAAATTGATCTTGCGGTTCATTCGCACAAAGATCTGGAGACAAACCCTCCCGAAGGACTTATTATTTCCTCTGTTTCAGATCGTGCGAACCCAGCTGACATCCTTCTTATAAACAAAAATTCTATTGACAACTCTCAAAAGTGGGGGCTCAAAAAAGGAGCCATTGTCGGCACCTCTTCTGCTCGGCGAAAATCACAAATGTTAAAATATCGCAGCGATGTTGTCATTAATGATTTGCGCGGAAATGTTCCCACCCGAATCAACAAACTAAGACAAGGCGATTATAATGCGATACTGCTCGCCAAAGCTGGTGTCGATAGGCTAGAAACTGACCTTTCAGAATTCGTTGAAATCGTTCTGAATCCGGCTGAATTTGTCCCTGCTCCTGCTCAAGGAGTCTTAGGTCTTCAAATTCGCGAAAGTGATCAAGAATTAAATGACATTTTACAAAAAATGAATTTCCCTGATGTCCAAAAGCGAATTAATTTAGAACGCAACGTCCTGAATCTACTCGACGGAGGCTGTCAGTTGCCCCTTGGCGTCTATTGCAATGAGATGAATGAATTGTATGTTTCTTATGCCGAAACTATTGACAGACCATGCCATGCGCTGAAATATAACGTGACTGACTTTGAAACACAAGCAAGAGAAGTAATTAATGACTTAAAACAAAGATCAGTTCTTGACTGAGCGAATATTCATATCAAAAAGTGCAACAGAAGTATCAGCATTGAAAAACGTGCTTCATTCCAAAGGAATCGAAATTTTACCGCACAGCTTCTTAACTTTCTCCTCTTCGAAGATTTCGATCAACGATTCATTTGAAGTCGTCTTTTTTGGAAGTCCACGAGCTGTGCACTATTTCGATGATCAAAAGAAAATTCCTACATCGGTAAAAATTGCTTGTATTGGTCCAGCTACTGGAGACTTCATCCGAAAACTCGGATATAATGTTGACTTCGAGGGAGCCGGGCCCATCGATTTAGTAGGAAAGGAATTTAAGGCGTGGTGTGGAAAACAGAAAGTGCTATTCCCTCATTCCAACATCTCAATCAAAACCATCTCATCCCTGTTTGAGCCTGCGCAAAAACTAGAAATAGAAACCTATAAAACAACCATTAATGCATGTGGAATCGAACCCTGCACTACTTATGTTTTTACCAGCCCCTCCAATGTTACAGGATTTTTCATGCGCAACAAGCTCCCAAAAAATATACGTACGATTGCCTGGGGATCATCTACTGAAAAAGCACTTCTAAACAGAGGGATACACGTTGATAAAACACTGCACCAACCCTCCCTTGATAACCTCAAAGCTTGCCTTTTATCAAAATAAAAAGACAAAGGCCTTTCAAGTCTATTGTATAGCGATTTGTGCGATTCTTTGAATGTCTCCTATAGAAATTTTAATAAGGTAGAATCCTGAAGACAGTTCCGATGTCCCGATGAAGACCTTGTTGCTGCCCTCACTTGCAAGAACACGCGTTCTCTGCAACTGTTTCCCCGAAAGGTCCATAATAGAAATATCTGCCTGTTGCGAAACATTCATCCTAAACTCAACCGTCAATTCTTCATCCGCCGGATTTGGATACAAAGATAGTGCACTAATAACTTCTGCTTCCTCTATACCATTCACTAAATCGTCTGAAGGTGCCCCTGCATAAATATTAATATCATCAAGGTAAAAGTTATTTCCTTCATCACTTTCAAATTCAAACTTAAATCGGAAATTAGGCACATAAAACGATGGTGTAACATTGGTCATATGAACCGTCGTCCAATCCTCTTGTGATGATGGTGCCCAAGAAAGTCCCGCGGTAAATGGTGACAGGGCATTGCCGTGCAGTGTTTTTCTTTGTACCCAATTCTCAGCACAATCTTTTGTTAAAAATACTTTCAACCATTCATCATTATTGGCCAATCGCTTGCGGTACGCATATCTAAAGCTAAGCGTAATAGAGGTGTTCGGATCAACCCCAGAAAGATCAACTTGAGAAGAAATCAATTCATCCGTATTCTGACCATTTTGTCCAAAATTGATCAACCGTATCGATTTATTCCCTGTATAAGAGGCATTCTGAGTAATGTTGAATTGCGCATTGTTTTCTGGATTGTCAATCAACCAATAGTCATCAGGTGTAAGACCTGTATACAATTCAAATCCTTCATAATATGGAAGCCCTCCATTTTGAGGTAAAACTTGGATGTAATTTTGTTTAACTTCTGTATTTGAATTTTGTCCGTCTGTCGCTGTGAGCCCAATCGCATAAAACCCACTCGTGATAAATTGAATCGTTGGATTTTGAGAACTTGCATCGGTTCCGTTTACAAATGTATAGTCGATCCCCTCTGCGCCTGGAGATACAGACCAAGTCCAACCAATAGGATTCATGTGGCTAAAATCAAGAAACTCTACTTCGGAGCCTGTACACAATACACGTTTGTAACAATCGAATGCCGCAGCACAAAGAACGTCTGGATTATTTACTCCTGTTGCGATAGCATTCGCAGCACTTGTCAAATTCGTCAAAAACGGAATGTTCGCACAATTGTTTTCCATCAAATTAACCTGATCGGCTGAAAACATATTCTGGCAGGAGTTGTAGCTCATGTAGTTTTCAATTTGATCCATGACATCAAATCCATACGGGTCATTCAATGGAACATTAGTGCACGAATTCCACGTTGGTGAACAGCCCCAGTTTGGTTCCAATTGAGGAGGCGTATCGCAAGAGTAGTCACCTTCTGAAAAACAATCTCCCGTTTGACATCCATCAGAAAAGATATGAGGCAAGCCAAGTGCATGACCCATTTCGTGAGTCAAAACATCTCCATCTGAAGATGAAGCCGTTCCAATTGACCCAAAATAATCATCATCCATAAGAATTCCATAAAAATCAGACGGCCCTCCATCAGGATAATACGCATAGCCTGCAATGGTCCCAGTTGCACCAGCACTATTGATGCTATTTACTACCCATATATTAAAGTATTTATTGGGCGGCCAACCGTCAGACCCTCCATTCACTGAGTACTTGCACTCATCACCAGCATCGTAAGTTAAATTTGGTGCATTTACACGAACAATTCCGTTCGTACAATTTCCATTTGGATCAATTTTCGCTAGCTTAAAGTCAATATTCATTGCACCGGCAATCTGAGCGAAAGGAGCATCAGAGGAACTCCTCGTGTTTACTGTATCGGGATTTAATCGATTGTAACCCTCATTTAAAATTTGAAGACCACTATAAATCTGAGCATCACTGATATTGCCAAAACCATTATCATGAATAATGTGAACGACGCAAGGTATGGTAAGTTGCGTCATTTTTGCACCCAAGTTAGACGCATCCTGCTGTGTTGCTGCCTGCATTCTGTTTTGATGTAGGATCTCGGCCAGCATGGGATTCTGATCAATTTGTCTTTGAAGCATGACGTCTGTCATGCACCAGTTGTTTTGCTGCGCAAAAGAAGCTCCGGCAGTCAAAAAAACCAAACATAAAATGAGCGTTTTTTTCATAGCATAATAAATTAAAAAAAGGATACCGTATCGATATCCTTTTTGATTTCTCAATATCCCGTTATTTCACGACAAACTGAATCGACTGTTGAGTCCCTCCAGAACGAATTTGTAAAAAATACATTCCTGAAGAAATTCCTTCTGTCCCGAGAACAACCAAGTTCGCACCTGTCTGTCCTTGCACATATCTCGATTGAACAACTTTCCCTGCGATATCTTGCACCAAAAATTCGACCTGTTGTGCATTGTTTAAATCAAACCTTACGTTTAACTCATCCTCAACTGGATTCGGGAAAAGTGTTAAATGACCAAGACCAGCACGCTCATCAACCCCGAGTATAAGATCATCAGAAGGCGATCCTGGATAAATATTAATGTCATCTAAGTAAAAATTATTTCCTCCATCAGATTCAAATTGGAATTTGTACTTGAAGTTGCTTGTCCAATAGGCTGATGTAACATTTGTCATGTGGATCGTTACCCAATCCGACTCCGACGGCGTCCAATTTGTATTTGATATATTCGACCCAAGAGCACTACCATGAATTGTCTTACGCTGCGCCCACGAGTCACCACAATCTTTCGATATGAATACCCTCAACCATTCGTCATTCCCCGATTGTCGCTTGCTATAGGCATAACGAAATGACAAAGTAACACCTGGATTAGAGGTAATACTGGAGAGATCAACCGTTGACGAAACCAACTCATCGAAGTTTCCAGCTGCTTGTCCGTAATTTAAAAGTTTCGCGCTGTTCGAACCTGTGTGACCTGCAGAAGTCGTTAATTCAAATTCTGCATTGTTTCCATAATCAATAACCTCCCATTCCGTAATATTTGAGAGTGTTGCAAGTGTTTCAAATGTTTCCAAAAAAGGAATTGATGCAGGTGCTGGTAAAACTCTGATATATGCCGACTTCACTTCAGAATCATTTGTACTTCCATCGGTCGCATCAAGGGTAACTTCATACACTCCGGGTGTATTGTAGGTAATCGTTGGGTTTTGTACTGCTGAAGTACTTGGCGTACCTCCAGGAAAAGACCAACTCCATCCTGTAACTTCATTGTATGATAAATCAGTGAAGTCGATTGTTTCTCCAACACACACTGTAAATTTATTTGCCTCAAAATCAGCTTTACACAAATATGTATTTCCATCTGCTCCGGTTGCAGCAAGATTTGAAGCCGATTTCACATTGTTACGCCCACCTACGGATGAATTTAAAGCATTTCTCATTCGAGTGACCTGACCAGGGGTGAACATTTTTGAACAATACGAATACTCCATGTAATTTTCCGTGTTGTCAATTTGATCAAACCCCCAGTAGGAATTGTCGCCATTGCACGTATTGGAATTTAGGTTACAAGAAGTAAGTCCTAGACAGTCTGGTGTGTCACTTACTGCATCATCCGAGTTACAATTTTGAGGCTCGGCAGGGTTGTTTGTCCCTCCCCACAAGTGATCCAAATTGAGCCAATGACCAACTTCATGCGTCAATGTGCGGCTTGAAGATCCACTTGACGTTCCAATTGAACCAACATAATCGTGGCGCACCCAAATACCATTGCCCATACCAGTGCCAATCCAATTGGATGGTTTGTAGGTATAACCTGCAGCACCTCCAATATCTTCACAGATAAAAATGTTCAGGTACTTATTCCCTGGCCACTCCCCTTGATAAATATCGTTTCCGGTTCTGATTGCATTGACTTGGTCGCCTCCTTGTTGACTACTTGTTACAGTGGTCAAAGAACTCTGAGTTCTGGTTATTCCAGAAAAACATGTTCCATTCGGAGCTTTGGTTGCCAAAACAAACTCGATATCAACATCTGCAGGAATTGTTGTTGCCAAAGGATTTGAGGCATTGAAAGCATTTGCAACACTGTTTGCATCTGTATTCTGTAAATCATAGTCTCGATTCAATATTGCAAAAGCATCAAGAATTTGGTCTTCAGAAATTTTCTCCACTCCATTGTTGTGCAACAAATGAAAAACAACGGGTATATAGTAAGTAACCCCTTCAAGCTGTGGCTCTTGTGATTCCGCAGCGCTGATCAATTGATCTTCGGCGAGTGACTGCACGGCGCTCGGGTTTTGCAACATCTCAGCGTACTTTTTGTGCGTCAAACAATATTCGACTGACTCCCCAGGGCGTGTATTTCCCGGGTCAAACGCAGAATTTTGTGATTGAGCAATTGAGACCAGTGGCACAAGGGCCAATCCCAAAATGGAGAGTATTATTTTTTTCATAATCTAAATAACAGTTTAACAAAATCTAGATTATAAAGATACGGTTCCAATATAGGAAAAACAAATATTTAGATGAAACGTCATTTCGTCCTAAAATCCCTAGTCTACAACTATTCAATCATTTAAGCATCCTCAAATCGTGGAAGACTGTCCCGTCAAAAGGCTGTTCCAAAAGTATTTTTAATCGGATTGCGGCTTCTTCAGCACTAACAAGCATGCCATCTTCCCGCAAGCTTTTAAACTTTTCAACTGATGAAAATACGTTGGGAGATGCTGCCCTAATTTGACCCTGCATATCGGTATCAATCACTCCGGGAGACAACGCATACGCTCTAATCGTATTCCCCAACTCATGTTCTTCGAAATAAAATGCTTCAGTTAACATATTCAATGCTGACTTTGAGGCGCAATAGGAAGCCCAGGACGGAATCGCTCTATTTGCAGCACCAGAACTAATATTGACCAATGTGAAGTCAGATTTCTTACGCATATTACCGTATACATTAGCAATCAATTGAAAAGGAGCATTCACATTTACATCCAATACATGGGGCAAGTCAAATGTTTCTTTTTGAGATATTCGGCCAATTTCACCGAGGATTCCCGCATTATTTATGAGGGTTACTGGGGATGTGAAATCTTCGTTTTTCATGCATTGTTCCACCCCTCTACGGTCAGAAAAATCACATTTTTGAAATCTGAAATTTTCATGATCAATTGAGTGACTGCGACCAACACCAATTACCTTGTGCCCATCCTTTAAAAAACACTCAGCTATTGCTTTTCCAAGTCCTCTTGAAACTCCTGTAACAATATATATCATAACTTTTTTCTTGTTTCTTTTAAAAACAAAAAAACCGCTCAATAACTGAGCAGTTCTTTTGGTGATTCTATCAAAATGAATGCTTTCGGACTATAAAGCTTCATTAATTTCTATAAATCGCTCAACACTTTTTGCCGCACCAAATACCACGAGAGTGTCTTTTTCTTTAATTGGAGTCTCACTTTTAGGTACCCCTATAATGTGGTCCTCCGTTAAGTCTTTTCCGTTTTTTGTGATTTCATACGCCCGTTTTATCGTAATCAAAGTCATTTCATACTTGTTCCTAAAACCAACCTCATCAATTGTTCTTCCAACAACCCCTTTTGGGGCACGAATCTCAGCAATTTCGTGATCATCAGGCAACTGTAAAAACGAAAGAATGTTCGGATTTAGGAGTTTTTCTCTTACAACATAGGCAACCTCGTTTTCAGGAGTTAATATTTCTTTAATTCCTATCTTTTCTAAGATCAACCGCTGATGTGCACCACTGGCACGGGCAATAATTCGCTCTACTCCCACATCAATTAAATGAACACAAGTCAAAACTGTAGCTTCAAAATTCTCGCCAATGGCAACAACTGCTCCATCCAATTCTTGTAAATTCTGGGTGCGTAAAGCGCGAATGTCTGTTGCGTCAAGAGTTACTGCAAATGCAACATCGTCTTTGATTCCCTCAATTCTTTCTTCGTCTGGATCAAAGGCAAATACCTGAGCCCCTTTTTCTGCCAACCCTCGAGCGATAGTAGATCCGTACCGTCCAACTCCAATTACTGCAAACTTGCTATAATTCATTTTCTTGTTTTTAATGTTCTACAATGATAGAGAATCACAGTACAAGAGTGCCTTTTAATACATCTCCTGCTCAATCTGTTGTTCCTAACCTCATCTTAAACGAAACCAACCAAAACGTAAATTTAATGAATTTGATTGTTCACTCCATCGAATCGTCAATTATTCGCTCTCTCCCATGAAAATATAAAGGAACTGTGGATATCTTACGCTTTATTCTTAATTGATTTTTGCTCAAGTTCATTACATTTATAATCTTGCGACACCCTATTAAAAATAGCATTCAAGAACTACTTATCGAAAGCAGTCAATTCAACGGAAATGATGTGCTCGTAAATGTAAGTAATACAAATTCAAAGCTGATATTTGCTCCAGAATCAATGTCTTTTGAGTTACAAAAGTTCCCTAAAGCAATACTGCGAGAAACAGAAACTACGAGGAAAGAAACTGGTGTAAATTCACTTTGCATTGCAAAATATACAGTGCAACTCATTCACGGAAGCAAAACCGTCACCTCTCCCATATGGCTTATTCCGATTGAATACTCGGTCAATAAGCTGCAACAGAAACTTACATTGAATCCCATCAATGAAGTAAGCTTTATGAACCCCTTTCTGAAAGGTTTTTTGGAAGAACAAGAAATCCCTTGGGATGAAACAAAAAACAATTTTACAGAACAAGACACAGAGCAAAAAATCAGGAGTCTAATTGAACATTTACAAAAGAACCAACTTCAAACAGACGATGCAACAATAGTCGGCAATTTTCACCACCATCGATTTGAAATCGTAAAAGAATTGGAAGAATTGCTTGAAATTGAAACCACTTCTTCGAATATCAATGAGTTGTTTGGTTCGGTAACACATGAAAATCCAAAAAAAATCGCTCTCCCAAATGATTTGATCTTTCCCGCAGATGTCGACCATGAAAAGGTCTTCACACATGTGAATAATCAAAATACAATTATCCAAGGTCCGCCAGGTACAGGGAAATCACAAGTGCTATCAAATTTAATAGGTAAAGGCCTTGCGGCCGACAAAACAATAGTCATTGTTTCTGAAAAACATGTTGCACTCGAAGTCCTTCAAAAAAAACTAAGTAAATTTGGCCTCGACAAACTGTGCTTTATCGCATCATCTGACCGTTTGAGTCACCATTTTTTAATGGATTTGAAAAGAACATGGGATTTCTTTGAAAATTACTCTGAACAGCAACTTGACAACAACTTTCGACTATCAGAACAATACGAGGCAAACCTGCAAATGACCCTAGACCTGTTGGCACAAGATGATCTTATTGGAGGGGTTTCATTTCATAACTTTAAATCAATGACTGAAGGCACCAACTTAAGTGCCTATTCATACGCAAGTGCGGTTCCAACTATTGCCCATTTTATTAAAGTAAAACCTGCCCTAAAAAAGTTGTATGAAAACCAATTAAACGGAATTGTAAGTCGAATAAAAAAAGACAGTGTAGATTCAAATGATTTCGGAGCATTCGACCAAAAGATCGACGAATGGCTAAACACTCTGAACGAATTGGATGCTGACTTTGTATTGAATTCTTGGGCTGACTTTTCTGATCTTATTCGAAAAGCAGCCAGTTGTCAAATCTATGAAAACGACCTCTGTAAAAAATATGCTCCTGTTTTTAAACCCAACTCCAAAGCACAACAACGCTTTTTACGATTGCGGAAAAACTACCTGAAAGCAATTGCTGAATCAAGTACACATGACCAAACAGAGTGGAAAACCCCTCCCTCCAAAATGGAGTCAATTGCATTGAAAAAAAGCATGCAATCAGGAGGCTATTTTGAAAAACGAAAAACAAAAAAACGGTGGAAAGCACTTTCCAATTTGCCTATTTCAAGTGCAATAAATGCACTCGACGAAAGACTCAAAAAAATTGCAAAAAGTGAATCTTTAACTCAAATTAAGGTTGAATTTTGCGAAATAGGGGTTGATTCCCCCGAAGTAGAAGTCCCATTGATTCATCAGACCTTGTCACTTTACAACGCAGATCAATGGAAACAATTACATGAAATCCCAAGTGACAACCGACTGCGACTTACCGCAAGTCATACACTTCTTTCTAAATTACATACAGGATTAAGTGCACATTTCAATTTCGAAAAAAATCTGAATTTCATTGCTTATTTGAACGAATTGAAAACAAATTTCCCTTTACTCCTTGAGTACAAAAAATACATCCTTATGCTCAATGAAAGTGACTTGAAGGCGATGGGAAGAAATTTAGAATTGGACGTCTTGGAAGGTGAGTTATTGAACAGTCATTGGATTCAATTTAAAGATCGTTTCCCTACTTTTTCAAAATTCGAAATAAATAATATCGGTGCAAAAGTCGACGACATCATAAATGCTCAGGATTACGAAGCTTCACATTTCTCACGTTCAATTATCAATTTGATTGCAGAATCATATAAAGAGTTTCATACATTATTGACAACGCCAGCACGAAAATTAAGCCCCCAAGATAAGGCTCGAAAAGTACGTTTAAGACGAGGAAAAGCCATCCTCGTTAAGGAGTTTTCAAAAACGAGAAGTCACCCGTCAATGCGCGAATTATTTACTTCTGATGCTCGAGAATGGATTCAACTTCTTAAACCCATTTGGCTGAGCAATCCAACACAAATATCGAAGTGCTTCCCAATGGAAAAGGCGCTGTTTGATATCGCAATCTTTGACGAAGCAAGTCAAATACCGCTTCAAAATGCCCTAGGAACAATCCATCGAGGCGAACGCATCATCGTGGCAGGAGACGAGCACCAAATGGGGCCTTCAAGGTACTTCAAAACTGGAACAAATGAAACTCAAGACTTGCTGCATCAGGCAAATTATTACTGGAAGCGTGTCGAACTGCAGCACCACTACAGAAGTGAAAATCCGCAACTCATTGCGTTCTCAAACAGGCATTTCTATGGTGGACGACTTAAAGCATTCCCCTCAACAGATGGATCATCAGCACTGTCCCACCATTTTGTAGAAGGACGCTTTATTGATCGAAAAAATGCAATTGAAGCAGAGGCATTAATCGCTCGAACTGAACCATTCCTTAATTCAGGTGAAAGTATCGGAATCGTTGCATTTTCCGAAGAACAATTGAATTGTATCTGGAATACAATGTCAAATGAAATGCAGCAAAATTTAACCAAAAAACTTGAAAAGAATCAGGCCTTTTTTAAGACCTTAGAAAATGTACAAGGAGACGAATGTGACCGCTTATTTATCAGCTTTGGATATGGTAAAAACGCAGACGGTGAATTTCATATGCGCTTTGGACCAATGAATACGACTAATGGACGTAAAAGACTCAATGTCCTTTTGACCCGTGCAATAAAATCGATTGATTTTTTCTGTTCTATCCGTTCGACTGATTTTAAATTAAGTGACAATGAATCGATCAATTTAATACGTCAATGGATTGCCCACTCAGAACTCACTGATGGAAGCACTGCATTTGAGTTGCCATTTGAGCTTGAATATACTATTGATGGAAGTACAATTACATTGAATCGTATTCAAAATGCGCTTCACAGCGCTCGTGAACTCGCAACACTTCAAAACGTTTTACACAACCGCGGATGGTCGGTTAAATACGACTAATCAACCAACGGTCTTCAACAAATCTATTCACTTAACGCCAACAAAGCGAAACTAGCGAGCCAATGTCCCCCCTCATAATTGCCATCTGTTAGATTGGGCAATGCACTTTTTATATGGGCATTGGCAATTTTGATCAAATGAGTATATTCCGGGAGGGTTTCGACAATCCCAAACAAACACCAGGCACGGCTATAATTCAAACCATCCAAATGCACAAGATGCCCATCCGTTCTATCAGAGACAATCCCCGGCTCCATAACAAACTCCTCTCTTACAAGCTGTGGTAAAAAGTCCACTAACCATTTTTTAAACTCTTCTTTGGACAGCACACGTCGCATAATATCAGCTTCCTCAAGGCAAGGAGATAAAAAATCATATCCACTTGGCTCCCATGATAATGGACCATTTTTATCCTCTAAAAAGAAATCTTTCGCACGTTGAACAATTGCCTTTTTCAAATTGTCATTTCCTAATGAAACAGCATAATCAAAAGCCAATGTCATAGCAAATGCAGTATTCGTATGAGTCCCAACTCGAATTGGATACTGTAGTTTGGGCAAAAATTCGATTGCCTTCTGCGCAATTAAATCCGTCAGCGGTTGTAAATTCTGTTCTAAAATTCTTGCCTCAGGTTGACTCCAATGATGCAACTCTTCAGCCAACTTGAGCAACCATGCCCAGCCATACATACGCTCAAAGCTACCCGCATATTTGTGCTCAAAATAATTGATTTCCTTGACAATATTCTCTTTTGTAAGATGACGAGATAAAGCCGAAATAATTTTCGATCGATCGCTAAGTTTTGGGTATGTTTTGGCCAAACGAACAAGGGACCAGTGTCCGTGAACAGCAGAGTGCCAATCAAAACACCCGTAGAAGGCCGGATGGAGTGCAGAAGGGGTCTGTAAATCAATTGGACCGTCTATGGTTTGATTCAACTTATTTGGGAATTCTACATCAATACAATGCAATGGCAGTTGAACAATTCGTTCCGCTTGATTTAAGTCCAAACGCATCTCAAAAGTAGAATTGTTCTCCACTGGAACTGATGAATTTTCTTTTTCACTTTGTTCTCCGCATGAGAAAAGTACCCCCAATCCAAATAAAATTAATCCTTTATTCATGTTTTAAATATACAAAAAGAGAGAAGTGGCAAACTTTTTGTTATTTCATCCGTATATTTATATACTCAAACTATGAAAAAAACAACTTGTCTTACAATCGCTGCTGTCGCATTTATGTGTTCCCTTTTTTCGTGCAAGTCGCATGAAAAAATAAGTCAAGTAGCACCTACAACTGAGATTTCGACTGATGCTGCGGATGCAGTCAGCAATCAAAAAAGCGATACTGCTGCACGAGCCTTTTTCGCAAGTATTGAGCGCACAGCATGCTATGGAACGTGTCCTGTCTATAAAATGGTAATTTACAACGACGGATTCGTGGAGTTAGAAGGCATTCGATTCATTGATCAAATTGGTAGTTTTACTTCCAAAATATCCGCAGCACAAATTCGAAATTTTGAAATTCGAGCACACAGAACGGGCTTCATGGATATGAAAGAGAGTTATGATGCTCCAATCACAGACGTGCCATCAGCTACAACAACATTGGTCTTGAATGGAGTGAGTAAATCAGTTTATAGACGTGCGGATTTCCCGCCTGCAATTCTTCAGCTTGAGGTCTTATTTGATGAATTACTTAAGTCCCAAAAATGGAAGCCGGAGCAAGAAGCCGAATAGGTTAATGTGCCTCAAGCCAATTGTCAGCAACTTCCATTTCAACCTCCATTGGAACGACCAATTCCACAGCAGACTCCATTTCGTCTTTGACTAATTTTTGAAGCTGATCAATTTCTGAAACATGCACATCAAAAACCAATTCATCATGCACTTGAAGTAGCATTTTTGACTTCATTTTTGCTTCTTTCATTGCGCCATCAACTCCAATCATTGCCATTTTAATAATATCCGCTGCAGACCCTTGAATGGGTGCATTGACTGCATTTCGCTCAGCAAACCCACGTACTACAGCATTGGCAGAATTAATGTCTTTCAAATACCGTCGTCGTTGCATTATTGTTTCAACATATCCTTGCTCGCGTGCCTTGGATACGGCAGCATCCATATATCCCTTTATTGTTGGGTACTGTGAAAAATAGGCATCAATAATTGCTTTGGCTTCTTTTCTTGAAATCCCGAGATTTTGCGCCAATCCGAATGCAGACTGCCCGTAAATAATTCCAAAATTAACTGCTTTCGCAGAACTTCGTTGCTCTCTTGTCACCTCATCTAAAGAAACATGAAACACCTTTGCTGCTGTAGATGCGTGTATATCTTGACCACTTTTAAAGGCTTCAATCATATTTGCATCCCCACTCAACGCCGCAATTATTCTCAATTCTATTTGGGAGTAATCTGCCGCCATTAATTTGTACTCTGGACCCCTAGAAACAAAGGATTTTCTGATCTCTTTCCCCTTGTCTGATCGAATTGGAATGTTCTGTAAATTTGGATTGTGTGAACTCAATCGACCTGTCGCTGCAACCGTTTGCATATAGCTAGTATGTATACGCCCATCGACCTTATCAACCAAAGTTGGGAGTGGGTCAACATAGGTGTTTTTTAATTTCCTTAACTGGCGGTATTCCAAAATCATAGGAACAATTGCATGGGTATGTTTCAATTTCTGGAGTACATCTTCTCCAGTCGCATATTGTCCTGTTTTCGTTTTCTTTGCCTTTGTGGTGATCTCCATGTGATCGAACAACACCTGCCCCAATTGACGCGGAGAATCTATATTGAATTCCATCCCTGCCTCTTGCTTAATACTTGTATCGAGATCAATCAGTGACGCCTCCAATTCTTTCGAATACTCGAGAAGGCCTTCCGAATCAATTGCAATTCCCTCCTGTTCCATTCCTTTCAAGACCTCCACCAATGGCATTTCCATGTTGTAAAAAAGTTCTTTCAAGTTCTCCTTTTGAAGTTCTGGTTTGAAAATGTCACTTAACTGCCATGTAATGTCTGCGTCTTCGCACGCATAATCAGAAACATCTTCGGGAGACAAATCGGCCATGGTTTTTTGATTTTTCCCTTTCTTTCCGATCAAAGCTTCAATTGAAACGGGCTTATAATTTAAGTACATTTCTGCAAGAAAATCCATGCTTTGTTTGGAGTCAGGATTCATCAAATAATGCGCTATCATAGTGTCAAAAAGAGGAGCTACAACATGAACACCATAACGATTGATCACTTTAATATCAAACTTAATATTGTGCGCAATTTTTTCAATGTGTTCCGCCTCAAAAAGTGGTCTAAACTCCTCAACGATCTTTTTTGCTCCTTCAAAATCATGCGGAGTAGCGACGTAGAAAGCCTCTCTTGCTTTGTATGAAAAGGACATCCCGACGATATTGGCATGCAGAGGTTCGATACTGTCTGTTTCTGTGTCAAAACAAACCGATTTTTGCGCCATTAAGATATCCAATAACTCTTTGCGTTCTTCTGGCTTTGTAATTAGGTGATAACTCGGTTTTTCAGTTGCAATAGTCTTGAATTCAGAAGTTGCCTTCGGAGATTGTTCCTCTACCAAACTTTGCGTTCCGAAAAGATCCATTTGTCCGCCGACCTCAGTTATTTGTTTGATAACAATCTCTTCACCCAAAACACGGCGTGCAAGGTTTCTGAATTCAAGAACTGTAAATACTTCCTTAATTTTTTCTGAATCAGCAGGGGATAATACCAACTCTTCCTCATTGAAATCAACTTCAACATCCGTAATTATCGTCGCCAAAGATTTCGACATGAGCCCTTGTTGCGCAAAATTCTCTACATTTTCCTTTTGTTTTCCTTTGAGTTGATCCGCATTCTTTATGATTCCTTCTATTGAATCGTATTCCTTCAAAAGTTTCGAGGCTGTTTTGGGCCCAATCCCTGGGATTCCCGGAATATTATCTGCCGCATCACCCTGAAGTCCTAAAATATCAATCACTTGATCGACACGCTGAATGTCAAATTTTTCTAAAATTTCAGCAGGACCCCAAATTTCGGCAGGTTTACCACCTCTCCCTGGGCGGAACATTTTCGACTTTTCTGTGACCAATTGGCCAAAATCCTTGTCTGGAGTCATCATATATGTATGGAATCCCTTCAATTCTGCTTGTTTCGAAAGGGTCCCAATTACATCATCTGCTTCAAAACCACTGACCTGAAGAATAGGAATATTAAACGCAGCAATAATGTCTTTGATTGGTTGAATCATCGATACAATTCCCTCAGGCGTTTCATCACGATGTGCTTTGTATTCTGAGAATTCTTCTCGACGGATAGTGGAGCCTCCAGGAGGATCAAAAACAACTGCAAGATGTGTCGGCTTTTCATTATTAATAATATCAATCAATGAGTTTGTAAAACCAAAAGCAGCAGATGTGTTTTGACCTTTCGAATTCATTCTCGGGTTTTTTGCAAACGCAAAATAGGCTCGAAAAATCAATGCATAAGCATCAATAAGAAAAAGTTTTTTGTTGTGTTCTGGTGTAATCATTTGTCTCTAAATATATCATTAGGAAGGCTTCTAATGCAGCATATAAACATTGAAGCTAGGACCAACTTGTACCGTCTTTCGTATCTTTTACAACAATGCCTGCATTTGCCAATCCATCTCGAATTTTATCTGATGTCGACCAATCTTTATTTGCTCTGGCCTCTTGACGTAAATCAAGCACAAGATCCATCACGGGATTTAACTTCCCATTGGATGAACTGGAATCGTTTCGTATTCCAAGTACACCAGCAACAAATGCATTCATCTCCTTTTGGAGCAGTTGCAAATCTGCTGAACCAATGGATTGATTTCCGTCTTTAATTGAATTGATATATTTTACGGCATCAAATAACTTTGCAACCAAAATAGGTGCATTAAAATCGTCATTCATAGCCTCATAAAAAGACGCTACCATTGCTTTAACATCCACTGAAGATTGCTCTCCTGCTTTCACTACTTCTAAAGACCGCATTGCTTCCATCAACTTATCATATCCCTTCTCAGCGGCAGTAAGGGCCTCAGAAGTAAAATCTAATGGGCTTCTGTAATGGGCCTGCATCATAAAAAACCGAACAACCATTGGCCCAAAAGGTTTCTCCATAAACTCATTATTACCACTAAATAATTCAGCCGGTAAAATAGAGTTTCCAGTTGATTTACTCATTTTCTTGCCATTGAGCGTTAGCATGTTTCCATGCATCCAATACTTTACAGGAGAAACCCCATTTGATGCCGTTCCCTGAGCAATTTCACATTCGTGATGTGGGAACTTCAGGTCCATTCCTCCACCGTGTATATCAAACTGCTCTCCCAGATATTTGGTGCTCATCGCTGAACATTCCAAATGCCAGCCCGGGAATCCAACTCCCCATGGTGAAGGCCATTTCATAATATGTTCCTCAGCGGCATTTTTCCACAACGCAAAATCGAGCGGATTGTTCTTTTCATCTTGCCCATCCAAATCGCGTGTATTGGACAACAAGTCCTCTATTTTTCTTCCTGAAAGTTCTCCATAGGGATGAGAGGCATTGTACTTTTCAACATCAAAATATACCGAGCCATTCGACTCATATCCAAATCCGTTGTCCAGAATCGCCTTAATCATCTCTATTTGCTCAATGATATGACCCGTTGCCGTCGGCTCAATATTTGGAGCAACCGTGTTGAACTTCTCCAATACATTGTGAAAGTCCAATGTGTATTGCTGCACAATTTCCATTGGCTCGAGCTCTTCTAATCGTGCCTTTTTAGCAATTTTATCTTCACCTTCATCCGCATCATCGACAAGGTGTCCAACATCTGTGATGTTTCGAACATAGCGTACTTTAAAGCCCAAATGATGGAGGTACCTGTACACCATATCGAATGAAATAAAGGTGCGACAATTGCCCAAATGAACATTGTTATAAACTGTAGGTCCACAAACATACAACCCAACAAATCCCTCATTTATTGGAATAAATTTTTCTTTTGTCCCTGCTAGACTATTGTAGATTTTTAAACCTTCCTTTTCTGTGCTCATTTCCACGATTTTCATGTAATACAAACAAAGATAAATTTAATTCCGAAAACAATTTGAGTAAGAGAAACTTGTGGCGTATTTGATTTACTCATTGACTGTTTGCAATCGAGTTTCCAGTTGATCTGAATTATGAAATCGCTTCGACAAGAACCTTTTATTGTTTTAGAAGAAGCTCATTGTATCTCTCGAGAAGATCCATGTATTTTTCTTTCCAAAAATCAACTTCAGTTGAATTGACTCCTCTAGAATACGTCATTTCTCTGGAAGTTAAGGACCGATCGATATCGGAGTATATCTTGATCCCTTTAATTTCGTCGGTGAAATCGTGATGAATGATTTTTCCGATGTCAATGATATAATCAATAGGTACGTTTGCACTGTCAAAAATTTGATACATCCACCTGCGACTTTTACCCATTTTCTGTGCAAGTTTCGTGATGGAATGTCCGCTTTCTCTGATGGCTTTTTCTAATATTTCACCTTTGTGCTGCATAGTTCACAAATATGGTAAGTGATTTATGTAAATCATTTTACGTTTTATTTACTTTAATGCGATTAAAGTGAGACAATGTTGTAATACTATTTGTTGTTGAAGGAAATCCTACGCTCCCGTTCCTGAATTTAAATTGAAAAGTCAATTTGAAAACCTGAAAGAAACAGCATATTTTTCATGCTTCTTTGCAGTTCAGCATCTATTTTCTACTTTTCACAAGATAAAATGCATTCACAAGGCAAATAGCAAGGTTCGTGATTACAATTGGCCATGAACCAATCAACATACCATAAACAATAAAAAGCAAGCATCCAATGGTATTTACTGCCCTTAAGTGAATGATATTCTTCATTAAGAAAGAAATCAGCACGAAAAAAGAAGCAGCATAACCGGCATATTCGATAGCAGTAGGAGACATAAATGAGTAGTGTGTTTATGCGAGTGTAATTCCAAGTTCATTGAGTTGATCATTGTCCAATGGAGAAGGAGCGTCAATCATCACGTCTCTACCACTGTTGTTCTTTGGAAAGGCAATGTAATCTCGGATGGATTCAGACCCTCCCATTGTTGCGACCAATCGATCCAAGCCAAAAGCCAATCCACCATGCGGAGGGGCCCCATATTCGAATGCCGACATCAAGAAACCAAATTGCGCTTCAGCTTCCTCTTTCGTAAACCCGAGCAGATCAAACATTCTTGATTGAAGTTCACGGTTGTGGATTCGTATCGATCCTCCTCCCAATTCAACACCATTCATGGCCAGATCATAGGCGTTGGCACGAACCTTTCCCGGTGCTGTATCGATAAGGTGAATGTCTTCTGGTTTTGGTGATGTAAATGGGTGGTGCATTGCATGGAAGCGTCCAGACTCATCATCCCATTCCAACAATGGAAAATCCATCACCCAAAGAGGTTTAAAAACATTCGGGTTTCTGAGGCCAAGTTCATCTCCCATGTGCAATCGCAATTCATTCATTTGCTTCCGCACCGTATCAAGGTCACCACTCAACACCAACAACAAATCTCCTGCTTTTGCATTCGCTTGCTGCGCCCATTCTGCGAGATTTTCTTGCGAATAAAACTTATCTACTGATGACTTAAAGGACCCATCCTCATTGCATTTCAAATAAATTAATCCTTTGGCACCAATTTGCGGACGTTTCACCCAATCAGTCAATTTGTCCAATTGTTTTCTTGTATACACCGCACATTGTTCTGCATTAATTGCTAGTACCTGCTCCGCATTGTCGAAAATAGCAAACCCCTTTCCTTTCGCAACAGAATTTAAATCAACAAACTCCATTCCAAATCGAATGTCTGGTTTGTCTGATCCGTACCGTTCCATTGCTTCAGAGTAGGGCATTCTTGGAAATTTATCATCCAACTCAACTCCACGAACTTCACGGAACAAATGCTGTATCATCCCTTCAAACATGTTCAAGATGTCATCTTGCTCAACAAAAGCCATTTCACAATCAATTTGTGTGAATTCAGGCTGTCGATCCGCTCGTAAATCTTCATCGCGAAAGCACTTCACAATTTGATAATAGCGGTCAAATCCAGATACCATTAATAACTGCTTGAACGTCTGAGGCGACTGTGGAAGTGCATAAAATTGCCCTTCATTCATACGGCTTGGAACCACAAAGTCTCTAGCTCCTTCAGGAGTAGATTTAATAAGTACCGGTGTTTCAACGTCTAAAAAATCTTGTGCATCAAGGTACTTGCGTGTTTCTAAAGAAACCTTATTTCTTAATCTTAGCTTTTCTTGAACTGGATTTCTTCGTAAATCTAAATAACGGTATTGCGCGCGTAACTCCTCGCCTCCATCAGTATCATTCTCAATGGTAAACGGAGGTGTTAAAGAAGCATTTAACACATTCACTTTGTCGACTTTTACCTCTATTGCTCCAGTAAGTATGTTTGGATTTACATCTCTTCTTGCAACAACAGTTCCTTCAATCTGAACAACAAATTCTCGCCCAAGTGATTTCAATGTATTCATTACTTCTTCGGGCGTTTCCGACTCTCCGACGACTTGAGTCAAACCGTAGCGGTCACGGATATCGACCCAAATAAGATTTCCTTTGTCACGAACGGTTTGAACCCATCCTGAAATTGTTACTCTTAAATCGATATGTTCTGCTCGTAATTCGCCGCAAGTATGTGATCTGTACATGTTCTAAAATTGAATTGTCAAAGATAAATGTTTTTCGCTGATAGCCTACCCTTCAGCTGTTATTGTTCTCGCTTCTTTTTTGACCCCAAAAATCTCCTAATGTCATTTGATCTGATAAGGAATTGTTTTTAAATAAATCCGTACCCATTCTCTGGTGTACTGAGAAATCATGAGTTGATCGGCAATATCTTCCCACTGCAAGAACGATTGATTGATTTGATTGATAATTGCTTTGGGATTTTTAATCGAATATTCTTTAGCCAAGATTAAAATATCCGTGAGGCCCACTTTTGTATTTTTACCATTAATTGATAGAAAATGTGGCGTTTCAATATTCTGATATTCACTATAAGAAAACGTAAGGTCATATGCCGGAGAGAGTGTCCACTCGCCTTCCGCGTTCATATAAAAACCGAAATTCTTCGTGTGATCATCTGTATTTCTGCCCATGAAATTAAATACCATTCTCCGAAAGAGCTGTTCTTTTTGTGGATAGCCTAGATTCAATGCATTGATAACGGAAAAGACCTGTTCATAAGAGTACGTATTTTCATTGGTGAAATCCATTCCAGCAATTGCATGCAACGTTTGTGTGTGTAACTTTGTTCCCTGCTGTCGATCGAAACGTTTGGTCAAAAAGCAATGGACACCATCAATTTCCTTTAAATGTGAATCCATCATATGAATCCCAGCATTTCGAGCAATCAAAAAATAGGCATATTCCACCTTTCCCATGTCCAAATCCGACGGCAAGCCAATACGCCGATTGAATTTAAGTATCCAAGCCTCATGACCCTTTGTAGGCATTTGATCTCCGCGAAAAATTACACCCGTCTGAGGGTCTATATTTATAAGAACTTTTGGAGAAGACCCTCCGAGCGATGCGCCCGCATTGAAAAGACACACCAAATCTTCACCGTTCGAAATTGATTGTTTATTCAAAACCGAACGAGACGTTTGGCTGAGACGAGATACTTCCTGCTCTTGTGTGTCACTCTTGGATTGAGCAGGGACAAATTCAAGCGCTCCCATGCCATCTGCGCCAATATAACTCAATTGTTCAAGTGGATTGAGATTTTGGAACAACTTCCCCTCTTTCTCGAGATATTGTGCAAACAAGCTCGAGCCAAAAGCATCTGGTAGTGAATCTGAAATAAACAAGGGGAGTCCTTTAAAGCTATCAAAATCAATTCCAACAGAGTCGCCATCAGTATCCACACGAACAACACGCCTTGAAAGAGGATGGACCAAGGGTGAGACCTGAAGATTTTTTGAAATAAATTCATCTGAATATTGAAACGCCGTTTCTCGCGTTTTGGAATCCCATACCAAAACACCCACGAGCATTCCCCATAGTTTGACTTGAATTAAATTCATTTGGTATATCCTCCTCTCTTTCGTTTTTTTTGTTCACGTTCAAAAATTTCCATCGGAGTCAATTCATACTGTCTCTTTTGAAAAAATCCTTCAAGTCGATCAAGCTGATTCAATACCCTCAATAAAGCAATTAATGAGCCAACTGAAAAGTTTCTTCCTTTTTCAATTTCTGCAACTGAATTACGCCCCAAACCTGCTTGCTCTGCCAAACTCGCTTGAGACAAATTCGCCTCTAAACGCAATTCTTTCAATTTTTCTCCCCACAAACGAATGAGCTCCTTGTTCGAATTATTGTAAAAATTATTCATTTATTGCATGTTTTAAAGGTCATTTATGACAAAAAAATTGCCTTTTGACTTATTTATCGTGCATTAAATATAAATAAAAATTATTAGTAACTCACTTATACACCTATATACAGGTCAAAACAATCTATAAAAATACATAATGACCTTTTTATAGTGCAATTAGTATTTATTTACAAAGGGATGTTTCCGTGTTTCTTTTTCGGCAAAGATTCAGCTTTGTTTTCAAGCATCTTAAATCCAGCGACAACTTTTTCACGGGTTTCCTCAGGTAGAATTACATCATCAATGATCCCACGCTCAGCAGCTCTGTATGGATTGGCAAACATTTCGGCGTATTCCGCTTCTTTTTCTAGCCATTTCGCTTGTGGGTCTTCGGCAGCTTTAATTTCGCGTTTAAAGATAATTTCTGCTGCTCCCTTTGCTCCCATAACAGCAATCTCTGCTGTCGGCCATGCAAAATTTAAATCAGCGCCAATACTTTTTGAATTCATTACATCAAATGCTCCTCCATAGGCCTTGCGTGTGATAACAGTTATACGTGGCACTGTTGCCTCGGCAAACGCATACAATAGTTTTGCTCCATTGGTAATAATTCCGTTCCATTCTTGATCTGTTCCTGGTAAGAATCCAGGGACGTCTTCGAACACCAACAATGGGATGTTGAATGCATCACAAAAACGAACGAAACGCCCTCCTTTTCGGGAAGCATCGTTATCCAGCACTCCTGCTAATGCGATGGGTTGATTGGCAATCACACCAATTGTTCTCCCCTCAATACGCGCAAATCCAACAACAATATTTTTAGCATAATCCTCGTGTACCTCACGGAAGCTTTCGTCATCAATCACGCACTTTACTACCTTGCGAATGTCATAAGGCAATTGATTGTTGTCAGGCAAAATTGTCCCTATGGTTTTCAATTTTGACGCATTGAAGTTATATAAGGAGGGTTCAGGAGCCAGTTCGTTCGCATTTTGTGGGATAAAAGTCACGAAGTCGCGCACCTTTCTCAAAACTTCAACATCGTTACTTGCTGTAAAATGCGTTACTCCCGATTTTTCTGCATGTGCTTTTGCGCCGCCTAAATCTTCAGATGTCACCTCCTCATGGGTTACTGTCTTTACTACATTGGGCCCAGTAACAAACATATACGAAGTGTCTTCGACCATAAAGATGAAATCCGTGAGGGCTGGAGAATATACAGCTCCTCCAGCACAAGGTCCCATAATAACACTAATTTGAGGAATCACTCCGGAAGCTCTTGTATTTCGATAGAAAATATCGGCGTACCCGGCAAGCGAAACGACACCTTCTTGGATACGTGCACCTCCAGAATCATTTAGTCCAATCAAAGGTGCTCCATTCTTAACAGCCATATCCATTACACGGCAAATTTTCGCAGCATGTGTTTCAGAAAGAGAACCTCCCAAAACAGTAAAATCTTGAGAGAAAACATAAATCAACCTGCCATGAATTGTTCCATAACCTGTAACCACGCCGTCTCCAGGAATTTTATTTTTTTCCAGTCCAAACGAAGTCGCGCGGTGCTCTACAAATTGTCCAACCTCATGAAATGAGCCCTCATCCAAAAGAAGTGTGAGCCGTTCACGGGCCGTTAGCTTCCCTTGGGCATGTTGTTTCTCCACTCTTGCTTGACCTCCACCTAATTTTGAAGCTTCTCTCTTGTCTTTTAAGTCTTGATTTCTATCCATTCCGCGCCGTTTGTCTGAGTGCCAAAGATAGTAAATCTTCATACAGTTTCTGCCTGGAAATCGATCTGTTGAAAACTTAAAAAATGCGCGTTAATTTAGGTGAAATTGAATCTTTAAGCTGCTGAATATTGGGCCTTCAATGCTTTTCGCTATATTCACAAAAAAACGAGTTATGAAAAAACTACTAGCTTTTGGCTTATTTGCATTTGCGCTTTCAGCATTGACATTGACATCGTGTAATAAATATGAGGAAGGGTCCAACTTTTCTTTTATTTCGAAAAACTCGAGAATGATTAACAACTGGGAGATGACAAAACTTGAACAGACATCTGGAATAGCAACAGCTGATGTCACGTCAACAGTCGACTACATTGAGCTTGACATGAACGAAGACAATACCTTTGAGATGAGAACTGCATTGACAATTCTGGTCCAAATTATAAGTATTGAAACCGGAACATGGGCATTCAATGACGACAAAACACAAGTATTACTTACACTGGAGAACGGCAGTGTGAGAACCTGTAACATTATCAAATTGAAAAAAGATGAGTTAAAAATCTCATATACGGAAAATGCCATTACGAATACCATAGAAATGGAAACAAAATAGATCCATTATAAATCTACATTGGGCCACTCCATTTATTTGAGTGGCTTTTTTTGGCCCCCTATATTCAACGAAAAATGACTATATTTAATTCAATTCTAAAAACAAAAAAATGATCAATTTATTGCTCGTAATTGGACTGCTTCTCGTCCTTCTCGTCCTCCTCGGAATTTCGTTAAACAACAAACTTGTTCGTCTGGAAAACCGCCGTGAAAATGCATTTGCTGATATTGACGTACAATTGAAACAGCGGCATGACCTAATTCCTCAATTGGTGAGCTCTGTAAAAGGATATATGGACCATGAGAGCGAGGTTTTGACACGCATTACCGCTGCGCGTTCTAAAGCTGTTGGTGCCGGCGGGATCAACGATAAAATCTCTGCTGAGGGTGAGCTCGGTGCTGCCATGAGTGCATTCAATATTCAGGTCGAGGCATACCCTGACTTAAAGGCAAGTGAAAACTTCCAGCAATTACAAGCAGAAATTTCGGATATGGAGAACAAGCTTTCTGCTGTTCGGCGTTTCTTTAACTCATCGACACGCGAGTTAAATGATGCCATCGAAACGTTCCCCTCCAACATATTTGCTAAAAGAAGAAACATGACTGCTCAACCGATGTTTGAAGTTTCTTCAAACGAAAGAGAAGCAATGGAGAAAGCACCTGAGATCAAATTCTAAAGGACATGAATTACGTTGGCCTTTCAGCTCAAATTAGCCGAAATAATTCGCGCTCAATTCTCCTACTCATTGCTTTCCCATCAGTAATTTTGTTGGGCGTTTACACTTTTTTTTATTTTGCCTTTAGAGGAGAGACCGCAGAAGTAAATGAGACTTTTATTTCCACAATTCCTTGGGTAATTGGAGCTGTCGGTATTTGGTTTTTGATTGCTTTCGCTTCCCATTCATCAATGATTAAAATGGCGACAGGGTCGAAATCCCTTGAGCGCAAGGAAAATATGCGAATCTACAACCTGACCGAAAACCTGTGTATAACGGTTGGGATGAAAATGCCCAAATTACGTATTGTACAATCAGATGCGCTAAATGCATTCGCTTCAGGTATTAATGAAAACACCTATACAGTAACTTTAACAACCGGAATAATTAAAGCTCTTGACGACAAAGAACTCGAAAGTGTTATTGCGCATGAACTCACACACATACGAAACCGTGATGTACGCTTGTTGATCATATCCATCATTTTTGTTGGGATCCTCAGCTTTGTGGTACAGCTACTCTTTCGATCAGTGCTCTATGGATCCGGGAGGAGGAGAAGTAGAAATGACAAAGGGTCTGGACAGTTAATAATTGTAGCGCTGGTTGTGGCACTAGTCGTCTATCTACTGTCCATTCTTTTCAAATTTGCCCTCTCACGAAAACGCGAATACATGGCCGATGCAGGCGCTGTTGATATGACCAAAGATCCACTTGCAATGGCCTCCGCACTTCGAAAAATTTCAGGTAACTCGACTTTAGACTTAAAAAGCGATGATCTAAAACAGGCATATATCGAAAATCCGCCTGCAGCTAAAGGTGCATTTTCAGCACTCACAGGATTGTTTGCAACCCATCCGCCAATCGAAAAGCGCATTGCATTTTTGGAACAAATGTAACCCGCTCTACTACCCCTTGATGGCTTGTATTCCTGGAAGTTCCTTTCCTTCGAGGTATTCAAGCATAGCTCCACCGCCAGTGGAAACATGACTCACTTGATCTCCGAGATTGAATTTGTTGATCGCTGCAACAGAGTCTCCTCCTCCAATCAAAGAAAAAGCCCCTTCAGCAGTCGCTTCAACAATTGCATTTGCTACAGCTGCAGTTCCCGCCTGAAAATTTTCCATCTCAAAAACACCCATCGGTCCATTCCATAAAACCACCTTTGAATTTTTAATGATGTCCGCGCATTCCAGTGATGTTTTTTCCCCAACATCAAGTCCCATCCATCCGTTCGGAATTTGGTCGATTAGGACCTGCTCACGATTGGCATCATTGTCAAACTTATCCGCAACAACAGTATCAATGGGAATAAATAGATTCACTCCTTTTGCTTTCGCAGCAGTCTTGATTTTATTTGCTGTTTCGAGATAGTCGTCTTCCACAAGTGAGTTACCGACATTTCCTCCGCTAGCTTTCACAAAAGTATATGCCATTCCACCACCAACAATGAGGTTGTCAACATTATTCAATAAGCGCTCAATAATTGTGATTTTTGATGACACTTTGGCTCCACCAACAATTGCTGTAACAGGCTTCAGGTTGGAATTGAGCACCTGATCTACTGCCACAATCTCGCGTTCAATTAAAAAGCCAAACATTTTATCATTTGGGAAGAACTTCGCCACCACAGTTGTACTCGCATGTGCTCGATGTGCCGTTCCAAACGCGTCGTTTACATAAACATCGGCATGCTTTGAAAGCTTCTCAGCAAAAGAAATTGTTCCGGCTGTTTCGTGCTTGTAATAACGTACATTCTCAAGCATCATCACTTCTCCCGGTTTTAAATTCGCACTCATTTTTAGTGCCTCTTCCCCGATGCAATCCCCTGCAAATTTAACTTCTGTACCCAAGATTTTTGAAGTATGAGCAACAATGTTTTTCAATGAAAATTGTGGTTCGTTCCCGAGCTTTGGTCTTCCCAAGTGAGATACAACCACAACAGACCCTCCACTCTCCAAGATGTGCTTGATCGTTGGCACCGCTGCACGAATCCGAGTATCGTCCGCTATTTTTAGCGTTTCTTTGTCCAACGGAACATTGAAGTCAACTCTTATTAATGTTCTTTTTCCTGAGAAGTCGTACGTCTGAATGCTTTGCATGTAATTGAATTTGATGCTGCAAAAATACAAGAAATTCCAATAGTTGGCAGCTACTGTAATGAAACAAAATAGATAAACATCGGTGAAGCAATAAAGGAATTCCAAAAGATACAAGAATCACATTTGGAATTTCTTACCTTTACTTTTGTGTCTGAATCACCTCAAATATTTACACTTCAACAGGTTGTTTCTTCTATTCGAAAAACCATTGAAGAGCGCTACAATAGAACCTATTGGGTGAAAGCTGAAATGCACAAACTCGGGCGCACTCGGGCGGGGCATTGTTACCCAGAATTGGTTCAAAAAGAAGAAGGTAAAATTGTAGCAGAAATGCGTGGAACAATATGGAAGCACAGCTTTGAACGCATCAATCAACGGTTCATGCAAGTTGTAAAGGAACCGCTCAAAGAAGACACCACACTTCTCATGAATGTAAAAGTAAGCTTCCATGAAATTTATGGGATGAGCTTACAAATTTCTGATATCGATCCGAACTATTCTTTAGGAGAATTGCAGCGCGAACGGGCCGAAACACTAAAGAAATTACAAAAAAACGGTCTTATCGATGCCAACCAGGGAATTGACTTCCCGTTGTTGCCAAAACGCGTTGCTGTAATTTCAGCAGACTCAAGCAAAGGACTCTCAGATTTTATGAAAGTGATAAACGAAAATTCTTGGGGCTACCGTTTTTTCACCCTTTTGTTTACTGCCTCCTTGCAAGGAGATCAAGCTGAACACTCGATCATTGCACAATTGAATAAAATCAAGAAGGTCCAATCTCACTTTGATATTGTCGCCATTGTCAGAGGAGGGGGAGGCGAGGTTGGAATGTCGTGCTACAACAACTACAATCTCTGTAAAGCTATCGCGACATTTCCTCTTCCTGTGCTCACAGGAATTGGTCACTCCACCAACCTCACTGTTGCTGAGATGGTATCGTATAGAAATGCAATTACACCGACTGAACTCGGTGATTTCTTGATCCAAGCCTTTCATAATTTTTCACTTCCACTGAAAGATGCTGCAAAAACAATTAAAGTTCAATCCATTCAAGCAGTGGAGGTCAATAAATTGCAGTTGGGGAGAACAAGCTCCTCTTTTAGTGCAGCTGTGAGGGGTGCTTTAGGGCAAGAAAAGTTGATCTTAAACGGCGCGAAAAATGAAATCAAAGCAGGGGCAAAAGAACGAATCGTATTTTTTAAAGAACGAATTTCTCAAGTTGAGCGTTCAATGGTAAGTCAAGGAAAAATGAGCTTGCAATTGCAACATGCACAATTGCGGCGTATAACTGAACAACTTTCACTACATACAAAGTCCAGCCTACTCAAAAACAAAAATACCTTTGAACATGCGGTCCAGTCGATCCGCTTAATGAACCCGATAAATGTCCTTAAGCGAGGTTTTTCTATCACCACATTCAACGGAAAAACAATTGGCGAAAGTAACAATGTAAAAAATGGTGATGTTGTTTCAACAAGAACTGCTAAATTCACAATTGAATCTGAAGTAATTACAACGAAAAAAGCAGATGAGTAAAGAAATCAAATATACGGAAGCCTTTGAAGAATTACAGCAAATCGTTGCAGACATTGAAGATGGAGAAATTAGTGTTGATGAGCTCAGTGTCAAAGTGAAGCGCGCATCTGAACTTATTAAAGTCTGTAAAACAAAATTAACCTCTACTGAAGAAGATGTGAATCAAATTTTAAAAGAGCTCGAGGATTAAGCTACTCAATTGCGGCATCCAGTAACAATTGAATGTCAGCGATCAAAGCATCCACTTCTTTTTCATCCGTTCCGTCATAGTACCCCCGAATTCGAGATTTTTGATCCACTAAAACAAAGTTATTGGTATGGATAAAATCACTACCAGCATCCCCTAAATTTTGCGCCTCTGCTGGTTTAAGTAGAAAGAATGACGTTCTCGCCAACGTATACAAATCCGCCTTACGCCCTGTCAAAAAATGCCATTGCTTCGGGTCCGCATTGTGGGTTTCTGCATACCATTTCATTTGAGCAACAGTATCTACATCTGGATCAACCGTAAAACTCAAAATTCGAAATTCATTGTTATCCTTATAGGCCTCCTGAATCCGCTGCATTTCATCATTCATAATAGGACAAATTGACTTGCAAGTAGTAAAGAAGTATTCTGCTACATAGACCTTTCCTTCGACTTCCTTAGAAGTGATTGTTTCCCCATTTTGATTGGTAAATGAAAAGTCTCCTATTTTATGCCCCATTCCAATCCGCAACAATTCGGGATCAACCATTTCGTCCTCGACATCTACTGGATTAATAATGGGAAGTACTTTTTTTTGTTCAGGAACGACAATATAATAGTAAGTGAAGGTGGTTCCAGCCACAAGAAAAAATGCAAGAAATATAAATCTATTCACACTACAAATTTAAGGTTCTAAAAATGATTATTACTTTTATTCACCAAAGAAATTACTATGTCAATAAATATAGATTTACTCAAAAAAATTTGTACAACTCCTGGCGCTCCAGGATTCGAAAAAAAAGTACGTGATCTGGTACTCAAAGAGATCGAAAGCTTGGTGGATGAAGTTGAAATTGATAATATGGGGAATGTCTATGCTATCAAGCGTGGAACTGAAAATAAACGCGTAATGGTTGGCGCTCACATGGATGAAATTGGATTTATTGTGACACACATTGACGACAACGGATTTATTCGTTTTCATACACTCGGAGGTTTCGATCCAAAAACACTAACAGCACAACGTGTCATTGTTCACGGTCGTGAAGATGTAATTGGAGTAATGGCCTCAAAACCCATCCATGTAATGAGCCCTGAAGAACGCAATAAGGTTGCAAAAATCAAAGACTATTTTATTGATACCGGTCTCAGCGGAACAGAGATTAAAAACCTTATTTCCGTGGGCGATCCCATTACTCGCGAGCGTGAATTCATTGAAATGGGAAATTGTGTGAATGGCAAATCACTCGACAACCGACTTGCTGTTTTTATCCTTATCGAAACTTTGCGGAAATTAAAAGGAAAAACAATTCCATTTGACTTGTTTGGTGTTTTTACTGTACAAGAGGAAGTAGGTATTCGCGGGGCAAATGTTTCAGCACTGCGTATCAACCCCGATTTTGGATTTGGTTTGGATACGACCATTGCTTTTGATTTGCCTGGTGCTGCAGCACATGAAATGATTACAAAACTTGGAGAAGGAACAGCAATAAAAATAATGGATGCATCGACGATTTGCGACTATCGAATGGTGGATTATATGAAAAAAACGGCCGATAAACACAACATCAAATGGCAACCTGAGATTTTAACTGCGGGAGGAACTGATACTGCGGGTATTCAACGAATGACTGAGGGAGGATCCATCGCAGGTGCGGTTTCTATTCCGACACGTCATTTGCATCAGGTGATAGAAATGGCAAATAAAGACGATATTCAAGGAAGTATTGATTTACTCACTGCATGTATTTCTGACCTAGAGCAACACAATTGGGAGATTTAAAGACCCCCCTTTATTTCGAGAGTACTTTAGGGATTCTGAAATAATCTGAATCTGTCTTCGGACCATTTTTTAAGGCTTGCTCTTGAGATATAGAGACTTCTGCTTTGTCTTCTCGAAGGCGATTGATCTCCTTATTCATAAAAATTAGAGGATCGACATTTTCAGTGTCCACCTCTTGAAGCTTGTCCATAAAATCAATAATGCGCTCCATGTCTTCTTTGATTGCGGTTTTTTTCTCTCCAGCAAACTCCAAACGGGCAAGGTGTGCAATATGATCTACGATTTCATCTGTTATTTTCATCAAGACAAATGTACAAAATTTAAAAGTTGAACTCCTATTTTAAGTCAAGAATAGGCGCATTGATTGTATCAAAACACCTTTTGGTAAGCTCATTTTGACTGAGTCGATCAACCTCATCCTTGGAAATGAATTCATGAATAAACACCTTGCTAATACCAGGATGAGCACGTCCAAGAAGTTCGGTTGGGTCTGAAAACAACTTGTGATTGTTGGTGAATGTGATAGGTACTATTGGAATTGATAAACTTTTAGCCAACTGGAAAGCTCCTTGTTTGAAATCAACCATTGTGGGGTGATTTGAGTTTGGTATTTCTCCTTCTGGAAAGATCATAATTGACCATCCCTTTCTTACTTCACTTCCAGCCTTGATTATTGCTCGAGCCGACTTTATGCGATTTTTTCTGTGAACCGGAATGTTCATTCGTTTAAAAAATGTTTTTATCAATGGATACCTTAATATTTCACTTTTCCCTAAGAACAAAAACGGTGCTTTGGGAAGAATCGAATACATCAGAAAAATATCAAGATAAGAGCAATGATTCGCGGCAATGAGGTACGGCCCGTTTGGCAGAGGTGCATTTTTCAATCGCTTGACCCCGTACAAACACAAAAAACGAAAGGTCCAACTCCAAAAAACAAAAACACGAAACGCACGCATTTTGCCTTTGGTATCAATTAGCTTAGCTGCAATTATTGGGTAAAACAATAGCGTTGTCGCCATAAAAATGACAAGGATATAAAGTTTCCAGATAAGACCAAATACACCAACAATACTTTTCACCTCACAAAGGTAAGGATTTCAGTGGTTTGGTGCGATAATTACATTCTGATTTTCAAGGAATTCAACTTCTCGAAATAGGTGAGTTATTTTACAAACAAAAATCATTAATTTCGTCCACATAAGAAGCAGCAAGTATGGCACGTATATTAACAGGAGTTCAAAGCACAGGTACACCGCATTTAGGAAATTTACTCGGAGCAATTTTACCCGCTATTGAGATGTCCAAAGACACAAGCAATGAATCGTATTTGTTCATTGCAGATTTGCACTCGTTGACACAAATCAAAAATGGTGAAGAGTTGCGATCAAACACCTTGTCGACTGCTGCTACCTGGCTTGCCTGTGGCTTGGATCCGGAGAACGTAACATTTTACCGTCAAAGTGATGTGCCTGAGGTCACCGAACTCACATGGTATTTAATGTGTTATTTCCCGTATTCACGACTTATGTTGGCCCATAGTTTTAAGGACAAAGCGGACCGTTTGGAGGACGTAAATTCAGGACTGTTTACCTATCCAATGCTCATGGCAGCAGACATCTTGTTGTATGATGCAGAAGTCGTTCCGGTTGGAAAAGATCAAAAACAACACCTTGAGTTCACGCAGGATGTCGCGCGACGGTTCAACAACGAAATGGGAGATACTTTTGTCATTCCAGAGGTAAGCCTTCAAGAAGACACCATGCTGATTCCCGGAACAGACGGAGAAAAGATGAGTAAGTCCCGAGACAACTTCATCAATATTTTTCTGCCCGACAAACAATTGCGCAAAAAAATCATGGCAATTGAAACAGATTCAAAAGGTTTGGACGAACCAAAAGATCCTGAAACGTGTAATGCTTTTGCACTCTATAAACTGCTTGCAACAACGATTCAAACCGACGAAATGCGGGAGAACTACCGGGCTGGTGGATACGGATACGGACACGCCAAACAGGCCCTCTTTGAATTGATTTGCGAAAAATTTAAACACGAGCGTGCGAGATACAATTATTTGATCGCGCACCCGGAAGAAATAGAAGCAAGTTTGAAAATTGGAGCCAAGCGAGCACGTATTGATGCGAAGCAAGTTTTGTCCCGAGTCCGATCAAAGGTTGGATATTAAGTCTACTTAAATACAATCTGTTTTTCTCACTTGCTGCTCGATAGATTCATACAAAATGACTATCTTAGGGATCGGAACTAATTTGCAGTACCGTTATGCGATTTAAACACATCTCCTTCATCCTACTGCCACTCTTTTTTCTCTTATCCTGCCAATCAGAAGAGGCAACCATAGAAAACCCAACTGCAAAAGGAGGAAAAAGATACGGAGGAACCTTCAAGTTCATGTCTGTCGAAAAAATTCGTTCACTCTATCCTATCTTTTCTGGAGATGTTTATACCATGCGAGTGATCTCACAACTATTTGATCCATTACTTACTATCGATCCCAAAACGGGAAAGGCGTGTCCTGCAATTGCAGAAAGTTTTAAAGTGAATGATGATGCTACGGTATATACATTTAAAATCCGAAAGGGTGTTAAATTTCACGAAGACCCTTGTTTTAAGGGTAAAACAAAAGAGGTAACCGCTCATGATGTTAAATTCTCTCTGGAAATAGCGTGTTCTGCATTAAATAAAAATAAAGTATATTTTCTGTTGGGCAGTCGAATAGAAGGGGTTGACAGTTTTCATGAGAAATCAAAAAACACAATCCCTAAATCAGGTGTTTCCGGTATTCAAGTACTTGACGACTATACCATTCAAATTCGCTTGAAGAATTCTTTTTCTGGTTTTGAAAAAGTCCTTACACATACGAGCCTGGGAATCACATCAAGAGAGGCTTATAAAATGTATGGTAAAGCCATTGGAAAACACCCCGTTGGGACCGGACCATTTTCATTAAAATCCTTTGATAAGGATGCAATTGTTCTCAAACGCAACCCGTACTATTGGAGAAAGGATGATCTTGGCAATCAACTTCCCTTCTTATCCGAAGTCGTTATGAAATACGCCAAGAACAAGCGCAGCGCATTGTTGGCGTTTGGAAAAGCAGATATTGATATCGCACTAGAACTGCCCATAGAAGAAATTGATCACATTTTGGGATCTTTTAAAGATGCACAAAATGGAAAAAACATTGTCCACAAGGTGGTTTCCGAAAAAAGCATGAGTACGATGTATGTCGCCTTGGCAAACCAAAGTGAAGAATTCAAAGACCGACGGGTTCGAAGAGCATTCAATATGGCCATAAATCGAGAAGAAATTATCGATCTCGATCTACAGGGAGAAGGTTGGGCTGTTGCTAATGGATTTTTGCCAGAAATGGAAGGTTATCCAAAGGGGGATGTAATTGGACATCAACACAATCTAGAGGAAGCGAGAGCATTAATGGCTCAAGCTGGTTACCCAGATGGTGAAAATTTCCCAACTGTAGATTTTTATGTCAATTCAATCAAAGGATCGACAGGTCATAAAACATGCATGGCGATTGCGCGTCAAATAAAGAAAAATCTGAATGTTAATTTAAATATTGTCCTCTGTACTATTGAAGAGCGGGAAAGGGCAATTGTCTCAGGCAAAGCAAAAATCTGGAGATCTGGATGGATTGCAGATTATCCCAGTCCTGAAAATTTCTTAACTCTTTTTTACAGTAAACATCTTAATGATAATGCCTCAACCGTCAATGCATTTAAGTTCAAGAATACAGAATATGACTCGATTTTTGAACGTGCACTTCTTGAAAATGACTCTGATCAACGGATGTCACTATTCGCGCAATGTGATCAACTAATTATTGACGAGGGAGCTGTTATTCCTGTATTAACTAATGATCACATCGTGATGATCAATGCCCGCGTTCGGGATTTTCAAGTATCTTCTATGGAAAGTTTGAACCTGACAAATGTCTATATCAAGGAAAATAAGTAACAGCACCTTTAGGCGCTTAGTATTTCCCTCACAATTTCATAGGTTTCAAAGCGTTCGATTCGTGGGACATGGGTGCGATAATACATCATCATAGTTTCAAGTGCTTTTTCTCTTGTCAGGCGGTCAACTGCACTTGACTGATTTCTCCCTTCAATTAATCCTGCAATCAACACTACGTGCGCTCCTTCTTCAGTTCTATTCAATTGACTGGATCCATTGCTTATGATTCCTTCGTCCAAATTAAACACCTTTCCTTGCTTTTCGACAAGTGGCTGCAATCCGAGCACTTCTGAAAAAGCGACCATAAACTCTATAGGAAACAAAGCACAATCTAATGCATCATTAAGCCGTTGAATTTCAGTCTTTAAAAACCCAAACATAATAGTATCAAAATCATTATCAATTACACATTTTCGAATACATTCAGCGATGAAAAATGCAATCGTCGATTTTACTGGGTCAAATTGAAAGTTATAGTTTGAGGATGCTTGGACACTTGTCAAGTTCATCAGGTTTCCTTCAGTTCTCCCATAATAATTTAGTTCGGAAACCGATAGTGGATATAATTGATGTGCTTTTTTCTTTCCTCCACGAAAAACAAACTTTTGCAGTCCTTTTTGCCTTGTAAAAAACGTGGTAATTAAACTCGAATCGGAATAAGGCGATCGGTGTAAAAATATTCCTTCATCAATCGCTTTCATTTGACTATCGGATAATTGCAACTTTACCTACTTTTCTCCCTTTCCCTGTATTCGGCGCAGTCCAAATAAGGTAAACACCAGTCGCTACTTGTTCGCCATTTAAAGTTTTTCCGCTCCAAGTTGCGGTTCCCCCATTTGAGGTCGTTTGATAGATGAGGTTTCCTGCAACATCGGTCACTTTAATGTCGCTATCGTACTTAATTCCTTGAATTGTTATTGGGCCAGAATACTCGGGTCTTACAGGGTTCGGGAATACTTGAACCGTCTCATAATCACCAACGCCATATGTGGCATCTGTCCGATAAGAAATCAAGCCCTGATCTGTAATAATAAAGAGCTCTCCTGTTTTTTGGTTCAACTGAAGGTCTTTAATGTTGTTGGAGATCAGTGGGGAATTTTCAGTCGTGTGCTGTTCAATAATTTCCAAGCCATCTGCAGAAAGTAAAATAATTCCAGCATTCGAGGTTCCAAACCACTTTCTGTTTGCTCCATCTACTTCAATAGCAGTAATCCCTGTTGCTCCCAAAACATATTCAACATTCCCCTCAAACTCTAATTTAATGCGTTGGGCATTGTAATCCCCGAAAGCAGCATCAAATGCCCCATCAGAATTATAGAGTACAGCAAAACCAGCATCTGTCCCGATCCAAATTTCATTGTCAAAATCTACGGCCAATGCCGTTACCTCATTGGAGGGCAATGCTCCTGTTGAGGCTCCCATTCTCAAATTGACGAACTGATCATCCGATGGCGTTTCAATTGTTCCTTGATCTTTATAGCCAAACATACCAGATCCTCGGATAGACAGCCATTTATTTCCGTTGTAATCGATCACCATTTCGTTACTGTATTTGTTCTTTGCGGCAGTACCAAGGTCAAAAGAATACCACTCCCCGTTATTCGTATATACCTTCAAGGGTTGATTTGACAGTCCATTAAGCACCCACAAATTTCCTTGATCATCATAATTGACGTCTGAAACGTAAGACCAACCATTCTCGAAGACTGTCCACTCAAGTTGGTTGTCTGCTCCCGGTGAAATAGTGTCGGCTATTCCTGCGTTGGCATCAATGATTGAAATAGGAATCTTAGAATACGTTCCAACCGCTATTTTTTCGGGCTGCGTTGGATGAATATCAACCGTCAAATAATCAAAAATACTATCGGTGGCCCAAGCTGAAATTTCTCCGGACGAAAAATGATCCCATTCCTCATTTTCAAAAGTATACACTCCAGAAGCGTTAAATGTAGGTTGTGAAACCGTAAGCCCACCGCTTGCAAAAGCCATTTTCCCATTCGAATATCCCATACCCCAAAAATCACCTTTTGGTGGTCCGCTGAACCCAATGTACTGGGAGTTGTAATCTGCTATGTATTTTACAAGACCTCTTGCTTTGTCGGCAATCCAGTATTCATTGTCGTTGAATGCGACTTCTAATGGGGATGAAAAACCTCCCCCAACATACAAATGCAAATAGGCATACTCTGTAAAATCGGGATTGTAAATTTTTGCCCCTCCTGCATAGTTCACACAGAGGCGTCCTTCAATTGTATTTAACCCTTCAATTTCAGAGATTATATTTGGTGCAAAGTCGTAGTTCACCAAGCCATTCTGCGACACGAAATACAAGCTATCCGAGCCGTACAAACTTTCTTCCCGCATCAAAATGTATAGCGCATCATTAACATTTTCAATGTCTGTATATACGCCAGAAGCAAGGGCAGAAACGCGGTTGTCCTCCTCCCATTGCGCTGGATCTGCAAGTGCAACATTGTCTAAATCTCCTTTGTACAATCGGTCTTCAGAAAGTGCATAAATACTATCATTTGCGAATACAATATCATTTATAGGTACATTCCCATTTGTGGGGTAATAGGTGTCACGTACTTCGTTCTTTTTTGGATCAATCTTTACGATGGCAAACCCTGTTGCAAGATAGATGTGTTCGTCGTATTCGACCATTTTTATAATGGCTTTGTTTCCTTGCACTTGAGCAAGTTTAATCGCTGGAATGTTCGTAACGCTATTGTTTTTGATCTTATCAAGATTCCCGTTTTGGTAGCCCACAAAAATTGAATTGTCCGATGTGCACTCTCCCAGACAGGACACTGAAATATCGGACAACCCATTGACGGCATCCCACATACTCATTTCTCCTGAGGCTTTGTCATAGGCGCCGACGCCTTTTTCATAGGCCGTCCATATGGTTTTATCTGTTGCGACCACTCCTATCGATTTTGCAGGAAAGTGAAGCCTCCATTGTCCTGTCCCTATTTGTGATAGGGAACCAAATGAGAGGGAAATAAATACGATCAGAATCCGCATATCTTTTCTTTGTAGGCGTATAAACGCAACCGCTACAAAAATATTTGATTTCCAGTGATATTCAAGTGATTTGATTGGAAATGATTAAAACTCACAATTCGAGTTGAAGCAAATTCATGAAAAGAGGTGCACCAAGGAACCACAAAACATGATCTTAATATTCTATTTCACTATATGCAGGGTTGTTCAAAAATACCGAGTCAGTTAAGGATTCAAAGAAATGCATCAAATCTGTTCGTTGATCTTTCGTCAAGTCAAAAGGAACAATCAGTTCACTCTTGTTCGGATGCTTTGCCCCTCCGGCCATGTAATGTGCAATGACTTCCTCCAAAGACTCAAAACGTCCATTGTGCATGTATGGTGCAGTCACTGTAATATTTCTCAGCGTTGGCACCTTAAAGATGGCCCGATCGGCTTCGTGATGTGTCAACCGCATGCGTCCTGAATCCTGGTATTTCTCGTACAAGCCGTTGTTGGTAAGAACGTTATTTGTAAGATCAGGTCCGTTATGACATTTTCCACAATAGAGCGTATTAAAAAACAAATCATGGCCCCTCTTTTGAGATGGGGTTAATGCACTTGAATCTCCTTTTATAAAATGATCATACGGCGCGTCTTTACTAATTAACGTCCGCTCAAATTCAGCAATTGAATTGAAGACGACCCAATTGGTAATTTCTGAATTGTATCCCATACGGGCCAAACGAACATAGTTTGGTCTACTTTTGAGTCGCTCTACAATTAAAAGTATGTGAAAATCAAACTCTGCATGTTCCTGAATCGGTGCAGTGATCTGAGCTTCTAATGATGGATTCACACCGTCCAACATAAAGTAGGGCCGGTTCGCGACATTTGTGAGTGTTGGAGCATTGCGCGTTCCCTTTCTATCTTTAATCCCAATGCTTTGCGGCAGTCCATCCGTAAATGCTAGATCTTGTTTGTGACATACTGCGCAAGATATAGATGTATCACGAGATAGCATTGGGTCGTAAAATAAACTCCTCCCCAACGCTATCTTGTATTGAGATTTTGCGTCAGAATCTATCGGCCCAACCCCATTCGTCTCTGTGCTGTAGGTCTTACAATAAACAACAAAAGAAACGAATAAGAAGAGTCCAAAAAGAGATCCAAATCGGCGCATTGACTTTTTATTTCTGTACGGTAAATTTCAGTTGTTCCTCCAGGTTATCGTTCTTAAAAACAATGATGTATGACCCCGATTCCAACTCTTTTCGAATAAAGTAATTTCCTTCATGATGTTGTGCTCTGTCTTCCAAAACAACTTTTCCAGTCATGTCATATACAAATACATCCACCTTATCAAGTGTCGCCAAATCGTAATAAATCGTTGGCGCATAAGAAAGTGTATTGTCTGCATAAATATGACTTCCATTTCCAGAAACTGTTTTAATTCCAGCAGATGAAACTAAGGTAAATACCGTCTCATCATTGGTGTTATCACCAAGTGTCGCATTCTTTGGACCTGAACTGTGTTCAAATCCCATTGTAGTCAGGTCGTTATTTAACAACCAGTCTGCGACATTCACATAAACCGTAAGGTCAATGGTTGACCCAGTAATGGTAAAGCCTGTAAGCGGATCAACATTTCGAATCAGGTTGTCTCCAAAGCCGTGCATTTGAAACGGAACGTTTGGAGTTCCATCACCGTTCCCATCAACCATTCCATCGAATGTCCAGAAGAAGTAACCTGCGGGCCATCCCCAATCCATCGTTGGTGATTTTGACCCAAGCGGATGGTGCTCTGGCCAATTGCTTGTTCCTAAGTGATTTCTTGCCGAATCAACTCCAAGATCAAAGCGGATTCCTTCAAGTGTCGTAATGTTTTCATTGGCCAAGTTATAATTGGAAATATTTCCACTTCCTAAAATATACGTATCAGGTAATGCAAGTGTTTGGCCTTCATCATGCGTCAACTCAAAGCCACTCAAATAATATTGAACGCGTGATAAACTCACCGCAGGCAAGCCAGGACGTGTGTATGTTGTTCCATAGGTCAAATCATCAGCATTAAACGTGTGTCTAAAGGTCAAATTAATGTCTGTTTGGGCCATTAATGACCCGATCGATGCGGAGATAAATACTCCAATTAAAAGTGATTTCATGTTATTTGTGTTATTGATTATTGTATAATTAATTTTCTGTTCCATTCCCGACCTTTAGAACGAATTCGAACGATATAATTACCTGACACTAAAGGTGCAATAATTATAGGTTTATCGGAAATTTTTTGTTCTAAAACTCTGCGTCCAAGCATGTTTTCAATGGTGACAGAGGCCATTTCTTGAATTGACTCTGGCAGTGCTATCATCAGTTGGTTTGTTGCCGGGTTTGGAAACATTTTGGGTTCCTCTAAGTACTCAGAGATCCCAACATAACCATCTACGGTTACAGCAATGTTTTGCGTGTTTTCCACCTGACCTGTATTCAAATTAAAATACTCTACAACTCCCGTTCCCTGAAAGTGTGCATCACAATCCAGTAAAACACCGTACCGCTCACCGGGTAAAATTTCTATGGTGTCGGATAAAACAGTATTGGGCAATGGCCGGCCATCTGACGAAACTTGTTGGGCATTAAGGACGCTTGGCAAAATCATTCGATTTCCATAATTTCCGATATTGGCCAAGCGCAAATAAACCTGTTCTCCAAGGCTTGCAAACAGTTCTACATTCCCTACTAACTGATGTTCACTCTTTCCATTTATAAGGAAATGCTGTAGTCTGTAATCCAAGACCAGATGTGTCATGGCTGTTGAATCGTACGTGTGATTAATGATTGTATCGTGGTGCCAATTGGTGTCAATTTCCGACATAAGCCAGGTGCGTTCACTGTGAAAGCTATACCCATTGTCCCAAGTCATTGTATCCGTACTATTGGGTCGAACAATTATCACACCATACATCCCTGCTTGTACATGCAGTACAGACGTTTCATGACAATGGTACAAATAGGTTCCTGGGTGTGGGGCTTTAAACATATAGCTTCCCGTATCATCATGTGCAACAGAAAATGATAAGGCAGGGACACCGTCATTTTCTTGATCAACATCAAGTCCATGCAAGTGGATTGTGTGCGGAGGACCTTGGGAAAGATTCCACATATCTAATTGAATTGAATCGTTTTCTTTGAACTCAAGTGTTGGGGATGGAAGATTCAATGAACCTCCTATAGTGCTTGAATATCCCATCAATAAAATTTGATTCCCATCGTGCAATTCATGACTTGGCTGAAAATCAATTTTTGAGATTAAGGTCAAAACACTGTCCATTTGTGCATTTGCACCAAGGACAGCCGCGAAAGATACAAGTGCTAAATACAACTGTCTCATCATGGTGCAATTAAAATTGTGGTAAACAAACCCAACGGGTATACATTTGCCCCTGTTGTCGTTACAAGGTTGTGGTCATGCACTGGATATTCTCCTTCCTTATCTGGGATCAAGCGCAAAACAACACCTTCAGCAGGGTATATTCCTTGGCTGTCTTTCATTCTTCCGACATGATTCGGATTTCTTGTTGAAGCTCTTACTTCGACATGGTATCCATGAAAATGAAGTGGGTGAATGCTCTGCCCTGTATTGGTCACATAGATGTATATTTCATCCCCGACTATTCCAGTTACTCGAGCATTCGAGTCTTGATTGATGTATGGATTACTTTTGCCATTGATGGTGAAAAAATCGGGAGAATAGTGCGCCCAATCTACAGCTCCACCCAAAAGAACCGTATCGTTCTGCCCTCGTTTGTGCTCTTTTATATTCCAATAAAAGCTCGGGTAAGAATGGTCGCGAACGACAATCATTCCCCCCAATCCCAGTGACGCTTGATTCGGATAATTCAACGGGTCGTGAAATACATGGATTCCATTTTCTAGAAACGTGTGTATAATATGAATCGAGTCTCCTGACAAAATTGACTCCGAAGGAGTTGTGCCTCGAATTTCAAAATGATGTTCGCTGGCATCCATATTGTGAACCCACAAATCCAAAACATCTCCGGGACTCAAAACAATACGTGCATTCGTCCCAGTAAAGCTGGTCGATGCATTGTAAGTCAAATAAGGCAACTTCTCTCCTGAAGAAACAACTATTGAATCTTTCAAAATATACAGCGACTCATTGACGATTGCGGCATTCACTATTGCCGGACAAAGAAGCACAAAAATGAGTAGAGCTTTCATTCCTTAATAACTTTTTTCGTGATAACGAGACCGTTGTTGTCGACAACACGAAGAACATAGGCTCCAGCTACAAGTTCCTCAATATTTAAAAGAGAACTAAACTTATTTACTTGCTGTTGATGCACACATTTTCCAGCCAAATCGTATACTTCAATTACTGTCATTCTAGTCGCAGCAGTAACTTGAATAAGCGTATTTGCAGGATTTGGGTACACGCGCAGGCTGTTTGTCAAATGGCTCGCTTCACTCACTCCAAGGGTTGGGTTCAAAATGAAAGTGGCGGTATCCCCATCATTTGGGAAAGCGGTGTCATATACATATACTTGTAGTTTTGCCATTTCCGTTCCGCTAAATGGATTCACAGTAAGACGCACCATACCTTCGTTGGATCCATAAATTGGGTCCATTTGAGCTGTAGTTCCTACAACAGGAATGGATCCAAAGCAGGTGCCATAAATACACACCATACCATCCCACGCCGATGGAATGTCGTTGTAGATAATCTCAACTGCTAGGACTATTGTATCATTGCCAATTGCCTTTTGGTGTAAAGGGAACATAGCGGTACTGTTCTGTGTTAAATTCTCAACCACTGAATCGTTGGTCGTCCACTCAAATGTTTGGGCATTTAATGCGTTTGTGGCTAAAATAAATAGGCTTGTAAAAAATAGGTTTTTTTTCATTTTTCAGGTGTTTTAGGTTCAGGACGCTCATATTTACAGCAAGCATGCAGGGCTTCATATGCCTCATCTGTTGCGCGCACATCATCACTATCATAACCGGCTGATGCAAGTTTTTGTTTAATTTCTACTAACGAAATAACTGATGGAGTGTATTTGACCGTGAGCAATTTTGTTTCTAGCTCCCAATCGGCCCAAATTACTCCTTCTGTCTCCGCCAATGTGCCTTCAATTATTGTTTCACACATTTGACATATTCCATATACTGTAAATGTTGCTTTTTTCTTTTTTGCGCTTGAATTGCTCATCAAGAGCAGCGCGACCGCACAAAGAAGTGCGACAGGTATCTTTTTCATCTCTTCTGTTTTAATGTTTCTATACACTAGATGGCCCCCTCAATGGATCGAGAGGTGGAGAAGAGGATCAGATAAGATATACTTGATACAATGATTGAAAATCCTGCCTCAGAAACGAGGGCGGTTTTAAGAGGGGGAAAGAAAGCAAGACATCGCTAAGTTCAGGTCCTATTTGAAATTTCAAAAAATCAAAATCCATTATTCCATCAGTGCAAAAGAGCAGGACTGAAGAATTCTGAGGGGCACTACTTTGGTCCAATTTGTATTCGAAAGAACAATTAAAGCAACATGCCTTTTTCTTAAACAAGCTTTTTGATGATGATTGTGCGATCTTTTCATCTCGAATCTTTTTGCAGCATGCTGGAAGTTCTTCTTTTTCCATTTCTGCCATTTGCTCACAAGCATCAGCTGAACGAAAGAATGCTTGGGACTGAACTTTCCCTTCGCAGATGTGAACATCTACAGCAAAACACAACGAAGTTGTAAACACAACGAACGCCAACATTACAAGAAAGAATCGATTTATGACCTTCATAACAATCAAAACTAATGGAATGAACACACAATTGCAAGTCAAAATTAAGGTCAAAATTGGAATCCTAAACATGAAAAACAAGCACTAGAAAAATACAACCCTGCAAATAGTTTGCGATTCATGTTGGTAAAATGTGATTTCAATAGTACCTTTGCGCTGCATGCAATGCACAATATCAATTTTTCAATTGAAAACCATTGTAATGAAGGCCCCGTGGCGCAACTGAATACTACTTGGTATTTAGTCACACCACTTGGCAAAAGGCACCGTGGCGCAACTGAATACTACTTGGTATTTAGCCACACCACTTGGCAAAAGGCCCCGTGGCGCAACTGAATAGCGCATCAGATTTCGGCTCTGAGGGTTACAGGTTTGAATCCTGTCGGGGTCACTCTAGCGGAGAATTGGTTGAAATCAACTGGTTGTCCGCTTTTTATTTTTGCTAAATCCCTTGATAATAAAGGGATTGAAGAGAAAATAGAATTTACTCTTTTGGTTTGAACTTTGCCTTTTAACTTGTCGTAACC
>JAQWHI010000008.1 GCA_029249445.1 Crocinitomicaceae bacterium | reverse complement strand
CAAGGATAGACCATCAAGTACATAGTGATTTTGGGTTCAATAGGACTTTACGAAGACCTACCAGAAAAGGAAAGTGATATTTTTCAACGTACCGGGGTCTAATTTTGGATACTTCTGGTGGATTTTTTTGGGTTTTTACTGTCAATTTCACTGTCAGTTTTAGCTGTTTTTACTGGCCGTTTTATGTATAGTCGGTCTTTAACCTTGTTAGTTTTTAAATTAAAAGTTAGTAATATCAACTGTTTAACACTCAACCAATACACTCTTAATCCCTTGTATCCTTGAGTTTAAAACAAAAAAAAGAGTAACCATTTCTGATTACTCCTTTAGTAGCGGGGGCCAGACTCGAACTGACGACCTTCGGGTTATGAGCCCGACGAGCTACCAACTGCTCCACCCCGCGATGTATTCTGATTTGTTTGGGTATCTAAATCAGCGGGTCAAATATAATGCTTCTTTTTCGTTCAGCAAGTAAATTCTACACAATTTTGTTGTTACTTTTACCTGAAAAACGCATTACAAGTACAAATTCTGTCCATGAAAAATATTACAGCCTGTGTCGTATTCATCGGTATAATCTCATTTTTAATGAGTTGCGACTCTACTGAAACTATACAAAATGAAAAATTGAAAGAAGCCGCCACGGTAATAGACCTTGAACAAGGAGAAGAAGCAGAAGCCTACATCACAACCATTGATGAAAACGACTCCCTCGCCATTGGCAATAGCCTCTATTATTCTCGCCCTGACGGCAGCTCTTTTGAAGTTGAATTTGTTGTGAATGACAGCGGAAGGGTGGTGAAAATGACGCAGTTCTATACCACAACGTCCTCCGGAAGCATTCAAACCAAGCTGTTTTATTACCAAAATGGGATCAAATACGCCACAAAAGAATATTTTGAAACAGGGACGGGAGAAAGTGCAAAATTCGTTGAACGTATCTCATATTACTCAAAAAATGAACAACCCGTCGCAACCAAACAACGCATTGCTCCCTATGAGAATGAACTTGAATATGAACCCTTCGGTTTGAGTGAACTATTTGATTGTAGCGATGCACAAGCCTTTCGTGCACTAAATCAAGAGGAAGAATTCGAAACCAACTTCAAAGGATTCGCAACCGATGGAACTGCAAGCTATCTCCTAGTTGGAGAAAACAAACCAGAGGGTTACATATCAGCACTACTTGTAAAATCCTACACGCCACTCATCAATAAACTAATGAGTAAGGAAGGCATCATGCGCGGCGTGCCGATCGAAGTTGACTTCGAAAAAGTTCGCACAACCACAGGTACTTATCAGATGTTACTTGGAGTGCGTCAGGTGAACAGATAATACGCAAAAAACAAGTAGAATCGTCTGCTAATAGTAGTTGGAATACGAGATAATTTCTGCCGAATTAAAGTCCTTTAACAAATAATTTGGCAACCGTAGGACTACTCTCGCTATATTTGTACCTGAAAATTAACCAACAATGAAGCTTATTCAACTGATTTTGATAGCACTTGCTGTCAGTTCGAGCTCTGCCTCTTACAGCCAAAATATGGACATCAAAGGGAACGTGTACGACACCACAGGAACACTACCTCTTAAAAATACAATGGTAATGGCTGTGCGAATCAAAGATTCGCTGCTCCTTGGCTTTACGCGAACCAATCAATCAGGAGCCTTCGAGATGACGACGCTGCCAATCGATACCTTCTCATTGGTGCTAGACCACCCAGATTTTGATCAAAAAACCTATTATATTTTCGGTAGCGCATCCAACAAGGAAATTACCATAAATGCCGTAAAAATGCCCTCCAAATCGCAAGAATTGGAAGAGGTAACCATATATGCCTACAAAGATCCAATCCACTATCGAGGTGATACTTTGGTGTATGTTGCCGATTCCTTCGCTGTGGCTGAGGGGGCAGTTGTTGAAGATTTACTTAAAAAATTGCCTGGAATCAGTGTGGATAAAGACGGTAAGATTACATCTCAAGGTGAGAACATTGCAAAAGTACTCGTTGATGGGGATGAGTTCTTTGGTTCAGATCCTACCATCGCAACAAAAAACCTCGGCGCCGACGGAGTACAAACGGTAGAGGTATACGAAAAAGAAAACGACGAAGGCATTGGCGGAGACGATGAAAAAATTAAAGTGCTCGATCTCAAACTCAAAGACGATGCGAAAAAAGGCTATTTCGGCCGAATTTCTGGCGCAAGCGATTTTACCCTTACACCAACCGAAGGCGTTCTAGGTGCAAACTCTTTTTATGAAGGAGAGTTGCTTTTGAACAAATTTGATGGTGCACAAAAAATATCAGTTTTTGCATTGGGGTCAAACACGCCAAGATCGAATTTCGGTTGGGGTGACATGAATAAATTCGGCTTGGATAACGAAAACTCAGGAGGAAGCCGTTGGGAGCAAGGTGCACAAAACAACACCAATGGAATTCCACAAACACTTAAAGCAGGCGTTTACTATTCTGACAAGTTTGGAGAACGGAAACAAACAAAAGTGGGCTTCAATTATTCCTACTACAACGACCGTCTCGAAGCAACATCTGCAAGTGTGTCCAACTATTATCTGGATGACTCAACCTACATGACAGACGATTCAACACGCAATTACTCAATGAACGAATCGCACCGATTCAACTTGAACTTTGAAACTCAACTGGACTCAATGACGACCTTTCAGGTGAAACCTGCTATTTCAATCGACAAAGGCATCAGAGACAATTCAGATATTTCGGACTTCTTTGACCGATCCGGTGAACAAACATTGGCAACAGATGTGCACGATACAACGAATTCTCAAGGATACAACGTGAACGGTTTTGCGCGGATCAATAGAAAATTCAAAAAGAAAAAGCGTGAATTAGAAATCCGCTATGATTTGAATGTCTTTGATAATGAATCTGATGGCTATTTGAATTCGTACACGTCCTACCTCGCACTTCCAATCGGAGACACCATCCGCCAAAACAAAATCAATAACAATGCATCGACGAGTCACTATGGGTCATTTACTTTCGTGGAGCCGATCGCAAAAAAAATAAACTTGGAATTCAAGTACCTCTATGAATACGGGTACAGCAACCAAGACAAACAGACCTTTGACCGAAACACAACTACAGGAGTTTACGACAGTCCAAACACAAATTTCTCCAACGTATTTGACAACATACGTCAACAACACAGAGCCGGCATAAAATTTAGCTGGGAACCGAAAAAACATGCGTTCTCCTTTGATGCCCGAGTAAGAAACATCGCCATCGAGAACCAAAATCAAACCTTGGACACGACCATCTCGCAAAACTTCACGAATTTCTTGCCTGTCATAGAATACCGCTACCGTCCATCAATGAGTAAGCGCTTTCGAATTTCATACCGTGCTTATTCGCAACAACCGTCCATTAATGACTTGCAACCAGTTCCGGACAACTCCAATCCAAACCGAATTCAGGAAGGGAATCCAGATTTAGTACCAAACTACGTGCACTCATTTAATACGATGTTCAATACATGGAAGGCCCTCTCTGGACGGTACGTCTGGTCTGGCGCCAATTTCTCGTACACCAATAACGCATTCTCAAACGCCACCTCATACGACCAATACGGAAGAACGGTTTCAAAAACTGTCAACGTGGATGGAAACTTTAACGCCGTATTCTTCAGCGGAGCCGGACTTCCAATTTTGAATAGAAAAATTGTAATTCAACCCGGATTGAATGCATCGTACTTCCGATTTACAAATATCATCATCGGACAAGAGAACACAACCAATAACTATGCAGTAACGCCTGAACTAGAGCTCAAATTCAATTTATTGAACGACTCATTAGAGATTGAAACAAGTGCAAGTTATTCCTACAACAATGCAGAAAGCTCACTCAGTAATGTTTCAACGCCATATTCAATTCAACGCTACAGCGCAGGATTCAACTGGCGTCTCAAGGGTGGGTTTACCATTGGAGCTGATGGAACATATACCATCAATTCGCAACAAGGCGATGGATTCTATGATACCGAATTCTTTATCTTGAATGCTGAGATTTCAAAGAAGTTCTTAAAAACACAGAACTTAGAATTGGCGCTGAAAGGAAACGACATACTCAATCAAAACATCAATGCGCGGAGAGTAATCAATGGAAACATTGTTACCGATTACCGAACAACAATCATCTCCCGTTACTTCCTTTTGAAGATGACATTGCGCTTTAATAATAGAAAAACTAAAGAAGAAGATTTTAATGGAATGTTTTAAGAAAATAGCAGGAACTCTTGCATTTGTATTGCTTTCAACAGTATCGATCGCACAATTGACACAAGGATCAATTAGGTTTGAACGACGAACGAATCTAAAAAAGACAGTCGGAGACAACCCGCGTGTGAGTCGATTTCTAAATGACGACAACAAAATTCGCAAAGAAAATTTTGAATTGAAGTTCAACGAAACCTCTTCAGTATTCAAACACATTGAAAATGAAGACGAAGAAGACATTGGAATGATGAAGTATTTCACCCAACGAAACACAGTATATCAAGACTTGGACAACAATGGGTTTATGGTCATCTTAAATTCATGGGGGCAGCCCATGTATCTTCAAGACTCCATGAGTATTCGTTTATGGAAAGTTACAGAAAGCAAACGAAAATTTGCCGGTTATATGTGTTACAAATCTATTTGGGAAATGAATGACAGCACGCGAATTTATGCATGGTTTTGCCCGGATATTGTGCCATCAGTCGGTCCGGAAGGATTTAGCGGTTTGCCGGGAGCAATACTTGGTTTGGCAACTGAGGATGGTGGTGTCGTTTATTATGCAACAGAAGTCAAAGAGATGGAAGTTACGGCAGAAACAACAGATTTCACTGAGTACATGGACGAAACGTATACCAAAGAAGAACTGAAGGAAATACTCCTTAAAAATATGGGGAAATGGATCAAGAAAAAAGACCTTGATGCCATGTTCGCATGGTACTAGTAAATTTCTGTGATTTCAATGTTTCCCTCGAAAACGTGTTGCATATAACACACAGCTTGTGGAGCAATGCCGTAACATTGGTTCAAATTTTCGTAGGTTACTTTTACAGTTGTACCGCTTTCAACATCATCCAATAAATAGGCATTACACACGTTAAAGTCTCTTCCATTTTGCGTTCGTAAATACACACCCGTACAATCCTTAATCACCTTCATACGGTGCTTCGACTTATCGCAACCTGTAGAAACGGTCAACAAAAACAAACTAAAAAAAAGGAATCCAAGTTTCAAATCAATATTTATTCGTTTTCAGCTATCACTTCCTTCACTTCCGGAAGGTGCTGTTTTAATAGATTTTCTATCCCACCTTTTAAAGTCGCTGTGCTTGACGGACACCCTGCACATGAACCCTTCAGAACAACAGTCACTGTTCCGTCTTCGAATCCTCTGAAGTCGATTGCTCCACCATCATTCGCTACTGCAGGTTGCACGTATTCATCCAAAAGGTTTTGAATCGCGATATCATACTCTGACGGGGCATATTCTTTCTTCGGGGCATCGCTCTGAGGGTTCGTTGCATTTTTTGAAGGAAGGGCAATCAATACATCTTTGCCGTCACCGATCCAATTTTTTACAAACTCTCTCAATTCCATCGTGATGAAATCCCAAGACAGGTTGTCCGTTTTCGTAATTGTCACGAAATTTGACGCAATAAAGACACCCTTTACAAATGGCAAGTTGAACAATTCTTCTGCCAATGGAGAAAACCCTTTTGCTTCAGCCATTGAATTGAACTCTGCAGAATCCCCAGTACCCAACAAATGCTTGTTGGTAACGAATTTCATCGTCGCAGGATTTGGTGTCATCTCTGCATATACCGTTACGGGAACTTTCATAGTCTCAATTTTGTCGTAAAATTAATGTAAACAATCCAAGAATAAGAAAGAAATGTGCTTTATTCTTTAGTAAGAATGTTTTATTTTTGAAAAGTTATGAAACAAATGAAGTCTTTTGTGCTCGCATCTTCAGCTATGCTCCTCATGATAGGAAGTATTGGTGTTGTGGCACTCTCGTGCTTTTGTAATGACGATCAAGTCTCTTTGTCTTTTTTCGCTACAACGACCACTCCGTGTGACGATCATACCAAAACCGTGCAACACGGTAGAACATGTTGCGCTCATGAAACTGAAACTGCCGAAAAAGAAAAAAACTGTTGCACCAACACTACAGAAAAAAAAGGCTGCTGTGAAGATGAGTTCCAACACATAAAAGTCAAACTTGACTTCTTCAGTAAATATGCCATCCATCCCGTACTCCACATCCAATTCACTGAAGAACGATTCATTGGATCCCTCGATAGCGAGCTGAATCGAGATGTTGTTGAGTACCACACCAACTCCCCTCCTCCCATAGCAGGACGGGAACGACTCCTAAAAAAACAGCATTGGCTCATTTGATTCCTGACTGACTATTCGAAAGAGTAATTAATCAAAATCAATCCAATGAAGTACATAATTTTAACAGCGCTCTTCCTTATTTCCCTGAGCGCAACAGCACAAGTAAAAGGAGTCATCTATGGCTCAAAAGGTGAAAAAACAAAAAAAACAAAACTTTACGGGGCAAAAGCACGCCTTCTAAAAGGTAAAATCGGTGACATTACAGATGAAGAAGGAAACTTCGAGTTGGTATTGCCAAAAGCACTGCCAGACACCCTCATTTTTTCTGCGATGGGGTATTATCCGGACACAATTGTTGTCACAAAAGCAGACCGGTACAAATCCTTTGTCGTGACCTTGTATTCCGATTTGATTCTCCCCGAAATTGTTGTCGCATACAAGAAAGGATCGACCTCAATTTCAAGATTAAAAACACTCGCCACAGAGACACTCTCTGCGGGAGAATTGCGCAAAGCCGCATGCTGTAATTTGTCCGAATCATTTGAAACAAATGCCTCGGTAGATGTGAACATTACAGATGCCGTTTCGGGCGCTAAAAAAATTCAGATGATGGGCTTGGATGGTGTTTACACACAGATCCAAATGGAAAATATTCCCTACCTACGTGGGCTCGAAACCTCATTTGGATTGCACTCCATCCCTGGAACATGGATCGAATCCATTCAAATCACCAAAGGAACAGGAAACGTAGTGAATGGTTATGAATCGATGGCAGGACTTGTCAACCTCGAGCTCAAAAAACCCGAAGAAATGGAGGCACTTTACCTCAATGTCTATACCAACGCAATGGGACGCACTGAGTTGAATTTTAACTCTGGATTCCGCATGGGGGAAAAATGGTCCTCCGGATGGTTCGCTCATGCAGCTGCGCACCCAATTGAGATGGACTACAACATCGACGGCTTTAGAGACATGCCAAACGGCACGAACTTCGCTGTACTCAACCGCTACAATTATGAGGGTGAAAAAATGGAGGCCCAATTTGGAGTGAATGCCTATTGGGACAATAAAATTGGTGGACAAGTCGATGCACTTCGTACTGCTGGAAACGACTTCTACAACGTCACCATTGACTCAAGACACATTGATGCCTTTGGTAAAACAGGGTTTTTCTTTAAAAAACCTGGACATTCAATTGGAATTGTGTACAATGCAAAATACCAGACCGTCGACACCCATTTTGGACCACGTGTTTTTAATGGAACGGAGCGACGCGGATACATCAATGCCATCTATGACGGAATCATAAAAACAACAGACCACAAGTACAAACTTGGTCTCAATGGCGTATACTCCGACATCACGCAACGCATGGACTCATTGCGTTCCGACCGTATCGAAATTGTACCGGGTGCCTTTGGAGAATATACGCTCACGACATCCCGTTTGTCACTGGTGCTTGGAGGGCGTGCCGATTACCACAATATATATGGGTTTCAAGGCGCCCCGCGTGTTCATGCCAAATTCAAACTCACAGAATATACAGACCTGCGATTTACATCCGGCAAAGGATGGCGTGTTCCGAATTATATGATTGACAACATCTCTTTGCTCGCCACATCTCAGGCTTGGGTTGCCCCCGATTCATTGACACCTGAGATTTCATGGAACATGGGCGGAAGTATCGCACAAGAATTCAAATTGTTCAAACGAAAAGCAACAGCAGTTGTGGATTTCTATCATACCCAGTTTGAAAACCAAATGCTTGTCGATCGTGATGTGAATGCTTCCCAAATTGTATTTGGCAACCTTGACGGAAAATCATTCTCGAACAGTTTGCAAGTGGAAACAATGATTACACCTTGGAAGACGATTGACTTGCGTTTTGCCTACAAATACCTTGATGTCCGTGCCACTTATGGCGGTAAATTACAACAACAAGTGATGGTTCCAAAACACCGCGGATTTTTCAATCTTGGGTACAAATCACGCAGCAAACGGTGGGAGTTTGACCTGACTTGTTCGGTATTTGGAACAGCGCGACTGCCTCAAGTTGAACTCCCAGATGGAAGCGAGACAGTGAACAATTCGAGTGCCGTCTACCCCTTGTTGAGTGCCCAAATCACACATGTAAAAAAAGCATGGGAGTTTTACCTCGGAGGGGAAAACCTCCTCAATTACCGACAGACCAACCCGATCATCGATGCAGAAAACCCGTTTAGCGAAACATTCAATGCGACGCGCATATGGGCTCCTGTTTTTGGTCCTAATGTGTACTTCGGTGTGCGCTTTTCCATTCAGCAAGAAGAGGAAAAAGAGAATTAAAATTGAATCGAATTGCGAGTGCAACTGAAGGAAAAATTTATTCAATCGATAAATCGTTCCTATCTTGCACACATATTCGCACCAATTTAATGTTGATTCGTTACATAAAACCACTTCTTTCGATTTTCATCTTATTGACGATCAAATTGAGTTATGGACAAACTTCAACTGAAAAAATTCGGTTTATTTCGAATGGGAGCGTTGGATTTGATGCATTTGCAGCAGCAGAATGGAAAAACGAATACGAGGTACTTGAAGACTCAATACCCTATTTTGTTGCACACAAATCGGTTGCAAAAGATACGAGAGACTCGGTGCAATTCATTTCCCCCTATACCATCGATTCCCTGGATTTTATCATCCAAGATTCGAGTCATCAGCTCTTTTATCAGCAAATAAATAAAGATACCTTCTCGTTATCCCTTCCAGCAATGGATGCGAGCTATTGGATGCGTGTATTCAAAAACGAAACCTTAGTTGGAAAACTACACGTTGCTGTATATCCCGTTGATCCAATCGAAGTTGTTGTTGTTCCACTCTTCGATGTAAGTATCGATGCAGACAGTTTAAGTACTTATTTGAATCGCATCTATGGACAAGCTGCGATCTCACTTTCATTGCGCATTCAACCTCCGTTCACGCCAAAAGAATTCAATGAAGAACTGCTCTCAAATCCGAGCCCAAACCGGGATCGATTCACCAATCAAATGATTGAACTTCGCGAGGACTATTTTGAGGCACACCCAATGAAAAACAGACCCTATTTTGTTTTTCTTATCAACGGATTCATCAACGATAGTATCACATCTTATACCGTAAGAAACAAAGCCATTTCATTCGTGAAGTATACATCACCAACATTATTTCGCACTGTGGCACGTGAACTTGCAGTGGCAATGGGAGGACTTGATGAAAGCTGGAAAAAGAACGACCCAAAACCAGGAAGCACTCCCAATTTGATGGATTTAAATGGCAGACACCTGACACACAAACAATGGAAACACCTCCGTTCGCGTGCCGGGGTGATTTCTTATTATGACGATTACGAAGATGTGCGAACCAACAATGGAATCATCGCCTATTATTTGTGGGAAGAAGACCACAACGGAGCGATTATAATGAGGGGAACCACTGTAAAAAACTCGATTAAACGCCCTTTTAAGCGCAATACCTATTCGCTTCACCTCGACATCGATAACTTTTTATTTGTACCGTTGTTCACCCTCTTCGCATACGAAATTTGCACCCTTCATTTGTTGGGCATACTCGTTCTTGGTTCATTGATCGTATTCCTCTACAGACGCTGGCGGCGTAAAACAAATTTCTTCACCCGCTACAAAGTGACACGCTGGACCATTCGAACTGTGTTCTTCTGTACTTTCCTGTTTGGGTATTACGGTATTTTTCTTTTGGTCAATGAGGGTTATTATTTGTTTGAAGTCAAAGAAGGCACCTTGGATTATCTGAACGGAATGACCCTTCATGATACAAGTATTGAAATTCGTAACAACGTAAACAAGCGCCGCAAACAAGAAGCTAATATGGGCTCTGAGATTTTGATTAAACGAGGCAATGAATGGTCAATCAATCGGAAAAAACGTGTCTTGTATCTCACCCTTGACACCAACAATGAAGGGAAACAAAAATGTAGGCTGACTGGAGATTCAGACACCTTGCATGTGGCAACAATGAACTTCAAAAAATACGCCTCAAGTCATTATTTTGTAGTCACCCACAAAAGAAAAGATGGAGGCATTGAAAAACAAGAAGTGTACAATCACTTGGGCAATGAAATCACCGACAAACTTAAGCTAAAGGATCCGTCAAAACGGCTATTACTTTTTGTAAATGGGTACCGTCCCACGGCACTCGGGTCAACATTTGAAGAAAACTTTAACGACATCCTTGAAAATGGATTGGAATTTGAGGACAGTAAAAACTTGATCTACTCGTTCGACCGCTACAATTATTGGGAGTCGTCAAATGCAATCAATCTGCTTTTTGAGAAACGTCTAAACCCAAGCGAATCGTTTTATGCGGATGGGCACCATTCTGTTGCAACATCCAACCACGAAAGTTTAATTGACTTTACACAATTATCGCGTGTATATCCGAAGCGTTGTGCAAAACCGAAGCAGCACACCTGCAAAAAAAGTGAGAAAAAATGGTCACTCTTTGGGCTTCGTCGTGAAATCAACACTGTTGATTTGCACCACTTGGAGCCAAACAAAAAAGGGTTTGGCGAACGTAAAAACAATGGCCGTATCGCAGGACGAAATTTGATACAAATATTCAATGAAATACCAAACAAATCGTTCAATGACACGCTATTTGTTATAGCGCACAGTATGGGGTTTGCCTATGCACTTGGTATTTTGGAAGAACTCCGTGGTAAGATTCACTTTGGCGGATTGTACATTATTGCACCAGAAAATGCAGCTACTGGAACCATCAATTTCTCCGAATGGCAAGAGGTGTGGCACTACGGAAGTAATTTTCAAGCACACAGACTAAATGCCCCCTGTTTACTCGACGGGATTGCTCCTCAGTCAAAAATCAATGGATTGCCCAATAGAAACCGTGTGTACATACCTGAACAACTCTACTCAAAAATGGGCTTCTTCAACGCACATTACATAGGGCATTACTCTTGGATATTTGACATTCCAAAGACAAAAAAAGGACACATACAACAACGCTAATAGAAACTACTTTTTTCTAAACAACCAAACAATAAATTATTTAACTTAACGCTCCAAATAAAAACGAGAGTACCATGACCATAAAACATCCTATTTTAACCCTTTTGGCTGCGGCTCTACTCACAAATTGTACTACATCAAATCCAAATATGATTACACCTCCTGATGCGAAAAAAATACCAAAAAAAATGACCGTTCATGGAGACACTCGAACGGACAATTATTTTTGGATGCGTTTGACTGATGAACAAAAAGAAGCGGAAAAGCCAGACGGCCAAACGCAAGATGTTCTGGACTATTTGAATGCAGAGAACGACTACTTGAAAAAAATGCTGAAACATACCGAAGCGCTTCAGCAAAACCTGTTTGATGAGATCACGGGTCGGATCAAGCAAGACGATGAATCTGTGCCTTATAAAAAACGTGGATATACCTATTACTCGCGTTTCGAAAAAGGTGAAGACTATCCGCTTTACTGCCGGAAAAAAAACACCTCTAAAGCACAAGAGGAAATCTTACTCAATGGTCCAGAGATGGGAGATGGGAAATCCTATTTTTCAATTGGAACCTACAGTATAAGTACGAACAACTCGCTAATGGCATACAGCGTCGATCTTGTTTCTCGACGCGAATATACACTCTACATCAAAGATTTGGCAACGGGTGAACTGCTGAAGGACGAAATCAAAAACACAACCGGTGGTGCCACTTGGGCCAACGACAACAAAACGCTTTTCTATACGAAAAAAGATCCTGTTACCTTGCGCAGCTATCAAATTTACAAGCATGTGCTGGGTACCGACCAATCCGAAGATGTTTTGGTTTTTGAAGAAAAAGACGCGACTTTCGGCTGCGGCATTTACAAGACAAAATCTGAGAAATACTTGATGATCGGTTCGTGGCAAACACTATCAACGGAATACCGATTTTTGGATGCAGACACGCCAAATGGAACCTGGAAAGTGATTCTTCCACGTGAAAAAAACCACGAATACGCTGTTTCTCATTTTGGCACTGATTTTTACATCACATCCAACGAAAATGCCAAGAACTTCAAATTGATGAAGACGGACGTTACAAACACAGCAAAATCAAATTGGAAGGAAGTCATCCCCCACCGATCAGACGTTTTGTTGGAAGGTATAGATATTTTCAAAAACCACATGGTGGTAAGTGAGCGTGAAAACGGATTGAATAACCTTCGCATCATTAAATGGGGCGATCAATCAGAACACTTTATTCAATTTGACGATCCAGCATATACGGCGTACACCTCAACAAACCCTGAATTTGATACTGAAATTTTGCGCTTCGGATACACCTCGTTGACCACTCCGAATTCTGTGTACGACTACAACATGAATACCAAAGAAAAAGAATTGTTGAAGCGTTCAGAAGTGATGGACCCCTCCTTCAAGCCAAAAAACTATCTGTCGGAACGTATTTTTGTGACGGCACGAGATGGGGCAAAAGTTCCGGTTTCCATTGTTTATCGAAAAGGAACAAAACGGGATGGAAGTGCTCCACTCTTACTTTATGGATATGGTTCTTACGGATCAACTATAGATCCATACTTTAGTTCGGTACGGCTGAGTTTACTCGACAGAGGATTCATTTTTGCAATAGCACACATCCGCGGTGGACAGACCATGGGTCGCGATTGGTACGAGGATGGGAAGCTGCTCAAAAAGAAAAATACATTCTATGATTTCATCGACTGTGGACAATCCCTCATCGATAAAAATTACACCTCAAAAGGACACTTGTACGCGCAGGGCGGCAGTGCAGGCGGTTTACTTATGGGGGCAATTATGAACATGAAGCCCGATTTGTGGCATGGTGTCATTGCAGGCGTTCCATTTGTGGATGTCATTTCAACAATGCTCGATGAAAGCATTCCACTGACCACCGGAGAATTTGATGAGTGGGGAAATCCAAAAGATAAAGCATATTATGACTACATGAAATCGTACTCTCCCTATGACAATGTCGCAGCGAAAAAATACCCGAACGTACTTATTACAACAGGCTATTGGGACAGTCAGGTTCAATATTGGGAGCCGGCAAAGTGGATCGCAAAATTAAGAGACTTCAAAACAGACGACAATCTATTGCTCATGGATTGCAATATGGATGTTGGTCATGGCGGGGCCTCTGGACGTTTTGAACGTTTTAAAGAAGTGGCATTGGAATACGCATTTCTTCTCGATTTGGAGGGAATCACTGAATAAAATACGGACTCTTAGGAATTCGAAATAAGCTGGCAATGCGTCTCAAAAGAGGCTCAATATGAGGAATTTAAATTTATTTCCTATCTTTCTAATCTAACATTTGAACTATGCGATCGATTTTATCGGTAATTCTCCTCGCAATTGCCACACTTTCATACAGCCAGACTCCTCCAAGCAATTACAGCATGAGTCCTTATTCTGGTCCTTGGACGGGTGAAGAAGCGGGTCACTTACTGCGCAGAACGTTGTTTGGTCCAACACGGCCTCAAATACTAAATTCTATTGCCATAGGAATGGATTCAACAGTTGAACAACTGTTGGTTGCCACACCGTGGACAGATTTCCCGCTGGTCTATCAAGACGTAGATTCAAACGCGGCTATTGGAACGTCGTGGGTGAGCGCGACCTATCCACCTACAAATAAAGGTGGAGTAAACAACACCCGATTGCGGTCATTGGCTGCATGGAAAATGAAGAAAATGATGGAGGAAACCTCCACAATTGCTCAAAAGATGGATGTATTCTGGCACAACCACTTTGCTGTAAGTCAGCCAAGTGATGCTCGTACATTCTACGACTATTTTGAGTTGATCCGAAGCCATACACTTGGGAATTTCAAAACCCTCGTAAAGGAAATGACCATCCAACCGGCGATGTTGCAATTCTTGAATGGCGAGGACAATGTCAGCAACGACCCCAATGAAAATTACTCCCGTGAACTTTTGGAGCTCTACTCCATTGGGAAAGGAATAGAAATTGCCACAGGTGATTACTCGCGCTACACCGAGCAGGATGTTACCGAAGGAGCGCGCATCCTAACTGGTTATTCAAATGTGGGTATTCGTAGTGAAACAATTGCCGATCCATATTCGGTATTCGATCCTGTGAAACACGACAATACGCCAAAAACACTTTCGTACCATTTTGGTGGGGCGACAATCATGCCCAATGGTATTACAGAGTATGAAGACTATATCGATACGATCTTTGCACAACCAGATTTTGCCTCATTCATCTGTGAGAGCATTTATCATTTTTTCGTAAGCAATGACATCACTCCGACCGTTCAGAACCAGGTCATTAGTGAAATGGCAAACACACTTGTTTCGAACAACTTTGAGATTCGTCCGGTGATGTTGCAACTGCTAAAGAGCCAGCATTTTTATGATGTTGCACTGCGTGGATGCCTATTGAAAAGTCCGATGGATTTCTTGTTCTCTATCTACAATTCCATCGAAGCACAAGTGAATTTCAATCAAGTCAGCGACTACAAAATTTTGTACAAAATTCATTACGATGCCCGACAGTTTGGGATGAATATATTGGAACCACCAAGTGTTGCTGGATGGCCAGCATATTACCAAGCACCAGCATTCTCGAGATACTGGTTGAGTGCGGTCTACCTTCAAAAAAGGTACGCGATGATCGATGCTAAAATTTTAGGAAACGGATACAACGCAGATGGGAATGTTTTTGAAATCGACGGTGTTTCCTTGCTGAACACCCTCACAAATCCCTATGACGCCAATGCTGTCTTGGATGATTTGTTTGAAATTTTCCTTTCCATTGATGTCAGTCAAAGTGATCGAACGATGCTTTTAGACATTCTTACTGATGGTCTTCCCATCTTTGAGTGGACGGTACTTTACAACGATTATTTGTTGGACCCTGTGACTTATGGTGTCGATATTAACAACCAAATTACGAACACGATTGCCGCTATTTTCAAGCTGTACATCTTTCAAACTCTTTGATATGAATAGAAGAAATTTTTTAATAAAAGGAAGTTTGTCGATGTGTGCCGTTGGCCTGAGTAAATTCTCATTTTCACGAACATTTAAGGCACCTGTTTTTCAGCAAGCGATGTCGATGGACCACGACAGAGCTCTGGTCATCATTCGTTTGAATGGTGGAAATGATGGATTAAATACGGTGATTCCTGTGGATCAGTATGAGAACTTACTCATTCAGCGCCCGGACATCCTAATCCCACAGAGTGATTTACTGCCACTTGCAGGATACAATCTTGCCTTGCATCCAAAAATGACGGGAATGCAACAACTCTTTAACAACGGCGAATTATCAATCATTCAAAATGTTGGCGCTGAAGCGGGACGGTCACACTTTAGGGCTACGGAAGTTTGGTTGTCCGGAATTGGCGATCAAACGCATCCTGAAAGTGAAACAGGATGGTTGGGACGTGTATTGGATGTGGAGTATCCGGGATTCCCAATGGACTACCCGAATGCCAACGAAACGGATCCTTTTGCGATTACATTTAGTACTACACCATCGGGTACCTGCGAGGGCCATGAAGGCAATTTTGCCCATCCTGTGCTCAATCCGTACGATACTTCGAATATTTCTGGAGGAACAACTCCAGGGACGCCGAACTCCTATGCCGCAGACCATTTGGAATACCTGCAATTTTTAGGAGAACAAACCAATGAGTACAATGGAAGAATCAGCGATGCTGTAAATCTGGGGAATTCATTGTCGACCAATTACGGCACCGACAATGTATCCTTGGCCATGCAGAATGTGGCAAAACTCATTTCTGGTGGACTGCAATCCAAAATTTATGTTGTGGAGGTTGGAGGCTTCGATACGCACAGCAACCAAGTTGATGCTACTGATGTCATCGAAGGAAATCATGCCAACTTGTGGGAGAAGATCTCAACGGCTGTTTCAGCATTTCAGGAGGACTTGCACTTGCTTAACTTGAACGAGCGCGTGATGGGAATGACATTTTCAGAGTTCGGGCGACAAATTGCACAAAATGGATCAAGAGGAACCGATCATGGCGATGCCGCCTGTATGTTCTTGTTTGGTTCATGTGTGAACGAACAGGTGATTGGTAACAATCCAATCATCGATGATTTTATCACAAACGCCAATGGGCTCGATCAAGAAATCGATTACCGCGATGTTTACAGTACCTTATTAAAAGACTGGTTTGGTTTGTCCAATCCTGACATTGAGCAAAATTTCGAAGACTACGGCATCAATTACTTGAACTTATTGGATCCGTGCATCTACGTGGGCACACCAGATATTCCGAAGGAGCAATTGAATGCAAAAGTATATCCGAATCCATCAACGGGAACCAGTTATCTGGAAATCAACTTACCCGAGGGTCCGGCAGACTTCATTATGGTGGACTTGAAAGGGCGACTTATCGGTCAATTCCGTCGAACAATCCCGTATTCGGGTGAACACCATTTGACACTTCCTGTCGAACAGCTCGATTCTGGAACGTACTTTCTTCGCATCCGCTCCAACGACTTCGACCGAAAAGTACGCTTCTCAATTCGCAAGTAAACGGCAGTGCCTCATGTAAGATGGTAGCTGTCATGTATTTGTCTTAAAAAAAAGCATCGAAGTATAAATCACTACGATGCTTTCAATACCTTTTTGGCGAAGTCTGAATTCAGCAATTTACTCTTTCCGCGTAAAATAATAATGTGATGGTTTAGCGGATTGGTATTGGCTTCCAGATGAACCGCGAATTTCGTGAAGTTTCCATCCCGAATTTAAAATTTTATTAATTACCAACACCTGTTATACGGGAGTTTTGTCGGGGTTTTGTCCGGATTTTTTTTGATGAAAATTTATTCTCGTGCGAAATCGATACCCATTTTGCCCCCCTCAAGATTGCCAAACACCACAAGATCATCGTTACTTTATTAGGCAAACCATCGAAAAATACGTTTCTTTGCAGACCCGAATTGATTCGGCAATTGATTGAGCATATGGCACATAAATCAGGATTTGTAAATATTGTAGGTAGCCCAAATGTTGGGAAATCAACACTTATGAATAGACTCGTAGGTGAAAAACTTTCTATTGTTACTTCGAAAGCACAAACAACACGGCACCGTATCCTTGGAATTGTGAACGATGCAGAACACCAAGTTGTTTTCTCAGATACACCAGGTGTAGTCAACTCAGCATACAAGCTACACGAGAACATGATGGATTATGTCAATTCATCCATTCAAGATGCAGATGTACTCCTGTTCGTGACCGATTCTCGTGAAACAGAAATGAACCACAAAGAAACACTCCAACGCATTCAAAAACTCGAAATTCCTGTACTCTGCCTAATCAATAAAATGGACCTGTCCGATCAAAATAAAGTAGGTGAAAAATTGGACTACTGGCAAAGCCGACTTCCAAATGCACGGGTTTTCCCAATTTCAGCACTCCATGGGTTCGGTGTCGAAGGCGTATGGGAAGAAATTCGAACACACCTGCCAGAAAGCCCTCCGTATTTTGACAAAGATGCCATGACAGACCGACCAATGCGCTTCTTTATCTCTGAGATCATTCGAGAAAAAATATTTATCCACTGCCAAAAAGAAGTGCCCTACGCCTGTCAGGTAGAAATTGAAGAATACATAGAAGAAGAAGATATTACGCGCATTCGTGCCCTTATCATTGTCGAGCGGAACTCACAAAAAGGAATCATAATCGGAAAAGGTGGTGAAATGTTGAAACGAATTGGCCGCGAAGCACGTAAAGAGATTGAACCTTTCATTGACAGCAAAGTCTACCTCGAAACATTCGTGAAAGTAGACAAAGACTGGAGAGGTTCTGAACAGAAATTGAAGAAGTACGGTTACTAAGCCGTGAACAATAGAGATATGAGCAACATCATCGCAATTGTAGGACGACCAAACGTTGGGAAATCAACACTTTTCAACCGTCTAACCGAGTCAAAAACAGCCATTGTTAAAGAAGTAAGCGGCGTGACCCGCGATCGAATTTATGGACGAGGTGAATGGAATGGTGTCGACTTCTCCGTAATCGATACAGGAGGATATGCCAACGGAACCGATGACGTGTTCGAAGCTGAAATCCGAAAACAAGTAGAAATTGCAATCGATGAAGCCAACGTCATTATATTCATGCTCGACGTTACTACAGGACTGGTTGATCTCGATGAAACCGTTGCCAAATTGCTCCGAAAGTCAAAGAAAAAAGTAATGATCGGAGCCAACAAAGTCGACAATTCAGAACGCGTTGGACTCTCCTCCGAGTTTTGGTCACTGGGACTAGGTGAAGTATTCGACCTGTCAGCAACCAATGGAAGCGGTACAGGTGAACTGCTCGATGAAATCGTAAAAGAATTTGACGAAAAAGATGACTCTGTCCGCGAAGGCGAAGACTTGCCTCACTTTGCGATTATCGGAAAACCAAATGTCGGAAAATCGTCTCTAATCAATGCCCTAACTGGAGAAGAACGCAACATTGTTACCGATATTTCAGGAACAACAAGAGACTCGATCAATACACGCTACAATGCCTACGGTTTTGATTTTATGCTAATCGATACTGCTGGAATTCGTAAAAAAGCAAAGGTCCACGAAGACATTGAATACTATTCGGTTCTGCGCTCCGTGCGTGCCATTGAAAATTCAGACGTCTGTATTTTCATGGTAGATGCCGAGGAAGGGATTCAAAAACAAGACTTGAACATCTATTACATTGCTGAGAAAAACTCAAAAGGTATAGTCGTACTGATAAACAAATGGGATTTGGTCGAAAAAGACCACAAAACAATGGCAGCCTACGAAGAAAAAGTACGTGAGCAGCTCGCTCCCTTCAATGATGTGCCGATCATCTTCACATCAACACTGACAAAACAACGAATTCACAAAGCACTGGAAACAGCAACGCGCGTGCACGAAAACAGAATCAAAAAGATTCCTACATCAAAACTCAACGAAGTACTGCAAGAAATTATTGAAGCAACACCACCACCGTCAACAAAAGGAAAGTACATCAAAATCAAATACATCCAGCAATTGCCGACGCATGCGCCATCATTTGCCTTTTTCTGTAACCTCCCACAATACATTGGTGATGGATACAAACGCTTTCTTGAAAACCGTATTCGAGATCATTTTGACTTTGAAGGAGTACCCATCAAAATCTTCTTCCGAAAAAAATAAAACCATTCAACGGCGAAACAGGCAAATCGTTGCCTAGAAAAACGCCCGAACCTCCATTCCCCCAGAGTGGATGAATTTGTTGTCTTCCGACTTTCTCCCGTTGTATTGAATCGACAACTGCAAGTTTTGCGAAATGGAACGCTGATAACCGAAATTCCATGTGTAGTTGATCCCAGGCTTCAATCCCTCCAACATTTCGAATCCAAGTGCAGAGTTTTGCTGCCCCGTGTAGCGAATGTTTACCAATTTAAAACTCCCTTGCAAGCTACCACGCTCACGCTGATTGTATTTAAATGTAGATCCAAGTTCCAAAACCGTTGAGCGCTCTCCACCAAGCACCACCGCATTGCGTTTCTCCGATCCACGTGTGTCAATGGTGACTCGAAAAACTGTATTCGGCTGAAAAATAAAACTCGGTTCAACGCTTGTAAAACTCAATTGATAATCCCGGCCTGACGTATAATCAGCTTCAGAAGACTTCGCTCCGGTCTTTCCCAAAACTTTCAGCGTAAACTGCTTCTTTATGTTCAAGCGCATAGAAAGTGCATGAAACTGATTGGATCGAGAGTCAAACCCAGAGGCCAAAAGTGTTTTACTACTCACACTTTGATAACTGTATTCCGCCCCAAAAACGCTCGAAGAACGGTTGAAAAATAAGGTGTTTCGAAGGTTGGAGTTGGTCGAAATTAAATTCGTGTCGTTGATAGTAGTAACAAAGGGATTGAACGCCTCATTGGTATTGAAATAGTCTGTTTTTCGTCGAATACGCACCCGTGCTTGATCTGAAAATCGCGTCAAAAATTTGCGTACACCACTCGAGCGCGACCAAATCCGACTCGGCTTTAAATAAATGGATTGATTGAATTCATTGGAATACGTCTTAACGTATTCATTGCTCGGAGTAAACACACGAATGTAACTGGCCTGATCTACGAATTGTGCAATCTCAAACTCATTCAAATCTTTCACGCCATCCGCATTGTAATCAATCCATGTATACACCCCCTGCCCATCGTTGACTTGAATGTATAAAAATTCACGTTTTAACTCCAAGCCCGATCCCGCCTCATAAAAGGTATTAAGCGACAGCGCACCATTCCATGCGCGCAATTCGTACTCCACCCGTCCCAACAAGGTGTTTTCTGGTGTTGCATCGATCAGCACCTCATCTTGTACCTTCAATTCACGGTAACTCGTAACAACATTCAATTTTTGATTTTTCCATTCTGTAATCGCAATTTCACCCCCCACCGAGCGCGCCTTTGCTGCTCCAATTAATGACGAGCTGTCAGACCTTTGATCAAAGCGTTCACGGTAAATCAACTTGAATTGGTTTTTGATGGTGTCGGCACTGGCAATATAAAACTGGTAATCAAAAAAGGCATACGAGTTGGGCTGTAAAATGGCGCCCTGAAATTCATTCTGTTCGTGATCGTCTTTGTATCCAATCTTAAATCGGCCAAGCGATTGGGAGACCTCTGCCCGGTGTCTAAAAAATGTGTTTTGAACGTCCGTTCTACTGGTCAAGTAACTTCCATCCCACGTAGCTTGAAACCCATTGCTGTTCCATTTCCCATTGGATTGCGCTCGAGTGCCAGAATAATCTGTTCCAATCAAATACTGCTGTCCTTCCACATTGATCGTCCCCTTCTCTCGGCGTATGAAATTTGCCCCTACTGACGACGCAAGCTGGTTTCCAACAAACCCTTTATTTCTCGTGTTCCAATCGCGGTCAAACTCGACAGCACGGTACTGTTCTATGGGTGTGAAATTGCGTTCTCTCGCTTCAATAGCGATCTTTGTGCGAAGGATCCAATTGGGAATGGAGTCTTTCGAGAGTGCAATGTCGCCAGTTAATTTTGCATGCGCTGCAATGCTCTGATCGTCGTTTGCATCCAATGCCGAAAACGTGTTGACGTCATTTTTCGTGTAAGAAAGTGCGGTTTCAAGTACCAATTTCGGGCGCAACTTTATTTCTACTCCAGACGAAACCATCTGTCGCATCTTCGGTGTCACAATCAATCGAGAGGGGGCATAATCTCCCTGCTGAACTCCGAGAAGGGGAGCAACATACACAAACACTTTTCCAAGCGCATTGTAGTTACTAAAACGGTAATCTCCATTGTTGGCGCCAACAAATTCGAAGGTCGCTCGGTACACTGCTGAATCGGGATTTACGGAAGCAACCAATACCGAATCGACACCACCAACCGCAACCAATTTATACAAGTTTTGATTCTCAAAAAAACCAACTGAATCAATACTAGAGGTACGTGCCAGATCCAAGGAATCGCCAATCATTGACAACACTCCTTTTTGCCCCAAGCTCAACTCTTGCTGCAAGGATTGATTTTTTGCATCCTGTTCAGAATAGGCATTGAGCCAGAACTTCATGCGTTTCGATTGATAAGTCGTTGATGTTTGAAACAACGATCGGGCATAATTTTGATCCGAATACTGGAATTCAACAACAATTCTTGAATCCTTCGTGATTTGGTTTCTTGAGGTAAATGTAACCTCTGCTGTATTGTAATCAATCACATAATCGAACTCCTGACCACGCTCTAGCAACTTTCCATCAATAAATACCTTTTCTGTTCCTGAAAGAACGATAATGAACGGTTCGTTCTCTGCACCAACCAATCGATAAGGTCCTTGATTCCCCTCAATCCCTTGAATTTTTTGCCGTTGGAACTTTCCGCGAGAAAGTGCACCACTGACCTGCGAAGTCCATTTGTGATCCGTAGCATCCGACCACTGATAATTTGCAGTCAAACCTTGGGCACGCTTCTTATATTTCATGAAATAACCCATCGGTTTGTGCAACCAAAAATCTCCCGCAATCAATTTTAAGCGCTCGTTGTACACCTGGATAAATACTTGATCAAACTCACGTAACTTGTTTGTGTTTCCCTCCGGTTGAATGGGAAGATTGTCATCCGAAACTGAAGCAAGCAACTTGAGATTGGGGGCAATCTGCCCGGAAAGCTCAAGGTTTAGCGTTGAATTGACGCCTAAGTCTTGGTTGTTTCCAAACGAAACACCTCTTGAAATACTGCCCGATTTGGTGAGGCCTGTTCCACCGAAAATGTCTGTTTGTATATTGCTCGATGTGATTAAAAACTTATCGCGGTCTCCCTTTGTCCTCGAGTAAATACTACTTGTATCCCTCAATTGATAGCGCCGGTCAAAATTAAATGGAAATACACGGTAAAAAACGCGTAACGTCGAATCACACAGTCCGCTAAGTTGCAATTCTGCTGCCGCAAAATCCAAATCAAATTCTTCGGAAGCCACCCGGGTCTCACCACAATACAGTCGAAAGGAAAGTGGGTCAATTGAAGCCGTATCCAATTTGATGGTCTGTTTAGAATATACAATGGTTTTTGCACGTAAATTCGACCCTTGCGACCACCCAATGGATGGAAGTAAAAGCAATAGTATGCCACTCAAAAAGACACGAAAAACTGACATTATCACGAATGTACAACGTTGATTGCAGAAAAATCTTGTTTCCTCAATAAATTCGAGCCCTAATTCATGACTCAAACTTGAAGTAAACGAGTGAAAATCGTATCTTTACCGTATGAAATTACTCGTGATTTTTAGTATGTTATTTATTGGTTTACAAGTGTTTGCACAGGAAAATGCGCCTACAAAAATGGATTCACTTGTTGCGATTGCGAAAGCCCAGTTAGGTGTCCCTTACAAATGGGCAACGAGCAATCCGAATGTCAGTTTCGACTGCTCAGGATTCACACACTACGTCTATAAATCAATTGGAATTAAGAGCTCACGCAGCTCCAAAGTATACGGTTCTATGGGGTCTCGTGTCTCACTGGAAGAATGCCAGGTAGGAGACTGTATCCTTTTTTCTGGAACGCAACCTGGGAGCAGAACCATAGGACATATAGGCATCGTTATAGAAAAGAATGCAAAAGGAATGAAATTTATTCATTGCTCAAGCTCAAAAAAACACTTTGGTGTGAGCATCACAGATTACTACAATTCGAATTACACAAAACGATTTTTGCAAGTCAGAAGACTTCAAACCTTCTAATGAAAAGTGCGTCAAAATTGCATTTCTAACCGCTGTTAAAAAACGTTAACTGACTCAATGTCAACAATGGTTTGCTGTACATTCGATAAAAACTGGCTTTTTGAAGAAAATTCGCGTAAAACCCATCTTATTTCTGGTCGTGTCAGCAATGGCAGCGCTGCTCTTCATACAAGTATTTCAATTGATTCATGTATTCAACAAAAAATCTGCTGAATTTAACGACCGGTTCTCAATGACACTGGAGCGCATTTCGCTCAGTCATGAAAGAGCAGAAGACATTCGCCATTACCTCAAAATTGCAAACAAAAACTTCGGAGTGCAATACAAGGACCTACTAAAAGAGGAATTTAAAAACCTCCTTTCTGTAGAAGAGTCGATTTCAATCCAAGATACATCCATCTTCGAAAACAACCAACTGCAGCATTACCTCATCATAAAGGGACGCTCCTACGATTCGATATCTGGAGTAACGGCAGAGCAAAAAGTACTGGCAAGAGACATACATGAAATTAGGGACTTGTTCCACAGCCCAGGTCATACAAATCACAATCCCGCAAAACTTGAAGTGCAACTGAACGAACGAGTGATGCAAAAAGTAATGAAAAAAGCCAGCTTCGTGAACAACATGATGATGGACATCTTCAGAAGTGAACGATATGAAGATGCATCCAAGCGATTGGATGTCGCTTTTCTAGATTCTGCACTCACAACGGAACTGAAACTGGAAAATATTCCAGACAAATTCGAGTATATGGTGGTCGACTCGAAATTGAACCCTGTTCAATTCGATCAAGCACCTAAGAACTATTCAACAACTATCGATACTTCAAAAACACACAAAACACGTCTCTTTCCAACCAATTCATTCGATGAAGAATTGTTTCTTTTTGTTCACTTCCCAAGAGAACGCGCTTTTGTATTGCGTGGTATGTGGCTCCCACTTTTGATGAACCTCTCGCTCTTGGCATTGATCGTTATCGCACTAATATTCATGTTTCGAACCATCCTCTCTCAAAAGAAATTATCAGAGATGAAAAGCGATTTCATTTCAAACATGACACATGAATTCAAAACGCCAATTTCTACAATCTCTCTTGCCTGCCAAGCAATGAATGACGAGGACATGGTTAAAAACGTGAACAAAGAAACGCAGCCCTATGTGAACATGATTAATGAGGAAAACAAACGTTTGGGCAGACTGGTAGAGCGAATTTTGCAAAGTGCAACACTTGAAAAAGGAGAACTGAAATTGAATTCAGAACCAATTATTTTAAATGAACTTGTTGAACATGTCGCAGAAAATGCGCAATTTAGAGTCATGAGTTCGGGTGGAGAGATACGAACAAATACCTCTCCAACTAAAATTCAGGTGAACGGCGATCGAATGCACATTCGCAATTTAATATCGAATTTGGTTGACAACGCCATAAAATACAGTGAGGGCAGCCCCAAGGTTACTGTTGATCTGTGCACAGATGGAGGTCAAACTAAATTAATGGTAACTGACGAAGGTATAGGCATAAAAAAAGAACACCTGAATAAAATATTTGATAAACTATATCGTATTCCTACAGGAAACGTCCACAATGTAAAAGGATTCGGACTGGGATTGAGCTATGTAAAAGCAGTCGCAGAATTACACGGATGGGACATACAAGTGAAAAGTAAATTGGGAGTAGGATCAACGTTCACGATTGTAATTAAAGAGTAAGCATGGAAAAAAGAACTTCTATTTTATTGGCCGAAGATGATGTAAATCTTGGACATTTACTACAAACCTTTTTGAAATCAAAAGGCTTTGATGTCACGCTGGCACAAAATGGAAAAATTGCATTTGACAAATTCAATTCGGACACCTATCAGTTCTGTATTTTCGATGTAATGATGCCTGAAATGGATGGCTTTACGCTTGCCAAAGAAATCAGAGAAATTGACAGGAAAGTTCCCATCTTGTTCCTCACTGCAAAGTCAATGAAGGAAGACAAGCTCGAAGGATTTTCGATTGGTGCAGATGATTACTTGACCAAGCCATTCGCTATGGAAGAATTGCTCGCTCGAATTACTGCTATTACAAGAAGAACTGAAACAACCGATTCAGAAGTTGACCAACATTACTTAATTGGAACCATTAAATATGAACCAGACATTCGTTTGTTGCACCTCAAAGATGAAGTTAAGAAACTCACGACCAAAGAAAATCAATTGCTGAAATTATTGGTTAAAAACAAAAATGAAATCTTGGATCGACAAGCCACATTGAGAGCCGTCTGGGGGGACGATAACTATTTCAACGGGCGAAGTATGGATGTCTATATTGCAAAACTCCGCAAAGCACTCAAAGAGGACGAATCCATAGAAATTATGAACGTGCACGGTAAGGGGTTCAAACTCGTAGTCAAATAAACGGGCAATTTTCCTATTTTTGCGGCTTTAAACTGAGGGCGTCAATCTGCGGATTGATTGACCAAGCAAACTTGAAAGGAAATTTCCTCGATGCAAAAAAAATTCATTTCCAATTTGGCATTAATGGTTCTTTTGAACCTATTGGTAAAGCCCATTGCCATTTTTGGAATTGATGCAGCTGTTCAAAATCGAGTAGCAACAGAAGAATATGGAATCTACTTCTCGCTGCTGAACTTCTCTTTTCTGTTCAATATTTTGTTGGACTTGGGAATCAATAATTTTACAACCAAGAGTGTGGCTCAAGCTCCGAGTGTGGCTTCAAGCTATTTAAGTAAAGTGCTGTCCTTCCGATTTTTTCTCTTCATTTTATACGGTATAGTCTCCATCACCGCCGCCTATGCTCTCGGTTGGAATGGCTATGAAATGTACTTGTTGAGCTTTCTGCTCTTGAACCAATTTATCATTACCCTAATCGCTTATGCACGTAGCTACTTTGGTGGGCTGCTCCTCTTCAAAACAGATGCAATCATTAGCATCCTTGACCGCTTCTTACTGATTCTATTCTGTGGCGTTCTCATATATACCCCCATCACAGAGACGCCATTCAAAATAGAATGGTTCATCTGGATTCAAACGCTGTGCTATGGAATTACCTTAGCCGTCGCCTCGGTAATTATTTTCACAAAATTGGGAGTCCCAAAACTCAAATTTGATTCCAAGTATTCGTACGACATTATTAAAAAAAGCTTCCCATATGCCTTGCTAATTTTCTTAATGATTATTTACACCCGATTGGATTCTGTTATGGTAGAGCGCATACATGAAAACGGAAAAGCAGAAACAGGATATTATGCAAAAGGATTCCGATTGCTCAATGCATTTTTTATGTTTGCGATGATCTTTTCAAATCTGCTATTTCCCATCTTTTCGAAAATGTTTAAGGAAAAAGAAAATGTTGCTCCTCTCCTAACAACAGCATCAAAATTATTGATCGGAGGATCCATCATGATTGCAATAATTAGCTTCTTTAACAGCGAATATATCTTAAGCCTAATCTACACTGAGGACATTTTCGAGAGCACACTCCCATTTCAATTGTTGATGTTTGGTTTTATTGGTATGTGTTCCACCATCGTTTTTGGAACCTTGCTCACTGCACGCGGTGACCTCCTGTTCTTAAATTCATTGTCTGCGATTGGGATTGGAATCAATATCACCATCAACTGGATTTTAATCCCTAACTATGGTGCAACAGGCGCAGCAGTAGCGACCTTAATCACGCAATCCATCGTCTCACTCACCCAATTTATTTATTGCATCCGTATGCTAAAGCTCTCGTTTACTCCAACGGCAGTGCTACAACTTGGTGCTTACGTTGCCCTGATTTGTTTATTGTGCTTTTACCTTCGAGCGGAGTCTGTTGCGGTATTGCTCGGAATTATCGGTGCAGCTGTATTTGCTATGATCCCCTTCAAACTGATCGACATCAAACACTTGCGGTTGATTGTCAAACAGGAAGAGTAAGAAACAACAAAACGTGTATTTGTAGGTTATTCAGCAATTTTAAACCAGAACGAGCCACCATGCCTTTCTACACCATCAAGTGCCTCATGCTCCCATATCGGTGCCAATATAGCGCGTAACTCCTCATCTTCACTTACAAAGAAATTGGGCATTATAGGCTTGTAGCGTTTGGGGTTGGAAAGCAGCATTGCTGCCAAGACATACTGTTCAGAATACGCACGATCACACATGAATTGTGGATAATCGTATGGGATATAGATGTCGTGAACATGAACAATAACACCCGGTTTCAAGTTGGGAACCAACTCAAGAAAACATACTGTCACGTCTGAATTTGGCAAACAACGATGCGAATTGTCAATAAAAAGAACATCTCCCGCCTCCAAATTGGTGATGAAATCATAATTGTCTAACGTTTCCAGGGGCTGACGCAAAACACGATCAGAAAGCGAGTCAATACTCGCTCTTGGGTGTGGATCAATTGACGTAATTTTGGTCTTAAGGTTCCCTTCAGTAATTGCTTTTCGAACAACTTTCGTGGAATTTCCAGAACCAATTTCAATGTAATGTGAAGGATTTATTTCCCTCAAAAGTGAATAAATCGACACAATGTCCAACCCTGGTAGCATTCCATTGTTCCAAACCGGTGCATCTTGATCGTCCGCTTCTCCTGATTTTTTTATACTATGAAATGTGTCTTTGAATTGTAAAAATGCATTCAAATGCATTTTATATACCTCACGTTGCGCATCGACAATCGAGTACATACCAGCATGTGCTCCTCCTTTTCCGTCTCCAGAACGCGGTTTAAAGTCCACCTTATAATCCAAAAATACATTTTGAAACTTTGCTGATAGAAACTTGTAAAATGCTCTCATGTATACTTCCTGATTTTCGAGTGGTAAACATACGGAAAATGACTAGATTGACCGAATTAATACTCCTACACATTGATGAAAGAACCAATATTTAGTGTCAGATATAATAAAATCAAAAATTGAAGGTTATAACACTCGGTTAGAAATCTTAACTTTGCGCTACTAAAATTAAGTCATGGGAACAAATACAAGTGAATTGGATCAAGAAAGGCAAAATCTATTGTTGTTCATTTGGAGGAAAAGAAAGGTTATTGGAATTGTCACAGCAATCGCCTGTGTAGCATCTGTAGTAGTTTCATTGCTCCTAACACCTCAGTTCAAATCAACAGCAATTGTATTCCCCGCAGCCACAAATACAGTTTCCTTTTCAGAACAACGAAATGCCAAAGCTGCCGCAATGGACTTTGGAGAGGAAGAACAAGCAGAACAATTGGTTCAGATTTTAGCATCATCACGTATTCGCAACAGAATCGTTGAACAATTTGACTTATTGGAGCACTGGGAAATCAGCAAAGACGATCCAAATAAAAAATACAAATTGGGCAAAGCCTATGACGATCATATTTTGTTCACTCGTACACGATACGGCTCAATTCAAATTGATGTGACAGACCCAGACAAGGAAATGGCAGCAGATATTGCAAACAAAATTGTTGATCTAATCGACACCGTGAAAAATGAAATGATTCGAGAGCGAACAATTTTAGCTTTTGAGATCAACAAACGGAAAAAAGAGCAACTTGAAAATGATAAGAAATTACTCCAACTCAAACTAGATACGCTTTCACAAATAGGTGTTGTACCCGTAGAAGGTCGTGCCAACTTATTTCAAGCCTATAACGAATCAAAGAATGCCGAAGATCGCGCGTTTTTCAAACAACAAATTGACATCAACCTACTTCACGGTGCAGAATACGATGGGCTTCAAATGCAACGCGATGAACGTATCGTCAAATTGACAAAATTTGAAGATTCCTACGAGCAATCTGAATCCGATGCCAATACCAACTTCAATCACAAGTTCGTTGTTGAATCGGCAGTAGTAGCAGACAAAAAAGACAAGCCAAAACGAATGATCATTGTATTGCTTGCCACATTGGGAACTTTCATCTTTATGGTTTTTGCATTGCTCCTAAAAGATCGCATTTCAGAGCTCCGAAAAGCTGAATAATTGCTAGAACTCAGAAATAACAAATGGGTATTGGGCATTGGCCTACTCTATGCCGCATGGTGCTGTTATTTGACTTGGATTGATCAAGCAGTATTTGCGCTTGCTCCAATTGGATTAATGGCTGTTTTCTTTGCCGTATACTTCACAGAATACGTATTTTTAGCACTCGCTTTTCTCACACCTCTTTCGGTAAACATTGAAGAATATGTCGATGGATTTGGTTTGTACCTCCCTACTGAGCCACTTCTTTTTGGACTAATGCTATTGCTCGTCATGCAACAAATGAGAAAGCCGCTTGTTCCAAATTATGTATGGAAAAGTCCGATTGTCTGGGCCGTAGGCTTCTATCTTTTTTGGGTGTTTGTGACATCAATTGCAAGCACAGACCCTGTCGCTTCCTTTAAATTCCTACTCGCAAAATTGTGGTTTATTGTTCCACTGCTTTTGTTCGGACCCTTGATCTACAGTGAAATTAAAAATAGCAAACGCTTCATCTGGCTGTTCTCCATAGCTATGGCACTTGTCATATCATACACCTTAATCATCCACGCAGGATATAGTTTTGGTGAAAAAGAAGGGCATTGGGTGATGTGGCCTTTTTTTAAAGACCACACCATTTATGGTTCTACCATCGCCTTTGTGACACCTCTGGTATTTGGTTTGTACTTCTCAAAAAAGCACGCCCTATTAGTTCGTGTAATTTTGGTTGGACTGATTGCAATTACATTGATCGGTTTGTTTTTTTCGTATTCAAGAGCTGCATGGTTAAGTCTTATCGCTGCGCTGCTGGTTTTGGCGGTGATTAAACTGAAAGTCAAGTTTTCGATACTTGCTACGATCGCTGTTGCGGGATTGCTCTTTTTATTCCTCTCTTGGGACAGTATTCAAATGGAGTTGGAACGCAACAAATTTGAGCACACCACAGAAGAATTTGGAGAAAAATTACAAAGTGCGACAAACGTAACTACGGATGCTTCAAATCTTGAACGTCTCAACCGGTGGTCGTGTGCCATAGAAATGTTCTACGAGCGTCCTGTGTTTGGATTTGGTCCTGGAACCTATGCGTTTCAATATGCGCGGTTCCAAGAGCCCGAAAACACGACAATCATATCAACAACAAACGGAGATATGGGGAATGCGCACAGCGAATACCTCGGTCCGCTTTCGGAAATGGGACTTATGGGGCTTATTGCAATGCTTTTAATTGTTGCGGCACTCTTTTATAAAGGCATTACCTTGTATCAAAGGTGGCCAGAAGAAGAAAAAGAAACCCGAACACTTCTGCTCGCAATGATCATGTCGCTCGCTACCTATTTTGTTCATGGGATTCTAAACAATTATTTAGACACAGACAAAGCAGCAGTTCCAATTTGGACCATCGCAGCCATCTTCATTGCGCTCGAGGCACAATTGCCAGAGGCAAATCAAAAAAAGCACGTATAAAAAAAGGCGCTCCAAATGGAACGCCTTCAACTTTCATTGAATTCAATTATTGAACAACCAATCGCTGCGTTGCAACAGTTCCAGCAACATGAAGATTCACAAAGTAGAACCCACTTGGCAAGGAAGTGGCATTAATTTTTACATGATTTTCTCCTCCATCTAAAGAGGCAACTCCTGATTCCATTACTGTATTTCCAAGAGCATCCGTAACGGTTACAATAGCATCAGCTGCGTCTTGCAGTTGAAACGAAACATTCACGACGTCAGTTGCTGGATTCGGGAACAATTTCAATTCCATATTGTTGTCCAATTCCGTTACACTCACGTCTCCTGTAATACTTGTTTTGTAAGCATTTAAGATTTCACCTGTTGTACTATTTACAACCATAACAACCGCATGTGATTTCTCTAAATCATTTGTTACCGAAGCTGGAATTGGAGCAAATGTATGTGAATGAACACCCAATGGCACTGCCCCAGCCGGTAGACTTCCAGCATCACCAAGAATGTCATTACTCGATAAATAACGGGCTACGTGATCGTATCCCCCGAATTCCAAAGGATCTACTGGATCACCCGCTGTAGAAAAATCAAAAGCAAAATTGACTCCTGCAGGAAAAGCCATGACTCCGTTTGATCCACCGCTGTAATAATTTACTTGATTCCAGTCACTTCCAGTCCCTACAACATCGTCCTCTACAATTACACATGAAAACCTGTAATCTCCAGAAACCGTTCCATACCACTCTGACTCTGCAGATACAACTATGTTTCCTGTGCTTCCAGTATATACAGCGCTTAAGTTTTTCACATCACACGGTACGATATCACTTACACGTGCATTGTGCATCGCTAAGAAATTTGCAGCGGCAGGGTTTCCATCTGCAACGCGGTCGACTCCGCCACGAGGATAACCTCCAGGAATATATGTCCCGATACTATTATCGTACGCTGAAACAGTCATTGGATCACCATTGTGAATTGCGATTCCAATAAAATCTGAGACAGACTCCATATTTGCGAGCCCTACGGCTCCTCTCGGACACCATCCACACCACGTTCCTGTTTTTTCTTCTCCCACAACGTACTTCGTAGGAAGCTGAGTCAATGCAACAGTCGATGTTGTTGCATCATTGTTGGTAAGATCAGCATCTCCAGCACACGTGACATTTAAATCAATCGAATAGGATTGACCAGCAACAGCGGCAAGTTGTGTTGGACTTGTAAACGTATAAGTTCCATTCGTCGGAATAGAAACTGGTATGTTGTCTTGGTTTGCCCCTGTTCCATCGTTCCAAGTAACAGAGAGTGAAGTAATCGGATCTGCACCCAAATTTTGAACGGTCCCACTAATATCTGTTCCTCCCGTTGCAACGTAGGACAACAAATCAAAAGACACCAATTTCACTTCGTTCAATGGTTGCGTACCGTAAATAAAGGTATAGTAAAAATCATCGACACTGTTGAAGTCTGATCCTGCTGTAGCATCTACTGCTGGAGAAGCTGGGTCTGAAAATGCAGTAGTTGCATCTATCTGGATTCCTACACTCAAGGCTCCAGTTCCCGTCGTATTTCTTTGGTCAACAATGTAAATATTGTTGGTTCCCTCTTCCAGGACAATCGACCAATAAGACCATCCAATCGAACCGTTTGAGCACGAGCTAAAGTGAATCCACTCTTGCTGACTTCCTGCCGATCCAAACGTTTTTGTTGACACGTTGTCATTTGATCCTGAAGCTTCTAAACCCCATGCACAAATAGAATTGTCTGGAATGGATGCGCTAGGCAAAGCTGCCGGAGTTGCTCCGGGTACTGCAACTGCTGAGGTCGAAAAGGTCAAAACTCCAGTTGAAGATACTTTATAAGTCGTTACTGGTGATCCATTAAAATTAAATGCGAATGGAATGGTTTGATCTGCTGACCAAGTTGGTGTTCCTACTGATGGGCCTAGAACGGAACTCCAGCCGCCAACCTGACCCCCTCCAGTAGGATACGCTGGATCTTGATTCAATCCACCCGGTGTATCTCCAGACCCTGTTAAATAATAATATTGACCAAAAGCAAATTGGCCAAAAAGCATGATCCCTATAGCTAGAGAAATAGATCTTAGATTCATATGTTTGAAAAGTTAATTTGAGTAATCGTTCCTTAATATTACACAATTACTTTCATTTTCAAACAACTACAAACAATTAATTGAATCAAATAACCATATAGAACAGCCCCTTTAACATCCTATTCTGTATTCGTTTTGAAATTAATCGATGAACCTATAAAGGCCATTTATGTAAAATTGTGCCCCTTGGAATTGTTTAATGCGCAACCCAAAGGGAAGGATTCAAACATGTGACTGAACTGCCGTTCACTTTGTGTATTTCAAAATGAACCACTGAAGTTGATTCTCCAGACTTTATAAGGAGCGAACCTATCTTCTTCTTGGTTGATATCTTGTCTCCAGCTTTGACATACGTATCTTGCAGGTTGCTGTATACCGTCCGGTAATTTCCATGCTTTATAATGATCACTTTCCCAGCTCCTGGTATGTTCAACACACTCGTAACTTCACCATCAAATACCGCACGTACAGAAGCACGTTTCGGAGTGCTAATATCGATTCCTCGGTTGTTCGTTGTTACATTTTTCAATGTCGGATGCGGATTTTTCCCAAACTTCTCCGAGACACTTCCCTTACTCACTGGCCACGGCAATTTCCCACGATTCCCCTCAAAACTTTTGCTTAACGCACGTGATTCCGCAGTTTCTCTAAACCCATCACTTGAGGATGCATCTGCAGATGTATTGGAACCCTTATTGTTTTTTCGTGCTGCGGCTTCTGCGGCTTTTCGTCGTGCTTCCGCCTCGGCAATTTCTCGACGTATCGCTGCCGCAATTTTGCTTTTTAATCGCTGTCGGTTCGTTTCTTCTTCTTTCAACTTGGCGAGGATGATCTCTTCCTCTTGCTTGAATACACGATAAATCAACTCCTGCTTGATGCGGTCTTTTTCAATCGCCTCACGCTCCAATTTCTTATCAGCAATCACCTCATACTTCAGTTGTTTCTCTCGCTCAATAACTGCAATCTCTTCCTTGATCAATTCTTGGTGTTGACGGATCACAATAAACTGCATTCGCTGCATTTCAGAAATGTGCTTCAAATAGGCATTTCGTTTCATTGCCTCGTAATAACTTTTCGAAGAAAACACAAACATCATCTTGCCGTATTTGTTCCGGTGCTTGTAGGCATACAACACCAGTTTTTTATACTGTCTCTTCAAACGATTCACATTCTCCGTGTATTCCTCAATCCGCCTTTCTTTATCTGCTACCTTCAATTCAGCACTTCGGATTTGATTGTCGTAGTTCTTCAACAATTGTTCTCGAAAACGAATCTGATTTTCAATTACCTTCAGGTCATTCAATGATGAAGTTGTGTTGTCTTTGGATTTGCTCAATAGCATTCGTGTCGCTGAGATTTTCCGCTCCAAACGCGCCTGCTCCTTCTTTAGTTTATCACTTGAAGTCTGTCCAAACAAACCCGAAGTACTTAGAAGAAAGAAAAATAAAAACAATTTACTCACATACCCCATAATTTTCTGGAATTATAAAGTGAATACTTTCGATTTGATTGATTCGCGTTTTTTTGTAATCCATATCAATTGTCACTTCTCCCTGAGCTGAAAAAATACGGACACCTACTTTTTTCGGGAGTAAATACCCATCAATAAGTTGTCTTTCTCTGTAATCAATTGTGATCTCTGTTTGCTCTCTTGGACGCACCAAAGAGATTGATTCCAATTGTGATGCATCTTTTGAAAGAGTATAGCATAGCACCATAGCATCAAGTTGGCCCTTGTCTATTTTTTTGAGATCACGTTTCGAGTGCGAACACATGATATAGTTTCCATTGTTCGACTCCAGCTGAAAATATTTTTTTTTCGAATCGTAGGCCAAAGGCAGACCGATCAATAACTCTTCAATGTTTTTCAATGAAAAATCAACAGCGAATTGTTCTTTCAAACTACTGAGGCTTTCAGCCGAATAACACTTTTTCGACTTATCAGTATATGTGATCGAATCTTCGGTGAGTACTATATTTATAAAGGGAATCCGTGCAAAAGTAATCAGCGCATTGGTTGCGGTATCGGCAATCACACGAGCCGACAATTTAAACGAAACAGACTGTGTCGAATCCTTGTATTTTGTTGCAATCTTCGAGTAAAAGTAGTCGTATTCTTGATTGGAAAGTTCGGATAAAACCGCCATAAGTTCTTTGGACTTCTTTTTGGGAAGTACCACCACCTCACCTATTGTGCTCTTTGAACACGACACCATAAAAAGTGATATAAGCGCTATTCCGAGGTACTTAATCAATTGGTTCATAGTACTTTTTATCCTTTATTTTCTGATCCAAAACTGTATTCTCTGACCCCATTTCAAGTGCTTTTTCCCAATGCAAAAGCGCAGCAGCTTCTTCTCCTAGCTTATAATATACATCGCCCAAATGCTCAGTAATATATGGGTCATCCTTCTCCAATTCTAATGCACGTTCAAAACTGTTTTTCGCTTTTTCAAATGAACCTTTCTTAAATAAGATCAATCCGTATGTGTCATGATACAACCCATTCTCTGGCGATTGTTCAATTGTTTGTTTCGACAAAGACGCTGCCAAATCAAGCGATTTTCCAACTTCTGCAAGAGCTGCTGCAAAATTGTTTTTAAGTAGCAAACTTTGTGCATCAAGTTGGATGGCTTTTTTGTAATTTTCAATCCCTTCCATGATGTTCTTTGTTCCAAACTGAGCTTCTGCCAATTGTCCTAAAAATTCAGCCTTTAGCGCACGGTCATTGCCCACCAACTCCATCCCGTAACTTAGTGATTCGGTGGCTTCATCATATTTTTTTAATTGATTGGAACTTACTCCATGAATCAAAAATACAGTAGGCATTGTCGGAAATAGCTCTTTGCATTCTTTGCTGTGCGCATACAATTCGTCAAATTCACCCTCTTGGTATTCCATCAACAATACTTGATTCCAAACAGCATACTCAGATGGGTCCAACTCAAGGGACTTTCGGTAAGCATCTAACGCACCAGCTTCATCTTTGGCTGCGAGAAGGTAATCGCCTTGTGTCATAAACACAAGCGCATCATTTGGATGTGTAGTAACTAAAATATCAAGCAATTCATACATGACCTCATCAATCTTAAAACTGGATTCACGAACACTATTCATGATGTTTACTTTCGTCTTTACATCCAAGCTTATCGATCGGAACGCCGCCTTCAGTTCTTCGTTGGCTTTCTCCATATTGCCGCGTTGTTGGTATATATCGGCCAGTGCCAAATGTGCTCTTCCGTTGTCTGGATCTGCCACCACGAGTTCTTTTAGCATGGAAACCCCCTTCTCTGTATTTTTTGTTTTAAAATAATGGTCCACCAAGTAAGCGATAACATTGGCGTCTTTTGGGAAATTTGTTTTCGCACGAAGCAACTCTTGTTCGGCACTTTGCTCGTCCTTCATTTTCATATATAAATCGTAACGCTGAAGTGCAAACTGCGAAAATTTCCCAATTCGATTTTCCATTCTATTTAAGGCTTGAATGGCTTCTTTTTTACGACCACTTTTTACAAGTACTTCTGCATAACCATAGAGCCAATCCACATTTTGTGGTTCAATATCAAGAAGCTGCTCGAAGCGTACCAGTGCATTTGAATAATCGCTCCGCTCAAAATACATGTATGCCAGCTCCTGAATGTACCATGTATTCTCTGGGTCAATCGCTGCAGCCTTTTTAATGTACTCCGCAGCCTTTTCAACTTGATCTCTTTCTAGTTCAAGTTGAGACAGAGCATAATAGACTGCGTCTTGATCCTGACGGAGTTCGAGGCAAGCTTCAAATTTTGCTATTGCCTCCTCTGAGCGACCGCTGGTCTTCAGCCTCAATCCTTCGTGAAAGGTTTGTATGTGCTTCTGCTCCATTTTGGAAACAAGAATTCTTGTTTCTTTTGAAACTTTTTTCACCCCGCACGATGCGAGCATGAAAACAACGAGAAATGTCTGAATAATTTTACTCATCGATCTGTGTGTAGTCTCCAATACTCAAATCTCGAGCCAAACCGTTGTATTTTACATATGATCCAATCATTGAATCTTTTAAAACACAGTTTGATATTGATGTGTTGTGCTGAACAATAGAATTTGAAACCACGCTGCTTGAAATTTTTGTTCCCGCTCCAATGGAGACATAAGGGCCAACAATCGAATTCTCTAAAACAACTCCCTCACCAATATAGCAGGGTGGAACAACAATTGAATTTGATGATTGTACCGATGTATGAACCGTATTTACACCTTTGTTCATTTCATTGGTAAGCACTTGGGCATTGGTTTGAACTGTTACCTTTTTGTTTCCACAGTCCATCCATTGATCTACTTCGCCTGTTTTAAATACTTTGCCTTTGGACATCATTCCTTTGATGCCATCATTGATCTGGTATTCGCCTCCGTTGACAATGTTGTTGTCCAATACATTTTGAAGTTCGGCCTTCAACTCGCCCACTTCTTTGAAATAATAAATTCCTATAACGGCAAGGTCACTGACAAACTCTTTGGGTTTCTCAACCAATTCAACGATCTCTTTACCATCATTCAACTTCACCACACCGTAGGCTTCAGGCTGTTCTACAGATTTCACCCAAATGACTGCATCTGCTGCGGGATCCAAATCAAAGGTTGCTTGAATTAATGTATCTGCATAAGCAATTACCGCAGGACCCGATAAGGATTCTTTCGCGCACATAATTGCGTGTCCAGTACCGAGAGGTTCGTCTTGTCTGTAAATGGACGCCTTCGCTCCCAAATCTTTGGCCAATGCTGTTAAACTGGCGACAACTTCCTCTCCAAAAAATGCTGGGTTACCCAAAATAAAAGCAACCTCGTCAATTGGTTCAGCCACTACCTCAGCGATATCTCGAACCAAACGATGTACAATTGTCTGACCTGCAACCGGCACTAATGGCTTCGGAACTGTTAATGTGTGCGGGCGCAATCTACTTCCCCTACCCGCCATTGGTACAATTATTTTCATTTTATTTCTTTTATCCAATCACCACCGAAAATTACGTTGGTTTTTGTTGTTTGCAGAGCCAATGCTCCCTAAATACGAATTACTTCACGCCTGTACTCCCGAATCCACCAGCTCCTCTTTCGGTAGAGGAAAGTTCTGATACTTCTTCCCACTGTGCTTGTTCTACTTTAGCAAATACAAGCTGTGCAATACGTTCTCCATTTTCAACCACAAACGTTTCGTTTGACATGTTGATTAGGATAACACCCACCTCTCCGCGGTAATCCGCATCAATGGTTCCCGGCGAATTCAATACAGAAATCCCTTTTTTCAAAGCCAATCCACTGCGTGGCCGAACCTGGCATTCAAATCCAACAGGAATTTCAAGAAACAACCCTGTTTTCACCAATGCTCTTTCCATGGGTTTGAGCTCAATGGGTTCTGTAGTATTTGCGCGCACATCCAATCCCGCAGAGGCGATTGTCTCGTAGGACGGGAGGACATGAGAAGACGTATTGATTACTTTTACTTGCATTCGTTTTTCTTAATGAATCAAATTTAAAAAAATAAGCCCCCACAACCATACACAAGGCGCAGAGTTACTAACGTTTGAACGTTAGTTTTTCGCTATTTAATTTTCAAATTAGAAGAATAGTAGCCCCTTTAGGTGCAAAAGGCATAGACGAATTCATCGCAACGACTGCGAAACTAGGAAGTGGAGCTTCTTTGTTTCGGCATTTCAACAAACCAAATGACTGTAACGTAAATGAGAATAAGTACGTTATGAAAGGTAAATTTTGGCCAAGTGAATCTTCCGGGGTCGAGGTCTACGAAAAATGCAACAAGGAACAATAGTAACGCCAAACCGAAATACAATACGAACTTTCTTAGGTTGTACTTTATTGGATAATACTTTTGACCCAAAAGGTAGGATACAACCATCTGCAAGGCATAAACGATAAGCGTTGCCCAAGCAGAGGCCCAGTAACCATACGTAGGGATAAAAATCAGGTTGATTAAAATGGTAATCGATGCACCACCAATTGCAATGTAAGCTCCAAATTTTGTCTGCCCACTTAGTTTGTACCAAATGGATTGGTTGATATAAATCCCAAGAAAAACATTTGCCAACAAGAGAATTGGGACAACACCCAGTCCCACCCAGTAGGCTTCACTTCGTATAAAGTGCTTGAATATGTCAATGTTCAGAGAAACTCCGAGAAATACCACACAGACAGCGGCAATAAAATAATTCATGATTTTTGCATACATTTTATTGCGGTCTTTGTTCTTTGATTGGGCAAAGAAAAAAGGCTCTGCAGCATAGCGATAGGCTTGAAGGAAAATCGTTACAATCATCGCCAACTTATAGCATGCGCTATAAATTCCAACTTGAGCTAAGGAATAGGCATTTGAGTTGCCTGCGCTTTTCAATAGCGGTTTCATCATTACCCGATCCAAGGTTTCATTTATAATCCCTGCAAAACCAGCAATAACGAGCGGAAAAGAATACGCCAACATTTCACGTGCTAATTTTTTGTTCCACTCCCATTTGATGCGTAAAAAATCCTTGTACGTTCCAATTATTTTTACTCCCGATGCCAAAACATTCGCCAATAAAATAAGCCAAACAGCCAATAGTGGATTCTCTGGATCAAACAAAAAGTAAATAATAATCAAATTCAATGCTATGTTGACCACAATCGCAGAAAAATGGATCAAAGAAAACTTTTTGGCTTTTTCTTCAGCACGTAATTTTGCCATTGGAAGCGCCGTAATTGCATCGATTGAAACAATTAAAGCCAAGGTGATAATGAACTCTTTGTGATCGGGATAGCCTAAAAAGTTGGCAATCGGCTGACTTGCAAAAAACATCAAACCAAAGAAAGCAAGACTAAAAACACCAACCGTTAGAAAGCTGTTTCTAAAGACTTCATCTTTGTCATCGTGCTTGTTGATGTACCTAAAAAAGGCCGTTTCCATTCCCAAAGGCAATAGAATTATCAAAAAGGCAACCCAAGCATACAACTCAGACAAAACGCCATAATCAACCGGTCTAAATTTCCCTGGCGACGTATACAAGGGAACTAAAAAGTAATTGAGCAGTCGACCAACAATGGTTGGAAGACCATAAATGGCCGTTTGGCCGAGTAAACTTTTTAGCGGACTCCTACTCAAACTAGTTTCTAAATTGTGGTTTTCGTTTCTCTAAGAACGCAGTCGTTCCCTCTTTAAAATCATCTGTTCCGAAGCATTTTCCGAATTCTTCAATTTCCACGTCAAAACCATTGACACCGTCTTGATAATTCGCATTGATTGCCCGTATCGCTGATGCGATGGCTGTACTCGAATTGTTCAGAATTTTTGCTGCGATTTCTTCTGCTTTTGCAATCAATTCATCCAATGCGACTACCTCATTTACCAGTCCCCACTTCAAGGCTTCATCTGCTTTAATCATTCCTGCGGTAAACACCATTTCATTGGCTTTTCCTCGCCCCACCAATTGCGCAAGTCGTTGCGTTCCGCCGTATCCTGGAATCACTCCCAAGCCAACTTCAGGAAGTCCCATTCGTGCATTTGATGAAGCCACGCGAATGTGAGACGCCATTGCCAATTCAAGTCCACCCCCAAGTGCAAATCCATTCATCGCAGCGATGACCGGTGTTGTCATCTTTTCGATAAAATCAAACAAGGTATCGTGACCTCTTTTCGCCAATTCTCCGCCTTGAGCAATTGTGAAATCTGCAAATTCCTTAATGTCTGCACCAGCTACAAATGATTTCTCCCCTGAACCTGTTAAGATAACAACACCAACATTGCGGTCGTCGTTCGCCGCATTCAATGCAAGATGCAATTCTGATATTGTTTCTTTGTTCAATGCATTCAGCTGTTTTGGCCGATCAATTGTCACAGTCAACACCTGTCCCTTTTGCGCAGTTAGAATGTTATTGTACATTATTTTTTCTTTTGTTTCTCGTTCGTTTGTAAATTTTGATTCCAATCATTAGGCCGATCGCCACAGCAAAAAACCCGATTGTTCCTTTGATCCAATTGAGGTTGTCTTTCATCACCACAAGGAAAACAATAGCAACCAAACCGAGTGTTGCCACTTCATTCCACAACCTCAATTGACCCGACCTCCGCTTAAAAACACCACGTTTCATGTTGAACATCATCTTCTGACTACCAAAATGATAGACCAAAAGAAGCGCTACAAAAAGTAGTTTAATATGGATCCATCCTTGTTCCAAAAGGTAGGGATTTGCAACAATCATTAGTGTGCCAAAAACGAGTGTTAACACCATTGCTGGTGTTGTAATGATCCACCACAAGCGTTGCTCCATTATTTCGAACTGATCGGATAAAATTTTCTTTGCTGCCGCTTCTTTTTTCTGCGCCTCCGTATGGTATATAAACAGGCGAACAATATAAAAAAGACCCGCAAACCAGCTGACCACAAAAATAATATGCAGCGCCTTCCACAAACTGTAGTTATCGATTAGAAAATCTTGAAGCATTGCTCAAAGATAGTAGAAATATAAATCGAACGTGCAGTGTTCGGATGGATGTTCCGTTTTCGAAATTAAAATAGAAGAAAATACGATCTAAAAATTCTAGGTTCCAAAAGCCCCAAAGACGACCTAATTTCTACTATCTTTGCATCTTTAATACATTTATATGAGCGCTATTGAACTTTCAGATCAAGAAATCCAACGTAGAGAAACATTGGACAAATTGAGAGCTTTGGGTATCAACCCTTATCCAGCAGCACTGTATCCTGTAACACACAAATCAGCTGAAATCAAAACTGATTTTAAAGCGGGTGAAGAGGTATGCATCGCTGGTCGGTTAATGCGTCGAAAGATTCAAGGAAAAGCCTCTTTTGGAGAGCTTCAAGATGGTGCAGGTCGGGTTCAAGTCTACTTCAATCGGGACATCATCTGTCCGGAAGAAGACAAAATGATGTACAACGATGTATTCAAAAAATTACTTGATTTGGGAGATTTTCTTGGAGTCAAAGGAGTCGTTTTTAAAACACAAGTTGGAGAAATTACTGTTGAAGTTCAAGAATTTGTCCTTCTGAGTAAGGCACTGAAACCACTTCCCCTTCCAAAAACAGATTCGGAAGGAAAAGTACATGATGCATTTACAGATCCAGAATTGAGGTACCGCCAACGTTATGTTGATTTGACTGTGAACCCACACGTCAAAGATATTTTTGTGAAGCGAACAAAGTTGTTTAGCGCCATGCGCAACTACTTTGATCAAGCAGGATATTTTGAAGTTGAAACGCCAGTTTTACAACCAATACCTGGTGGGGCAGCTGCGCGGCCTTTCATTACGCACCACAACTCATTGGATATTCCATTGTACATGAGAATTGCCAATGAACTTTACCTCAAACGTTTGATTTGTGGTGGCTTTGAGGGGGTGTACGAATTTTCCAAAAACTTCAGAAACGAAGGGATGGACAGAACGCACAATCCAGAATTTACAGCAATGGAAATCTATGTTGCTTACAAAGACTACAACTGGATGATGGAATTTACAGAAAATTTGATCGAAAAGTGCGCTGTAGCCGTAAATGGAACAACGAAAGCAACATTTGACGGGAATGAAATTGACTTCAAAACACCGTACAAGCGTGTTACAATGCGTCAGTCGATCATTGACTTTACCGGCTTCGACATTAAAGGAAAATCAGAGGATGAGTTGCGAACAGCAGCAAAAGGAATGGGAATCGAAGTGAATGAGACAATGGGAGTTGGCAAATTGATTGATGAGATTTTCGGAGAAAAATGTGAAGGCAACTACATCCAACCGACCTTCATCACCGATTATCCAAAAGAAATGTCACCATTGTGTAAAGAACACCGCGACGATCCGTCGTTGACCGAACGCTTCGAGCTGATGGTATGTGGTAAAGAAATTGCCAATGCTTATTCTGAGTTAAATGACCCTATCGATCAACGCGAACGGTTTGAAGAACAAGTAAAACTCGGCGATAAAGGCGATGACGAAGCCATGTTCATTGATCAAGATTTTCTGCGTGCACTAGAATATGGCATGCCACCAACATCGGGACTTGGGATAGGAATGGATCGTTTGATTATGTTCTTGACAGACAATCCATCAATACAGGAAGTACTGTTCTTCCCACAGATGAAACCAGAAGTGTGGGGCACAAAAGGTCCTGAACTGAACGACAATGAGAAAGTTGTTTTTGATATTCTTTCCAAAGTGAAAACAATGGATTTAAACGAATTAAAAGAACAATCTGAACTCAGCAACAAGCAGTGGGACAAAAGTCTCAAAGGACTGAGAGGACACGAGCTCATTGAGGTCACAAAAACAGATGAAGGTCTGACTGTACATTTGAAAGACTAATCTTCACGCCCAGCACATCGGCTGTCCTATGTTTGTCTTGCATTTTCCCCATAATAAGTTTTGAACTGTTTGAAAAACAAATATTAAAACTGAATAAACGATTTAGAGTTATTAAAACAGAACGATAACTGACCGTGAAAGAAAATCAAATGTTTTGGTTCGATCAGGCGATAAACTACAAGCAACAACGCACAACGATTGTACTCAAAAGCATCAGATTGCCAAATTACAAACCCTTACTTTCCCAATACAAGCAATTCTAAACTACTTAGGAAGCTGATTCAACATTGCTGCATATTCTGTTTCAAATCGTTTTTCACCGCCACAGCCCATTTCAATGGCATTGGTATGAAAGTGTTCGATTCGGTCTTTTGGGTTGGGATGGGTACTTAAAAACTCGGGTGTTCTTGCTCCCCCCAGCTCCTCGATTTTCTGAAAAAATCCAGCTCCTCCTGCAGCGTTGTAATCGGTTGGACACAAATAAGCAACCGATCGTTCATCAGCCTGTTCCTCGTGTTTTCTCGAGTTTCGCAAACCAACAAGCGCAGCTGTGACTTGCGTGAGTGCTGGTTGATTGCCAGCAAGAACGCTCAACAAAAGCTGAACACCAAACATTTTGGTCATCTGACGCGTGGAATGACGCATGTCAGCATGTGCGATCTCGTGCGCCAAAACACCTGCAAACTCGTCCTCCGAATCGAGGAATTTTAAAATGCCCGTATAGATGTATATGTAGCCTCCCGGGGTACAAAATGCATTGAGAGTACTGTCATCATGAATGATACGTAGTCTCCAGTCAAAGTCGTCTTTAAAATCAACTTTTCCTGAATTCAATATTTTGTTGCGTACGTTGTATACGTATGCATATACCCCAGCATACTGCACGGAATCCAACAAGGGATATTGTGCCGTATTCATATCAATTTCTGCAGCCACTTGAGCACCAAGTTCTTTGTCCTGGGCAACCGAAAATAAATTAACGCCCTTGCCTTTGTTTTTTTCATTGATCAGACCACATGCGCTAAAAAGAAACGCAAAAGAAACGATGCACAAAAAAGGATATCTACTCATACTGTTTGTTTTAATGATTTTCACATTTTTCTGTCTTTCCAACCGCTATTAAACGAGATAATTCACCATGAAAGTTACAACACTTCCAACAAACCATCCCAAAACTACTTCGAACATTGTGTGCTTTTTGAGGTAAAGTCGCGCCGTCATCACGAACCCTGAAACAAGAATCGCCGCTCCAAGAACCCAAAGCTGGTATTCTGCATGCTCAATAACGTACGATACAAAAAACCCAAAAACAATACCGGCTCCACCAGCATGTACACTGACCTTTCTCCAACGGTTCAGAGTGTAATAAACAATCGAGATACAAATCCCTGATAGAGCCAAACCAATGACATACTTTGGTGCAGGCACTTCCTTAAATTGCAACGAAAGCAACGAATACAACATCCCACAATACATTGCAGTAACCACCATTGGCAGATGGCGCTCGTTGCGGGCATCCATCTCAACCGTTGTAATCATTCCTGTAAATCGCATAATTAATATTGACAATCCGGGAAGCACCACCCCAAACAATCCATACTCAAAAAGGACAACCAACTTGTTCGTGTCGTGCATGAGGTACATACAATCTTCATTGAACAGATAGTCTTGATTGGAAGGAACATAAAAAACAACAAGCAGCGCATATATGGGCATGAAGAGCGGTAAAAAAACCCATGACGCCACATTTGAAATTGCCTTCATTACAGCTCTTTTCTTAACCGTGCAACAGGAATATTGAGTTGCTCCCTATACTTCGCAACTGTTCTACGTGCGATGTTATACCCCTTGTCTTTTAAAAGCTGCGCCAATTTCTCATCGGTCAACGGTTTGCGTTTTTCCTCCCCTTCCACCGCCTCACTCAAGATTTTCTTTACCTCACGGGTAGAAACTTCTTCCCCTGAATCTGTTGAGAGCGATTCTGAAAAGAAAAATTTCAAAGAAAAAATACCGTGATCCGTTTGAACGTATTTGCTATTTGCCACACGAGAAATTGTTGAAATATCTAGGTTCACCTCCTCAGCAATGTCTTTCAAAATCATTGGTCGAAGGTTCGTTTCATCCCCTGAAAGGAAATACTGCTTCTGATAATTCATAATTGCATCCATGGTCAGAAGTAAGGTGTTTTGACGCTGTTTGATTGCATCAATAAACCACTTTGCGCCATCGAGTTTCTGTTTTACAAACGACATGGCCTCTTTGTCCGCTTTTGAGGAGGCTGCACCTTCAGCGTATTTTTGTAGCATCGACTTGTAATCCCTGCTCACCTTCAGTGCTGGTGCATTTCGTCCGTTCAATGTCAATTGCAAGCGCCCTTCATTTTCAACAATTTGAAAATCAGGAATGATCTGTTGGTAATTTCCCGCGGCTTCCTTACTTGACCCTCCTGGTTTTGGATTTAATTTGACAATTTCAGCAATTGCATCTTTTAAATCCTCGTCACTGATTTCTAATTTCTTTAAGATTTTTGTGTAATGCTTCTTTGTGAACTCTTCAAAATATTCTTCGAGAATTTTCTTGGCTGTATACTTTGTAATATCTCCGTCCTGCTTGCGTTTGATTTGAATCAGTAAACATTCCTGCAAATCTCGAGCTCCAATTCCTGCGGGGTCCAATTCCTGAATTTCTAGCAACACACTTTCCACCTCATCTTCATCGGTCATCAAGTTGGCTGAAAAAGCCAAATCATCCACAATTGCATCCACTTCACGATTTAAGTAACCCGATTCGTCCAGATTTCCGATGATGGTTTGGGCAATCATGAACTTTTGTTTGTCAAAATCGAGCAAATACAATTGCTCACTCAAACGCTCCTGAAATGTTTGGTCACCAGACAATGGAATGACTTTTTCTTCATCGTCTTTTCCTTTATTCGAAGTCTGGGTTTTATAATCAGCGTCGTCACTCAAATAATCTGCGATGTCGAAATCTTCATCTTCTGAGATGTCATCTGTTTCTTGTTCATCACCAAATTCTTCTTCTTCAATCTCGGCTCCCTCTTCAAGCGCTGGGTTCTCTTCAATTTCTTGTTTGATGCGCTGATCTAGCTCCATTGTGGGCACCTGCAATAGCTTCATCAACTGTATCTGTTGAGGAGACAGTCGCTGCTCGAGTTTTTGGGATAGAAACTGTTTTAATGCCATTTAGACCTTAATTTAAATCTTTTTTATCTAAAATCGTGCCGTAGCTTTAGAATTCTGCATTTTGAGGTGTTCTTGGAAACGGAATAACATCTCTAATGTTGGTCATTCCCGTTGCAAACATCACCATGCGCTCAAAGCCAAGTCCAAATCCTGCGTGAGGCACAGTTCCAAATTTTCGTGTGTCGAGGTACCACCAAAGGTCCTCTTCAGGAATTTCAAAATCTGCACATTTGGACTTCAAAATATCGAGTCGTTCCTCCCGTTGTGAACCACCAACAATCTCACCGATTCCTGGGAAAAGTACATCCATTGCCGCAACTGTTTTTCCATCGTCATTCTGGCGCATGTAAAACGCTTTAATTTCTGCAGGGTAATCCGATAAAATTACTGGACATTTGAATTCTTTCTCCACCAAGTAGCGTTCGTGCTCACTCGACAGGTCAACACCCCACTCCACAGGATACTTGAATTTTTTCTTTTTGTAAGGTTTTGATCGCTTCAATACTTCGATCGCTTCGGTATATGTGAGTCGCTTGAATTCATTGTCAACGACAAATTTCAAACGATCAATTAGATTTAATTCATTTCTTTCCGCCGTCGGTTTCTGTGCATCTTCTTTTACTTCACGATCGTGCAAGAACTGGAGGTCGTCTGAACAATTGTCGAGCACATATTTTGCGATGTACTTCAAGAACATTTCGGTCAAGTCCATGTTGTCTTTCAAATCATTGAAAGCCACTTCCGGTTCAATCATCCAAAACTCAGCAAGGTGGCGGGATGTGTTTGAATTTTCGGCTCTAAATGTAGGTCCAAATGTATATACTTGACCAAGTGCCAATGCACCGAGTTCTGCTTCCAATTGTCCGGAAACTGTAAGGTTTACTGGTTTTCCGAAGAAATCTTTCGAATAATCAATTGCTCCATTTTCGTCAAGTGGTGGGTTTGCTGGGTCAAAATTCGTAACGTTAAATGTCTCTCCAGCACCCTCAGCATCTGAGGCCGTTACAATTGGAGTGTGCAAATAATAAAACCCTTCATCGTTGAAATACTTATGAATCGCATAAGCAACTGCATGACGAATTCTAAATACAGCGCCAAATGTATTTGTCCTAAAACGCAAGTGTGCCTGTTCACGCAAAAACTCCATGCTGTGTTTTTTTGGCTGCATCACAGTTTTTTGAACTTCCTCGGGATTGGCATCACCCAAAATTTCTACATGTTCTACTGCAATTTCAATCGCTTGACCCGCTCCTTGAGAAGCAACTATTTTTCCAGAAACAGCAACAGAGGAAGCGGTTGTAATACGCTTCAATAAAGATTCATCGAAATTCTCAAAATCAACAACCGCTTGGATATTTTTAATTGTAGAGCCGTCATTTATGGCAACAAAACGATTGGCTCTGAAGGAGCGCACCCATCCTTTTACTAAAACGTCATTTCCGACTTGTCCATTGGTTAGGACATCAGCGATTTTTTCTCTTTTCATTTCTACTTTATTGAAGTGGTAAAGATAATTAATTCGATAATTTGATGACTCGATTTTTAGATAATTCCATTGTTCTAAAATGAAATAAGCAGGAGTTCCATCAAAACGGCAATCCACCGACCGTTCGCTCCACCAATTGAATCTATTTGTTGTTCCAATTGGACATGGTGCGCGAAAGACCAATCGTCGCAAATCCTTTGATGAATTCTTTCGCAACTTCAAGCCGCTCTCCCATTTGTGCTTGCTCTTCAAGATGCCATTCCCCGAGAACGTAATTGACCTGCTTTCCCGGGTTAAATTCGCTACCGACACCGAACCTTAGACGTGCATATCCTGCACTGTTTAAAGCTGTCTGAATGTCTTTCAGTCCATTGTGACCGCCATCCGAACCTTTTCCTCTCATACGAAGCTTCCCAAAAGGAAGCGCAATATCGTCGGTAATAACCAATACATTTTCCAAAGGAATTTTTTCTTGCTGCATCCAATAGTTTACCGCCTTACCTGAAAGGTTCATGAACGTGGTTGGTTTGATCAAAACAATGGTGCGCCCTTTGAACTTAACACGTGAAACCTCCGCCTGTTTGTCCAAAGAAAAGTTGCCCTCATGCTCTTTAGCGAACGATTCGACAACTCTAAACCCGATATTATGACGTGTGTTCTCGTACTTAGAACCCGGATTTCCTAGACCGACAATTAGATATTTCATGACTTCAAATGAGCTACAAAACTACAATTATAAGAGGAACGCATCAAATAAAATCAAACCCTGAAGTGTAGAATGGTGTGCTCGAATCGTTTTCTAATCTCGAGCGTTCAACAATATTTACCTTATGTACACCTATAATTTTGTGCAACAATCCCCAATTCATTTTTGATTTTACCTGTATATAAAGTGGGGCCTGCTCGTCCACCCACCACAGGATTAAGTTTTTGCTCTCCTGGTGCAAAATTCCTTCAAAAAGCTCATTCAATAACTCTGGATCATTGTCTTTGATATAAACCGCTTCGGGCACAACAAAAGCGTGTTCTTTTGGGTTCACGATTTGATTCAATCTTGGAATAAATGGTATGATTTTAGTCAACACACCTCCCAGTTTTCCGGGGAAACGATGTATTTCCCATCTTGATATAGAAGTTTTTGCTGCAGCTACAATTTCCCCCTCAAGATTGCGAAGTACATAAAATGGGGGCTTCTTGGTTTGGGCAGTAGCAAAGTGTCGGTAAGATTGAAATGTGGCATTAATGATCGGAGCAACTTCGTCCCACGCTTGAATTTTTTGAAGTCGTTCGCTGTGTTTTGGTTTGACACGGCTATATGTTTGTGTTGCAACATGACCAATTGTTTTGAATCCAAAAGATGCACTCATCCAGAGGCTTTTTTCATTTTTCGGATCAATATATGCATAGAAGGAATCGATTTCTCCCCATTCACTTTTTCCATTCAAGCCCGTTTCAAAAAACCTCTCTATTTCTTGCTTTAATCGGTTTTTCATTCCCGATTTTGATGCGCGCTTCCCTGAGGATTGAAGTGCATTTGAAAACGCAAAATAACGAATGTACCAATTTCCTTGACGGCGGCAGAAGGTGACATTTCCGAGTGTCGTTCCGTTGCGCTCCATGGATAAAAACAAAGGATGGTCCGCTTCTAAAATCCGTTCATTTGTATCAAGGTGGCGGTAATGGGCACCATTTGTTCCTAGGGTAACAGCATTGAGTAAATCCAAAATACCTTGGGTTTCCTTTTCCCTAAACTTGAATATCGGATGCATCAATACGCAGATTTGACAATGCTTTTTACATCTTCTGGCCGAATGGCTTGGCGCTCTCCGATTGCGACCCATCCACGCTCTAAAAACACATTCATAATCGCACTGTCAGTACCTTCATAATCGGATGTGTACTCAGAAATTCGCGTTTTTACGCCCAAGGATTGAAAAAATTCCTCTGTCTTTTCAATGGCCAATTTTGCGATCGTTTGATCCGTACCATGGAGGTTCCAAACACGCTTTCCATACTGAATAAGCTTCTCTTGTTTGTTCTCAAACTGGTGCTCAAAGAGACGCGGTGCAATAATCGCAAGCGACTGTGCATGATCGATGCCATACATCGCCGTTAGTTCGTGTCCGATCATATGTGTTGCCCAATCAGAAATAACACCACAGCGTAAATTTCCATTGAGTGCTTGCGTTGCACACCACATTAAATTAGAGGCCAATTTATAATCAGATGGATTCTCAATTACTCCTCGAATATCGATCAGGGTTTTTAAAATGGATTCCGCTTGACGTTCTTGAAGCACATTGTCGGATGGAAAGGTTAAATATTGTTCAAGTGTGTGCGTGTATGCGTCAATAATTCCGTTTGCAATTTGCCGTTTCGGTAAAGTCGCGACCAACTCCGGATTGCAAAACGAAAACTTTGGAAAGAACAACGGACCTCCCATTCCTCGCTTCTGCTTAAGATCTCTACGGCTAATAACAGCTCCAGAATTCGCTTCTGAGCCTGTTGCTGGCAAGGTCAAAACAGTACCAAATGGCAGTGCTTTTTCAAACATACAGCCTTCTTTTTTATCAAGGACATCCCAAGGCTCACCCTCATAAAATAGTGCCCCACTCATGAACTTAACTCCGTCAATTACAGAACCTCCACCGACAGCTAAAAAGAAATCAATTTCATGTTTCTGCGCCAGCGCAACACCATCCATTAATGTGGCGTACTCCGGATTTGCCTCCACACCTCCGAATTCAAAAACATCGAAGCCCTTGAGCTCATTGATCAGTTTGTCGAGAATTCCTAATTGTTTGACACTACCACCGCCGTATACAATCATTATTTTTTGCACTTCGAAGGATCGAAGCAATTCTGGCAATCGAAACAGCTGATTTTTTCCAAAGAGGATTCGGGTCGGGTTAATAACTTCAAAGTTTTCCATAATTCATCAAATAAAAAACCCCGACCATCAATTGATGTCGGGGCTCATTAAACTTATTTTTGATTAATAAGCACCATTGTCTTGCACGGCATATGCGACAGTGAGTGCATCAATTTTTTGTAGTTGATCTCGAATATCAAAAATCAATACTGAAGGAGCGGATTGATCGGCCTTCACACACGTGATTACATTTTCAATACGTTCTTTCATTCGTGGTGGTTTTGATTCAAACTTGTCCAATTTCCATCGTGAAATGGCATTTGTATTGTACAGTTCACCAGCGCTTGGTTGCACTACATTGTCCAAAAACAATGCGTAACCTTCTTTAAATTCGGCTGCCCTTGCTTTGTTCCTTGGCTCTCCCAAATACAGGAAATCAATTTCAGAACGCTGCTTGTACGGCGTCAAGTCTGTTGCTTTCACACCTATTGGGCGCTCCACTTTCACAGTTGGATCAGACTCTTTTGTTGTCGTAGCAACCATAAAGAAGAACAAAAGCATGAATACAATATCAGGCAATGACGACGTGTTCACACCTGGTACTGACTTACTATTTTCTTTTCTAAACTTTGACATAATTTTCTAACTATCTCGAATAAATTTTAGTTTGGCTTCACTTCAATGATTCGGGTTGGATACAACACATCGAGCAAGTCCAACTTGCGCTGATCTTTTGCTTCATCTTCCTTGTCCATTGCTCTTCGTTGCTTGATAACACCAAATGATTCTCCAAAAATTTCTTCTGCCGCATCGTCTTTTAACTCGAAGTACGCCTCTTCAATTTCAGAGTGGATTTTCGCCATTAGTTCATATTGTGTCTTCGCCATGACCTCAACTCGGACGTGTGCTTGAGAATGAATCTCTTGAAGCGTATTTTTTCCTAGCAAACGCAGTGCATCTGCCTTTTCACTCCATTCCTCCAAAACTTTCGCCTTGAATTCAATATAATCTTCTGCAACACCTTCCATATTCTCAGCAGCACTTAAATCTGCATCAGCTCTATCGATCTCTCCTTCCAATTCTGTCTTCGTGATGTAAGAATAGAATGGAAAATTAAATCCTTTGTATCCCGGATTCTTGATCGCTGCTTTGGAACCTGATCTTGAAAGGCTTTGATTCATTCTATAAAACTCAACGATTTTTTCAGAAATCTCATCTGGATCTTCCACACGCTCTCCCCGAACCATAAGTTGATTCAACTCATTGGCTTGAATTGCACAAATGTTACGTCCTTCAATAGGCGGCACCTCAGGTGGATTCTCGATGATTTTAGGAATCTGACGCAAGTAAGCCGTATCCTTGTCCATCGTTGTTGTTACCAAGAAGAAAATCAACAATAGAAAGGCGATGTCAGCCATCGACCCAGCATTAATTTCAGGAATTTCTCTCTTCGCCATAATTTTATTTTCTTAATCGTCCCATCAATGGGCTCAATACCCAAACAAGCGCACCAACCGCAAGACCAATCATTGCTGTATAAATTCCAGCAGTAACTGTTCCAATGGTCGCACTGTCTGTTGCAACCTTCTCACTTAGATTGAGTGTTTCGTTTGTATCGCTCGATCCTGCCGCCCAAAAGATGAGGAACAGCACAAGTGCCGCAATAATCCCAACGATTGAGAGCGCTGTTTTCTTTGTGTTTGTGACCAAACCAACAAAGAAGAAAGCCAAGATGACCCCAGCTCCACCGAGCACGATGTATAAAGTATAGTTGATTGCCAAAGCCAATTTGAAGCTTTCCAAAAATTCTTGTTGATCTGCGATCTCTGAATTCCCGTTAGGGCCCATGATCACAAGAAAACTTGCAAGAACACCAACTACAACGAGTACGACCTTTAAGATCGCCATTATCATATTTAGTTTTTTATCGTCCATGTTTTTACGTTTAATGGTTTATAATTCTGTTGAATACTCAACCACTACGCTTTAGCCACTTTCAATTTCAACATCATATCCACCAAAGAAATTGATGCGTCTTCCATTTCGTTTACAATTCCGTCTACTTTAGATACGATATAGTTGTAAAAAATTTGAAGGATAATTGCTGCAATAAGACCAAAAACTGTTGTCAATAAGGCTACTTGAATACCTCCTGCAACTGTAATTGGCGATACCTGACCGTCTTTCACAATTTGTTCGAAGGCCTGAATCATACCAATAACCGTTCCCATGAACCCAAGCATTGGAGCCAAAGCAATGAAAAGAGACAACCAAGAAAGTCCTTTCTCTAGCAGTCCCATTTGAACTCCTCCGTAGGCAACAACTGATTTCTCAACCATTTCAATCCCTTCATCCGAACGATCCAATCCTTGATAGAAGATAGATGCAATTGGTCCTCTTGTATTTCGACACACCTCTTTTGCAGCATCAACACCACCATTCTTTAGGGCTGTTTCAACTTCATCAAGGAATTTTTTCGTGTTGATCGTTGACAAGTTAAGGTAAACGATACGCTCAATTGATAATGCCAAACCAATGATCAAACAAATCAATACTGGAGTCATCCAAAATGGATCACCTTCGATAAATTTTTGCTTCAATTTTTGAACGAAGTTCACTTCTACTTCTTCTTCAGCTTCAACAGCTATATCCTCATTCGTTTCTATCGCGTCGCTTACAACATCTTCTCCAGCATCTGAAGCTACTGCCTCAATACTATCCGTCGTCGTGGCCAAGGAATCTTCACCATCTGCCAAACTAACGTTAGCGAAACCAAATGTCATTGCTGCTGCAATTGCCAAAGAACTAATTACTTTTTTCATGTTCTCAAAGATTAATTTAATCGTATTCTAAGTTTAAATAATACGCCAAATTTAATAAAATTATTTGCACAATGGCGCTGTACGAATGTTATGAAACCATCAACAAGGATTCATTCTTCAAAAACACCGTGTAACTGGTTGATTCAACACTAATTACTCCACACTATCATTCCCACTTTTCCGATTCAATAGCAGCAACAACCTAATTTGTTTCTGTCGACTCAATCTCTTTCACTGGTTGTTCGATAAAAAAGAAGGGATTGGAACCATTACAGGTCCCGCACAATTTTGGTTTTCGGCTCGAACCATAGTTCGACTCCCATCTCCCGAAAACAAAAAAAGAGTCTCACAAAGTGAAACTCTTTTTTTGAGCGGGCCTCTCGGTCCTTATTTCGAACTTTTTTAAGTATTTAGTTTTACTTTGATTCTTTCTAATAATTAAGTACTATTAAAACCTTTTTTACGATTCACACAAAATTTAATTCAAAAATAGATTTAGTTTAATACACATTAACAAGCTCTATTTAAATAAACCTATTACTCTAATTTTGATAGTGTGAGTGTAAAATGCCATCATCGATTATAATAGTATAAACTTTAAAGATTTAGACTCCCCCTAACAGCACACCTGGACTTCCATCCCATTGTGAATCTGTTATTGCATCCAACATATACTTTGCAACATCTGCTCTTGATATTGATTTTAGAAAAGTGCCGTTTTGTTTTTTGGTAACAAAATATTTTCCTTTCCCTTCTTTATCTGTAAGAGCATAAGGTCTTACCAAAACAAATGGTACAGATTTTTCATTACTTATACGTTTATCTGCTTTTTCATAATCAGCAAAACTTGATTTTCCACCAATAAGAATCAGCATTTGTTTAATAATCCATGAAGTTCTCCCACAACCAATGCTTGAGATTAAAATGCATTTTGGAATGTTAGTTTGTTCAGAAGCTACCTTTAAAATATTGTCATGTGACTTAAACATGATTTGACTTTTCTTTGGATTCCCCAAACAACTAACGATTACGTCAGTATTAGTTACTGCTTTTTCAACATCATTTATGTTTGTCGCATTTCCTTCAATAACTTCAACTTTAGAATTATTGGAATGCTCATAGCTGGCTGCACTTCTAACAAATGCCTTTATTTTAAATCCAGCTTCTAAGGCCTGATTCACAAAGTGACTTCCTAAGTTCCCATTAGCGCCAAAA
>JAQWHI010000002.1 GCA_029249445.1 Crocinitomicaceae bacterium | reverse complement strand
TTCAGCGATCTCAAGTCCTTTTAAATAAGTCAGACTGACATTTATAGACTTGTATCATAAAAGTATCAGGCTGAAAGCTGATATTTTATATTTTTGGTTAAAATAAACACAAATGAAAAACTTACTGCTCTTCGGCGCACTCGTTCTTTGCTTAAATTCTTATGGACAAAGCAAGAAGCAGCAAATTGAGGCTCTTCAAGGAAGAGCAGACAGTATAACCAACGTTCTTAAATTTCAATTAAAAAATCTTAACAACAGTAAAATAACCGATCAATCAGAAATCGAAGCATTATACTTGAAAGAAGAGGATATCAAACTTGCAAAATTATATCTAAGAAAAGCGAAAAGAAATGTAAAAGTTGGAAACATTGTTTCAACTGTTACGGTTTCAATCTCTGCTGTTGGTACAGCTTTATTGTGGAAATCCTTCGAAGGCGGCTGGTTTGACCTTACAGGTTTACTTCTTATAGGTGATGGTGTTTTGATTGGTGTTGGACAAGCTATTAATATACCTCTTAAAATAAGTGCGAAAAAAAATATTGAACTTGCAAAAGAATTGATTAACATACACTAAAGTCCTCCAATCGGAGGGCTTTTTTTATACCCTAGGCATATCTTCCTTAGTCAATTCAATCGTGGAATTCACATAATTGGACTCCCAAAAAAATCGGTGTACGAAATGAATACAATTTTATACCATTCAAAATTTTGAAACCTCACACTCTTATAGTACTTTAGACAATAAGTAAAGTGTGGATTCACGAAAATTAATCCATATAATTTGACTTAAACGCAGCAAAAAAATAGATATGATTAAGATAGGAATTAACGGTTTTGGGAGAATTGGACGCCTGGTAATGCGTATTGCAGCACAACGTGAAAATATTCAGGTCGTTGCAATCAACGATTTATTAGACGCTGATTATTTGGCTTATATGTTACAGTACGATTCCGTTCATGGAAAATTTGACGGATCAGTTGAGGTATTGAACGACAACCTAATAGTAAATGGAAAAGAAATTCGAATAACATCACAGAAAAATCCAGAAGAATTGAATTGGGATACAATCGATGTGGACTTTGTTATTGAATGTACTGGAATTTTCACAACCCAAGAAAAAGCAAATTTGCATATAAAAGGAGGAGCTAAAAAGGTAATTATTTCAGCACCATCTGCCGATGCACCAATGTTCGTAATGGGAGTAAACCACCTCGAGTTAAAAGCAACCGATAGGGTGTTCTCAAATGCGTCATGTACAACAAATTGTTTGGGGCCAATTGCAAAAGTACTCCATGATAATTTTGAAATTACTGACGGGCTAATGACCACAATTCATGCTGCAACAGCAACACAAAAAACTGTTGACAGTCCTTCACTCAAAGATTGGAGAGGAGGCAGAGCTGCATTGCATAATATTATACCATCTTCAACAGGTGCCGCAAAAGCAGTTGGAAAAGTAATTCCATCTTTAAATGGGAAAATAACAGGTATGGCATTTCGGGTTCCTACAATGGATGTTTCAGTAGTTGACTTAACAGTGAACATCAAAAAAAGTGCAACCTTTGAAGAGATTTGTGAAGTAATGAAGAGTGCCTCACAAAACGAATTAAAAGGCGTTTTGGGTTATACAGAAGATGCCCTAGTTTCTCAAGATTTTATCGGCGAAACCTGTACTTCCGTTTTTGATGCTAAGGCAGGAATTGCATTAACCGATAATTTTATAAAAGTCGTTGCATGGTATGACAATGAATACGGCTATTCTTCTAAAATAGTCGATTTAGCAGAATACGCCTCTCAATTGTAAGTTCATTCGTGATGCGTCGCTCATTTCGACTTGATGTAGTCTTCAATATCACTTAAGTGAAGCTCCAATGCATGTACAGAAATATTGATTTCCTGAATCAGAAACGCGAGAGAAATTATCAAAAGAAGTAAAGAAAAGCCGAACACCCAAATAGCCACATCCTGCTGGGTAACATAGACGAGAAACATAGACAGTACGCAACCTAAAAGGCTCGAAATTCCAAAAATTTGCATCCATCTAGTCAAGTTCAATCTGCGTTTCAAATTTTTAATCTGTCGAATCAAAGCAGGGTCTTGTTGCTCAAGAAATTTATCGTGTAAATTTCGTATTACGGCTGCATAAGCCAAAAAGCGATTTGTGTACGCAAGCATAATAAGAGAAATTGCTGAAAACAGTAATGCTGGGGTTGTTAAACTTAATTCATGCATAAATTGTTATTAAGACTTCAAAAGTACTGAAGATAACTGAAAACCGACCACAAAAAATCCACACGCGTTGTCTTTTTGAAAGTCAGAACCACAAATAATGAAGAATTTTTCCATCCAACGACATACATTTCAAAAAGAAAAACAGCACAAACAATTAAAAAAAACCAGCTGCCTAAGCGATTGAAAAAGTCGCCAATCCACTGATTTCTTAGAGTCTAGTCAATATGAGTTGAATTTCGTACAATCGAATCGTTTAGTTGCTTGACGGTATGATAGGTGAACAAATATAAAATTGAGAAATTCAAGTAAAATAATCAAAAGTCCTCCGTTCAAAAAAACAACGATATAACATGGATAAATTCCCTTTGCATTAAAGAGTTTCTTTATCTTTGAAATAAAAAAGGTTTTATATGAAGATTAGTAACGTAATCATCTCAGGAACTGGCTGCTACATTCCAAAAAATGTTGTCACAAATCAAGATTTTGCAAAAAATAATTTTTTTGATGAAAATGGGCAAGCATTTGACGCTTCACACGATGAAATTGCAGAAAAATTCAAGGCAATCACAGGAATTGAAGAACGCCGCTACGTAGATGATAGTTTGGTTGCTTCAGACATTGGAGCGATCGCAAGTCGATTGGCAATTGAGGACTCTGGTGTTGATCCAGAAACAATCGATCAAATAATTGTTGCGCACAACTTTGGAGATGTAAAGCCAAATACAATTCAGACAGATATTTTGCCAAGTTTGGCTTCAAGAATAAAACAAGAACTAGGCATTAAAAATCCAGCTTGTGTAGCCTATGATGTTCTTTTTGGATGTCCTGGCTGGATTCAGGGCGTAATTCAAGCCAATGCGTACATTCAGTCAGGAATGGCGAAAAAATGCCTCGTAGTTGCAACAGAAACACTTTCACGTGTTTTGGATATGAATGACAGAGATTCAATGATCTTTGCAGACGGAGCCGGCGCGTGTATTGTCGAAATAGCAGAAGGAGAAAAACAGGAAGGTATTATCGGAATGGAAGTAGGCACTTGGACAGAAGAAGAGGCTTGTTATCTTTATTTAGGCAAAAGCAATACAATAGAATCAGATCCAAACGTTCGCTACATAAAGATGCACGGTCGAAAAATATACGAGTTTGCATTGAACAAAGTACCTCAAGCAATGAAGTCTTGCCTTGACAAGGCCGGTGTTGACATACACGATGTAAATAAAATATTGATACATCAAGCAAATGAAAAGATGGACCGTGAAATTATCAAGCGGCTTTTTCGCTTGTATAAAGAGCGTAATATTCCTGAAGATATTATGCCAATGAGTATTCACAAACTAGGCAACAGCTCAGTTGCTACGGTTCCGACACTACTTGATCAAATTCGGAAAGGCACAAGTGAGGAACAACATGAATTTCACAAAGGAGACCTAATTCTTCTTGCCTCCGTTGGGGCTGGAATGAATGTAAATGCCGTATTATACAGGTATTAGTCTAAATCTGAGAACACCAAAAGAAATCCGCGTTTACTTTTGAACTTTATCCTAACATGCCGGGGCTGGTTTAGTTTTAAGGTAGATTATGCTGAGAGCTAATCTATTTTGTATTGCGAAGAAGAAAGTTACAGAAACACAATACCCTTTTCTGTACAACTAATATATTTTATTTAATTAATTGGATTGCAAATTGCAACTCGGACAAAAGCAGGACACAAAAATTATTTTGCAATCCAGTACCGACAGATAAAGGTCAATCCTCAATTGAAGGAGGCTGTATGCTCGAGGTATCTGCTTTTGATGAAGTAGGATAGATCTTTGAAACAACCCACGCAACGGTCATTGAGATCAAAAAGGAAGGAGCCAACACATCGAGCTGAACAAAATAAGGACCGATCCCCTCCATTCCTTGAACGACAAATTTAAAAAAGGGAACACAAAGAAACCCTGCAACCATCGCTGCCATAGCACCTTTTTCTGATAATCCTTTCCAAAACAACGACAGAATTATTACTGGACAAAAAGAGGCCGCAATCCCGGACCAACCAAATATTACCAACCAAAAAACCGTGTGATTAGGTGAAACTCTCGCAATAATCAAGGCAATCGTAAGTGCCATTAGCGCCATAATCAATGTTACCATTCTTGAAATACGTGTTAAATCTTTGTCTTTCAAATCTGGACGAAATAGCTTCTGATAAAAATCACGGGTGATTGCACTAGATGCAATGACCAATAGAGAATCAATGGTCGACATAATTGCTGAAAGTACAATTGCCACATAAATCGCTACAAGGATGTGTGGTAAAAAGTCCTCGGTGAGCATACTCAAGACATTTTCTGCTCCATTCCCCAAAATGCCTTCAGGATTTTGTCCACTTTCTGTAAATACAATTCTACCTAAAATTCCAATAGTAACTGCCGCCGCATCAGTTAGAAGTGTAAATAGTACAGCTACCCACTTTCCTTTGTCTATTTCTCGTTCATCCTTAATGGACATAAAACGAACATATACTTGAGGTGAACCTAAAAAACCGAGTCCAATCATCGCAAATCCAAGCATAGTCGCAATATTCATCCAAATATCACTGCTTGTTCCCCAAATATTTGTTAGTGCAGGGTCGATCGCATTTAAACTATGAACAACTCCGGTACTTCCATCCATAGAAAACCAAACAACAATAGGCAGGAGGAGCAACCCAAAAAACATTAGCAAACCCTGAAAAAGATCCGACCAAACTGCTGCGACAAAACCACCCACAAAGATGTAGGATAGAACAATGAGAAAACCAAGAATTGCTCCCCAGTAATAATTCATCCCCATCATGGATTCAAACGCTTTTCCTGTTACATCAATTTGAGAACTTACATAAATCACTACAAAAACCGACAGAATAGATGCTGCGAGAATGCGCATCGTCTTTTTCGTACTGTTGAAATGACTCTCCAAATAATCCGGAATCGTTATTGATCCATATGCATCTGATTTTCTCTTGAAACGCTTGGCCATAAACCACCACGAAATTGCTACTCCAAGAACTTCACCAACTACAACCCAGTAGGCAGAAAGCCCCGAAAGAGCACCCATTCCGGTCAGTCCAATCAATAACCAACCAGACTCCCCAGTAGCTCTCGCTGAAAATGCAACCGCCCAATATCCCAATCTTTTACCTCCTAAATAAAAGTCACTCATGCTTTTCACCCGGCGAGATGCAATTATTCCTATCAAAAAAAGAATAGAAACATACAGGCCGAGAACTACAAATTTTGTGACTTCCATTTCATTTAAATTGATTGTACCTTCGTATCGAATAATGTATTATGTTCTTCAACAAAGGTCTCCATCGTTTTGAAGAAGTTCAAAATATCTTCCTTGGTGTTTTGCGCATTTATTGTTACCAGACGTATGAACTCATCGTCTCTGAAACTCCCATAACCTACCATTAACTTTGAATGTTCATATAGAGCTGTACAAATAGTTCGTGCTGGAATGCCTTTGTAATTGAAACATATGGAAATAGAGTCATCATAACTATATAACATATAGTCTTCCTTGCTTCGTATATAATCTCTTGCAACGTCAGCAAGATAAAACTGATGATCAACTATTCGCTCAAGACCCTCTGTGCCAACACTCTTCCAAAGTGTCCAAAACTTCAATGCATCGTTTCTTCTTCCGCACTGCAAAGAAGTTTTTCCTGGGTTAAACTCATCGTGATCAGTTTGATACAAATAGCTTGCATCATTTGAAAAAGAATGCTGTAAACTCATCTTATCTTTTGCAACTATAATTGAGCAAGAAAGTGGAGTCCCGATCATCTTGTGTGCATTAAAACTAAATGAATCTACTTTTTCAATTCCATCAATTAAATGCTTATATTTTTGACTAAAAAGTACAGCGCCGCAATAAGCGCCGTCTACATGGAGCCACATATTGTTGGCATCACAAATCTCACGAACTTCAGGAATCGAGTCGAACGCACCGAGAACAGTTGTACCAGCAGTCAGATTAACCATTATAGGAGTAAATCCATTGGCTACATCTTCTTCCACTTGTGTTTTTAATTCGCCGATTTTTATTTTTCCAAATTCATCCGTTGATATATACCGAACATTATCTCTTCCTATTCCGGAAAATGCTGCATTCTTTGGTATACTGTAATGTGATTCTGCAGATGTATAGACTGTCATTTTTTGGTTTGATCCCTTGTGTCGAATTTCAGCATCGAATGCATCTCGCGCCATGACCATCGACATATAATTGGTCATCGAACCTCCAGGAGCAAATGCACCATCCGAGTTTGAATCCCAACCAATGATATTACAAACTTCACGCAGAATCACTTTTTCGACTCCAATTTGAGGGCCTGCCGCTTTATACGTATACATACTATTGTTCAAGGTGACAGCCAAAAGATCTCCTAAAACAGCTTTCTCGTTCCTTCCTCCAAAAAGCTGATTAAAAAAACCTGTAGTTGCTGTTCTTGGTGTTTTAAACACAATATCCTTAAGTATTTTTTCAAATTCTTCATCAGATATTCCGTCCTTATTTAAACTCAAGTCAAGCGTTTGATACAGCTCTTCTGAGGGAATATGGTCTGCAACAGGTCTCTGTGCTTCGTCTTTAAGTAGGTTGTTAATTAATTGATTAAATTTTTCTAATGTCTTTCGCATTCAAAATATTTTGCATCCCCAGATACGCTCAAAAAAGTAAGATTCTTCCAATTTCAGCGCTAAAATGAGAGAAAACTGCCAAAAAAGTTTATATTTATGACAATCTCGTATGTGATTCATCAGTAAAAGTAGTATAATTTGCTTTTGATAGAAACCTAATTGATTTAATTTATGAACCCCATTACATCTATTGAGCAACTTATTGAATGCTTTGACGATGCTGAACCTTCCGAACAGGTTAGCGTTCTCAAAAGAATTGACATTTCATTAAATGATTTTGAGAAATACGCAACTTGGATTGAAGGCGGATATACTAGAAATTGTATCACAAGAAAAGAAGATTTTGAGTTCATATTACTTTGCTGGGACAGAAATGTTGAAACATCAATCCACGATCACAGTGGTCAACATTGTTGGGTATACCAAATTGATGGAACAGTCGAAGAAAAGCGTTTTGATCTTTCTTCAATAAATGAAGTTGAACTTAAAAATCACATGAAAATCAAAAAGGGGGAATTGACCTACATGCATGATCATATGGGGTTTCATTCAATCAAAAATATATCCGAAACAAAAGCAATGACCCTTCATATTTACGCTTCCCCAATCGACTCCTGTCAAATTTATGACCAAGAAAAGAAGCACTTAAAAAAAATAAATCTAGAATATCACAGTTTAAATGGAAAGGCAATTGCTGAAGAAGTCAATTAATAGCCCTCACTCCCTTTATGATAAGACAAGCTTCGATCAAGCTCATTTAAGTTGGACCATCCGTTCGATTCTCAATAAAAATAGGACAATTGAACTACCTTTTATAGCTTTGCAAAAAAAAAGATGAGCGATAAGAAAACAGATGTAAACGAACTTGGTGAATTTGGTCTAATCGATAGACTAACCAAAAACGTTGACCAAAAAGTTGATTCGACGGAATTTGGTATTGGTGACGATGCTGCAGTAATAACTGTATCAGACGACACATCTCTCCTCGTCTCAACTGACATGCTTATTGAAGGAGTCCATTTCAATTTAATGTACATGCCCTTAAAGCACCTGGGGTACAAAGCAGTAGCTGTTAATGTCTCTGATATTTGCGCTATGAATGGTGTTGCAGAACAAATCACTGTGTCAATAGCCGTGTCGAGCCGATTTCCGATTGAAGCGCTTGAAGAATTGTACGACGGAATAAATACTGCATGCCAAATGTATAATGTGGACCTTATCGGAGGCGATACTACAACTTCACTGACAGGATTAACTATAAGTATAACCGCGATCGGGCGTGCAAAGAAAAAAGAAATTTCTTATCGATCTGGAGCCAACGAATTTGATTTACTTGTTGTAACAGGGGATTTAGGAGCGGCGTTTGTTGGACTTCAAGTTTTAGAAAGAGAAAAAGAAGTATTCAAAGCCAATCCAAATATCCAACCTGACCTTGATGGCCATGATTATATCATGGAACGCCAATTAAAGCCAGAAGCACGGATCGATGTAATTCGATTCCTAAAAGAACTGAATGTAGTGCCGAGCGCCATGATTGATATTTCTGATGGACTTGCATCCGAAATTATGCACCTTTGTAAAGCAAGTAACGTTGGTTGCAGAGTGTACGATGAAAAACTTCCAATCGACGGAAAAACATCAATGACAGCTATAGAATTTAACCTTGACCCGGTGACCTGCGCCCTAAACGGAGGAGAAGATTATGAACTGCTGTTTACTGTGAAACAAGATGATTTTGACAAAATCAAAGGAAACCCGCACATGACTGTCATCGGTCATGTTACGGATCAAACAGATGGGATGTATTACGTCGATAAAAATGGTGCTGTCATCGAACTGCGCGCCCAAGGCTGGGATCATTTCAAGAAAGACTAAAAGCCATTGGGTAATGTACTAAACCCCCACACACCCTTCGATTAGGTGTCGTATGAGCGCACCGCATTCAATATGTGCCATGTGTCCACTTGGTACCATATGAGGTAAAACTTCAATCCCACTGAGTTTTTGAAGCATTACCTTCTGAGGTATCGTAGTATCGTGCAGACCTTGAATAATGACCACATCTTGGCAATGTTCTTTGACCAAAATACGATTATCAGTTCGCTCGCTCATCGCAATTGATGCCTCTGCAATTGATTCCCATGAAATACTTTTTGCCTCATCAATCAGCGCATCAACATCCCCTTGAAACCTATGAGGCTCCAGAAATAAATTGGGTATTGCTGAATTCAAGAAAACCTCTTTTCTCTCTTTTACGAGAGCTGCAACTCTATATCGATCCTCTTTTTTCAAGGCAGTATCTTGCCAAAAATTAGAATTGAGTAAGATAATTTTATCACAAGAGTTGTGATTTTTTTTTACCTCTAAAGCAACATACCCCCCCATTGAATGACCAACAATATCATAAGAAACAACTTTTAATTCGTCTAAAAGCTGAATGATTAAATTCGCTATTGATTGCATTGTCAATTCGGGAATTAATGGACTTTCTCCATGTCCAGGAAGATCAACAACAATTGATTGAACACCTTCAAAATCACCGAGATACTTCCACATGGAAATCGACTCCAGAAAACCGTGTAAAAAAACAACAGGGCGACCATTTCCTGTCACCCTGTAATTCAATTTATTTGTTTGCACCATTACCCATCCTAAATCGCACGTTGATGCATTATTTCCTCAATTTCATCAACTTCGATTGGAATTGCTCCCATCATATTGAAAGGGGCACCAGAAGTTTGAACTATAAGGTCATCTTCAAGTCGAATACCCAACTCTTCTGCTGGGATATAAATTCCCGGTTCGCAGGTAAAAGCCATACCCGCCTCGATTGGTGCATTCCAAGGACCTACATCATGTGTGTCCAAGCCAATATAATGAGAGGTTCCGTGCATAAAATATTTTTTATATGCCGGCCAATTTGGATCTTGGTTTTTGATATCTGTAGAATCAATTAATTTTAAGTTTATCAATTGTGACTCCATTATTTTTCCTACCTCTTTGTGGTAATCTGCCAATGTAATTCCAGGGCGCAGTAACTTTTGAGCTTCGTTCTTAACATGTAATACCGAATTATATACGGCTTTTTGTCGCTCAGTAAAACGTCCATTTACCGGAATACATCGTGTTAAATCAGAGGCATAATTGGCATATTCTGCACCAACATCAAGGAGAATTACATCTCCGTCCAAACACTGTGCATTGTTTTCAATGTAATGCAAGACACAAGCATTTGCCCCAGATGCAACAATTGGTGTGTAAGCGAAACCTTTGGATCGGAGTCGCATAAATTCATGAATCAATTCTGCTTCAATCTCATACTCCCATACTCCTGGCTTCACAAAACCCAAGAGTCTTTGAATACCTGATTTGGTTATATCACAAGCATGCTGCATAAGGTCGATTTCAATGTCGTGTTTAATCGCACGGATATTGTGCATAATAGGAGCACTGCGTCGAACATTGTGCGACGGAAAATCTGCTTTTACCTTTTTAATAAATCGATCTTCACGCGTTTCAACAGTCGCGTCCGCGCGAAGGTGTTCATTGGTATTTAAATAAATAGACTCTACCTGAGTCATTAATTGTTTGAAAACTCTATCAAAATCCGCTATCCAATAAACAGAGCGGATGCCTGATACTTCAAAAGCTTCTTGTTTGTCCAGTTTTGCCCCTTCCCAAACTGCGATGTGCTCATTCGTCTCCCGAACAAACAACACCTCTCGCAAAGCAGGGTCAGAAGCTTCAGGACAAATAACAAGAATACTCTCCTCTTGATCTACACCAGACAGATGAAGGATATCCCGATGCTGTTGAAAAGGCATAGTACTATCAGCACTTATTGGATAAATATCATTCGAATTGAAAACAGCCAGTGAATTTGGTGCCATCGCCGAAATAAAACGCTTTCTATTGTGTATATATAAATCCTTGTTTATTCTATCGTATTTCATCTTTTCTTATTCTCGAATCGTTATTGAAATGGAAAAGTACTCTTTCTTGATTAAAAGAAGAAACCTAATCAAGTGATTTTAGTACGTAAATAGTTTACGATGTAGTGATTCATATTTGTATCGAACATAAAAACCAGAACAATGAAAACGCCAAAAACGTCTGTAAAAGTAAACTCCATTTTATTCGAATCAAATGATTCAGAAGTTTTGATTAAAGGAAATGTGAAAGCCGGACCGATGAACTATGATTCGGATTTAATTATCACACATTCACAATTAAACATTATTTTGAATAAACTCCAAAAGCAGAACAAAACGAGTTCTATAAATGACTTTATAACTTCGGAAAAGATGTACGATGGAGAAATTTTATTCTCTGCAAACTTTTCAACCTTAGAATTCAATACTATCGATCTAAACGATTTAGAACGTGAGCACCCCCTCAAACAAATTCGCGCATAGCCAATGCGTAACTTTTCCTGTTTTTTTTCGTAATTTAGTGTAACATTATACGTGTGTATTTTGTTTTAACATGTGATTTAAGTTTTTAAACTACTAAAAAATGATATTTACAAGAAGCGCTCTAGTACTCGGACTAACAGCAATAGTATTGAATTCGTGTATTGAGCATGAGGTAATTCCGCCGCCCTCCTCAATGGTAGATTTGTCAAGTAACTTCTATGGAGAAATTGACGGCACTCAAGTAGTACTAACTGAGAACGTATTGGGTTATACCAATAATGCCAACAAAGCCAAGAATATATTGCCTCCACCAGATGCCTCCATGGCGCGCTACTTTTCAGAAATGTCATCTACTGAATCGATGATGAAGATAAAAGTTGGTCTAGGAAGCTTAGATTGGGATGCGAGCTTGTTGTCTGATCCTTCACTCAACGCATTCAATGAATTCTTCACATCGACGAACTTACCAGCTTATTCAAACGATGCGCTCACAGGTTTTGAAGTAACATTTACCGACGCTTTTGGCACAGAGTGGAAATCCGACGAAAATAGAATGATTTCCTTTATGGATGCAGAATTTACTGAAATTACACAAGAGTCAGACTCAGATGGTGATTATTCACAATTCATCTGTAACTTTAAGTGCTATGCATACAATTTTGACTTTTCGGATTCAGTCAAAATTGAAAATGGTGTGTATCAAGGATGGTTTAAAAGGTAAGTGATCTGCCCAATACTCTATAAGATGACTGCTATGAAATGGGGCAAAGCTTAAAAATAGCAATCGTAGGTGACTACAACTTCACCTACAACTCTCACCACGCAACCAACCTTGCGATTGATCATTCTGCGCAATTTTTAGACATCGATGTAAGTTACTATTGGACAAAACTCAACGAAGTTGTCAAATACCGCCCACAACAATTTGAGCAATTTGATGGAATATTAGTTGCTCCTGGCCCAATTAAAAATCGGTTTTTTCTGCATGGAATTTTAAAGGAAATTGTTGGAAAACAAATCCCAGTTCTTATTACTGGAGAAGGTTACCGCATCTTAATCGAGGTACTCATCAATATGTACCAGCTAAATGGACGCAATGAAAAATTAATTTCTGAAAACCTTGTAGAAGGAGAGCAGTTTGAGAAGCTAATTATTTCACCCCATTCGCAAGCATTCATCAAATTGTATGAGAATTACTCCAATACAGAGTTGACCTCTTCACGCTACAGCCTCTACCCTCAATTGATCAATGCACTACAAAATGATATAATCGATGTAGAAGCATACAATCATTTTGAAGACCCTGAAATTATCAGTTTGAAAAATATGCTCTTTTTTGTTGGCTGTGGATTCTGCCCACAAATTAGTTCAACACGAGAAATTCCACATCCCATGATTTATACTTTTATAAAAGCGGCTGACGCCCATTCAAAATTAAAAGTGAAAAAATAGTTAGAACGAAATAATCACTCCTTATTTTCTACCAAAATCTGCTGGGATTTCTCCCCAAACCTTTGTCTCCCATTTGTAAATAGGATTCTGAAATGTATTCTTCAATAACCATTTTTCAGCTCGTGTGATGAGATGCTGGACTTTTGGCCCAGGAGTGCGCTTTGTTTTGCATTTTCCTGATTTAACCCACCCCATAGCAATCCGAGAATCAGAATAAATAGGTATTCTAGCAAAGCTAGAATCTGACTGCTGTTGAAGCAATGCAAGGGCATGAACCAGCGCTAGAAATTCACCGATGTTATTCGTCCCGCCCTGAAATGGACCCATTTTAAAAAGTACTTGTTCCTTGTCATAAGTCCACACACCCTGATACTCCATAATCCCAGTCATTTCATTACACGCAGCATCAACAGATATGCTTAACGAAATGGCCTCACCAATTCTATCAATTTCAGACTGAGCTAAATCCTTTGTTTTTCGAAAATCTTTTCCTCTGTACTTTTCGGGCCCTTCCATAAGTGCCCGCTCGGCAAGAACTTTACTGCCAAAAGTTTTGAACTGATCACGAGGAAAACCTTTTAGTTTTTTTTGTGCACTATCCCAATTCGTATATATGCCAGAATTTTCCCCATCCCAAATGACATAATAACGTGGCTTCTTTTTCTTCGGAACAGATATTACTGATGCTGGATTTGCATATGCTTCAATTGCAATTTGCTTTGTAGGGAATGATTTGTATTTGGCACCAGCAAAACCTTGAATCAAAGTTTTAACTTCATCCCAAGATTCAAAAACACCAGTTTTCTTCCCTTTCCAAACTACGTAATACTTTTTTGCCATTAGTTCGAAAGTAACCTTTCATTTTTATTCATGTAGCATACATTTAAAAAAAATTAACAAATACTTTGGAAACTTTTATTTCTCAAATCGTTTCCAAAGTTTTTTTGTGCTAGTTTTGCTATCATGGACGAAAAAAGATTAGAGATTTTAGAGCGTGCCGTTGCTGTTTACATGAAATATGGAATCAAAAGCGTCACTATGGATGATCTATCTCAAGAATTGGGGATGTCTAAAAAAACGATTTATAAATACTTTGCCGACAAGAACGATCTGATTCAATCCATCATTGAAATGAAGGTAGGTATGGATAAAGCTATTTGCCAAAATTGTGTACAACAGTCCGAAAATGCGATTGATGAATTAATCAATGTTAGCAAAATCGTTGTTGAAACGGTAGGTAACGTGAATCCAACCGTTTTCTACGACTTGCAAAAATACTACAAAGAGGCCGCAAGTTTATTCTACGAACACAAATGGGGTTTTGTACTCTCCATGATTCAAAATAATATTAAACGAGGAATTGAAGAAGGTGTTTACCGTAAAAATATTGATTGTGCAATAATCTCTCGATTGTATGTCGCATCAACAGATCAGGTAATGAACACCGAAATCTTTCCTTGGCCAAACTTTAATGTTGCCAAAGTATTCACGGAAATGATTCATTTCCATATTCGTGGAATGGCAAGCGATAAAGGAATTCACTATTTAAAACAAAAAATGAACAATGAACAATTCTAAATTAATGATTGGAATACTTCTTGTGAGTGCACAATTGTCTTATGGACAAACCAAAGAGTTTACACTTGAAGAAGCAAAATCCTACGCGATTGAAAATCAAGTAATCATTAAAAATGCACAACACGATATTACGGATGCAAAAGAACGTGCGAATGAAATTAGAGGCATAGGGCTTCCACAGGTCAACCTCACGGGACAATTCGGTAACTTCTTAAACCTTCCTGTTCAAGTAATTGATGCATCATTCTTCAATCCGGGTGCACCCGATGGTGCTTTGGTTTCATTTAGAGCAGGAACAGATTATAACTCATCTGCAAATCTTCAAGCCACACAAATCCTATTCAACGGATCCTATATAATTGGACTTCAAGCGGCAAAGAACTACGCATCCTTCCAAGAGACAAAAGCTGAACTGACAAAGGAAGATGTAGTCTACAATGTTGTACAGGCCTACCAATTGGCTGCCGTTGCAAAAACCAATTTGTCCTTTGTTGACTCAATAACTTCCTTAACCGAAGAAATGGTAAATAAACAATCCGTGTTCTTCGATTTGGGATTAATGAAATCTGAGGACATGGATCAACTGAACTACTCCTTGCTTACAGCAAAACAGTCCCAAATGGCTGCGAATCTTCAATATCAAAATGCGCTTACCCTTTTGAAGTATTCAATGGGATATCCTGTTGATGAACAAATTTCAATTGCCCACTCTGTTGATGCTCTCATCTCAAAGAAGACAATTGGCCCAAGAAACATAAAATCAAACCTCTCCTATGAATTGATTAAAAAACAAATCCGACTATCGGAACTGGATCTGAAAAACAAGCAGTTCTCCAACTTGCCAAATTTAAATGCCTACTACCAACAATCATATACGGCCTATCGGAATGAATTCAACTTTTTTGATGCTGACAAACAGTGGTTCTTACAATCCTCTTGGGGACTTCAACTCAATATCCCTGTTTTCAGCGGTGGACAAAGACATGCTCTAACGCAACAAGCAAAAATCAGATTAATGAAAGATCAAAATTCTCTGATGCAAATGGAACAAACGTTGAAAATGCAAGAAACACAAGCCAAAAATAATTTGTTAAACGCACAATCAAAATTGGAACTGCAAAAACAAAACGTCGTTTTAGCACGTAAAATTTACCAAAATGCTACTGCATCTGAACAAATCGGAGAAGGTACAAGTATCGTTGTAACTCAGAAATACAACCAATTGATTGTAGCTCAAACACAGTATGTTGGTGCTACGATTGATCTATTCCAAGCACAATTGGAATTGGATAAAATTTACAATACAATTTTAAAGAACTGATAAATAAAAAGAAATGAAAACTAAAGTACTAGGATTTACATTATTGTCTGGAGCATTGATCACACTCCAATCTTGTGGTGGTGAAGTCACCCCAGAAAAAGTTGAGGAAAAACAAGTCCCAAAAGTTGAACTCGAAGAAGTACGCCTCAAACCGTTCACTCATCAAATTCGAGTTCAAGGTAATATCGAAACAGATCAAAATATTATCTTAAATGCTGAAATGGGAGGCATTATTACCTCCATTAAGGTCAAAGAAGGTCAGAAAATATCAAAAGGAGCTCTCGTTGCAACTGTCGATGCTTCTGTTCTTGCATCAAACATGAAAGAGTTGGAAACCCAACTCAGTTATGCAAAGTATATGCTCGACAAACAGGAAAAACTTCAAGAAAAAGGAGTTGGATCTGAATTTGACCTAGAGACAGCAAAAAATCAGGTGAATTCACTTGAATCCAAAATGTCATCTTTGAATACCCAATGGGGAAAAGCTAGTATTCGAGCACCATTTGCTGGTACCGTAGATCAAGTATTTGCAAAAAAAGGTGAAATGACTGGCGCACAATCACCAATCATTCGTCTCGTAAACAACAACAAAGTAAATCTCGTAGCCTCAATTTCAGAAAAGCACTTTGCCAAAGTAAAGGTGGGAACAGAAATGTACGTTTCCTTTCCAAACTATTCTGACACGGTAATTGCAATGACTATTGACAATGTTGGAAACTATATCGAACCAACAAATAGAACATTCAGAATCAAAGCTGCATTAAAAAACAACAATTACTTTCTTCCCAACATGCTCGCTGAAGTTAGTATTGCAGATATGAATATCGAAGAAGGGCTCGTAATCTCCTCGAGATCGGTATTGAAAGATCAAGAAAGTAACGATTTTGTTTTTGTAGCATCAAAAACAAAATCAAACAAGCTGCAAGTGAAAAAGGTTATTGTAAATGTAATTGAACGATTTGAGGGAGCAACGCTAATTGAGCAGGGCGCCTTAAATATTGGAGAAAACATCGTAGTCGCAGGAGCCAGAGGCATCACCAACAACGACTTGGTCCGTACAAAATAACTCCTCTAAACGCATCATTATGTCTGAAAAGAAAATAAAAGGGTTTGGATTGTCTACCCTGGCAGTAAACAATAGAAAAACGATTTTTTTAATCGCAATCATTATCATTTTTGGTGGTTTAGGAGCGTATCAATCGATGCCAAAGGAGAACTTTCCCGAATTGCAAATTCCCGAAATTTATATTGGAATTGCAAAGCCAGGTTCTTCACCTGAATACATGTCCGAAAAGATTGGTAAAACAATCGAAAAAGAAGTTGGCGGGATCAAATTGGTCGATGAAATCAATACCAATTCCGTTCATGGTTACACAACCATTCGTGTAAAATTTGATTTTAAAATGCCTGCCGATAAAGCGTTGCAAAAAGTAAAAGATGCTGTTGACGATGCGCGATCAAAATCTGGGTTCCCAGACATCCCTGCAGAACCAACTATTTTTGAAATGGACCCTTCTGATATGCCTATCATGAATATCAATTTGCGCGGCGATAATGCAAAAATGCTCAAAGAAATTGCAGAAGACTTGGAAGATCAAATCGAAGAACTTACTGAAATTAGTGAAGTAGATATTCGAGGCATTCAAGAACAAGAAATGAGCGTAGAAATTGACCCAATCAAAGCACAGGCGGTTAACGTTACCATTGATGATGTTCAAAATGCTATTAATGCTGAACACCAAACCATTCCAGGTGGCGAAATTCTCATGGATGGAATTCGAAAAACCGTTCGAATCGATGGAGAGTTTGAAGATGCTGAAGAATTGAAACGAATTGTAGTAAAACAAGACGAATTCTTGCCCGTTTATCTAGAAGACGTTGCCAAAGTCTCTTTTGGTAATGGAGACACCACTTCGTATGCACGTGAATTTGGAGATCCTGTAGTAATGCTTGATATCAAAAAACAAGGGGGTCAAAACTTACTTGATGCATCAGATAAAATTTCAGAAATACTAGAAAAAGCACAATTTGACGGAACCATTCCGCAGAGCGTAAACGTTTCAATTACAAGCGACCAATCAAACAATACACGCGAAATGGTATCGAACTTATTGAACTCGATAATATTCGGTATTATTTTGGTCGTTGGGGTCCTACTTTTCTTCCTTGGCCTTCGTAATGCTCTGTTTGTCGGAATCGCTATTCCGCTATCAATGCTAATGTCATTCTTAATTTTAAGTGCAATGGGTGTAACTCTGAACGTCATGGTTCTATTTTCACTCGTGCTTGCACTTGGAATGCTTGTCGATAACGGAATCGTAACAGTGGAGAATATTTACCGGCACATGGCAGAAGGAAAGAAGGCAACGCGTGCAGTAATTGAGGGTGTTGGTGAGATTGCCATGCCAATTATTGCTTCTACAGCAACAACGCTAGCTGCTTTTATACCACTTGCAATTTGGCCTGGTATCATGGGAGAATTTATGAAATACCTCCCAATCACACTTATTATTGTACTCGGTTCATCATTATTTGTTGCATTAGTAATTAATCCTGTTCTCGCAGTTACCTTTATGAAAGTGGTTGAAGAAAAACCAAATCTAAAGCGTATGATCACTTCGGCACTCATACTCTCTGGAGTTGGCGTTACGCTGCTTCTTTTGGGCGGTATAGCAATTGGAAACTTATTAATCGTAGTTGGAATATTGGCCGTAGTAAACTACTTTATATTCCGCCCAGGTTCAGCGACTTTTCAAAACAAATTCCTTCCACGTTTGGAAGCGTTTTATGAGCGATTTCTAAAAAATGCACTTAAAGGACGTAAACCTGTTGTCTATCTTTTTGGAACTTTTGGATTGCTTCTTTCTTCATTCGTACTTATGGGAGTATTTCCACCCAAAGTAGATTTCTTTCCAATCAATGAACCAAACTATGTAAACATTTTCATTTCTCACCCGATCGGTACTGATATTTCAGTAACCAATGCCACGACGCTTGAAGTTGAGGAAAAACTAAAGACAATCCTTGAGGAATATATGGATGAAGACGATACAACTGGCGTTCCGCTCAATCGTCAAATCATCAAATCTATCATTTCACAAGTTGGCGAAGGCACAAGTGATCCAATGGCAGGTGTGGAAATGGGGAGCACCCCTCATAAAGCAAGAATCACAGTGAATTTCGCTGAATTTAAATACCGAAATGGAATTAAAACTTCTGCCATTCTAAGAAAAATACAAGATGAACTGAAAGGCGAATTTACAGCAGATATTGAAATCTCAGTTTCTAAAGAAGCAAATGGACCTCCCCAAGGACCTCCGATCAATATCGAAGTTACGGGTAAAGGCAAATATGGTGACCTCATCGCTGAAGCTTCGAATATAAAATCTTACCTCGACAGTATCGGTGTTAAAGGTGTCGAAAAATTAAAACTGAACGTTGAAGCGAATAGACCAGAAATTCCGATTCGTTTGGACAGAGATCAAGTGCGAAAACTCAACTCCTCAACCTACCAAGTCGGTATGTCAATTCGAAAAGCACTACTCGGTCAGGACATCTCTACCTATACATTGGGCGAGGACTCGTATGATATTGTTGTAAAGTTTGATAAACGAAACCGCGAAAGCTTCGAGTCGTTAATGGACCAGCGTTTGATTTTCAGAAACAACCAAGGAAAATTAATGAATATTCCGGTACGTTCAATCGTTGAGAATCCGGAGGAGCAGACAGCATTTACCGGTGTAGTTCGCAAAGATCAAGTTCCATTAGTAACAGTTTCCTCGAACGTCACAGAAGGCGAAAATGCCAATGTTGTGGTTGAAGAACTTAAAAAGCACATGGACGACTATGCAGCAGCAAGCAGAGTTCCTGATGAAATAGATTTTGCATTTACGGGACAAATGGAGGAGCAGGCCAAAGAAATGGCATTCTTGAGCAATGCGTTATTAATTGCAGCATTTTTGATTCTTTTGATTATTGTTGCACAATTCAACTCCTACTCAATGCCGTCCATTATAATGATTACGGTGGTTTTATCATTGATTGGCGTTTTACTTGGGCTCGTGATTTCTCGTCAGAATTTTGTTATCATGATGACGATGATCGGTGTGATTTCATTAGCGGGTGTAGTTGTAAATAATGCAATTGTACTGATTGACTATACCAATCAAATTAGAAGACGAAAACGCGAAGAACGCGGATTGGGTGAATACGAACAGCTTCCTTACGAAGAAATTGTTGCAGCAACAATTGAAGGAGGGAAAACGCGTCTACGGCCAGTTTTGTTAACAGCAATCACTACTATTCTTGGATTAATTCCTTTGGCTGTTGGGTTCAATATTGATTTCTTTACCCTTTTCACCGAATACAATCCAAACATATACATTGGAGGTGACAATAACATCTTCTTTGCACCATTATCATGGGCAATTATTTATGGCCTGACTTTTGCAACATTCTTAACGCTAGTAATCATTCCGGTACTCTACCTTTTGATGTATCGATTGAAGCGATGGATTTATGGAATATTTAAAAAAGAAATACGAAGCAACCTCTAAAGAACTTTAGGGAAAATTTCCCGAGGTGCTTTAGATTGACTTCAATAGCACTGCGCTTTTGAGCACAGAAAAGGGTTCCGATCGTGATTTATCGGAATCCAATTAATAAGTAGTAGTTAGGTTAGATAATAGTAAAAGCAATCCTCCCGGGTTGCTTTTTACTATTTTTGGTGAAAAATTAATGCAAATTAGAAGACAACCAGCGGTTCATTTTTTCTAAAGAAAAACCCTTACGATCTGCCAACGAAACAACCTGATCTATATCAATTTTACCTACTCCAAAATACTTGGATTCAGAATTTCCAAAATACCATCCTGAAACAGAAGCCGCTGGCTGCATCGCCAGACTCTCCGTGAGCGAAACACCTGTTAATCGAGTTGCATCTAACAATTCAAATAAACCTGGCTTTTCAGTATGATCTGGACAAGCTGGGTAACCTGGAGCAGGACGTATTCCCATATATGACTCGCTTATAAGATCCTCATTTTGCAGGTTCTCATCACCAACATAACCCCAGATCGTTGTTCTTACTTTTTCATGCAGGTACTCGGCAAATGCTTCAGCCAATCGGTCTGCAAGTGCTTTCAATAGAATTGAGTTATAATCGTCGTGATCAGCCTCGTAAATTGCAATTCGATCCTCAATCCCTAGACCTGATGTCACAACAAAACCTCCAATATAGTCTTGAATACCAGAATCAACTGGAGCGATGAAATCAGATAGTGCCAAATTTGGTATACCTGCAGCCTTTTTTGATTGTTGACGTATTGTATGCTGCACATGAAGTTGTTCAGATGGATTCTCTGGCTTAAAAATATAAATATCATCTCCCTCACTCGATGCTGGAAATAGTCCAACCACACCTTTGTGCTCCAACCAAGCTTCTTCATCAATCAACTTCAGCATCTTTTTTGCGGAATCAAACAGCTTCACTGCCTCATCACCAACAACTTCATCTTTAAGTATTGCTGGATAACGCCCATGTAAATCCCATGTTCTAAAAAATGGAGTCCAATCGATGTACGGAATTAGCTCTTTGGTTGAAACTTCAATCGTCTGAACTCCAAGTTGGTTTGGCTCAGTAATATCAGTTCCTGTCCAATTGATTTGAAACTTATTTGCTCGCGCCTGCTCAATTGTGAGCATTGCTTTTTTTCTTCTATTCTTCGTATGATTCTCTCTGACTTTGGCGTATTCCGATTTCAAATTGTTGACAAAATCAACTTTTTTACTCCCCAACAAACTCTCAACTACCGTTACAGACCTCGAAGCATCTAACACATGAACGGTTTGATCCAATTTAAAGTGCTCTTCAATTTTAACAGCCGTATGAACGCGAGAAGTGGTTGCACCGCCAATCATCAAAGGGATTGATAAATTAGCACGTTCCATTTCTTTGGCAACCGTTACCATTTCTTCTAGAGAAGGTGTTATCAATCCACTCAAGCCAATAATATCAACGTTTTGTGCAATCGCCTCTTCAATAATTTTTTCTGGAGGAACCATTACACCAAGGTCAATGATCTCATAATTATTACACCCCAATACAACTCCAACAATATTTTTACCAATATCGTGCACATCGCCTTTCACAGTTGCCATAAGTACTTTTCCCGAGGAAGACAAACCTCCGCCTTTTGAGGCTTCAATAAACGGCAATAAATACGCTACTGCTTTTTTCATCACTCGAGCAGATTTTACCACTTGAGGCAAGAACATTTTTCCGCTTCCAAATAAATCTCCAACAACATTCATTCCGGCCATCAGCGGACCCTCTATCACTTCAATTGGCTGATTGAATTGCAAACGACATGCCTCGGTATCCTCCTCAATATATTCAGTAACCCCTTTCACCAAAGAATAGGTCAAACGCTCTTGCACACTTCCCTCTCTCCACGACAAATCAATTTGTCGTTTTTTTCCAACGTCCCCCTTTACAGATTGTGCAAAATCCAATAAGCGTTCAGTTGAATCACTTCTTCGATTCAATAACACATCTTCAACGTGCTCCAGTAGCTCTTTATCGATATCATCATATACTTCAAGCATTGAAGGATTGACAATTCCCAAATCCATTCCGCAACCAATCGCATGATACAAGAACGATGCATGCATCGCCTCACGAACTATATTATTCCCACGAAAAGAGAATGACACATTTGAAACTCCTCCACTTACATGTGCACCTGGTAAATTCTGCCGAATCCACTTGGTCGCGTTGAAAAAATCAAGTGCATTGTTCTGATGTTCCTCCATTCCCGTGGCGACAGGAAAGATGTTTGGATCAAATATGATGTCGTTTGGATTGAAACCGGCAGAATCTACCAAAAGGCGGTATGAGCGTTCACAGATTTCTATTCTCCGTTCGTAATTATCGGCTTGTCCTTGCTCGTCAAAGGCCATTATAACAACCGCTGCACCATAGCGTCTAATCGTCTTTGCTCGATCAATGAAACGATCAGGTCCTTCCTTAAGTGAAATCGAATTAACAATCCCTTTACCCTGAATGCACTGAAGTCCAGCCTCAATGATTTCCCATTTCGAACTGTCAATCATAACGGGCACACGAGCAATATCCGGTTCCGCAGCAATTAAATTTAGAAATTTAACCATCGCCTCTTTTCCGTCAATCATACCCTCGTCCATGTTGACGTCTATGATTTGAGCTCCTCCTTCTACTTGATCTCGTGCAACACTGATGGCTTCGTCAAAAAGTTCCTCCTTTATTAATCGTAAAAACTTTCTTGAACCGGTCACATTTGTTCGCTCACCAATATTAATGAAATTACTTTCAGGAGAAACAATTAAAGGCTCCAACCCTGAGAGTTTAAGTGTTGATTTAGTCATTTTCATGAATTCCAAAAGTTCGAGGTGAATAATTCGAAGCCAACTTCGCAATCGCTTGAATGTGATCAGGAGACGTCCCACAACAGCCACCAATAATATTGACGAGGCCCTCCTCAAGAAACTCTCTAATTTGCTCCGCCATAAGCTCAGGAGTTTCATCGTACTCCCCAAATTCGTTGGGAAGTCCAGCATTCGGATGTGCACTAACACCGTACGAACAATTTTGATTGAGCACCTTTAAATACGGACGCATCATCGAGGCTCCTAGTGCGCAATTGAGTCCAACTGAAAGCAAGTCCATGTGCTCAACAGAGATTAAAAACGCCTCAGTTGTTTGCCCTGTTAATGTTCTTCCACTCTGATCAGTAATCGTTCCTGAAACCATAATAGGTAAAGAAATACCGCGTTCATCAAAAAGCTCATCAATAGCAAAAAGTGCAGCCTTCGCATTTAATGTATCAAAAACTGTTTCTACCAGTAAAAGATCGACTCCACCATCAATCAATGCTCCTGCCTGCTCTTTGTATGCCACCTTAAGTGCTTCGAAAGTAATGGCGCGAAACCCAGGGTCATTAACGTCTGGTGAAATAGATGCTGTTCGATTTGTCGGCCCCATTGAACCGGCAACAAAACGGGGCTTCTCAGGTTCTTTTGAGGTAAACTCATCGGCAACCTCGCGCGCAATTTTCGCACTTTCATAATTAATATCGTACACCGCCTTTTCTAGACCGTAATCCGCTTGAGCGATGGTCGTACCTGAAAATGTATTGGTTTCTGCAATATCCGCACCAGCCGTAAAGTAGGCCGCATGAATTTCCTTAATGATCTCAGGGCGCGTCAACGATAACAAATCATTGTTCCCTTTCAACGGACTGTTGTGGTCTTCAAACCATCCAAGACGAAAGTCTTCTTCTTCCAGCTTGTGACGTTGAATCATGGTACCCATTGCACCATCTAAGACCAGAATTCGTTTTTTTAGTATCGATTTTATATCCTTCATAATTTCAATTGTGGACCATGAAGCTGAAGGAAATCAAGCTAACTTATCTCTTACTGAACACCTTTTCAGTACTGGATTTGGCACCTTTTCTAGTTTGATCTAGTTAGGTTGCCAAGGTTTCGCAGGGCCTATCCCTCCACCTTTCTTCATAAGTCTATTTGAATGAACTGCAACAAAGGTACTACAAACATCAATCGAAACAAATAAAATAATAAGGACTTTTTTCCTAAGCTCTCATTTTTTGTACTTTAGAGATTATGAAACGTCTTACTATAGCGCTATTACTACTCTGCTTCTCAACGCATTCGCAGCTCACTTCATCCAACTTACCAATAATCATTATTTCCAATAAACCCGGGCAAACAATAGTTGATGAACCGCGCGTCAGAGCTCATATGGGTGTTATTGATAATGGTTTCGGGAACATGAATACAATCAATGATCCTTTTACAAATTATGACGATAGCATCGCAATTGAATACAGAGGATCTACCTCTCAACAATACCCTAAAAAAGGATATGGTTTTGAGACACAAGATGATTTTGGCAACAATCTCCCCGTTGCGCTGCTTGGCCTGCCTGTAGAAAATGACTGGATTCTGTATGGACCTTATCCCGATAAAACACTGATTCGAAATGTCCTTACATTCGAACTCGCTCGAAAGATGGGACACTATGCTGCTCAAACAAAGTATTGTGAACTAATCATCGACAATGAATATCGTGGTATTTATATTTTAATGGAGCGCATCAAAAAAGATGGTGATCGTGTCAATATACAAGATGTGCACACACCAAATACATGGAACGATACAATTACCGGAGGATATATTGTTAAAGTAGATAAGCTCACAGGAGACGTGCCTTATACTTGGACTTCCAATTATAACAGTGAAGTCATTTTTCAATTCCATGATCCTGAATATGACGAACTACACCCACTTCAATCCAGTTATATGGAAAATTGGATGAATGAATTTGAAGCTGCTTTAAACAGTCCCAACTTTTCCGACCCAATACTCGGATATCCTGCGTTGATTGATGAACAATCATTTCATGATTTTTTCATATTACAGGAGCTGGGGCGAACCGTAGATGGGTATCGCTCTAGTTCATTTCTTCACAAAGACAAAGATGCACTCAATTGGGATGCACCTCTGGTCGCTGGACCTATGTGGGACTTCAATCTATCATTCGGAAATGCTGATTATTGCGATGCTGATGAAATTTATGGATGGCAATACGAATTTGATGATATTTGCGGGAATTTTTCAACTTCCATTCCATTCTGGTGGGAAAGATTGCAAGACGATTGGCGCTATCAGAACAATTTGCGCTGCCGCTGGGAGGAACTAAGACTAGGTCCATTGCATACAGACTCTATCAATCACTTTATAGACTCGGTTGCACTCTACATTAAAGATGCACGCATTCGTAATTTTCAAAAATGGCCAATTATCGGTCAATATGTCAATTGGAATGGCTTTGTTGGTCAAACCTACCAAGAGGATTTAGACTACTTGAAGACCTATATTGAACAACGCTCCATTTGGATTGATAATAACTTAGAAGGAAATTGCAATCTCAATGTCGAAGAATATCAAAAGCAACCTGCCTATCACAAAGCATGGCCCAATCCGTTTGTCAATTCAATTGCGGTAGGGTTTTCGACATTCTCAGAGGGTATAGTAACGGTGCAAGTTCACGACCTTACCGGTCGAATAATGGCAGAAGATCAACTCGGTAAAAAAACTGCTGGAACTCACGTGGTTGAATTTCAAAGTGGGGCTTGGAAACAAGGAAACTATATTTATACCATCTTATGTGATGAAGCCATTCTCCATTCTGGTAAAATAATCAAACACTAAACCTATTTTGTACCTCCTGCCATGAATGAAGAAATGAGGTTTTGAAAATCAATGAAAAAACTGACGGATAACCTATTAGGCTTATTTTCCTATATAATATTCACATTAATCATTCTGGTAAATTCAATTCTACAGTTTTAAATTTGGTTGAACGAAACCCAATTTCAGAATTGATATATATTTCATAGCCTTCATTAGATATAAGTAAAACAATTGAAACAAACATTTCATGATTAATAATTTTGGCGTGTCCTAAAGGTCTTTCCTTGTATTAACGAAAAAAATATACGTCCAGTAGTTGTTCAAAATTATTAGGCATTGTGAGCTGAATTGCCGCTACGTTTGTATCACAAAATAAACAGTCTAAAATTTATTCCATAAAAAAAGCCCTTGTCGAAACAAGGGCTTTTCAAGTATCTAGTGGTGATAGCTGGAATCGAACCAGCGACACATGGATTTTCAGTCCATTGCTCTACCGACTGAGCTATATCACCAACCGAAATTGTGGGGGCAAAGGTAACAACTTCTTTCAAATTACAACAAACACGAACTATTTTTTTTCTTGCCTATCTTTGTGATATGACAATGGAAAATAGTGTACTCGCAATTGACGCAGGAAATACCTCAATTAAGGTAGGCCACTTTCAAAAAGACCACCTTATAGAGGTAAAACGATTTCTACATTCAGAACTTGATCAATTTTTTTCTTTTATCGAACATTTCATCAATACACCCTCAATACTGTCATCTGTTGTTTCGAACCAATTGACAGCCGAAATCATCAGCAGAACCAATGCCAATTTAGTAAATGCAGACACTCCAACACCTGTGACTATTGAATATGAAACCCAAAACACCTTAGGAATTGATCGTCTATGCAACGCCGTAGCCATCGTTTCACGTTTGGATTCTGAATTTGGAGTCGTCATAGATATAGGAACCTGCATCAAGTTCGACCTCATCACAAAAGAGGGACTGTACAAAGGTGGCTCTATCTCCCCCGGAATTGATTTGAGATACAAAGCACTAAACGATTACACAGGGAAATTACCCAAGCTTTCAAATAAATCCAATACAAATCTCGTTGGTGGCACTACCGCCAGTAGTATTCAATCTGGTGTAATTAATGGAATAAATGCTGAGATAAATGGCTTAATGGACATGTACTCAATGCAATTTGAGAGCTTAACCTTTTTTATGACAGGTGGTGATGCGAGTTGCTTTGATATCCTATCAAAAAATGACATCTTTGCAGACGAAAACCTGACCTTAATCGGACTTTTCGAAATTTACAAATACAATGCGTAAACTTTTTTTGGTAATCTTTTCGTTCGCTCTTGGGGTCACATCCTACGGTCAACTTGCTATCAACTCACCCTATTCTTCAAACGGTATAGGAGAAACTGAGGGGCTGGACAATGCAACTTTTTTAGGTCTCGGAAATGTAAGAATCAGCATGTGCGACTCAAGTACACTGAATTATTACAATCCAGCATCATATAGTGCATTAGCCAAAGGACAGCCCTTATTTTCATTAGGTATTTCCTCGCGGTTATCGAATTATACCGAAGCGAATGTAGAATCCTTTTCTCCGATTACATCCGTTCAACACTTTGCCTTTGGTTTCTCATTTGCAAAGTACCTAGGGATGGCATTCGGACTGCAACCCTACTCACGACGAGGGTATAGTTTCAGTACAGGAGGCTTTGTGGACCAAGATTCTATGACCTATACCTACGAAGGGAAAGGGTCAATCAGCAATGCGTTCATGGGTCTATCTGCAACTATTTTAAAATTTGACAGTACACGATTGTCAGTTGGCGTCAATGCAGGTTACTTGTTCGGAAACGTCACCAATACACGCACTGCACAGGAAGCTTCATCAACAATGGGTGGTTTGGGAATGAAAACATATGATCTCCGATCATTTCATTATGACCTCGGTGTGATGTTTACGCACCAAATCAATGATAACCATTCGTTTGGGCTTTACGCAACCTATGACCCACTACAAACACTCAAAAGTAGCTACAAAGAAGAAGTCTATTTCGCTTCTGATGTGAGCAATACCAACTCAATTATTGATACCAACGTATACACGACAAGAGATGGAGGTAATCTGACAAATGCTCCAAAATTAAGTTATGGTCTGCGTTATACCTATAGACTAAAAGACAACAATAAAATACAGCGAAAGCTCCATCCTGAAATTGGTTTGTACGCATCTTATAGCACAACAGATTGGTCAAAATATGAAAATAGTTATGCAACGGATTCAACACAATTTATGAATACATCGAAACTATCTGTTGGTGTTCAATTCATCCCGGAGTCTGAATTTAAAATTAACACAGCAACAACAAATATATTCGCAAGGATTCGCTATCGTGCTGGTTACTACCAGTATACACTCCCTTATTCAGCAAATGGTGAGCAAGTCAACGATTTTGGCACAACATTTGGATTTGGCATACCAGTTTCTATCCAGAAATCACTCTCATCGATCAACTTTGGATTTTCCATTGGTCAACGTGGGGTCTCGGATCAGCAACAACTAAGTGAAAAATACTACGGAATAAACCTCGGTATAACAATCGCTCCAGGAGCTTCAGAGAAATGGTTCCGTAAGCGGAAATTGAATTAATAAAGTATAAAAAAATGAAAATTGTTAACTACATATTAGGAGCTTCACTTTTAATCACCTCTATTTCATTTGCCCAAGAAGGTGAAGAGGACCGAGAATGTAAACGAATGCGAAAGATTGCAAATGATGCAATGAGCATAAAAGACTACAAAGAAGCCGTAATTTTCTTCATTAAAGGTGAATCCATTTGTGGAAATTACGATGCTGCAAATTATGGTCGTTTAACAGGAAGTTTAGGTCGAGTGATCAACAGCGAAAAAGATAAAACTGTCCGTAAACAATACTGCGACACTATTTTAGCTGTATATGACCGAATGGAAAGCAAAGGGTTGTATGACGCCAAAAATGATATGATTCGCGCCTATTATCAGCGAGAAAAATCGTCGCCTGATTTCGTTCAGGCTGACATCTTCTTTACGCGAGGAATTAAGAATGGTGGTGTGGCTGTCAAAGAAATGTACATTCCATTGTACTACTACAATACCTATACGCTCTTCTACATGGAGCAAAATGCCGAAAAGAAAAGTGCCTTGAAGAAACGAATGATCAGTGACTTTTTTATGCTTTCTGAATTAATAACGAATGCTAAAATGTCAATCAAATCTCAAGAATCAATTACTTCCTACTTCAATACTGTTGTTCAATCATGTGACGATTTAACACCAGAAATTGAAGGGTTTATTGCAACACTTTCGAAAGACCCAGATGCTGCAAAAAGTGCATTAATGAGTTTGATTACACTAATGGAGAGCAAAAAATGTACAGAATCCCAAGAATACCTTGATTTGATTAACAAATTCCTTGAGATAGATCCTGAATCTTCGATGGCCTTAGAAATGAAGGTGAAGATATTAGCGCGTCAGGGGAAAGTTTCTCAGGCCGTTTCTATCTATCGCAAATTAAAAGAAGGAGCTGCTTCTACGGAAGCGAAGCAAGAATATCAATTCGCGATTGCGGATATTCAATTCCGAAAAGGAATGTACAAAGCAGCTTATTCTTCTGCGATGGCGGTTTCTGGCGTAAATAAAGGAAAAGCACTAGTAATTGCGGCACAGTGTGTTGGACAAACAGCAAATTCGTGCGGTGCAAGTACCTTTGATCGAAAGTGTAACAATCTATATGCTGTCCAGCTACTTGAGCAATCTGGATCTGCTAGTGCGTCACTTATTCAAAAATACAAGAACGCATGCCCAACAGCAGACGATTGTTTCAAGAACAACAGCCCGAAATCTATTACCTTAGAATGCTGGGGTGTAACTGTTTATCCATGTAAATAGAATGAAGTCGTTCTCATTTCTAAATCATATTAAATTACCTGCTGTGCTTTTCACGGCAGGTTTTCTTTTTTCATGTGTCAATGATTTAGAAACAATCCAACAAGTTACCTATGATTCCGAAGCGCCAGAGGAAGCAACCTCTAACCTGGAACTATTGTACACCGATTCTGGTTATGCTCAAGTGCGAATTCGAGCTGCAATTGCAGAAACATATGCCATTCCTGAAAAAATCACAAAATTAAAAGACGGACTTGAACTTGAATTCTATTCATCGGATGGATCAATCGTATCAACGCTCTCTGCGCTGTATGGTGAAATCAACTATAAAACGGGGATTATGTTTGTCCGAGATTCAGTCGTATTAAAAAATATCGAGAGAAATCAATCCCTAGAAACAGAAGAATTGCATTACAACCAAAAAGACAGTACGATATACACTGATCACAATGTGATTCTAAGAAGAAATGGAAAAGTCGGTCGTGGCAATGGCATACGTACTACACAGTCATTCAATTATTACAAAGTGATCAATCCAGTTGGTGAAGCCGCATTCTCAGATGCAGAGCCGAACTCTGAATAGAATTACTACCTTTAAAAAAATATTCAATTATGCAGTTCTACAATAAAATAATGCTTTACTTCTGGCTTTTTGCTGCAGTACTTATTTTTGTGGTAGTCACCTACAAGGGGGTTCAAGAAGACTTCACCATTTGGGGATATTACTATCTATTTGGAGGTTTGGCTTTGGTTATGTTTTTTGCGCGTCGTTACATGATGAGGCGTATGGAAAAACATATCGAATATATGGAGAAACAAAAATCTGAAGAACGCAAATAAAACTCAAGTGTTTTGAACGGCAATAGAGAAGGTATGATTGTTGTTATTTTTTCTGTGTCAAACAAAGAGTTGATACAGAATATTACTATGTTGAATTTCATGAAATGAGACAATTGTCCTTTATACTATCCCTAACCTTCATTTTCTTCGGATCAATTTCACTCGGACAACAATTGCTAAAAGGAACAATTACAGACGAGGAGGGCACTGGTATTCCCTATGCAAAGGTATTTGTAAAAAACTCCTCTGATCTACGCACACTTACTGATCAAAATGGGCACTATGAAATGTGGCTCTATCCGGATGAGTATTTTTTATTCTTTAGTGCTACAGGTTTTGATACAAGGGAAGCCTATATTACCATTTCAACAAAGCCAGTTGAGAAAAACATCGTACTATTCCCTACAAAGATTCAAAACCTCGAAGACGTTGAAGTTTCCGTAAAAAAATCAAATCCAGGTAGGGATATTATTATAAAAGTCGTCAAGAAAAGAGATGAAATAAGCCCTTGGGCCTATCCGCATTCAGTTCACGGATATACAAAAGCAAGCGAAAAAATTAATAGAAAAGAAGAAAAACGAAAGAAAGAAAAAACGAAAGCAGAGGAAATAACAGACCCGACTGGAATTGAGGACCCATTTGCCGAAAAACATAAGAAAGACAAAGAATTTGCCAATAGCATGAACCTTGTTGAAGTCGATTTCTTGCGTCACTATGGCTCTAAATTTAGAGTGAAGGAAGTTCGAAATGCATACGATCAACGTGGAAGTAAATACAACCAACTGTATTACACAACTACTGTGAAATCAAATTTTAATTTCTTCAAAAACCTACTTGTACTTAACGATCTTCACGAAACCCCAGTGAGTTCTCCAATATCAGGACCTGGAATCTTATCCTACAAGTACAAATTGGTTGACCAGGATGAATCCAAAGGCAGGAAAATTCACAAAATCAAAATCATTCCAAGGAACACTGCAACATCAACGCTCTCTGGATACATCTATGTTGTTGACTCTTTATGGTTGATCGAGAAAATAGAACTCAGTATGGAAAAAGGGAACCTACTCGTCTACGATAACTTTACCATAAAACAAGAATTCATTCATCCTGGTGATTCAATGTGTATTTTAACAAAACAAATTTTAGAATACGGAGTAAAATACAAAAGTGAAAGCTCGGTATGCACGACAATCACCAATTTCGATAGCTACAACTTCGAACCTAATTTTCCTCCGAAATTTTTCGGTAATGAAGTGGCAGTTACAACACAAGAAGCATACGATAAAGACTCTACTTATTGGGCTCTCACTCGTAAAGTAGAACTAACGGACGAAGAGCGTAACTTCATACTTGTAAAAGACAGCATATACGATGCAGAACACCGGGTTGAGTATTTGGATTCTATTGATCAGAACTTCAATAAGATAACAGCCCTAAAAGTACTCTGGTGGGGAGTAGATCACAGAAATAGAGCAAACAAAACACAATGGACCATTAATTCTGTAGCAGGCTCGATTCGACCAATATTCATCGCCGGTCCTCGAATTGCACCCGGTTTTTTTTACTTTAAGAAATGGGAAGACGAGAGGTTTATTGATAGTTATACAGACATTTCATACGGGTTCTTAAATTCAGATATCAAAGGAAGTACAGGATTGGACTTTCGATACAGCCCATTTCACTTTGGAACACTCAGCTTAGGATTTGAGCACAATTTTGATGTGATCCGTGGTTACGACGCAATCAGTCAAATATACAAACGTGATAACTTCATTGAGGTTACCGGTTTATCAATTGGAAATGAATACGAAATATTCAATGGAATGTTTCTCGAAACAGAGCTTATTTTTGGGGAACGACGTAGTTTGAATGATTACAAATTTATAGAAGAAGTAGACGACTTCATACCTAATAATGAGCCTACTGAATTTGAGAGCTATCAAGGAATGCTTCTCGATATTACACTGCGCTATACACCCGGGCAGAAATACATGCGAGAACCCAAACGAAAAGTGATTCTAGGATCGAAATGGCCTACATTTTACATTTGGTATGAAAAAGGGATCCCTTCCATTTTTGGCAGTGATATTGATCATGATTACATACGATTCGGAGCAATGCAAACCTTTAACATTGGAAACCTTGGTAAATCAAGTTATCATGTTACTACCGGCTGGTTTTTGAATACCAAGGGTTTACGAGATGCAGACCAAAAATTCCACAGACGAAGCGACCCAATTTGGTTTTCAAACCCATTGTATTCTTTTCAAGGTCTTGACTCAACGTTACCAACTCAAAAAATCTACTTTGAAGGGCATTATGTCCACCACGCAAAAGGAGCTATTTTAAATAAGATTCCTTTCATGAAAAAAACAGGAATCGGGCTCGTGTTTGGCGCAGGTGCTTTGTATATCCCAGACTTAAATTGGCAGCACTACGAAATTTTAGCAGGCTTAGAACGCAATTTCAAATTTTCAAAACGACGATTGAGAGTTGGAATATACGGTATCCTGTCCGACGGAAATAATATCATTCCAACCCCCGGATGGAAGGTTTCATTTGCAATACTAAACAATAGGAATTTAAAATGGAATTTCTGATCATCGATTGCCAACAACCAAATTCATCCAATTTACAACGATTTTTTGGAATCCAATTTCGATTTAAGAATATGCACAATCACAGAAAGTAATTACTGGTTTTTCTTTTACATTTGTAGGATAAAACCTTTAAGCACATGTACGGAGAAATGAAAACCCACCTTCAATCAGAACTGAAAGCAATTGAAGAAGCTGGAATTTATAAAAAAGAGCGAATCATCACAACACCTCAAGGAGCAAATGTTCATGTCAACACAGGTGAAGATGTCGTTATTATGTGTGCGAACAATTACCTTGGTCTATCTTCTCATCCCGATGTTATCAAAGCTTCAAAAGACGCTCTAGATTCTCATGGTTATGGCATGTCCTCGGTTCGATTCATTTGCGGAACTCAGGACATCCACAAAGAACTTGAAGCTAAAATTGCATCGTTTTACGGAACTGAAGATACTATACTTTATGCGGCTGCATTTGACGCCAATGGAGGTGTTTTCGAGCCTTTATTTTCGGCTGAAGATGCAATTATTTCAGATGAGTTAAATCATGCCTCTATTATTGATGGTGTGCGGTTGTGTAAGGCAAAGCGATATCGATACAAGCACTCAGACATGTCAGATCTCGAGGAACAGCTCAAAGCAGCACAGGAGCAACGCTTTAGAATTATAGTCACAGACGGTGTTTTCTCAATGGATGGTGATTTGGCAAAAATGGATGAAATTTGTGCGTTAGCGGATAAATATGATGCCCTAGTTATGACTGATGAATGTCATTCTGCGGGGTTTATTGGTAAGACAGGAAGAGGTGTTCCTGAACACTTTGGCGTTCAAGACCGTGTTGATATCATCACTGGTACACTTGGAAAAGCACTCGGCGGTGCAATGGGTGGATATACCACAGGTCCGAAAGAAATTATCGATATGTTACGGCAAAAATCACGCCCGTACTTGTTTTCTAACTCTCTAGCACCATCAATTGTTGGAGCTTCAAATAAAGTATTCGACATTTTAAGCTCAACCACATTGCTAAGAGACCAACTTGAAGAGAATACGAAATATTTTAAAGATCAAATTGTTGCTGCTGGATTTGATATTAAACCAGGAGATTCTCCAATCGTTCCAATTATGTTGTATGATGCTGCACTCTCTCAAAAGTTCGCAGATAAACTTCTGGAGGAAGGAATTTATGCAATTGGATTCTTCTATCCTGTTGTTGCGAAAGGCGCAGCGCGCATTCGCACACAGATTTCCGCGGCGCATTCAAAAGAAGACCTCGACAAAGCGGCAGCAGCTTTCATAAAAATTGGACGCGAACTTGGAGTAATTGAATAATATGATCTCTGTCGGTAAGACGAACGAAGTGAATGCAATTTTAGCATTAACCAAAACGTGTGGCGCACACATGCGTGCAAATGGGATTGATCAATGGGATGAAAACTACCCTGATTATAAAAGTATCCTCAATGATCTGCGCTCACAAACCCTATTTGCATATCGAAAAGGTAACGCAATCTTAGGAATCGTAGTTTTGAATGAGTCACCGGATGAAGAGTACAATGAAGTCAAATGGTCGACAAAAAAACATGATCGATTTCTGGTAGTTCATCGATTGGCCGTAATGCCTCAGCATCAAGGAAAAGGAATCGCAAGAAAATTAATGGATTTTGCAGAGCAATGGGCGAGAGAACAAAAATACATTGCAATCCGATTGGATACTTTCAGTCAAAATGAGAGAAATCAACGTTTCTATGACAATCGGGGGTATACGAACCTTGGTCCAGTTTTCTTAAAATACAAGAAAGAACACCCATACTATTGCTATGAGCTCATTCTTTAGAGTAGGAGCAAGAAAACCAATTTAATTAAATCAATAGGTCTCAGTTACATCCTCATCGACGCATATGATAAAATCAGCTTTGCCTAAATAATCCTGTTCAAGTCTGTTGATGTCCGGTTGGGTAACCGTTGATATGGTGGCGTATTTAATATCGGGTCTTGCCTGTTTTAAGTACCAAAGAATCCCTTCCTGATAATCCGAGTGAAAGCAACCGTTGAAATGTAAAAACTGGTATTCGTCCTTAAAATGTGCCAAAATAAAATGTGCCATTGTAGCATCTTTAAGCGCTTGAGCCATAACTAAAGAAGGAGATCCATGCTCCCCCATCATATGAATAATTTTTTTGTATTGAGGCAACTCAGAATCAAAGCGAATCGGTAAAGGTGCGATCCATGAAATTTCCTCCTCCGAAAGAGAATCAAGTACCTCAAAACCACCAGATTTATATACCTTATTGGCGTATCTTCTGGGGATATTACTTGCCACGAAAATCAATTGCTTGTCCCGCGCGTATTCTACCAAAGGAGCATAATCTGTCTCATAGTTTGGCCAAAAACGTGCCAATGTATCAAACGCCTTCTTGTCAATCTTACCACTCAAGTATTGATTAAGGACCATTTGATTGTCAGACTCAATCATCTCAGCACCCAACATTAAATCATTTTTTAAATACAGATCCTTGGTCAACTCCAATTCCAGCCAATGCGAGATTGCATTGTTGTGTAACTCGCCAAAAAGAACAACATCCTTCTTCAGAAGCGACTTTTTCATTTTATGATAACTAACTACCTTTCCTTTTGACGTATAAATTCGGTAGGCTCTTTTGTCCTGCCCCAGAGAATGGAATCCGAGCAAGCAGATCGTTAGAACTAGAAAACTTTTCATTGAAATTGCGTATTTCGGGCAAGATACAATTTTGTCATACAATTACGGTCTGCTGCTCAAACATTATCAAACAAATTAAAAATAGCTGAGATCGTCGAAGTCAAGGTAGCAGATTCAAACTATATTTGTTTTAAAAATAGATATGGCACTAATCAAAGCATGCAGAAGTAAAGAACCTATTTATGGAGACGATTGTTGGTTTGCTGAGAATTCAACAATTATTGGAGATGTCACAATGGGAGATCAGTGCTCTATTTGGTTCAGTGCTGTTGTTCGTGGTGATGTGAACTCTATCCGAATGGGAAATAAAGTCAACATCCAAGATGGAGCTGTAATTCACGCAACATTTGAAAAAGCAGCTACAGCATTGGGGAACAATGTCTCTGTTGGTCACAATGCTTTGGTTCATGGCTGTACTATTGAGGACAACGTTTTAATTGGGATGGGCTCCATTGTTATGGACGGCTGTCATATTGAATCCAACTGCATCATCGCTGCCGGAGCGGTTCTGTTGCAAGGAACACATGTGGAGGCCTGGAGCGTTTATGCCGGAGTTCCTGCGAAAAAAGTGAAGACTTTATCTCCTGAATTGTTTGCCGGAGAAGTGCAGCGCATCGCAGATAATTATGTGATGTATAGCGGGTGGTTTAAGGAAGAAAAAAAGACTGGAGCCGAATAATATAGCAATGGAACAATCCACCGAAGAACGGAAAAAATACTTGAAAGAGCTGAACTACATCTCAGATTATACAGCGCGTATTTTACATGGAGAGGATGTTCAAAAAAGACGAGTTCGACAGCTGAAGAAATACTTTAATAAGACCTATAAAATGCTTCTTCGCATCTCAATAATGAAAGGAGCTATCAATAACAATTCATTTAAACATGGTTATGGCGGTAAGGTTCTGGTACGTCGGGTGATGCTCGAACTTAAAATTATCGAAAAGCAAAAGACAAACAAAAAAAAAGCAAGTTATTCACTTTTAATTTCGCCACAAGAAATTAACCTTGATCTCGTTTCCCGAATCATTGTTGAAGTCTATTTAATTCGCAATGAAATAGACTCTTTCTAAAGCAATAAGAACGTTAAGTTATTACAGAATTAAAGAGAAAATATCGGATTCAATCAAAATATGAAATCAAATAATTTTTATTGAAAATAGGGTAAACCATTTTTTCTGAAATACTCATATACCGTCGCATAATCGCATTCTTTTTTGCAACATTTAAGGATGAATGGTACAATCCAATATGATAAAAAAGGTCAAAAATGTCATAGTAACTTGTGACCCACAACTCTTTTTTAATTTCTTGTTGAATATAGGTTTGTTTTTTTCGATCGCTCGCAGATATTGCATTCAAAAACCTGAGAATCATATTTAACTGATGATGACTAATTTGATAGTGCTGACGAATGTGAGGGGCATCCTGTATTTTATTTAATGCAGCTATTAAATTAAAATCAGACATGATGAGAGCGACAATATTTACCTCATAGAAATAATCTATTCTTCTTACTTTCTCAGCCTCAAATATTACCCTCAAATCATTTAAAACATCTGCTTTTTTCTCATCCTCCTCACATTGTAACATTTCAATTGCCGCCATTCGACCAATCAATATTGGATGTGCAACGAGCTTCGAAAAATTAATAGAGATCTTTGTTTTACACTTCCCGAATAATAAATAATGACGAAGTGCAGACAAGCATTCAAAAAATAAAGCATCATTTTTAGAAAGAAATTCTTTTTCTTGTTCAGCACGAGTCACAAAAACACCATAACCCTTATTCAGCGAAGAATAATCAACAAAAATAGATAAGACGTGACGAATAAATAGTTTGTTTCTTAAAAGCAACGAATAATCTTCATCTTCTAAAATCACATCCCTTAGCAAAATACCAATCGAATTGCCGACATAAATTGATTCTGAATAACTGAATTTATTCAGCTTTAAATCCTTACTCCTAAAAATCAAGTCAACATCAGCAAACCGACGCATGAGAAGTAACTCTCGAATTGTTCGAATAAAGACATCTGCGAAAAACACATCTTTCATACGCCGATAAATGAGGTAATTAATCACCTCTGAAGTACTTTGGCTATTCAAAACAAAATACCAATTGTCTTGATATTGATTCGCACCAAATTGAATTACTTGTTTGGAAAACTGATTGTATGAGGCGTAACCTAAAAATTTTGATAAAATATTTAATGTATTCTTACTGGGCTCAATCACTGAGCTTTTGTCTACGCCAAAAAACCTTCGAATTGTGTTGTAATTAATTGATTCCCCGAGCTCAGTAAGCACAGCGTCAGACAATAACTGACAATCTCCTCGCCGTTGGATACTAATTCCAAGTTTTTGTTCAATTTCATTTTTTAAAAC
>JAQWHI010000001.1 GCA_029249445.1 Crocinitomicaceae bacterium | reverse complement strand
TTATGTTTGCTAACGGTTGGCAAATAGGCGCACGGCTTTGCTGGCGCTTGTTTGCTGTTAGCGTTTCGTTGGGTTTACCATACGTTACATCAAATACAAAAACGGACAAGAACATAATTGCTTGCCTATTTTTGAATAAATCGGGTTCTGTCGCATCTGTCTATTTTTTGCTTTTTTTTAAGAAAAATGGAATCAGATAAAAAACTAAAGTGCTGATTTTCAATTGAATTTATTTTATGACATTTGAATTTTATCAATTTAAATCGGTTAAATTTGGTAGATGCGACAGAACCATTACTTTATATTTGTAATTAATTCCGGACGATATTCAAAATGCATCGTGTCATAATGCCTCCAGGCACCACCCCATATAAAACCGTGTTTTTCAAAAATATGAACCAATTCTAATGGGATACTATTTTTGTACTTGCCCACCATTTTTTCATCCGTACTCCTGCTGTCCCATTGCCAATAATTTGACTTTGAAACATTAATATCTATGGTTACACCGTAACTGTGCATACTTAGTCTATTGGTCCCTTTAATATTTCTATAGTTGAATGTTCCACCAATGGAAGACACATAATTAGCAAATTCAGGATGTTGATCTAATTCATTGGAAACCTTGACAAATGCTTCTGCTGCACCATTTTTAGTATTTACTCTAATCAATTTATTCACTAAAGTTGGGCACCAAATAACTTCTGTCAAATTATCCTCTACTTCCTTTTTGGATGCTCCATATACCTTATTGAAAAATTCATTGTTTCTAATTCTTCCTGGGTCAGAAGATGGTGGTAATGAATCGTGATCCTTGTTTAATGTGTATTGATAATGAAACATATCTTCAATATCAGGGTTAGACAACAATTCCGATTCATTTTTTATCATAGAATCATTATAAAGAAAAATTGTTGAATCCCAAAAAATAATATAATTGTCAACATAATCAACAACAATATCTGGATATCCCTTAAGGAGTCGCGTTACATTTGTAGGATATTTTTGATCAAGTTGTATTGATTCCACTTTACTTACTACCCTGTTGTCAAGTGTGCTTTCCTGTTGGCAGGAGGAAACGAAGAAATTACATAATACTAATAAAGGAATAAATCTATTCATATTGTTTAATGAGACTCACGTTGACCTTTTCGATATCACTTAATAGGTGAATTACCTTGCTACTCGTTGGATGATACCAGTCTTGGCTGTTGAAATAAGAACGTAGATCTTCAGATTTAAATATACGACCGTACCGAGCAAAAATCTCATTCCTCATTATCCTTAACTCTTTCTTGCTAAAACTGGAAACGTATTTTTTAGATAATTCTCTTAAACTTGCTTCTGGATATTTACCAGGAAATTGATGTTCTGATTCAGTTTGTGACTGATTATCATCAGAAGCCAAATCTTCTTCAATAGCATTTTCCGTAATTTCTTTTGGGACAGAGTTAGTCCCGCAAATTGAATTTAACGATATTACTACCTCATTAAATTCTTCAAATGACATTTCTTTTTCGTAACCATATACCATCCATTTATCACTAGATAATTCGTAATAAAAATGATTTACGAAGTCACCTTCAAGAATTGGCTTAATTAAAAAGGAGCCATTGTTTAATCCGTCTTCACTTTTCCATTTTGCTATGATTTGAGGGATATTCTGCTTTTTAGTAAAGCGCACACCATCGAATCCACCGACTTCGGTTACCCAATCAGCCTTTTGTAGCATATACATATCATTATTCTTATAATATGCATATTGCTTATTCAACTTAAGGTTTACCCCATCAAACTTAAGTTTACCGTAGGATGCTTTAGATGGGAATTCTAGATAAGGGTTTTCAATAATTAACGGTGTTGACCACGCCTCGTTTAAAGTAACAGATAGCTTTGATAAGATTTCCTGTTCTACGTCCTCTGATTGACGCACATCGCTCGACATGCTCGTAACTAATTTTTTAATGTCAAATTTTACAGGGCTTCTTTCAATTTCTTCAGACTCTCCACAACTAAATAGGAACGATCCGAATAATAAGATTAATATGTATTTCATAGTAGTTGATTTTATCTAAAGTTAATTATAATAGAATAGGGTTCTGTCGCATTAACTAAAAAATCAATTTTTCAAAACTAAAGGTTCCTCGGAACCTTCAGTTTGATTTAATAACAGGATGAACTTAGCTTACTTCATCATACACTCACCCACCTCTTTAGCCCAAGCTAGAGATTCTTCACCTTCAAGGCTAGCTGCATGCTCAACACACTCTGCCGCTAAATCGGCGTCAGTTCCAGCTTTTGCACAATCACAAGCAGATGGCGCTCCACCACAAGAAGCAAATAAGAGCCCTAGAGCGAATAACATCATAAATTTTTTCATAATTTTTATTTTATTTATTTGTCCAAAAATAAAAAGTTAATTTATCTTAAGTGATACATTTTTGATACATTATAACTTTAATGAAACTGACGATATAGAAACTTTAAACTTTTTCAGTCTTTTTTTGGGCTGGTCTAATATTCACTGGGAGTTCTTCGCTTTTTCTATGAGAATGTTTGAATGAAGTCTTTTTAATTAAAAAACGGCTAGACTATGAGAGTATGACCGTTTTTTCATTGTAATTTGCTCACCCTCCTCTGCTTCATATAAATCAACTAGAAGAAAACAATGTTATTGTTTTGAAACTCTTTTACCTATTTTAGTGGAAAAAATGAAGCAGTTAACGCTATTACTTTTCTTAGCTACCTTCGGTAGCGTATTGGGTCAAAGTAACGAGGGCAAGCTAATGCCATTGCAATCATACGATGACATCTTCACCCGAGCTGGTGTCGTCTATATAAAATCGGATTCTTCTCTTTTTTCTGGGAAGGTGTGGGATTGGTATGACAACAAACAAACACGATCGGAATGGAATTATATCGGGGGTATTATTCACGGTGTGCAAAGAAGTTGGTACAAGAACGGTCATCGGGAAACTGAGGCCAAATTCAAAGATGGAAAACCGCATGGTAAGCGTTTTGAATGGTATGAGAACGGGAACAAATGGAACCGATCTAAATATAAAAATGGTTTCCTTCACGGTCGGTCTTTAGGTTGGCAGGAAAATGGAATTTTACTCTACAAGAAAACCTATAAAGAAAACGAACGGATAGCAGGAAAATGCTTCAACCAAGAAGGGAAAAAAATTCCGTGCACGCCATAACACCAAACAAATTGTTGAGAAACTAACTAAAAACTAGGTATTCGGACCTCCAGAATTTTCCAAACCACCAGGAAAATTTGATTTTTCTTCTAGCATTGAGGCAATGAATGATTTGTTCATTTTGTAATTTTTATCCATTCTGAATTTTATAAATTCACCGGCTGCATGAATACTAAAATGTGTGGATTTATAAATCGAAAGTTGATGGAATGGAACCAACCAAGAAATGGTATTGTAATTCGCGGAAATTCGAAGAATAATTCCTTTTTTTCTAATTTCAATACTGGCATATAAACTATCTTGAGTCGCTCTAATGTACCTCTTAAATGATTCGCTATGGGAATCGATAATCATTCGGTGGGAGCCTCTTGAACCAAAGAAGATTGATTTTAAAAGCGGTTTTGCCGATCCAACAGTATCTTCAATTAGGATTTTTTTCTCTTTGTCTAAATGTGTTGTGTTTAAAATCATGAGCGTCTTAATTTCTCCTTCAAAAATACACAATCATTGAATGGATCAGGCCGTTTTTGTCTCAAATTTTCTCTCGCACATCTTGAGCTCCAGTAATTTGCAATCGTACACATCTCCTCAATCTATTTTCATTGGTTTTCTGCTTAAAAACAAAGAATCACAAACAAGCGTGAAATACGATATCGTAATTCTTTCTACATTGTACTGAATTTTGATAATGTATTGGACGATTGAATTGTTCGTCGAAAGAATCGAGATGCATCCTTGATGAATGAAAAGAAAAAAGATAATGGTTGACAATAATAAAGCAACTGTTTGCAACAAAAAGAAGTCCAATATAACACAGCACATAAATTAAATCTAAAAACATGAACGTACACAAGAAGTTCAAAAATTCACGACTACTCTTTGCATTCATTATAACCATCATAGCGTTTGGCCTTATATCGGCAGGCTATTCAATAAAGAAAAAAACATCAGGAAAACTAGAAACCTATGTTCCCATGCCCCCTCGCTCGAATGGCGCCGCTGCAATGGGGCTTGGCGACAGAACAGGAAGTCCTGTTGGAGGTGCGAGTTCTTCTTGTGCAAACTGCCACAGTGGAGGTGCTTTTGCTCCAACGATTTCAATTGCCGTCAAAGACGCATCGATGAATTCAATAACGAGCTATGTTCCTGGAACTACTTATACGATTGAATATACAGTTGCAGCTGCATCGGGTTCGCCTTCTGGATACGGTTTTCAAGGCGTTGCACTGAATGCTTCCAATGGCGCAGCAGGATCTTTAGTTTCAGCACTCACATCCAATACTCAGATTGTAACCATCGGTGGGGTTGATTACCTTGAGCACCAAGGAGCCTCTTCAAGTGGTGTTTTCCAATCGTCATGGACTTCACCAGTAGCGGGTTCGGGCGCCGTTTCCATCTACGGAAGAGGTCTGGCTACAAATGGAAACGGAGGAACTTCAGGTGATGCAACAAGTGCATCAGTTGTGTTTGGATTGACAGAGATTGTTCCTACGACAATCAGTTATCCCGGGACGCCGTATTGTGCAAATGATTCCGATCCAACACCTTTGCAAACAGGAGAACAAGGAGGAACGTTTTCAGCACCTGCAGGAGTCGCTATCAATGCCTCAACAGGAGTGATCGACATCAGTAATTCATCTGAAGGAACTTATCAGATCGATTATACATACAGCCAAGGAACAACATCGTTTGGCGTAACCATTTATCCAACCTACAGTGAAACTGCAGCTGCAACAATATGTAGCAATGAAACCTACACCTTTGGAACACAAGTACTGAACGCATCAAATACAGGACTGAACACAGCAATTTTTCAATCTCAAAATGGTTGTGACTCTACTGTTTTCCTTGACCTAAGTGTGATCACTGCTCCAAATGAAACTACAACAGCGACGATCTGTAGCAATGAAACCTACACCTTTGGAACACAAGTGTTGGATGCTTCCAATGCCGGCTTAAATACTGAAATTTTTCAGGCCGCAAATGGTTGTGATTCAACTGTTGTTCTTGATCTAATTGTTGTAACGATTGATGATCAAATCACATTTAATCAGATGACATTGACAGCAACACAAACCGGTGCGACCTACCAGTGGCTGGATTGCTTGAACGGATTCCAACCTATTGCTGGCGAAACCAACCAATCCTTTACCCCATCAAACAATGGAAGTTATGCTATTGAAATTACAGTTAATGGATGTTCGGATACTTCATCGTGTTTCCTCATTGAAATTATTGGTGTTGATGAACTGAATACAAGTTCGAAAGAACTTATAAAAATTGTAGATCTGATGGGAAGAGAAACTACATTCAAACCGAATACTCCTCTCCTCTATATATACAGCGATGGCACACGCGTTCGTGTTATGCAAATAGAAGAATAAAAAAGACCTTGTAGCCTATTACTGCACAAAACATAGAAAGACAAAAAAAGGGTTTGAGCATCAGCTCAAACCCTTTTTGATTGACTGTAAATTCGTTTTCTATAACTTACAAGGCAAATGCTTCTTTTACCTTATCGACGTAATCCAATGCTTCCCATGTGAACAATTCCACCTCTCGGGTGATTTCAGTTCCGTCTGGAGCTTGGAATGTTTTCGTAACCACTTCATTGGTTCTACCCATGTGACCAAAGGCCGCTGTTTCCGAGTAAATTGGATTTCTAAGTTTCAAACGCTGTTCGATAAAATACGGACGCATATCGAACAGTTCCGAAATCTTCTTTGCGATTTCTCCATCAGTCATATCCACTTTCGACGTTCCATAGGTTTCAACAAACAATCCACATGGTTCTGCTACACCAATCGCATAAGAGACCTGAACGAGTAATTCATCACACACTCCTGCAGCAACCAAATTTTTTGCTACGTGACGCGTCGCATACGCTGCCGACCGATCCACTTTCGAAGGATCTTTCCCAGAGAATGCACCGCCGCCGTGGGCGCCTTTTCCTCCATAAGTATCAACAATAATCTTACGCCCTGTCAAACCTGTATCTCCATGAGGACCACCAATCACAAATATCCCTGTCGGATTGATGTGGTAGGTAATCTCATCGGTAAACAATTGCTGTATCTCAAAGGATAGTGTTGCTTTGACACGAGGAATCACAATACGGATAATGTCTTCCTTAATCTTCGCAAGCATCGCCTCTTCGGAAGCAAAATCATCGTGTTGTGTTGAAACTACGATGGTATCGATTCGTTGCGGTACATTGTCGTCAGAATATTCTATTGTTACTTGTGACTTCGCATCCGGACGCAAGTAAGGAATCAATGTTGGTTCGTTGTTGCGAATGTTCGACATCTCTTGCAAAATTTTGTGTGCAAGATCCAACGCCAATGGCATGTAGTTTTCAGTTTCTTTCGTTGCATATCCAAACATCATTCCCTGATCACCCGCTCCCTGATCTTCAGGATTGGCTCTTTCTACACCTTGATTGATGTCTTCACTTTGATCGTGAATGGCAGATAAAATACCGCAAGAATTGTAATCAAACATGTACTCTGACTTCGTGTAACCAATTCTCTTTATTGTCTCACGCGCAATTTTTTGAACATCCAAATAGGTGTTCGTCTTCACTTCACCCGCCAAAACAACTTGTCCTGTTGTAACTAGTGTTTCACATGCCACTTTCGACTGCGGATCAAACGCCATGAAATTGTCAATTAACGCATCAGAGATTTGATCTGATACTTTATCTGGATGTCCTTCTGAAACAGATTCAGACGTAAACAAATACGACATACTTTTTTTCTTTAGTTTATTAGAAAGCGAATGTAGTAAAATTAATTCTCACAACACATGATGTACACGCGAAAATAGAAGAGAAAAACACACCATTCGAAGTGCTGATATGAGCGGACTCCTTTCCTTACAATTCATTCTCAATGTTCGGATTTATTTTCTGCAAATGTTCTACAAATTCTATTTTGTCGATTGGCGAAAGCAGAACTTGATCAAACTGCCCATATGAAACCGCTATTCGATCCAATGAAGCTGCCGGTGAAGAGAGAATACTGTTCGAGGCCCGTACCTTTTTTATCGTAGTAATTTCAATCGGTTTGTAAGAAAAGAAACCAGATTTAATTTTTAAAACACTGCCATCAATGGTGTATTCTGTCATAAAGAAAAGGTGTAGAACAAACCCAAAAAGAACAACCAAGATCAGAATGCCCCAAAGCGTCTTTCCTTGAAGTCCCTCCTCCATCACCTGGGGAATCAATGGGCCGAGAAAAGCACCAAATACAACTATGAGTAGGCCATAAGAAACTTTAGATCGAAATTTTTTTACCACGCGTTTTGGTTTGATTGTAACGTTAAAAATAGAAAGAATTCTTCATAGCGTTGTCGGCTGTTTTCATTTTGATTGAGATTACTTTGCCCTTAACCAAATTCTCAAATCGTTGAATAAACCTTATTTTTAGTGCAGTACAATCCAAAACTAAAATGAATTTGTTCGAATTGGATCCTGACCCAGAAAAAAACTGGTTGCCAGTTGACGGCACTGTCAATTATTATGGCAAGCTATTCGACACGAATCAAGCAGATTTCTTTTTGCAGAAATTGACAACAACAATTGAATGGAAAAACGACGAAGTGATCATGTTTGGTAAAAAAATAATCACAAAACGAAAAGTTGCATGGTACGGCGAAAAGCACCTCGAGTACACCTATTCCAACACAACCAAACAGGCATTGGCCTGGACAGAAGTACTTTTAGAATTGAAACGGCACGTCGAACGCCGAACAGGTGCAACCTACAATTCGTGCTTACTCAACTTGTACCATAATGGGAATGAAGGTATGGGTTGGCACAGTGATGATGAAAAAGAGCTGCTCAAAAATGGAACAATTGCTTCATTGAGCTTTGGCAGTGTGCGCAAATTTTCATTCAAGCACCGCTCAAACGATACAAAAATAGACCTCATGCTAGAACATGGTAGTTTGCTTGCAATGAAAGGCGAAACACAGTATTTTTGGAAGCACCAATTGCCCACCACGAAAAAAAGTAAGCTCCCTAGAGTCAACCTTACCTTTCGAACCATTGTGGAGCCCCACAATTGACTGCTTCATTTAAACCCTTTTAGAATTTCAATTGTCCATAAAAATTAAACTAAAACTTAAATAAATATAAGTTATGAATTAATTATTGCTAAATTTGTAGAAAGTAAAGTACATGCGGTACAATCGAATTAAAGCGGTTTTAGACGAGAAAAAGCTGACCCAAAAATGGCTGGCAGCGCACATTGGAGTATCTACAGTAACGGTCAACTTTTGGTGCAGTAACAAATCACAACCGTCGCTCAAAACGCTATTTGAAATCGCAGAGGCGCTTCAAACTCCGGCGTTCGCCCTCATCCATGAAGACGATGCACAGAAGAAAGAACAAGTGTTGATTTTGGGCGCTTCGGGACATTCAAAAGTCATCATTGACACCTTTGAAAAAGAAGGACGCTATGAAATCATTGGTTTGCTCGATACCAAAAAAACGAAAGGAAGCAACGTTTTGGGCCATACCGTGTTAGGGACAGACGACCAATTGCCCGAACTCTTGAAGAAGTACCCATTTTGCAAATTATTTGTCGCCATTGGCGACAATTGGATCCGGCAGCGTGTTGTGTCTTCCCTACTCGAAGTGCTACCGAATGTTCAGTTCGCCTCAACGATTCATCCTTCCGTTTCCATCGGGAAAAAGACGTGCATTGGGAAAGGAGTCGCCATATTGGCGGGAGCCGTGATCAATTGCGACACAACAATTGGTGATTTTGCCATTGTAAATACAAAAGCAGGAATTGATCACGACAGTACCTTGGCGGAATTTTCAAGTCTGGGCCCGAACGCAGCGACGGGTGGTAATGTTTCAATCGGGAAATGTACGGCAGTCGGTATTGCTGCAACGATTAAACATGGCGTAACCATAGGAAATCACACAGTAATCGGGGCAGGTGCGGTGGTGCTCAACGATTGTGGCGATCACGTCGTCAGTTATGGTGCACCTGCAAAAGAAATAAGAAGTAGAAAAGTCGGTGAACCGTATTTGTAATCACAGTTGTTGTTTGCAAGGCAACAAATGGGGTATTCACATCAATCCAAATAGAACACAACTGCATAAAAAAAGCCCTTCCGAATGGAAGGGCTTTTCGTATTTGAATTGATCTACGCCAACTCATCAATGCACTTTGCAGTGTCTAGAATTGTCTTTTCAAATGCTATCGGTTTCCAGTCGAAGACTTCCATCGTTGAAGTAACATCTCCGGTATAAGTTTTACCAATGAAAGCCCGCATACTTCTCGCCTCACGGTTGATATATCCCATTGCTTTCAATAAAAAATTTGGTGCCAATTTCGTACTGACTTTGTCGTAACCGTTGGATTTCAATAGTTGCGCCAACTCTTGAAACGCATAAGGTTTTTCAGTCGTAACGATGAACCTTTTGCCATTTGCTTTTTCATTTTCAAGCGCCAGAACATGAATTTTTGCAATATCTCGAACATCAGACATGTTGATTCCCGCCTGAGGAACCATTGGCATTTTTCCTGTCAACATTTGTTTGAACATCGTCATCGACGTTCCTGATAAATCGCCTGATAGCGAAGGTCCAAAAACTGGTCCTGGATTCACTACAGTAAGTTCCATTGGTGTGGCATCGGTTTGCGCATGAATAAAATCCCAAGCTGCCTTTTCGGCCAAGGTCTTACTTTTCGAATACGCCGAAGTATTTTTTGCATCGACATTTGTCCATGTTTCAGGCGTCACATCCATTGATTGTGCTGAATCACCCAGCATTGAAACCATTGAAGAGGTAAGTACAACACGCTTCACACCTACCTTTTTTGCAGCGCGCAATGCCCGCATTGTGCCATCAACTGCAGGTCGAATGTATTCATTTTCATCCTTCGGTTCACTATTGATAAATGGCGAAGCAACGTGCAATACGTATTCGCAATCTTTCATCGCAGCATCCCAGCCTGCATCACTAAGCAGATTCAACTCACAAAATTCTAAATTGTCTTTTGGATCGACCTCTTTCTTGATCGCGTCAATCACTTTTTTTGATTTTGACAAACTTCGCACAGAACCACGCACAGAATATCCATGCTTTAACAACTCAACTGCACAATGGTTTCCGATGTACCCGGATATCCCTGTTAACAACACTTTTTTATTCATCCTTTTTATTATTACTTTTATTTCAAAGTAAAAATAACAATTTTACTATTGTTTTAGTAGTAAAATTATATTTTTTATAAAAAATATGTCGATTTTAAACAAACCATTTCGGTGTGACTGCCCTGTAACTTCAGCATTAGATCTTGTTGGAGACAAGTGGACACTTGTTCTTGTAAAGCAAATGCTACTCGAATATAAAATGACATTCAAAGACTTTTCGCAAAGCGATAGCTCCATTGCCCCGAATATTTTGTCGTCCCGATTAAAAAAGATGGAATCCCTTGGATTCATTGTGAAAAAAAATCATCCTGAAAACAAAAAAACCAATTTGTATTTACTTACGGCGCGTGGATTATCGCTATCGCCAATCATCATTGAGTTGGCCATGTGGACGCACGAAAATATCAAACCCATCAACGAAGAGAAACTCAATGAACTTTATGGTGAATCCAAGGATAAAGAAAAATTGAACCAAGCAATTATTGGGAAGTACATAGAACAAACCATTGTACTCTAAAGAAAAGCAGTCGTACTTGCAGCTTCCAATAGAAGGAAGCACGATTTTAAAATTTCATGAATGATGGCATTCAATTACTTAAAATACAACACCACTGGTGCGTTTGTCAATACATCAAATGTTTCTTCGAGCTACTCTTCCATCCGGCCTGACTTGAATAATCGACAAAAAATATTTTTAAGTCTGCTTGGCTTTCGTAATCCACGAAAAATATTTTCTTATCTGCCTGACTTTCGTAATCGACAAAAAACCAAGCTCCATCATTATTTCCCGCTTGTGATGAATAATCAACCTTAAACACTTTCAAATCGCACTGACTTTCATAATCTACAACAAAGACTTTGACATCCGCCTGACTCGCGTAGTCAACTGAAAAAACCTTTTGAGAATAGACAAATGGTGCAAAAGAAATGAGGAATCCAAGGAGTAGTGCGTTTTTCATAAATGATTCGTTTGCGGTTAATATACTAAAATCAGCCAGAGGGAACCTTCCCTGTAACTACCTTATTTTCTAATAGTTGAAAATCTGCAAAAGCAAAACATTTTAACTTACTAAATGTGCTTTTTGGACACTATTTACAATAAAAATAAACATAATACGTATATTTCCTAGTTGCCGAGAATTATGAGAAAAGAATATTTTGTGTTTTGTCTGTTTTTATGCCTAAGTATCAAGGTTTTTGCACAGTCTGAAGAAGAGGCTAGGTCAACAAAAATTGAGCTTAAAGCCAATGATATAAAAAAAAGGAAAGAGCTTCTTCCCTTAGGCTTTTCAGAAGATGTTAGATGGTTAGCTACTTGTCCGGAAAATATAGACTGGGAAGATCCCGAAAGTTTTATAAATTACATCGGATTATTTCCTTTGGATGATGAGCTTCCTGATATTGATGATCCCTTTAGAGGTAGTTTTCATATTTTTTCATTTACTGACAGCTTAAAGATTCAGACATACAATCCAATTACCAAACAACTAGGTCGAACTGTATCCTATAAAATAGAGCGAATAGAAAATTCATATAGCAGTTTTTGGGTTCATATATCTGAATCCGAAGTAATGTTATTTCATGCAACCAACATTTATGGTCATCATTACTCTATCTCATGTAGATACAGAGTTCCTTTAGATGATCCCCAAAATAATGCATGGGTAACTGCTGATGGAAATAATACGGAGAATTGTATTCAATTTAGCAAGAATAAATCGCTATCTCAGTATACTTTGAAAGTTGAGAATACTTTGATTAAGCACAGGAACTGTACTCAATTTCAGATTTTTACTTTCGGAGAAGAGCTAGTTGTAGAGACCTATGACAAGATTAAAGAAGAGGTGATAAAAACAGAAACATTTAAATATACAGGTAAGGATGGAGATCCTTACACCAAATTGGTTTATTTCTCTGATTTTAAGGCGGAATTACAGGCCTATCTTACATATGACTCTGGGGGGAAATTCAGATATCTTGTGATGAAGTGTGTAGATTGATTAATACTTAATAAAAAACAATATAAATATATACTTTTAAACAAGAAATGAAAAAGTGGAGCCGGAGGGTAAATTTCATAATCCAGAAGTGAATTATAAACCCTCTTATTTACAGACAGTTATAAATATAAAAATACGAAGATCAACCATTTTAAATGGCCAAGAGTGTTTATTTAACCCTTTTTATCTTTTGCATATACTTAAGAAGGAAATAAACGTATAATATTCCCTCGTTATCAATAATTAAAAAATATGAGAGGTTATGTAATAATTTCGACAATAATTTTGGGTTTTACCTTAACAGGATTCGGCCAAAACTCCAATGATTCAATTTTTAAGAGAAATAGTTTATATGCAGAAGGATACTTAATACGCCATGATTTTAGTAGTGGATTTGTTTCAATAAATTTTGAAAGGAATATTGGAAAAAAACAGAGAACCAATTTACGACTAGGAATATATCCTGATTTTGAATCGACTATCTCATTTCCATTAACTGTTTCATGGGTGACTAAACCTCTTAGTCATCATCATTTTGAATATGGAGTTGGTGCCGTAATTCGCATCGAACATTTCGTTGACCCTTATGGTTACACTACCAAAGAATGGTTTTTTGATATGCCTGCATTAATGATTCCTTTGATGTATCGGTATCAAAAATACTCAGGTTGGTTTTTAAGGGGTGGAGTTAATTTATTTTTAAGTTGGCCAACATTACCTTCCCCATCTATTAGTGTTGGATATAAATTTTAATAACTAACTATTGTTAACACAAAATAAACGCCATTAAAACGAGCGTTTATTCAAAACGTTATACACAATGTTCAATCATTAATGTACCTTTATCTGTGTACAGGAAACCAACCTAATGAAAAGCCTTCTTCTTTGTTTATTAATCCTCCCAATAGGATTGCATGCCCAGACCTACGTTCCTTTTATCTCAACAAACGATTCCTCTGACACCTGGATGGAAGTGAATAGCTGCAATGACTTTAGCTGCTTTGAGAGTTTTACCAATCGATATTCGATAGACGGAGATACGACCATTGGAAGCTTTCAATATTCCAAGATTTACAAAAAGGTTAAACATGTAAAAGGTACGGTTATGGGAGAGTGGTGTGATGAATCTATTAATTATTACGAGTATTACTTTGGTGCACTGCGGGAAAATGA
>JAQWHI010000023.1 GCA_029249445.1 Crocinitomicaceae bacterium | reverse complement strand
ATGCCGAATCTGGAGCACTTGCTGTTGGACTTGTTATGTCATTTACAGTTATAATCTGGTCTACTGTAATTTGATTGCCACAATCATCCGTAACAGAGTACGTTCGTGTGATTGTTTCTGGACATGTGAGCCCATCACTTACATCTCCAACGTGAGCAACTATTGGATTTGCAGTACAATTATCTGCCTCATCAGTTACAACCAATATATCAATTGCAGGAACATCTCCAATGCACTCAACCGCTAATGCAACTGGAGCACTTGCCGTTGGCAAAGTTGTGTCATCGATCGTGATTACCTGATCAACAGTTGATGTATTTCCACAAATATCTGAAACCGTCCATGTTCTTGTTATTGTTCCTCCACATGAATCACCAACAATTGCACCATCGACTCCTGTTACCAACCCTGGTCCATCACAATTATCCGTGTAAGTCAAATCAATCATAGCTGGAATATCTCCGATACAATTAACTGTAATTGCTGCAGGTGGAGGATCAAATACTGGAGCTGTTATATCATCAACAGTAATAATCTGAACAACAGTTGAAGAATTTCCACAGGCATCAGTGTAAGTCCAGGTTCTAGTTATTGGATTAGGACATGAAAGACCGTCATCCACATCTACTCCTGTAACAGAGCCAGGGCCATCACAGTTATCTACATAATTTAAGTCAATCATTGGTGGAATATCTCCGATACACTCAACTGATATTGCCACGGGAGCTGCGTCAAGGACTGGAGGTGTAATATCCTCCACCACAATTGTTTGGGTCACAAAAATGAAATTTCCACATGTGTCAGTTACCCGATAGCGTCTTGAAATAGTCTCTGGACAGGAAAGCCCGTCAGAGGTATCATCCTCCCAAGTTACTGTTGGATTTGAAGTGTCATCCGCTTCATCAGTAACCACTTGAGGATCTGGCAATGGGACATCTGCGATGCATTCGACATTAATTGCTGTCGGCGAACTTGCTGTTGGATTCGTCTGATCAGATACAACAATCAACTGATCTACCGTAATTTGATTACCACATTCGTCTGTTATTGAATAAGTTCGTGTTATTGTTTCTGGACAAGAAAGTCCATCACTTACATCACCAACGTGAGCAACTATTGGACTTGCTGCACAGTTATCTGCTTCGTCGATTACATCTAATACATCAACCGGAGGAATTGCTGCCTGAGAACCCACAGTTACTGTCGCAGGAGCTGAAGCTGTTGGTGCCGTAACATCATTAACAGTAATCGTCTGGTTCACATCTACAAATTCCCCACAGTCATCTGTTATTCTGTATGTTCTTATAATTGTTTCAGGGCACGAAAGTCCATCACTCGCATCTCCGACATGAGTCACGACAGGATTCGATGTATAATCATCCGTTTCATCTGTTACAACAGTCACGTCTGGAGCCGGAATATCGGCAAAACATTGTACACTAATACTTCCAGGATTGCTTGCTGTTGGCGGAGCATCAAGAACTACAGTATATGGGTACGGACAAGAAATTCCTGCTGACCAACCACAAACCAATCCAGGGTTTACAACATCCACGGTAGAAGCTTGACAGGTAAAATCACTAAGATCATTGTTGTCTGTATTACCTATTCTCTGAATACTCAAAGGTGCTCCCCCAGAAACACCACACGTTGCATCATAGCCATCTCCAGTCCATTCTGAACCTAAAGTTATTGAGAATCCATTAATGGTTGGATTGAAAGTTGCTAAGTCTGCAGCAGTCCATCCCCATGCCACAAAATCTACAACATTCCCCAAGTCATCAATGATAATTGCCCAACTACCTGAACTCGCTCCAGGACTCCAATAGATATTACTTCCCCAATAGTTTGGGTTCCCTACAATATCGTTTCGGGAGACAACAGAACAAGGACTGAATGAATTTGGTATATTCCAAAGTACAGGATTCACCTCATTAATATTGGTGTAAGAATTACCTACAGCCGCTACCCAACCTGTTGTATTCACCGTAGTCGCATATAGATTTGAAATTTCTAAATAATCTGCCGTTCCAGCTCCTGTATATCCTTCCAAACCACACTCTGTGATAACAATTGATCCTTGATCTCCCGCTAGAGTGCCCGAAGCATGCACATAGTAAGTTTGAGCAGACGATAAATTCGGAGTAGTAAATATACTATCTGTGGAAAGTTGGGTTCCTCCTGATGGAGCGTCCCACCAAGCCAAATCACCGGTAGAACCTGTTGCGGTAAGAGTAGTTGATGTGTTTGAACAAACAACTAAGCTTCCTGAAACACTCGGCTCCTCGATCACATTGATCTCAAGCTCTGTACTATCAATATCACCAATACACGCACTGCATCGAACATAAACCGTATATGTAGTTGTTGTTGAAGGCGTTGCTGTGTAAGTTGCAGTTGTACTCCAAGCTTGAACGATTGAAGCTCCATTTTGCACTTGAAATTCCCAGTTTGCCGAACATGTTCCTGTTGCACTGAAAGTCATCAATTCTGAATCTCCTTCACAAATCAGTGCTGGACTTGGACTTGCAGAAACACCCGTTGGACCGCATTGTGTAAAACCAGTGAAATTTGTAAATAATGCTAAAATAAAGAGGGAGAGAGGTAGTTTGAATATACTCATAGTAGTTAATTTATAACAATTAACAATACCTGATATTCCTTTCGGAAAACAAGTACAGAATAAAGTGAGAAAATTTAATTTGAATTTTTTGTAGGCTCAAAGACTCGGAAAAAAAAGTCTGCGTTGCAATGGGGTTTGTGGAGCACGCTGCAGCGAAACACAGAACTGCATAAATCGACAGTGTCGTAATTATAAATTCAACCATTGAGTAGAGCTTTATATTGTAGCCTATGGATGATCGCCAATTTTACCAGGGAGACATCCATTATTCATACATAATACAGTAAAAATACAATAATGGTTGCCTCGCAAGACAAAATTTATAAAAGAAACCTATTTATTTCTAAAAATAATGGAAATTCACCGGTTTTAAATAGCACAGAGAAATACTCAAGAATAGTTCAGCCAGTCTACATTCTTTTTAAGATGAGTCAGAGTCTTTGCTTCATCACTATCCGGCGAAACCGCTTTATTATACTCCCATGAGGCCATGGATGGCAGGCTCATTAAAATCGACTCAGTCCTACCTCCAGAAATCAATCCAAATTTCGTTCCTCGGTCATTGACAAGATTAAACTCAACATAACGACCACGGCGCAGATTTCGCCATTCTATATGTTCAGAATTCACTTTACACTGAACTCCCTTATCAACCTGATAGGAGTACAATTCAGCGAATGTATCCCCCAATTCAACACAAAAATTAAAAATTTCTTGTTTTGAAAGTCCTTCACTCTCATTAAGATGGTCAAAAAATATTCCACCCACTCCACGCGTCTCATCACGATGCGGTAAGAAAAAATAATTGTCTGCCCATTCCTTGAATCTAGGATAAAAGTCCGACTTATACTTGTCACAAACCGACTTTAATCCAGCATGAAACTGCTGCGCTTGATTGGGAACAACATAGTGGGGTGTAAGATCTATTCCTCCACCGAACCAGTATTTCCCATTGTCCAATTCAAAATACCTGACGTTCATGTGAATAATTGGAAGGTGTGGACTATTTGGATGCAATACGATTGAAACTCCTGTGGCGTAAAAAGAATTACCATTAATCTCAGTATTTTGCCTCATCAATTCGGTGACATCGCCATAAACTTCAGAAAAATTCACTCCTCCCTTCTCAATTATTTCACCTTTGGATAAGACACGGGTTCTCCCCCCTCCTCCATCATTCCGATCCCATAGGTCTTCGTGAAATAACGAACGTCCATCAATCGATTCCAAACGTTTGCAAATTCGATCTTGTAATTGACGAAACCCATGAGTGATAACTTCTTTATTCATTTGTTAATTTTTCGGTGTCAAACAATTCATATTCTATTTGCTCAACAATGAATACATTTTTATTTTCGAAACCATTATCAATACCAGAAGATTCCATGCTGAATTTGTTCATTAACAACTTTGAGCTCTCGTGAATCGGTAGAAAAGATGAACAATAAAACATAAACACATCGTATGCTTGTATGGCCATTTTGGACATGTCAGTTTGATAGCTTGCTCGAAATTTTCGATTCATTTCAATCATCTGTTCCGAATAATAATCGACAAAATTGGAACTTCCAAAATGCATATTGAATTTGTTCTTATACAAGTTGTTTATCTCTGTAAAATCAACCCATTCTTTCATTCCGAAGACTGTAATATCTCCTTTTTTTGCTCGAAATGAAGAGTTGTTCAATCGATCCATAAAAGCAATCGCACTTGACTTTGAAAGAACAGGAAAGACAAGCACATTTTTGTTAGAAGTTGTTAGTTGCAACTTCATCTGGTCCAATGTTGTCTCAACAAGACTAGGCGAAGATGGCAAATGATTCCGTTCTTGATTGAACCGGTTTCGAAAAGCATCAAACAATACCAAATCACTTTTCAGTGTTGGTTTTACTAGAATTACCTTATCCTCCTGGTGCATTTTTAAAATATAATCAGCTACCCCTTCAATCAAAGTGATTTGAGATGGAACAGAAGCATATATCGTTTTGTTATTTTCCAGAAGCCTCATATCTGAAGATACAGGTATGATCATCTTAACTCCATTTGCTGAGCAATATCGAGCAACAATTTTTTGCAAAGCAGGAAAGAAAGGCCCTACAATCATATCCACACCAGCAAACTTCGGTCCTGCCAAAAGTGATTTTACCGCATTTGTATCATTTCGCGTATCAAAGAAATAAATATCAGCACTCATACCCATTGCTTCAAGACTATCAATAGCCATTGTTGCACCCATGTAGAATTGAGTGGCTAAATCTGATACATTTTTTGAATAGCCCGGACCAATCTCCAAGAAAAAAGGCAATAAAACGGCAATTTTACACCTGTTTTTAAGTTCAATTCCTGAAGAATGAGTTACATCTTCGGCACTCGGAACTGCCTTAATCGGAACGATTTCAATCCGCTCACGTTTCACTATTATCTTAAGTTGTTGACCTTTTTTTACCTGTGAACTGTTTAAGTTGTTCTGTTTTATAACAGCTTCAACTGGAACCATAAATCTACGCGAAATACTATACAATGTCTCACCATCTCGAACTGTATGCGATACAATCGAGTCGCTAAAAACAAGAGTCACTGCATCTTTTCTTTTGTGAATCGTATCTGCAACAAATGGATTGGGAATTTCTTCAGTTTCAGAAACTATTGAGGCAACTGAACTCGCTTTTTTCTTGGGAATTTTAAGTTTTTGTCCTCGTTTTAACCCTTCAACTAATTCAGGATTAAGTGCAATCAAAGTATCAAGTGAAACGTCAAACTTCCGTGATAATCCATACAGAGTCTCCCCTTTTTTAACTTTATATTCTTCAGTTACAGTTTGTGGAGAAATAAAATCTGAAACAGGTATAACAATTTCTTGCCCCAAACTTAACCCTTCAGTCAAGCCAGGGTTGAACTTCAGAATTTCTTCTATTTCAACACCATAGACCCGCTGCAGTCCCCAAAGTGAATTTCCATCCTCAACCGTATGAACGTAAAACATTACTCCATTCACTTCTTTTTGAGGAGAAATACCTGGTTGAGCCCACAAAAAAGACGAATGAAGAAGAACAAATAAAACTAAAAGTCTACGCATATCTCAAATTTACGGTATTGAATTAACAATTCGTGTGCCATTCCATTTTACTCCCACTCAATTGTTGCAGGAGGCTTCGAACTGATATCGTAAGTAACTCTATTGATACCCTTGACACCGTTAATTATTTTATTCGACACTTTCGCTAAAAACTCATATGGTAAATGACACCAATCAGCCGTCATCCCATCAGTAGATGTTACCGCCCTCAGCGCAACAGCATTTTCATATGTTCGTTCATCTCCCATTACACCAACAGACTGAATTGGCAAAAATATAGCGCCGGCCTGCCAAACATCATCGTACAATCCCTCTTCTTTAAGACTTGAAATAAAGATGTGATCTACTTCTTGCAAAATTGCAACCTTTTCAGGTGTGACATCTCCAAGTATCCGAATACCAAGACCTGGACCAGGGAATGGATGCCGCCCAAGAATGTTCTGATCTATTTTCAGTGAACGACCAATCCTTCTTACCTCATCTTTAAAAAGCAATTTTAAAGGTTCAACGACCTTCAACTTCATATAATCTGGTAAACCACCAACATTATGATGCGACTTAATTGTTTGACTTGGTCCTCCTGATACTGAAACAGATTCAATGACATCCGGATAAATTGTTCCTTGACCAAGCCACTTGGCATCTTGCACCAATTTAGATTCTTCGTCAAAAACGTCAATGAACACCTTCCCTATCGCCTTTCGTTTTGCTTCAGGGTCTGTCAAACCTGACAATTCATAATAAAACTTATCGCTTGCATTAACACCTTTGACATTCAGCCCCATTCCTTGATAAGAAAGCAAGACGGATTCAAATTCATCTTTCCTCAAAAGCCCATTATCAACGAAAATACAATGTAAGTTTTCACCAATCGCTTTGTGCAATAAAACTGCAGCCACCGAGGAATCAACACCTCCCGAAAGACCAAGTATTACCTTATCGCGCCCTATTTCCTCTTGAAGCTTTGCAACTGTTTCATCAACAAAAGAATCCGGCGTCCAATCTTGAGAACAGCCGCAGACGTCAACAAGAAAATTCTTCAGCAATAACGTTCCCTCAAGTGAATGATAAACCTCTGGGTGAAATTGAATTCCAAATGTTTGTTCGCCTTCGATTTGATATCCGGCAAATTCAACATCCGCTGTGCTCGCTGTAACAATAAAATTTGCTGGAAGTTTTTTAATCGTATCAGCATGTGACATCCATACCTGTGAATTTTTTGCAATACCTTTCATAAGTATGTTTCTTGATTCAACAAAAGCCAAATTTGCACGACCATACTCTCGGGTAGATGAAGGTGCAACTTCTCCTCCGAAATTATGTGCTAAATACTGCGCACCAAAACAAACACCGAGCAAAGGAATACTTCCTTTTATTTCTGACAAGTCAGGTCTGGGTGAGGATGCATCTCGAACTGAAAATGGACTACCTGAAAGGACAACTCCCATCCACTCTTTTGAAATTTCTGGACATTTATTCCATGGATGAATCTCACAATAAATATTAAGCTCACGTACTCGCCTGGCTATCAATTGAGTATATTGAGAGCCAAAGTCTAGAATTAAAATCTTTTCATGCATGGGTCAAAGATAATGCGAAATAGTCGATCTCAATTCAATAAATGATTGATTTTTGTTAACAATTGTAGCAGACAATTTGTCAGAAATGCAGAAGATGGAATAATTTATGACACCTACCTCTAAAATTGCAAATTAACAGACAATAAGGGCGGGGAATTTATTATTTTTACAACTTCGATTTTTTATATCAATATGGTTTCAAATTTACTAAAGACATTTTTCGGCGATAAGTCATCTAAAGACAGAAAAGCCTATCAACCGTCAATCGATCAGGCAAATGCTGCTCTTCAATCCTTGCAGAATATAACAGATGATGAACTCCGTGCCAAAACAAAAGGTTTTCAAGAACTCGTTATCCAAGGCACACAAGAGCTGGAAGACGAACTCAAACAGCTGAATGAAAAAGCCAATGACCTTTCAACACCAATTCATGAAAAAGAGGCCATTTTTGAAGATATCGATAAAATGACGGGGACAATCGATGAAAAAATTGAGGAAATTCTTGAAACGATAAGACCAGAAGCATTTGCTGTTGTAAAAGAAACAGCAAGACGTTGGGCAGAAAATGGAAAATTAGAAGTAACAGCTCAAGACTTTGATATTGAGTTAGCATCTCAAAAAGATGGAATACGCATTCAGAACGGCAAAGCAATCTGGGATGGTCAGTGGGCAGCTGCTGGCGCGGCAGTCGAATGGAACATGATCCACTATGACGTCCAGCTCATGGGAGGAGGAGTGCTTCACAACGGAAACATAGCAGAAATGCAAACCGGTGAAGGAAAAACATTGGTAGCCACACTTCCTGTCTATCTCAATGCACTCTCAGGGAAAGGTGTCCACGTTGTTACGGTAAACGACTATTTAGCAAAACGTGACTCCGAATGGATGGGACCACTCTATCAATTCCATGGTTTATCCGTCGATTGCATCGACAAGCATCAGCCGAATTCTGAAGCCAGAAAAAAAGCGTATCTCTCAGATATCATTTTTGGCACCAATAATGAATTTGGCTTTGACTATCTCCGTGACAATATGGCAGGGAGCCCAAATGATCTTGTACAGCAAAAACATCACTATGCAATTATTGATGAAGTCGATTCAGTTCTAATCGATGATGCGAGAACACCACTAATTATTTCAGGGCCCACGCCACGTGGAGACGAACACGAGTTTTATCAATTGAAACCTCGCGTTGAGAACATTGTGGGGGTTCAAAAGAAATTCGTAACCCAATGCCTTGCTGATGCAAAAAAACTATTGGTTGTTCTTAATGGTCAAACCGTACCAGGTCAAGATCCAAAAGACAGCCTAGAAGAAGGCGGTAAAGCATTACTTCGGGCGCACAGAGGAATGCCGCGCAACAAAGCACTGATTAAATATTTATCAGAGCCTGGAATCAAGGCACAATTGCAAAAGACGGAGAACTTCTACATGCAAGAACAAGGAAAGCACATGAAGAAGATCGACAAGGAACTTTATTTTGTGATTGACGAAAAAAACAACACCATAGAACTCACTGGAAAAGGAATCGATTTATTATCTGGAGATGAAGACCGAGAGTTCTTCATAATGCCCGACATCGGATCTGAAATTGCAAAACTCAAAAGCGCCAATCTATCTAAAGATGATTTCTTGGCACAAAAAGATGCCTTAATTCGCGACTACAGTATAAAATCGGAACGAATTCATTCAGTAAACCAATTACTAAAAGCATATTCATTGTTCGAAAAAGAAGTTGAATATGTAATCATGGACGGAAAAGTCAAAATTGTTGATGAGCAAACAGGTAGAATAATGGAAGGCCGCCGTTATTCTGACGGACTTCATCAAGCAATTGAAGCAAAAGAAGACGTTAAAGTTGAAGCCGCCACTCAAACCTATGCAACAATAACATTGCAAAATTACTTCCGGATGTACCATAAACTATCCGGAATGACAGGAACTGCAGAAACTGAAGCAAAAGAATTTTGGGACATATACAACCTCGATGTAATCGTAATTCCAACCAACCGACCAATTGCTAGAAAGGACCAAAATGATTTGGTCTACAAAACAGCGCGAGAAAAATTCAACGCTGTGATCGAAGAAGTTCAAAAGCTCATTGAAGCAAAACGCCCGGTGCTAGTTGGTACAACAACAGTTGAAATTTCAGAGTTGTTGAGTCGAATGCTTCAAATGAAAGGTATAAAACATGAAGTACTCAATGCAAAACAACACCAGCGAGAAGCAGAAATAGTCGCAGGTGCAGGTAAACCTGGAGCTGTGACAATAGCGACAAATATGGCGGGTCGTGGTACGGACATCAAACTTGGAGAAGGAGTAAGAGAGGCTGGTGGTCTTGCAATTATTGGAACTGAGAGACATGACTCAAGGCGCGTTGATCGACAGTTAAGAGGACGTGCAGGACGACAAGGAGATCCTGGATCATCTCAATTCTTCGTCTCTCTCGAAGATGGGTTAATGCGAAAATTTGGATCTGAACGCATCGCAAAATTAATGGATCGTCTAGGATTAAAAGAAGGAGAAGTAATTACGCATGGAATGGTTTCAAAATCAATTGAGCGTGCACAAAAGAAAGTAGAGGAAAACATGTTCGGAATGCGGAAGCGATTGCTGGAATATGATGATGTAATGAATGCACAACGTAAGGCAATTTATCGAAAACGTAAAAATGCCTTATTTGGTGATCGATTGGATATTGATATCGACAATATGCTCTTCGATGTAAGTGAATCGATCGTTTTGAACTACTCAAAAGATCAATACGAAGATTTTGAGATGGAGTTACTGCGTGTTGTTGGTGTTCAATCTCCAATTGGCGAGGATGAATACACAAGCATTGATGACAATACGTTGATCAACAAAGTATATGAAGATCTTCGTGCTCAATACGATCGGAAAAATGAGAAAATTGCAAGAAAGGCAATGCCACAAATCAAGCATGTACACGAGACCATGGCCGACAAATACAAGAACATTGTATTTCCATTGACCGATGGCAAGAAAGAGGTGAAACTCGTGATCAACTTAGAGGAAGCATACAATTCTGAAGGTTCAATTATTGCAAAGTCATTTGAAAAAAATATCACGCTTAGCATGATCGATAACGAGTGGAAAGAACACTTGAGAGAAATGGATGACCTACGATCTGCAGTTAGCCATGCTCAATATGAGCAAAAAGATCCACTTTTGGTTTATAAATTAGAATCCTTTGAGCTTTTCAAATCAATGCTGGCTCGCTTGAACTCTGAGACAATTGAGCTACTCACAAAATTAGACATTCCGGAAGTTGATGAAATCCAAAGTACCAACAAACAAATTGATACACAAAACAACTATGGCGGATCAAAAGCATCAAACACTCAAACACAACAGAATACTGGAAGAGAAGGGTTTGATGAAGCCATTCGAAACTCAGGAGGAAACAGAGCGCCGATAAAACAGCGACCAATTTTAGCTCAGAAGAAAGTCGGGCGAAATGACCCTTGTCCTTGCGGAAGCGGAAAAAAGTTCAAGCATTGCCACGGAAAATAACTGCTTCTCATTTTTCATAAAAATATCAAATTCGTCTGCAAACCGAGGCATAGATCAAGTACTTAGACTTCATTAATACAGGAATTACTGTTTATGCTCCAATTGCGCTAAACTTTATTTTAAGACTTAGAATTCATTACCTTTAAGTTGTGATTAAATTGAATACCGCGATATCTATAGTTGGGGCAGGAAATGTTGCTACTCGACTCGCATCTGCCTTTAATGCTTCAAACGTAAGTATTTCACACATCTCAAGTCGAACTATTGAATCGAGTTCAACACTTGCTGATTCCATTGGCGCTACAGCATGTAGAATTGACGAACTACCGGAAAGTCAACTCACGGTTGTCTGCGTTTCTGATGATCTCATTCCGATCGTATTAAAAGAAATCAATCCGGCAATTCCAGTCGCCTATACCTCAGGATCTGTATCTATCGAGACTTTGCCAAAGAGGGCGCAAATCGGTGTCTTTTATCCGCTTCAAACGCTTACCAAAGAGAGGGAAACAATTCTCAGTGACGTCCCTTTTTTCATCGAGGCAAATTCAAAGGAATTTTGTAATCAACTTGTTGAATTGGCAAAAAAAATAAGTTCAAATGTTTCTATTGCAACCTCTGAAGAACGCTCAAAAATACATTTAACGGCTGTATTTGTGAATAACTTCGTAAACCATATTTTATATCATGCGAAAGCATATGCAGATGACAATAATGTAAACTTTGATCATCTGATGCCCTTACTTTTTGAAACGATTGAAAAAATAAAGTCCAATGCTCCTAGTGAAGTGCAAACAGGACCAGCGAGGCGAGGCGATAAACAAACAATTCAAACTCAAACCGAGGCACTTACAGGAGAAACAAAAAAAATCTATGAGGTTCTTACTGAGAGTATCATCAAAACATACTTAAAATGACAAGTTATAAAGAAAAGCTCCACGCAATAACAACATTTATTTTTGATGTTGATGGAGTACTTACTGACGGACAAGTGCTTTTGCATAGTGATGATATTGTTAGAACATTGAATTCTCGAGATGGCTACGCACTTCAGTTTGCTGCGAAAATGGGATATAGAGTATTAATAATCACTGGTGGGCACTCTACTGCTGTAAAAACACGACTCTTAAACCTTGGAGCAACAGAGGTGTGTTTGAAATCAAGCAACAAAGTCGAAGTATACAAGCAACTGCAACAAAAATACGACTTCACAAATGAACAAGCCCTGTATATGGGTGATGATATACCCGACTACAACGTAATGAGAATGGTAGGTGTTTCCGCATGCCCTCAGGATGCGGCTGTAGAGATAAAAGAAATTAGTGACTATCAATCTCCTTACAATGGAGGTCATCATTGCGTGCGAGATGTGATCGAACAAACAATGCGACTTCAAGGCCAATGGTTTTCTGACAAGGCCTTTGAGTGGTAAACCAGAATGAAAGTTTACTGTTGAATTACCAATCGGTAAACTCCGGCTCCGACGGAATCTCGGAGAATTAGCACTGTATATATACCAGCACTCAAACGAGAAATATCAATTGCTTGAGTCCCTGTAACAGAAGCCGATGAAACAATCTGTCCAATTGAATTGAGTAATTGAATATCGTAATTGCCGTTGTCCTCAATATCTACAATAAAAGACTTAGAAGCTGGATTCGGATAAATCCGGGCATCAATCAATGAACTCAGTTCATTTATCTTTACCAATTGAGAATATGAAGTCACTCCCTCCACTGTCGGATAAACTTCACCAGGTCCAATTTTATTCAAGAAAACGGATCCGCCACCTATTCCAATCCCCTCACGTGAGCCGACAACTAACGCCCCACCATCACTCGTTGGAATTACTTGACCGCTGAGATCATTGTAATACGTCGCAATTGATGCCACTTGTAACTCAAACGACAGGTACCAGCTGTATCTTGAAATCATTAAATCGACACCAAATTCATAAGCGTTGGGATGATTGTGATGTTCATACGTCAAATAGCGTCTTGTGGTATCTCTGTATACAGTCATATGCCGTCCATACAAGTCACCATCATTAGAACCATGGTATTGTGCTGGACTTTGAATTGAGGATGAACTAAGGCTTAGTGAGAAATGGGCAATCTCCCATGAAGAGCCAACAGTATCTTGGAAAGAGCCAATACCCTGAACCTGATTATTAATTATTGTGATATCATTAATTTTCCAAGTGCCGTTTAACGAAGTCAAAAACCGCTGATCGATTACCGTTCCATCTTCATGTAGCAATACATACATAGGTTTAGAACTTAGTGAATCCAAGAAATAGCTGTCTCCAGCTACCAAGAACAATGAATCTTGAAAAGGTACAATCGAAGTAGCAACATCTGGACCTGCCCCACCTATTGTTTTCGTCCACAATGTATCACCCATTTTATTTGTCCGAACAATATAAATATCTTGTCCAGTGGTCAGATTCGAATTGGTTTCACCAACCATTACAACACCGGTGTCCCTTGCCAAAACTGCATCATTTATGCGATCCCAACCAGGACTCCCATAGGTTCTCTCCCATTCTAAAACACCATTCACATCAGTCTTCACAAGGTATAGATCATAGGCCCCAACACCAGTGGAGTTTGAAAATCCCGCAGCATAAAATCCAGAATTTGGAACGTACATAACACGTTTTAAAGACTCTGACTCAAACCCTCCATAATTGTGTGACCAAATGTAATTTCCTAAGCTGTCAACTTTCATTAGAAAACCCTGAGAGGGACCGTTTTTAAAACTACTTGAGGCTCCACAAATAATGTAGCTACTGTCTTCCAATTGAACAACTCCATGTCCAAAATCACTCCCACTGTCCGAGTAGTGTCTCAAAAAATTAATCTGCCCAAACAAAGAAATTGGAAAGATGACAGCAACTGCTATTTTAACTATAATCTGCATTTCAATCGAATAAAAAATGATTCTCCATTGCCCGATTTATGCACCAGGCCAACTATGTTGTCTGTTCCGAAACCAGCTTGAATTTTATTCCAATTAAGGTTGACATACAGGCCAGTTTTAAATCCAGCAAATCCTCCAAAGGACGCGCTTGCTCCAGCATGTAACCAATCGAAAGGCTTGAAATCTATACCCCCATAGATAAATGGATTGTAAATTAACGATGGATAAATTCGCGCGCCAAAAAATGTCTGTACTTTAAATTGACTGTTCTCATCAATCATCTTTCCTACCTGAATAAAGCCCGGCAGCATAAATACAGATTTTACATCCGTCGATTCTATTCCGAGAGAATCCAACAAAATAGCGCTCTCTGCAGAGAGTATCGCATTGTCTCCGATGATCTGGTCGAAACGAAATCCTGAATACTCAATCGTTGTATCCATCCTATATCTTCTTTGAGGTTCGGTCATGAAACCTACTCCTACATTTTTGGCTAAAAATTGAATATGTGCCGCTCTGTTCTTGTACCAAGGTAGACTGAACCGATAGTCTAAGTCCAATCCAACACCGAGACCTTGAGAGAATTTTGTTGATTGCCTCAATTCGAAAAATCCATCCATGGTTAGATTGACATTCATCCCATCTGTTGATTGAGACAAAGAACATCCCCTAAAACCCCCTATTACGCGATTACTAATATTATAGACATTTAAGCTCAAACTGGACTTCGTGGTTGCATTAATCAGTCCAAATCCAACTTTTTGAAACGACGTAAAACTCACATTTGTTCCGGAAAAATCAATAGTATCTCCAAGGTACATTTCATTCCCATAAAATGCCAAACCAAATAAATCGTCTGAATACAAAATTCCACCAAAATTATAGGCTCCAAATTGAATTTGTACACCTAAGTTTTTTGCCGAAAGATAAGGTGTTGTGAAATTGCGGTAGAAAACCTCTGCTCCTACATCCAAACCGATGCGATTTACATTTTCATGTTTATTTAACGATCGTTCCTTCATCGAATTATTGATAACTCCACCTCTGTAGAATTTCGACATAATATCTTTCTCAATTGAACTGGAACTGTAGTCAAATCCACCTGTAACTATCAATTCTTGATTGAATTCAACAGTGTCATAGGACTCTATTGTAATTTGCGCCCATGAAAAAGTGAACGAAAAAAAGACAATTACAAAAGTTAAAAAATTACCCATTTAGAATCTATTTTCAGCTTTAAATTGAGTTTTCAATTTTATACTCAAAAATGCATCGGCAGGAATAAGCATCTGCTCATTAAGCCCCGAAGATGGATTTTCACTATTAAATGTTGCATGAACGACAATTTTTTCAACTTTTTCGATCTCAGCTACAATTTCATCTGTTAGAACAAATTCAACCAATGAACTTGCGATATTGCAGTTGTGTTGATTGTTGAATGATCCATTCTGAGAAGCTTCAATTCGATCGGTGCCATTCACCGTATGTATAGGGATATTGTTCTCATCTAAAAGCACCAAAGTAACATCAGCAGAAAATGGGAATGCATTGTCAGTATTCAAGATAAGACTCCCTGAAATAATCTTGCTTTTATTTGCATCTTGATTCAAATTCACATCAAACGTATCCCTTAATGTTAAGTTATCCAATCCAATCGCAAGTGGCATATTCGCATGTAGTTTTACTTTAAGTCTGCTATTTGGAAAAATTTCATCCCAGCTTCCTGAAGTATTGCCCCATGGATTTAAATTCAAATTATAATTCACTGTGTGCCTAGAGCCTAAATTTTCAAAATAAGATTCAATAGAACTATTCAAACTTGTAAATTCCAATTCATTAAATGATGGAGTCAAGGTATTCCAGGAGCCCATGGCAGGGTCAACATTAAAGGAATTGCCCATTGCGCCACCGGTTAAAGCAACACTCGAGCCTAAAGCATTTGTATTAATAACGCTGTTAAGCATTCCTTGAGCTCCAACTTTAATGCCATTTTCAATCTCAAAAGCTAATGATAATGCAGGTAGATCAATCAATCCACTTTGGTATACATTTAATTCAGATAAATCGATACTTGTTGAATCTGAGATCGAACGGCTTCCGAAAAAACCTCTCGCATAACTTACATTAATATTTTTAAATCCGGCTGAAACAGTAATAATGTGTTCATTTCCAAAATCGACAGTCGGTCCATTTGGATCTGCTTGTACATCAATCTTTGAAATAAACTTATTGTTTTCACTTCCTGAAAGTCCGGTGAGATCAACCGCATAGCCAGAGAGATCTATCACTGTCAACAATACACCCGGTTGGGCGACGCTTCCGGCAGGTATCTCATAAACAACATTCAATGGTGCGCCATCTCTCGAGAAACCTGGCAACTCTAAATCAAAAAATGCTTTGGTCCCAAGAGGGTTTTCAATTTCCAAATCGATAATTCCTCGGTCTAAAATTATTCTTTTCAGTTGTAGGTCCTCTAACATCATTTCATGCTCATCTGTTTGCACACCTTGAAGAATACTGGACCCGGGAGCAATCGGAATATTATCAAAGAAAGGTCCGTTATCAAAAGTCTCAAGGATTATAGTATCCGGTATCGAAACTACATCGCTAACATCAAATTCAAATAATGTCCGTTTCAAATCCAATTCATAAAATCCCGAAACTGTCTCAAGAATAGTAGAATCATTCTCCCAATTGACCAATGATAGCGTATCATTTATCACAGGAGCATTCCATCTTGTTTCCCAAACTGTGGATTGTTTTTTGCACCCAATAAGGAGACTTCCCAAAAATAATAAAGTACAAAGTCGCTGCATATTATTTAGACGTTTAATAATTCATTTTGGTTAGCTTATGCTCTCTCTAAAATTGTAGCATACCCTTGCCCAACACCTATACACATGGCTACAAGAGCATATCTTTTATTCGACTTTTGGAGTTCAACTGCTGCACTATGAAGAATTCTTGCTCCCGTAACACCTAATGGATGTCCAAGGGCAATTGCTCCTCCATTGGGGTTGATCCGTGGGTCATTGTCTTTCAAACCAAGCGCTCGTGTACATGCGAGAACCTGAGCCGCAAATGCTTCATTCAATTCTAAAATATCCATCTGATCTATAGTGAGACCTGTTCGCTTCAAGACCTTTTGAGTTGCATAAACGGGTCCAATACCCATGATTCGGGGCTCAACACCTGCTACTGCTGCTCCTACAATTCGAGCAAGCGGCTTCATTCCATGATTTGCTACAGCGTCTCCAGAGGCAACCAACAATGCCGCAGCCCCATCATTCAACCCAGAGGAGTTTCCGGCAGTTACTGATCCTTCTTTTTTAAATGCTGGAGGCAAACCACTCAATCCTTCTATGGTAGAATTGGAACGAACAAATTCATCATGACCAAATACAATATCATCATTCTTCCGCTGCTTGATAATTACGGGTACAATCTCTTCAGCTAGCCGTCCAGAGGCAGTCGCTTGCGTCGCTTTTTGCTGAGACCACAAAGAAAATTGATCTTGAGCTTCACGCTCAATACCATACTTTTCAACAAGATTTTCAGCGGTTACCCCCATTCCATCAGTACCGTATAATTCCTCCATTTTCGGATTAATAAATCTCCATCCAAAAGAAGTATCGTACATTTTAGCATCTCTGCCGAATGCTTTGGAAACCTTAGATATTACCCAGGGACCTCTCGTCATATTTTCAACTCCACCAGTAATATAGATATCACCGGCTCCATCTTTAATTGCTCGTGAGGCATTAATGGTAGCAGCCATTCCAGAGGCACATAAACGATTTACAGTTTCTCCCCCAGATTGCCATGGCAATCCTGCCAGCAAAGCACTCATTCGCGCAACATTTCTATTGTCTTCACCCGCCTGATTTGCACAGCCCAAAATAACATCCTCGATCAACATGGGATCGATCCCTGCATTTCTTTTCAAAAGCTCCTTAATTACAATGGCACCAAGGTCATCTGCACGGACTGCTCCGAGTGTTCCTCCAAAATTTCCAATGGGAGTTCGGATCCCATCAACTATAAATACTTCTTTTGCCATTTTCTTTGATTATGTGCTCAAAGTTAATAAATCTTAGACTTGTTAATAACTTCTTCTCTCACTTCGGTACAAAGTTTGTAATTTGGATGACCGTTGAATCTAAACTCGATTAACTTGAAAACAACAAAAACAATTATTGCCCTGCTATTTCTAGGAATCAGCTCCGATTTGTCCTCTCAATTGGACGATTTAACACCTGAAGAAATAGCTTATCGGGATTCAATAACTGAATTGAATCTGGAAAATGAATCAATAGCCAACAGCCAGGAAGCTTACAATAGAGGAATTGAATTATTTGGCTTAAAAAAATATTCACAAGCCATCAAAGAGTTTAAAAAGTCCATTGACTTGGACCCCAGTTTTACAGCTGCATACTACAATAAAGGGGTTGCTGAAAATGAATCTGAAAAATTTTCAGATGGTGTTGTGACATTGTCACAATTAATCAAAACATACCCTAGCTACTCAAAAGCCTATTTCCAACGCGGCAGATCCTATCAAGGCCTAGATGACTATCTGAATGCAGAGAAGGATTACCAAAATGCAATTGTGCTTGATAAAAATAACCCCAATGCATTTTATAATTTTGGTACTTTACGGTTTTTACAAAAAGACTACAACGGAGCGATTCAATATTTCACACAATGTCTATTATTGGATGATGAAAACATCAATGCGTACAACGATCGAGGTTCCGCATATCGCATGAATGAAAGCTATGCCAAAGCACTTGCCGACTACGAAACAGTTGTGCGAAAAAACCCCAAATTGGCTTTCGTATTGAACAATATTGGAACAACTAAAACCAAAATGAAAGATTATCCCGGAGCAATGGCTGCATTCAATCGTGCGATTTCAGTCGATCCGAATTTTCACCTGGCCTACAACAATAGAGGTATTGTTCAAATGCATCAAAAGCGGCTTGACGATGCCATAAAAGACTTCGAAAAAGCCCTTGCCATCCAATCTGATTATTCTCCAGCAGCTTCGAACATCAGTGGAATATACTTTCAAAAAGAAGCCTACGAAGAAGCAGTAAAATATGCAGACCTAGCAATCAAATTAAACAAGCAAAATGCTTCGGCTTATGTAAATAGAGGAATGGCAAAAGAAATGCTTAGAAATATGAATGGTGCATGTGAGGATTGGTTCAAAGCTAGAGAACTTGGTGCTGAATTAGGTAGGAAATATCACTCTGAAAACTGCGGAAATTAAACTAGAACATCATGATTAAACATATCATTTCACTGTCATTTTTTGTACTCAGCTACTGCACAATTGCTCAAAATATTGCATTTAGAACAGCGAATTTTAAGGATAAAAAAGAAGAACTCAAAAGAGCGATTGAGGCTATAAAAAAGGGCGACGATTTTTTTGAGATTGCAAATGAGGCAGTTTTTTTGGTCAAATCTCCAGAATTAAACTACGAACTTGCGTTAAAAGAATATAAAATAGCACAAAAGCTCAATCCGAATAATGCTCATTTGAACTTTAAAATAGGCGTTTGTTATCTCAATTCTCCATATAGCCACCAAGGCATTGAATATCTATTAAATGCCCACAAGCTCGATCCAGAGTGCGACCCGTTTTTAATGTTTTATTACGGCTATGCATTACAACTAAATAGGCAGTTTGTCGAAGCCATAAAATCATATGAAGCCTTCAGTGAGAACTACAGAAAAGCAGATAATTTTAGCAAGTTCGTAACAAAGCGTAAAAAAGAGTGTAAAATAGCAAAAGCAGGCATTGCCGAACCCATTCGAGCGTGGGTAGATAATGTCAGTTCGTTGAATACTGAATACAATGATTTTGCCCCGTCCATTTCAACGGATGGCAGTGAAATTATTTTCACTTCAGATCGTCCAAATGGACACGAGCCAAACAATGCTGGAAGCTTCGATAATGACATTTACTCCTCATCAACACGGTCGGGGAAATGGATGGAACCCAAAGCATTACTTGGAAGTGTGAATACAGAATTTGATGATATTTCCGATAATCTCAGCTACGACGGCACCAAACTACTATTACACCGTGATGATGGAGATGGATTTGACATCTATGAGTCCGTTTTGAAAGGAATCAAATGGACGTCAACAAAACGGATGCATTTCAACATCTCATCACCGCGATCGAATGATATTCACGCAGCTTACAGCTCTGACGGCTGGAGTATTTATTTTGCCAGAGACAATGCCAACCGTTCGAATGGATATGATATCATGTTCAGCAGTATGCAGAGTAAATCCAAACAAAATTTTGGTGCAGCACAAATGATTTCGTCAGTGAACAGTCGGTTCAATGATGGCCCAATATACGTTGCGATAAATGGAGAAACCATGTACATTGCTTCCCAAGGAGAGGGCTCTTATGGTGGCTACGATATCTTTGTCTCGAAAGGAAGTAAAGGAAATTGGTCGAAACCTGTAAACATGGGATATCCCATCAATACACCATATGATGACTTTTTTTTCTCTCCTACGGCAAACGGAAAGTTCGCATATATTGCTTCAAATAGAGCAGGTGGTAAAGGAGGATTTGATATTTATAAAGCGACATTCTTTGGCGCTCCCAAAACACCAATCATGGAGTCTGAAAACTACTTACTGGCATCTGTTGTAACACCAATTAAAGACAATGCTATTGAAGAAGAAGTAGAAGTGAAAAAAAAATCTTTCACTGTGTTCAAAGGAAAAACAATCGATGCGCTCACAAAAGAAGCAATCGAAGCTGAAATTGAGATTACTGACAATACAACTGGACAGCTAATAAAAACGCTCACGACCAACAGTGCAACTGGAAAGTTTATAATTACATTATCGTCTGGTAAAAACTATGGAATTGCGGTTAAAACAGAAGGATACCTATTCCACTCAGAAAATTTTGACATTCCAAATGGCACAACAGATAACCTTGTCAATAAAATTATTGAATTAAAAAACATTACAATAGGAAGCTCAATAACTTTGAGAAACATTTTTTTTGATAGCGGAAAGTCTGTACTTGGAGAAGCATCGAATACTGAACTCAATCGATTGGTAAAACTCTTAACGGATGTACCGACACTCCAAATTGAGATTTCAGGACATACTGATAATACGGGTTCAGCCACAATCAATGAAAAACTCTCACAAGATAGAGCGCAAGCGGTAGTAAATTATTTAAAAGGTAAAGGAATTGATACAGGACGACTAACAGCCAAAGGCTATGGATCCTCCAAACCAATGGCTTCAAACGCAACAAAATTCGGACGACAAGAAAATAGAAGAACAGAATTTGAAATCAAATCAAACTAAAATCTTATTTTCCACTGCCGAAAAAACATAAGCAACGAATAGAACAAGCGAAATGCAACCAGAACACATATCATTCTTTAACAAATTACTTGGTGATCGTTGTTCGTTGACAAAATCAGATTTACTCAAGTACAGTCATGACGAGACTGAAGACATTTCTATTCTTCCAGGAGTCGTTTTAAAACCGAATTGTGTTCTAGAAATTTCTCAAATTCTAAGCTATTGCAATACACATGAATTACCAGTTACGCCAAGTGGTGCAAGAACAGGCCTTAGTGGAGGGGCAATCCCTTGTTTGAATGGGGTTGTTTTGTCAATGGAGAAATTCAATAAAATACTTTCAATTGATGAAAACAACCATCAAGTCACAACTGAACCTGGAGTAATTACTCAAGTACTTCAAGATGCCGTCAAAGAAAAAGGGTTGTTTTATCCTCCAGATCCAGCCAGCAAAGGAAGTTGCTTTATTGGCGGTAATGTGGCCGAAAACTCAGGCGGACCAAAAGCTGTTAAATATGGCGTTACAAGTGAATATGTACTCAATCTTGAGGTTGTATTGCCGACAGGTAAAATTATCTGGACAGGTGCGAACGTTTTAAAAAATGCGACAGGATATAACCTAACACAACTCATTGTTGGGTCTGAGGGGACCCTGGGAATCATCACAAAAATAATTCTAAAACTAATTCCCCACCCCACACATGACTTTCTATTACTCGTCCCGTATTTTGATGCAACGGATGCATGTAAATCTGTCGCAGCATTGTTTCAACATGGAATTACACCCAGTGGTCTTGAATTCATGGAGAGGGATGCAATTCTATTGACCCAAAAATTTCTAGGGGAAAGCCCTTTTCCGATCAAAGATAATCATGCTGCTCACCTTCTTATCGAGATTGATGGATTCAACGCAGAGCAACTTATGGAAGAATGTACTCAAATTATGAATGTACTTGAGTCCTTTGATACAGATGAAATTTTATTCGCTGAATCTCAGGCCCAAAAAGACCAGTTGTGGAAGCTTCGACGGTCTGTTGGTGAAGCAGTTAAGGCAAGTTCAGTTTATAAAGAAGAAGACACAGTCGTACCACGCTATGAACTTCCGAAGCTTCTGGAACATGTAAAGCGCATTGGAAACAAATACGAATTCAAATCTATCTGCTATGGTCATGCAGGAGATGGCAACCTACATATCAATATTTTAAAAGGAAATTTAAGTGAGGACCAATGGAAGAACGAACTTCCAAAGGCGATTCGTGAACTATTTCAAGAAGTTGTCAAACTTGGCGGAACATTGTCTGGTGAACATGGAATTGGTTTGGTTCAAAAACAATATATGGACATTCCATTTGATGCAACTTCTCTCGAGCTCATGCGAGCTATTAAAGTAAGCTTTGATCCGAATGGAATTCTCAACCCAGGTAAAATATTCTAGTTCTGAAGAAAATCGAGATCTCCAGACTTCATCTTGTGGTAACCGCGACTTAAATAAGCCAACATTACGCGCATTGCATCAAAAGCTTCTTCTGTTTCAGGACTAATTTCCTTTTTTTGAAGCTTGAGTAGAAGCTTCATATACATCCCATGAAATGCAATTTCAATGTGGTTTTTATCCTTTAAATCTGACTTGGATTTTAATTCATCAATAAAGGGCGTAGCAGCCTCAAATACAGCTAAATATTTCTCGTCTTTAGTCATATTTAAAAGCGTATTGTGCAAATAAGACAATTCAACAAGTATTTCTTGAGTATCATTGAGATGTCCTGATTTCACAATGTTCTGCGCTTTCATTTGCCGCATTAAATCAGTATACCACTCACGGTGTTGACTCATGAATGAAGCATCAGGAAGTTGTGGCTTCACAAAGTTTTCAAGAATTGCGTCAAGATCAAATTCAAATGCACGAATTATGTCTTCTATTTGATACATGTACAAGATGTACTCGGCGATATTCTCTCTCTTTTTCTGTTGTGCAACAAGCATTCTTAGTCGTTGTTAAGTTCTTTTTCTCTCGCATTCATAAAGGCGATGAACTGATTTGTCATATTAAACGTTGAATCAATAAATGTAACACCTCCACCTATTTGATAGGAAAGAAACAATTTCAATCCATTTTCCTGACTAAAGACTCTTCCATAAGCATCTATTTTATTAGCGAGAACTTGATTTAATTCATAACTCTTTTGCTGAAAAGGTTCTAATTTGTCCCTTTGTATTTGCATAATTTTCATCTCACAATTTCTTATCTTATTCTGAAGGGCAATCATCTGGTTATCCGTTAGCGTTTGCGCTTGTGCTCCCTGTTGCAGTTGATTTTGAGCTCTTGTCCCTTCCTCCTGCCATCGTAACAATTCTTTTTCAAGGGCGGCTCCCTCAGATTCAAGCTTCATTTGTGTTTCTTTATAAAACACGAATTCAGTTGGGATTTTTTCTAGGTCATAGTAACCAATTGTTAGCTCTCCAACGCTTTTTACTTCAATATTTGTCAAAGGCTGCGACTCTGCTTTCTTTTCATCTTTCGATCCACAAGCCGCCAACACAGTAACCATTACAATACTTGATACTAAATATTTCATTTTTCGTTTTTTTTCTTAAATCCATTTTCCCAATCCTGACGCATTTCAACAAAGCGCTTTATAGCGTTGTGAAGTAAATCATTTGTAATCATATTCTCAACTTCTTGAGAGCCACTTACATCAGTTTCACTAATCTTATACGACTGCTCAAATTGACCCAATTCAATCTTTACAATATACTTACCATTGTATTGATGAATTTGAATCTTGTAACGTGGATGGGGAATTTCTTTTACTAATCTCATAATTATCGGTGACAAAAATAATAGAATTCGGAATGGTTCAAACGAAAAAAACCTACATATCGCAATTCAAGGGATCCTACAAATGAAAAATGTCTGAAATTTTATATTGCCAACGAGAAACCTCCATCTCTGTAGGAGATAAATTCAAAAGGAAACTTTACCATATAAGCGAAATCTTGACCTACTTCGAACATCTCTTCATCATCTATCTTATAACGCCACTCAACGATAACATTACACCCCGACTCTGATAATTCATTCAACTTATACAAAAGGAATAATATTCTTTTTGATGAAGCAATGTTGAAATATTCTAAATCAATTTTTATCACAGTAGATTGCAATGGACGCAGCAAATAAGACTCAAACCAGTTCAGTATGGGAAGCCAGAAATCATCTGGCTCATCTGGTATGCAGCGTCCTTCAATGCTCATAATACCCGTGATTGAATTGCAATCAATTCTCGGAGTTTGAGCCGTAGCTGCTAAAATAAAGTTATTCATACTTACCTTTTGAGAAATTGGAAGTGAGCAAAAATCTGGATTCATTTGGCTCAAGGGTTACCAAAAAAGGTCTTTCCTAAACCCTAAATTAAAATTAAAGAAGAGTTGACTAAATGATAGGTTTGCTTGATCACTGGCCAATTGATTGCTAGAAAATCCCGTTAGAATATACGTGACGCCAGTATCAAAATAAAAAGTACCGGTCGAGGGTATGGTGTACTTGACACCTCCTCCGAGACCACCGCCAAAACTGATAATCGAGCCTTTTCGTTGATCATATCCGACAGGCTCGTACAGTACTTGATTATATCCATCGAGATTCATTTTCACAGTGTTAAAAACTACCATGAAATTTGTTCCTCCGTAGGCCGACCAACCAAAATCATAACCATTCCCTAAATAGTACCTTGTACCTCCCTCGAGGATAGTGTAATTCATTGATCCGTAGCCATCTATGTTCAGTGAATATGGGATAGTTGTGAGTTCCTTTGCAATGAGCGGAACTGGAGTCGGTTGTTCGTTGACTTGTTTCAAATGCTGGGTTATTCTACCGTAAACCGAAGTAGCATCATCCCTCGGAACCTCAACTGATAAATGGAAACCAGCGTAAGGTCGTGGTTTTCCAAAAGCTTTTAATATACTTCCTCCTGCTGATATTCCGATTTGCGCTGACGCCAGTCCAGTTGTCAGAATTGCCACTGTTACTAAAATTATTTTCATACCTCTTTCCATTTAGGTTTTGTTTTCAATACTTCCACAAAAATCGGGCAGTTTTCATTATGCGCTCCCGGAATATACCCTGTACTCATAAGAAATTCACTTACGACTTTCCCACCTACAAATTTAAACGTCTTTTTAAATAATCTCACCCATTCCTCTATGGACAATGGATGATTCATGTCCAACCAACGAATAAAACTACCAAATTCATTCTTCAAAATTACAATTTGTTGTGCATTATAAATCGCTGCGTTTATTTTTAATTTGTTACGAACAATCCCAGCATCCAAAAGCAATCTCTGGCGTTCCTTGTCACCATAATTTGATACCTTATCGATATCAAAATTCGAATATGCATCCCTAAAATTTTGTTCCTTGTTGAGAATTGTGTCCCAAGACAGCCCCGCCTGATTGATCTCCAAAATTAAACGCCCAAACAACTCATTGTCATCAACAGTGCGAAAACCATACGTTTGACTATGGTATTGCTGATGGACCAACTTGGCCTCTGGTTGTTTACAATAATCGCAATATAACATAAATAAAACATGTCTTTCTTTGGTGAAGTTCAGACTCGGAACTACGTCTAAATTCCGGTAAAAACAAACACACTAATAAATATAGTGTGAATTGTTGTTTATTCCTCACAAAAAAAACTGAAGAATCATAAATCTCGTTAAATATCTAAGGAACGGAGACAGGAGAGAAATTCACTCCTACTGATAAAACCCAACAGAGAAACAAATCACCATAATCTTTAGTACATTTATTCTATAAATTCATAGATTATGTCAGTGTATTCGTTCAACGGATTTACTCCAGTTGTCAAAAAAAGTAGTTTCATTCATCCAAAAGCAAGTGTGACAGGTAATGTTATCATCGGAGAAAACGTTTACATCGGTCCAGGAGCAGCGATTCGTGGGGATTGGGGTCAAATCATTATTGAAGATGGGTGTAATGTTCAAGAAAACTGCACAATTCACATGTTCCCAGGAACAACTGTCAAACTTCAAAAGGGTGCCCATATCGGACACGGAGCCATCATACATGGAGGAACTTTAGGCGAAAATTGTCTAATAGGTATGAACAGTGTTGTGATGGATGATTGTATCATTGGTGATGAATGTATTGTGGGAGCCTTGAGTTTTGTGCCTGCTGAATCTAATTTTAAAGCGCGCAGTTTAATCGTCGGTAACCCTGCAAAAAAAATTAAAGAGGTTAGTGATCAAATGATTCAATGGAAAAGCAAAGGAACTAAATTATATCAAGCACTACCAAGTGAGTGTTTTGAATCCTTAGTTGAGTGTGAACCGCTAAGAGAGATAGAAACCGATCGACCAAAACAAGAAACCATGTATACAACATGGAATTCGTTACAAAACCACAACCAATCGTCATGAAGCAGCTCGTTTTACCATTAATTTTAATATTACTTCTATGTTCGTGTGCATCACTAAAAATGGACAAGAGATTCATTGATGGTGTCTATGAAGCATCATGTGGCATATGTAATTTCGATATGACTGGAGATGATTGCGAATTGGCAATTCGAATTGAGGGGAAAGAGTATTATGTAGAGGGTTCAACAATCGATGAACATGGCAATGCGCATGCTGAAGACGGACTTTGCAATACCACAAGAAAAGCACGTGTTCGAGGCACAGTCAAATACTCTACTTTTTTTGCAACATCCTTCGAATTGATTCAAGAATAACCAATTTCTGAGAAATTTTTTTTCGTAGTTGTACTATTCGGAGAGCTCAATAGGCTCCTTTTTTAGGGACCTAAACAGCAGAAAAACACCAAAAATAATAAACGGAATACTCAACAATTGACCCGTATTTAATGTCCAGTCAGATCGGTGATTTACTTGAGCTATTTTCGTGAATTCAACCATGAAGCGAGCTCCCCAGAGTAAAATTAAAAAGGTGCCAAACAACACACCGGGTCGGTTCCAAGAATTTCGTTTCCAATACATGTACATCAAGATCAAAAATATGAGAACATAGGATATTGATTCATACAATTGTGAGGGATGACGAATAGGAATGTCTTCCCATCTACAATTTGAAATTGTTGCCGACATACAATCGTTATGAATGAACTTAAAACCCCATGGTACATTGGTAATATTTCCAACAATTTCACTATTCACTAGATTTCCAAGTCGAATAAAACAGCCTGCTATTGCAATTGGAGCGACGATTCGATCAAGAATCCAAAGCATTGGTTTATGAACAATACGTTTGGAAAATATAAACAGTGCAATTAAAATTTCTATTGCTCCACCATGACTTGCAAGTCCTCCTTCCCATACTTTGAAAATATCAAATGGATGAGAGAAATAACCTCGCGTCTGAATTTGCTCTACTCCTTCGATTGTAATCATACTGTCCCAATAGGGGCCATAAAAAAGAACATGTCCCAATCGTGCACCAACGATTGTTGCAATAACCATGTAGAAAACAAGTTTGTCTAAAACATCATCAGCAACGCCTTCTTTTCTGAACATCTTACGAATCACAAAGTATCCGATAATTAATCCCGAAACGAACATTAAACCGTAAAGATTTGGGGTACTCCACCCTTCTATAATTTGGGGAGTTACATCCCATTGAATTGCCTGAATCACCGTTATTAAAGTTATATTTATTCCAAAGATAAACGTTTTCAAATGACTTTGTGTACTCTACCAATACATCTTTTATGGAATCGATGGGTATGAATCTAATACACTAAAGAGCATCACTGAGATCAAAATAGTATCTTCGTCCTTCTGTCACGATTGCGCGAAGAAAGACTACAGTTTGATAAACTACAATACAATGGATCAAAACTCCTTTATTCATCAATTCAACACCGCTTTAGCGCGCGGTCTACCCGGAGAGCAGTCTCACGCTGCATTAATGCCGATAAATCGTCCTTTTTCATCCGACGCACGAATGAATACAGAAGAATACAGGCAATCAGCAGTTGGAATAGTCTTGTTCAACGCAGGAGAAAGCATTCGATGCGTTCTGATCCAAAGACCACATTACGATGGCGTTCATGGCAATCAAATTAGTTTCCCAGGCGGAAAAAGGGACACGACTGATTCCAACCTAGAATTCACGGCAAGACGCGAATGTATGGAAGAAATTTCATTAAAAACAGAGCTGATGACAACGGTAGGAATACTAACAGAAGTATTCATTCCCATCAGTAAATTTCTTGTTCAACCCTATGTTTTTTTTGTGGAAAAGATGCCACAATTAATTCCCGATCAAAGAGAGGTTAGAGAAATATTCACATTTGACATCCATGACCTACTCAAAGATAACACCCTAAAATCTATGGATATGCGCTTTGACAATGACCGTATACAAAAAAATGTTCCTTACTTTTCCATCGAAGAACGTGTTGTGTGGGGAGCAACAGCGATGATTTTGTCTGAGCTGAAAGCAATCATCAAAATGTTCTAAAATCGAACTCGAGCAAATCCGAAAGCCGTTGAAATACTATTGGAATCATTCAAGAAGAATGTAATCGCATCTCTTGATGAAATGCCAAATTCATAAGTACCATCCCCAAAAACAAAATTAATCCCAACTGGAATATTGTCTTTGTAAATCCCTCCACCAAAATAGCCAGCACTCAATGTGAGCCACTTAACAACATTCAGGTCCATACCAACAGAGTAAATTGGATTTACTATACTTCCTGGTATACCCGAATCAAATGGAGCCACAAGATCAAAACCCAAACTTGCAAACTTTCCCAAATCGAGACTTGCTCCTAACCTAAAGTTAGCCGCATTTTTGACCGTATAACTCTCCTTACCCTCAAGGGAAAGAAATCCCCCCTCCTCAAACATTGGACTTAAAGAATTAGTGATATTTACATCATCCAGTCCGGACAACGACATATTTGAAACCAAGGTATCCCTTACACTATAAACATTCCTTTTGTACTTTACAGCTCCTAGGTTGTTGACTGATGCTGCAATAGTGAACATTCCGAACATTTTAACACTCGCAGAAACATCAACACCATATCCAGTTCCAACAGGGATTGGAATTCCACCTGTTTGATAAAACGAGGATGGATTTAAATTGGCTATTGAACCATAATTTAAATTGAATCCCGGAGAAATAGAAGAGTTCATCCGAATTCCATTGTCATCAGAAATTAAATCCACCATAGCCATTGACTGTATAAATCGACCTCCAATCCCTGCATAAACAGCAAACACAGAATCGTTACCAAATACTTTTCGACCATAGCCAATGTTGTAATGGCGGTTCCATGTAAACCTGATATTTGATCCATTTGTTAATCCACTTAAGTTCAGTGGAACCGACACTGTACCCTCAATGACATTATCCAATGTATCTTGAGTTAGTGTCCCTGTATTTTGAATCATTGATGTATCCGTCCCAAACACAACCGTTAACGAATCAAAATAGGATGACAATTTCCCTTGAAAAATAATATCACTGGTGGACTGGTTCAACCGAGAATACCAATTATAATGCTCACTAATACTCAAAGCAATACCTCCGAAACGTTTGCCTTGATACGACCAACCAAACCAATTGTAACTCGCATCAATTGAAAGTCCTGAAAGCACATAATCTTGGGCATTGTTTTTCTGTTCTTGCCATGTCGATTGCGGAATCTCTTTACCAGTAACTTGGTCACGAATTGCCCCATATAAACTTTTTAATCGATCCACTGATAAGGAATCCGAGTACAATCCAAGATTAAATTCGGTCATTCCTGTGGTGAACTTTTTCCCATATCGATTGGGTATCCCAAGAGCCGAAGTGTTGATGCCAAGCGCATGATAGTCTGTGACAAATGTTGTAGCTACTCCCCTTCCAACATCTGTATAAGAGGCACCTTGAGTTTGAGCTTTCAAAAAACCAGAAGAGAGCACCCAAAAAGTAAGAAAAACAATAAATTTCATAGAACAAACCTTCTTAAGAATCTTAAATTTACGAGAAATTCTGGAGAACAAAAGGGGAATAAAATTTCATAAAACTCACACCTCGTTCATCAAATTCACACCGAATGATTGTACTCAACTCGAAAAAATATATAGTTATTTCATCATCCTAATCCAACATCAAGAATCATCATAACAAGAAATCCTCCTATGAATCCCAAAACTGCAACATCTGTAAATTTATCTCGCTGCGTTTCTGGGATAACCTCCTCAATAACAACATAAATCATTGCACCAGCAGCAAAAGCCAATGCAAACGGCAATATTGGTTCCATATAAATAACCGCCATAGCACCAAGGACACCAAAAATCGGCTCTACAATTGCAGACATTTGACCGTACCAAAAACTTTTTCTCCGACTAACTCCTTGACGTCTGAGTGGCATAGCCACAGCAAATCCTTCAGGGAAATTCTGAATCCCTATTCCAATCGCCAAAGCTACGGCCCCTGCTATTGTTGCCCCACCAATACCCATTCCAGCGGCTCCGAACAATACACCTACTGCGAGTCCTTCAGGAATATTATGGAGCGTAATCGCGAGAACCAATAAGGTTGTTTTGTGCCAATCTGTTTTGACTCCCTCTTTTTCGTCCTCTCTAAAGTTAATGTGCAAATGAGGCATCACCTTATCCAATCCAAATAAAAACAAAGCACCAACTAAAAAACCTACTGCAGCCGGCATCCAGGACATCGATGGGTAGAGTTTCTCAGACATCTCAATTGCAGGGCTTAAAAGAGACCAAAAGCTAGCGGCTACCATAACGCCACCTGTAAAACCAAGCATCGCGTCAAGCACCCCCCGATGTAAGGTCTTAAAAAAGAATACAAGTGATGCTCCGGCTGCAGTCAAAAGCCAGGTAAATGAGGTCGCATAAAAAGCCGCCAAAACAGGATCAATTGATCCGAGGTAAGCAACTAAACTATCATACCATCCAATATCTGCTTGCAAAGCTATTGATACAACCATTTTTTTGGCTTTCTTTTTAATTTGTTAGACAAATCTAACAAATTGCCATTAAAGTTTTTGCCTCCCTTTCCATTAATTGTGTAACTTTGCGCAAAATTTTTGAAATATAAACACAATGGCTACAAATAGAACGTTTACAATGCTTAAGCCTGACTCAATCGAGAACGGGAATATCGGAAACATCCTTCAAATGATTACTGATGCTGGATTTTCAATTAAAGCAATGAAGTACACTCAATTGACGGAAAGTCAAGCTAAAGAATTTTATGCAGTACACGCAGAACGTCCATTCTATGCGGAATTGGTAGAATACATGACTTCTGGTCCTATCATCGCTGCAATCCTTGAGAAAGACAATGCAGTTGTAGACTTTAGAACACTTATTGGCGCTACAGACCCTTCAGAAGCAGAAGAAGGAACAATTCGTTCAAAGTATGCCGAATCCAAAGGAAGGAATGCTGTTCATGGTTCTGATTCTGATGAAAATGCTGCAATCGAAGGAAATTTCCACTTCACAGGAGCTGAAATTTTTTAAGAACGATACACTTTATACAAGAAGCCTCGACAAATGATGTTGAGGCTTTTTTTTTGCCCCATAATTATTACTTTTGAGTTTAAACAAAATACATGAACAATTACATCTCCACGGTTGAATCCCGTTTTATTAAATACGCAAAAATCGATACGACTGCTGACCCAAATTCCACAAGCTTTCCCTCAACTGAAATTCAGAAAGACTTGGGACGCGAATTGGTTCGTGAACTTCTCGAAATGGGTGTTAACGATGCGGAAATGGACGAATGGGGATATGTGTATGGAACACTTCCAAACAATACGGAAAATAGAGATTTACCTGTAATTTGTTTTTGCTCACACATGGATACTGCTCCAGATGTGACAGGAAAAAATGTCAAGCCTATTGTCCATCGAAATTATGACGGTTCGCCAATTACGCTTCCAGACGACACAAATCAAATTATTACAACGGAAAAACATCCGTACTTGAAAGAAAAAATTGGAGATGATTTAATCACTGCAAGTGGATTGACACTGCTTGGAGCTGACGACAAAGCAGGCGTTGCGATTATCATGGATTTGGTGCATCATTTAACTTCAAATCCAGAAATTAAGCACCCAACAATCCGGATACTCTTTACTCCTGACGAAGAAGTTGGGCGGGGTGTGGATCATTTGGACATGGAAAAATTAAATGCCGATTACGGTTACACACTGGACGGTGGTATTCTAGGTTCTTTGGAGGACGAAAGTTTCTCAGCTGATGGAGTCAAAATAACTGTTCAAGGTATTTCCGCCCATCCAGGATATGCCAAAAATAAAATGGTAAATGCAATGAAAGTAGTTTCAGAATTTATTGCAGCATTGCCAAAGGATAGTTGGTCGCCCGAAACAACGAGCGGACGTGAGGGATTCGTACATCCTCATACATTTACAGGTGGTATGGAAGAGTCAAGTGTATCGTTTATTATTAGAGACCATGATACAGCTAAACTCGCAGACTATGAAGAACGATTAGAAAATATACTGAAGGAAACATTGTCGAATTATCCTGCATTGAATTATCAATTCGAAGTAACCGAGCAATACAGAAATATGAAAGAAATCATAAAGAATGTTCCGTTTGTTACTGAATATGCAATTTCCGCAATGGAGAAAGCAGGAGTTATGGCCCTCCCTGCGATAATACGCGGCGGAACTGACGGGTCGCGACTCTCCTTCATGGGGCTACCATGCCCGAACATTTTCACCGGCGAAATGGCAATCCATTCACGTCATGAATATGTGAGTGTTCAAGATATGGAAAAAGCAGTTGCGACTTTGGTTGAATTGTCGCAAATATGGACGAATCATAAATAAATGGACTACAAACTCATCATAAAAAATATCGAGTCAAAGAAATTCGAAAAAATATATTTCCTACATGGTGAGGAAACACATTTTATTGACGTGATTACCAACGCAATAATTGAACATGCACTTGAAGATCACGAGCGTGATTTTAATCAAAGTATTCTCTATGGAAAAGACTCAGATGCGCGGAGCATCATGGCAGAAGCTAAAGGCTATCCTATGATGGCACAGCGAAGGTTAGTGATTCTTAAGGAAGCACAAAATTTTCGTGGAATTGAAGACTTAAAACCTTATTTCGAATCTCCCTCTGATCAGACAATATTCGTTGTCAACTACAAGTACAAAAACTACGATTCCAGAAAGAAAGCAATAAAAGCAGTAGAAAAAAATGGTATTGTTTTTAAATCAGACAAAGTTCCGGAATACAAATTATCAAACTGGATTGAATCATTTGTTAAGTCGAGTGGTTACGGCATTACTCCGAAAGCAGCGATGCTGATTGCTGAATTTTTAGGAAACGATTTGAGCAAAATTTGCAACGAACTTGATAAACTCCAGATTCTTGTTGAGAAGGGCACAACCATAAATGAAATTCACATTGAAGAAAATATTGGTATTTCAAAAGACTACAATATTTTTGAATTAATCAATGCAATCGGCGCAAGAGATGTGTCAAAAGCCAATAAAATTGTCGATTACTTCGATCACAACCCGAAGGCAACATCAATAATAATGGTTGTTTCAAACTTGTACAATCACTTTTCTCGATTGATGAAAATTCATTTTCTTCAGAACAAGTCAAAAGAAGCAATTGCTTCTGCGCTGCGTGTTCACCCATTTGTTGCAGGTCAAATGCTAAATTCAGCCCAAATTTATAATCCCAAAAAGATTGCAGCAAATATCGCCATATTGCACGAATACGATCTAAAATCAAAAGGAATTAATAATTCGTCCTTTACACACGGACAACTAATGAAAGAAATGACCTTCAAATTGATGCACTAATGCGCTTATTTTATGATCCAAATATCTCATCCCAAAATTCTTCTCATCAACTGAGTGAAGAAGAATCCAAACACATCTCGCGCGTACTTCGTATGAATGAGGGGGCAGTTATTGGTGTTCTAAATGGATTAGGAAGCTTGTTTGAATGCAAAATTGTTAAGAGTCATCCAAAGCATTGTGAATTATTTATTCTTGAGGAGAAAAAAGCGAAAAAACCAGCGTATGAAATTCATATCGCTATCGGCCCTACAAAGCAAATGGATCGTTTGGAATGGTTTATTGAAAAGGCAACTGAGATAGGGATAACAGAAATATCTTTAATTCAATGCAAAAATTCAGAACGGATAAAAATTAAATCAGAACGCCTTAGAAGAAAAGCCATTTCTGCAATGAAGCAATCGCATCGACTCTACTTACCTAAAATTAACGCGCTTGTCAACGTAAAGAATTTTATCGAATCCAATCCAGGAGGTTTAATCGCTCATTGTTACGACATGGAGCGCTCAAAACTCTCAGATATCTTCCGAGCTGCGGACTGCCCTATTTTGATCGGTCCTGAGGGAGATTTCTCAGAAGATGAAATAGAGATCGCATTGGAAAATGACTACAAAACAATTACTTTAGGAGAAAACAGATTGCGAACGGAAACAGCTGCTCTATTCGCTTGTATGAATGCTAAACTTCTTATTGGATGAAATTTATTCTAATCATTGTTTTATATCTTACAACACAGACTGTGTTTGGTCAAACCAGTTACCAATTGGCCGTTTTAAAATATTCTGGAGGGGGAGATTACTACGCCAACCCTACAGCACTGCCTAATCTTGTTGATTTCTGTAATGTCAACCTTGGAACGACAATAGCAAAAGAGACCCCGTATGTAGAAGTTGGAAGCCCTGATTTATTTCTATATCCATATGTTCACATGACAGGTCACGGAAATGTTGTCTTCTCTGCAAGCGATGCTGAAAACCTACGCACCTATGTGCTGGGAGGCGGTTTTTTACACATTGACGACAACTACGGAATGGATAAATTTATTCGTGTGGAACTACAAAAAGTGTTTCCAGATCATGAAATGGTGGAACTGCCGTTTGACCATGAAATTTTCCATCAAAAATACGAGTTCAATGGACTCCCAAAAATACACGAGCACGATGGAAAAAGACCTCAAGCTTATGGCATCATAATCGATGGGAGATTGGTCTGCTTGTATACCTATGAGACAGATTTAAGTGATGGATGGGAGAACTCTGAAGTACATAATGATCAGCCCAACAAAAGGCAAGAAGCCCTCAGAATGGGTGCAAACATTTTAATGTATGCCTTTTCGCAATAAATTTAGAGTATTGATCTTTGAAAATAAGAGACTGACGGCGGGTCACTAAGAGCCACAACCAACGCAGTCAAAATGACTGTCCATAGGTTTGACTCCCTTTAACTTCATTTGTAAATTGTGGATTTGATCCTTAACTTCCATATCCTTAAACATATCTCCAGTTAGTTGGTTTTCTAATTTTTGAATTTCTTCTTGTAGTGTAGTCTCTGTCTGCATGCTTCATTTGGTTGAATGGTTCACTGCAATTTTGCAATCATTTTTTATTTATCCAATTAATACTATTAAAAGTTGTTAACCACATACTATTGAATAAATTTTGTCTGCGCCCTGCTGAAGAACGAACCACCAACTTTACCAAATATTTTGTAACTTCCCCAGAAATACACTACTTCTTCTATGCATAAAATACTACTCATCTTTTTATTTCATGGCCTTCTACACAATATTCACAGTCAATATTGTGTGTCAGGTGGTCCATCGTCAACGATAGATTCCAATCTTGAAACACTTCAGCTTGTTGGTACTTCGGGAGGCATTAATTTCGTAGGATGTCCAGGAGTGACTGGCGTGCAAGAATATTTCTCAGAAACGACAACAGTAAGTGCAGGAGCAAGTTATGTAATGACAATTAAATTCGGAACCTGCGGTGGGAATTTCAATAGTATTGGTGAAATTTGGATTGATTTTAATGCAAATAACATATTTGAAGAGACGGAATCAATTTTCACATGGTCTGGAACACCACCAATGACGACAGCTAACTATGTTTTAACGATCCCTGCATCATCTTTGTCAGGTCAAACTCGAATGCGAGCTATACATGCAGAAGGGCAATCTTTCCCATTGGATCCATGTTCATCATTTACATGGGGATCGGTAACCGACTTTTTAATCACAATTGAAGATGGTGTAGATTGCTCGAGCTATATAGGTGATGATGCAAGCGATGCTCGCTTGGTGCCATCAATCCCTTATTCGGAAACCTATGATAACTCTTTCTGTTACAGCAATCAAAATCCGGCATACAATTCTCCAGATGTATTTTACAAATTTGCAACTTCTATGAGTAGCTCTTTGAAAGTATCTCTATGTGGATCTTTGTTTGACACTTTTCTATCTATTCAAGACAAATGGGGTAATGTTATCGCAGCAAATGATGACAATACGGAGTGCGGAGCGCAATCAATCGTAGATTTTCCGACTGCTGGGTATGACACATTATACGCTATTGTAGAAGGATGGGGGAATCAAATGGGAGAATACACAATAGACTTTGGTACTGGAAACCTCGATATTGAAGACATCACATCTGATTATTATTCCATTACTCCAAACCCAGCACATACGTCGATTAAAATCGAAGGTGCGTTTTCTGGACAGCTCCAAATAGTAGATACTGAAGGGCGCAGTGTATTGGATACATTTTATGAATCAAATAAAACTATAGATATTTCAAATCTACCTTCTGGATTTTATATTGTTCATCTCACAAATGACGAACGGAGTTGTGATAAAAAATTAATTGTGCAATAATGAAAACTTTAATTACTCTCTTATTTCTTCTCTCTACTCTATCAATCCAAGCTTCTGGTTGGATTCAGCAAACAAATTTTGGAGGGACCGCTCGACACAGAACGACAATGCTTGCATTAGGAAATAAAATCTATGCCGGACTTGGACATTACAATGGTGCTGGCATCAATATTCTTTTTGAAGATTGGTGGGAATTTGATCCTGCTTCCGGAAGCTGGTCACAAAAGGCAGATTATCTTGGTGGCCCTTGCTACCATGCCGCAGCATTTTCAATTGAAAACATTGGATACGTTGGGACAGGAAGAGTAACTTCAAATCAACTGGTAAAAGATTTTTTCAAATATGATCCTACAACGAATACTTGGCTGCAACTTACAGATTTTCCTGGTGTAGGACGAAGAGGAGCAGTTGGATTTGCAATAAATAACTATGGATATATTGGAACAGGAACAGGGTCATCAGACATGTATAGGTACGATCCTGCAAATGATTCTTGGATCATAATTGCTCCTGTGCCAGGAGGCGCAAGAATGTCCGGCGTTGGATTTGCAATTGACGGTTATGGTTACGCTGGAACCGGCTACAGATCTAATTTAGGATGGTCTTCTTCGGACTTCTACAAATACAATCCCGCTTTGAACTCTTGGACAGCCTTGCCTGACGTAGGTGTAGGAGCTCTAGGTACTATCACTCGAATGGAGGCCTGCGGATTCAGCTTGAATGGTAAAGGCTATGTTTTAACTGGAGTAAATATATCTAGCGGAAACAACTACAAAGACATGTGGGAATTCAACCCTTCATCTGAAACATGGGTTCAAATTGAAGATTTTGATGGTACTGCAAGAAGGTACCTTTCTGGAATCGAACTCAATGGTTTTGGATATGTTGGCTTAGGTACAAATGGAACCAATTTCAACGACTTCTGGAAGTTTGATCAAGTACTATCTCTTTTAGACAGAAACTTGGAATCGATTGAACTATCTGCCTATCCAAACCCCGCCATAAGTGAACTAAACATCAAAGTGGATTGGGCGGATGATGTCCCACTCAGTAATATGGTACTTACCCTATCAAACCTCAATGGAAAAATAGTGGCGACACAACCATTAAATGTGAACAATAACAAATTTGATGTTTCAACATTGAAAGCAGGAAACTATATATATTCAATTCAATATAACGGAAGCTCAATCAAGAGCGGACGAATAGTCAAGAAATAATGGATAAAAAACGTTACACAATACTCATAATTGTTTTATTGGCAACCTTTGAAGTTTCAGCCTCATGGGTTCAACGTGCTGACTTTGGATCTCATGGAAGACACAGGGGAAGTTCATTCTCTATTGGAAATCGCGGATACATGGGACTTGGACACTACAATGGAGCGGGACCAAATATTGTATTAAAAGACTGGTGGGAGTACGACCCAGGAACAAACAGCTGGACGCAAAAAGCGGACTATATAGGAAATAACAACAATGGCAACTACGGTGTGTTATCATTTAGCACACCAAATTATGGATACATTGGAGGAGGACAGCAAGGTGGCGACAATCGGCTGTATCGATACGACCCAACAAGCAACTCATGGACTGCAATGTCAAATACACCCACAACACCCAAAAATACTGAGGGTTTTGTTATTGACGGTAAAGGATACTACTTGTCTGGTTCAAGCCTGTATGAATATGATTTCGCTTCTGACACATGGACAACTAAAAATTCGGCGCCATTCTCGGTAGGTATATGGAACTCAGCTTTCAGCATTAATGAGAAAGGCTACGTGAAAACGGGATACAGCCTATGGGAATACAAACCACTACTTGATGACTGGATACTACGCACAAACTTCCCGGGTATAGCCACTTCAGCCTCAGTTGCGCTTGTAAGTAACAACAAAGTATACCTTGTGAGTGGATATGGAAACTCACTTTCAAATGTGACAAAACAAGTCTGGGAATATGACCCATATACTAATGTTTGGTCCCAAATGGGGGACTTTCCGGGATCCTCAAGACGGTTTGGAAGCGGTTTTGTAATCTCGGACCGAGCGTTTATTGGAATTGGGACGAATGGAACAAACTTCAATGATTTTTATGAGTTGGACCCTTGGGCAGATGTGAACGAACTGTTTGATCAAAACAATTTAAAAGTATATCCAAACCCATCAACTGACTATATCATTTTCAACCTTGATAAAACTGTGGACTTCGATATTGAAATAAAGGACCTACTTGGAAAAAAAATCTTTTCTGAAACAACCACAAATGGCTTGATTCAATTTTTTAAAGGAAACAACCCTAGTGGGATTTACCTCTACCATCTAAAAATGAATGGCGCTATCGTGAATACCGGAAAAATTATACTCAAATAATCGTATGAAAAAATTAGTACTAGCTCTATTTGTCATATTGACAGGATCATGTTTTGGTCAAATTGAAAATACCTGGACTAAAATGTCAGATTTCTCAGGTCTTAAAAGAGAGAGAGCAATTGCATTTTCCGTAAACGGATTTGGCTACGTCGGTACGGGGGTTGATACGGCGGAAGTCGTATACAATGACTTATGGAAATATGATGCTTCAAATGATACATGGACACAAGTTGCGAGCATACCCGGTGAGGTAAGAAGAAATGCCATCGCATTTACAATAAATAATAAGGGGTATGTGGGAACTGGAATAAACTCGGTTATTGCAACAGATCCAATGTCAGTTAAATTAACTGATCTATGGGAATATAATCCAATCACAAATGGTTGGACAGCCAAAGCTCCATTCCCTGGAAATGGAGGAGCAGGAATTTATTTCGCAACAGCATTTTCAGTTGGGAACTTTGGATATTTAGTGGGTGGAAAATATGGTCCAAATAATTATTCTAATAAATTATTTCGTTACGATCCTATCTCAGATCAATGGCAATCAGGACCCAACTTTCCCGGTGGTGTGCGTTACCAGTTAAGCAGTTTGTCCATTGGAGATAAAGGGTATGTGGGTTTAGGGATTGATCAAGACTTAATGAATAACGATTGGTGGGAATACAAAACGACGACCAATGCATGGACACAACGCGCTGATTTACCGGCAAATAGTCGGTCAAGTGCTACCACATTTACAATTGGCCCGAGGGGGTTTGTTTGTATGGGATCGAATGGAGGAATGCTCGGAGACCTTTGGGAATATGATGCAAACTTGAATGCATGGTATGCTAGAGCGTCATATGGAGGAAGTGCAAGAAAAGGAGCCATAGCGATGGTAATTAATAACAAAGCGTACGTGGGAACTGGTAAAGGAATATCAGGAAAGAAGGCAAGTATGCACATGTACAATCCCTTTTTTACTGTTGGTATGAATGAATTAGAAAGTACAATTTCCACCTATCCGAATCCAGTAACAGACGAAATTCATATTTCAACAAAAACAGCCTTGGAGAGTATGACGTTGACAAACGCTCAAGGTAAAATTCTATACTCTGGCCCATATACAAATACACTTAAAACAAATGCATACCCCTCAGGAACATATTATCTATCTGGTAGGAACAATGGTATTCAGCAAAAAAGTCACAAAATTATTATTCAATAACACATGAAATTTCGATTAATTGTAATATTAACTACCCTAGTTTCTACTCATTCTGTAGCGCAAAATCAATGGGTCCAGAAAGACTCGGTAAATGGAGCTCCACGATCGGTAAGCGCTTCATTTGTTGTCAATGGTGAGGGGTATATTGTGGGAGGACTTGATAGTGATGGATTCCGACGCTCTATGTTTTCCTACACATTTTGGCAAGATGATTGGGATGATGAACCTTCTATTGGCGGACTCTCAGGTGATGGGAACGATCGTGGATCGGCTTGTGGATTTAGCCTGAACAATAAAGGGTATTTGTGCCTAGGGCAAGGTGACAGCAATCCTTTTTTTGGAGACTTGTGGGAATTTAATGAGGATACGGATGCATGGACCCAAAAGGCAAATTTTATTGGTTCTGAAAGGCGTCAAGCAGTTGCATTTACGATTGGTGATTATGCCTATGTAGGAACAGGAATTGATCAGACAGGGCTAAAAAAAGACATGTACCGATATGACGCAACTTTGAATGTTTGGACTCAGATTGCGGACTTTGGTGGAACGCCTCGAAAAGAAGCCGTTGGATTTTCAATGGGAGGACAAGGATACATTGGTACAGGAGATGATGGTATAATGCGTGACGACTTCTGGCAATATGAACCGACAACGGATTCTTGGTCACAAAAAACAGATTTCCCCGGAGGACCAAGAAAAGGAGCTGTAAGTTGGGGACAATTTCCTACTGGTTTTATCTGTCTCGGAGAAGATATCAATTTCAACTATACAAATGACCTTTGGGAATACAACTACTTCTCAGACACTTGGATACAACGCGCCGATTTTCCCGGCTCAGGAAGAACAAGTGCAATAGTATTCGTTCAAAATGATCTTGCTTTCGTTGGAACGGGATACGATGGTGAATTCTACGACGATATGTACGCATACAGAAGAATTGTAGGTACTGAAAGTCTCAACCAAAATACGAAAACAAAAATCTTTCCAAACCCAGCTGCTCAATCACTTACAATTCTAACAGACCTATTCGATGTGAAAGTAAAAATTATCTCAATGGATGGAAAAGACATCACGGATCAGGTCAACATGGTTAAAACATATGGTGGTCATGTTATTGATCGCATGAACTTGCCGAATGGAAGTTACCTTTTACAACTTGTGAACGCATCTTCAGCACCCATCCATTCAGAGTTGATAAATTTTATTTAAATGAAGATCAGTTATCTGTTTTTATTATTCTTCATTGGAATTTCCTGCTCTGATAATACAGATCAGCAACCAACGGTGCCCGCAAAAAAAAAGGTGTCTGAACAAATAAAAAATAAAGCTTCTTGGAATGTTTATCATACACCAGATATTGGATGGGGGTATCGAATTTTTAGGGGAGCAAAACTGATTATCGATCAACAACACATTCCGGCAGTTCCTGGAATCAAAGGTTTCGATTCACGATCGAAAGCCGAGCAAACAGCACAGTACATTATGCAGCTTGTGGCCGCTGGAAATGACCGCCCATCCGTTAGCACAAAAGAGCTTGACAGTATTGGCGTAATCAATTTAGAAGACTATACAATTCCAAAAGCCCGAACTGATGTTCAAAAAACGATCAGAGAAATAGGTGATTAATCCTGACTTTTCAATTTTTAAAACTCTATTTTTACAATTCAAACTTGAATCGCATGAGCAAGATTATTGAAGACTTAAATTGGCGCTACGCAACTGATCTTTTTGATCCTAACAAAAAAGTCAGTGATACAAACCTAAAAATCTTAAAGGAGACACTTCGTCTCACAGCAACATCCTACGGATTGCAGTGCATGAAAATATTTAATGTTGAATCAAAAGAAATTCGAGAATTACTCACAAGCGCCGCTTATGGGCAGAGTCAAGTTAAAGATGCCTCTCACCTATTCATATTGTGTGCATACAAAACAGTGCGAGAGCAAGATATTGAAGAACATATGAATCTCATCGCAAAAACCAGAGATATCCCAAGAGAAAGTTTAGACGGCTATGCCCAAATGCTTAATACTACTGTTGGATCGTGGTCGGAACAAAACCAGAGAACATGGACAAGTAAACAAACGTATATTGCATTGGGGAAACTACTTCAATCCTGCGCTAGGTTGAGAATTGACGCACTCCCTATGGAAGGATTCAATGCAGATAAAGTGGATGAAATTCTAAACTTGAAAGACAGCAACCTCACAGCCACGCTGTTTTGTCCGATCGGTTACCGTCATAAAGATGATCCTATACAGCACGAGATTAAAGTAAGAAAGACAATCGACCAATTAATAGAAACCGTTTAACGAAGAAAAAAAGACGCCTATCGGTATATCCTGACTTGATACATTCTATCTTCTGATTGAATTCGAATTAAATATAGACCTGTCGGTTTGTTGGATAAATCAATATGTGCTTCCCGCTGTTCGGTAACAATACGACCAGTTGCATCTGTCACCACTATTTGATCAAACTCTTGATCTCCATAGATTTGAAAAATACCATTCTCCATTTGACGAATCATTAAATCTTTCGGCAAATTCGTAACAATTGAATTGGATCCAATAACAATCGTACTCGATAATGTATCTGAATCACATGGACTTGAAGAAACTAGTGTCACAGAATACGAACCCGGCGCTGAATATACAATTACTGGACTTTCATCATTTGATACTTGACCGTCATTAAAGTTCCAATCATATGCTGTAGCATTTACACTATTGTTTATAAAAACAACCTCTCCTCCATTCACTACGTAAGAAAAGTCAGCTTGTGTGTACTCAGACATTGGGTACAAATTCCAGTGATCAAGGCTGTCCATTACGGCAGTCGCTGCGCTCAATTGAAGATTTGCTGCAGTCGCAGGAGCTAATGAACTCGTAAATGAAGCACCTACAGGTGACTTTCGGAACAATGAAGCGTAAAACGTACATGCTGCAAGGTATGATCCTTCTAAACTCGGATGAGATCCGTCAGGAGAATACAGTTGGATTGATGGATAATTATCGCGAACGTATTTCCATGCAACTCCTACAGGCGAAATGGAGGCATCGATCGAATCAGCCATTCTAATATACGCATTCCTCAACCGAGAATTCATTCCATCGAAGGTAGAAATTGGAACCCATTGAGGGTCTCCATTTTCTCTTCCCCATGTCATAAACATTAATATGTTAGAACAAATTGAATTGTTACGAATACTGTCCGCCATCTGTTCTGCAAATGGCAGGGTCTCTGAATTTACCTGGGAATCGGGGAAAGATGGTTCCTGACTTTGTGCTTGTAAAACAACAAAATCCCAATCAGCACTGTTTATCGCAGTATATGTTGCTGGATTCGTTGCATGAACTTGAAATGTTGCACCTCCTGCCACTTGAGAGGTTGGCTGAACATAGTCACCTAAAGAGGTTGAAAGATCAGTGAGCATACCTGGTAAATTATTAAAATAGGTATAACTGTTCCCAATAAATAAAACTTTAGCACTATCCTGACCTAAAATTATATTCGAAAGTAAAAGAGTAGAAATAAGTGCATAAAATTTTATCATTTTTGTAGTTTAACAACAAGACCTTTAACTTTTCAGTTGGTTGCCTCGTCTAATTAATATAATTTTATAATTTTTATATCAAACACAACATGCGAAGATCGAGATATCTTATTACGGCTTTCTTTGTTCAATTGAGCTATATCGCCTCAAGTCAATTTGGTTTTCAATATGATAATTCAATCGTTGTAAAGCAAAATGGTATTTCCCTAAAAAACCCTTGGGCTGGTGGACTCAACTATACACAAATTTCAGATTTTGATTACGACTTCGATGGTGATATGGACCTGTTCCTATTTGACAGGAGTAAAAACAATATCCGAGTATATACCCAAGAAGAAAATGCTGGTATAAAATACTATCAGCTCGCATACAATTCTAAAATAAATTTTCCAGCAGATATTCGATATCGCGCAACCATGGTCGATTATGACAACGATGGGCGAAAAGATTTGTGGACTTATGGTGTTGGCGGGCTCAAAGTCTTCAAGAATGTTGGGTCTCTGGCTAATGGACTTCAATGGACTTTAGTGTCCGATTTGATTTATTCGGAATATGTAAATGGATCGCAACAGCTTCTTGTCAACTCTTCAGATCTTCCTGCAATTGTAGATATTGATTTTGACGGCGACATTGATGTTCTAACATTTCATCAAGGGGGAGAGAATATGGAATACCATCAAAATCAAAGTATGGAATTATATGGTATTCCTGACTCATTAATTTTTGAGTTAAAGAACGAATGTTGGGGTCTATTTAGTGAGAACTTCTTGACCAATTCGATAACATTGAATGAAACAAGTACCCCATGCACTGGAAGTTTAATTTCCAATCCTTTGCGAACCATTAAAACCGACTCTGACGTCGAATCAGTGGGCGACGAATCAACAGTCAATGAACATGCAGGGTCAACTATTTTAGCGATCGATATGGACAATTCTGGCGTTTATGATCTAGTGCTGGGGGATGTCACATTCCCAAATCTGACCTTACTAATGAATGGGGGCAGCGCACCCAACATGAACTCTGCAATGGTTTCTGAGGATTCGAATTTCCCATCAAATACAACACCCGCGAATATGCAATTGTTTCCTGCCCCATTTTTCGTAGATGTTGACTTCGATGATGTGAAAGACCTAGTTGTAGCTGCAAACGCTAAAAATATTTCAGAAAATGAATCGAGTATACGGTTTTATAAAAATATTGGAACAAATTCACTTCCTAATTTTATTTACACAGCTGCGAACTTATTTCAAAATGAAATGATTGATCATGGAACCGGAAGTATTCCTGTATTTTTCGATTTTGATGAAGATGGATTGGAAGATTTATTTGTCGCGAATTTCTACCGATACATTCATACTCTTGATAAAGAAAGTACAATTGCTTATTACAAGAATACAGGGACATCTTCAGCTCCTGAATACACCTATATTGACTATAACTTTTTAAATCTAGATCAACAGAATTATGGACTTCGCTCTGTCCCTACTTTCGGAGATATTGACGGTGATGGTGATGGTGATTTATTTATCGGTTTGGAAAACGGAACATTGGCTTATTACGAAAATATGTCAATTGGATCAGGAGCTGTTTTTGGCACTCCCATACTCAACTATACAGATAACCTCTCGGCAGTTATTGAATGTGATGGCTTTGCACATCCACAATTATTTGACCTCAATAATGATGGGTTATTGGACCTTTTAATTGGTACAAAATCGGGTTCAATACTCTACTATCAAAATAAAGGGACTTCCACCAACCCCTCATTTGAATTGGAAAATAACCAATTGGGAACAATTAATTTGACTGGTGTTAATCCAAATCAATATGCAGCACCTCACTTCTTTAGAAACGACTCTGAAATCAAATTGTTTTTAGGTTCTTATAAAGGAACATTGATCTATTATGATTCGATAAATGATCACTTAACTCCGGGAGATACCTTTTCATTAATCTCAAATAACTACATCGGACTGGATGTGGAAGCCTACAGTTCGTTGGCTGTAAAAGATATAAACAACGATGGTAATCTCAACTTATTTGTCGGGCAGGACCTTGGGGGAATTTTTCACTTTGAAGCAGACCCGAATAGTAGCATATCACTGAATGAACTATTGATTCATAGTGATGTAGCAATGTTTCCAAATCCGAGTTCTACTGCCATTACAATAACCACAAGCTCAAAAAATATAGAGAAAATAACTATTGTTGATATCCACGGACACCTCTTGTATCAGGGCAAGGTGGGAACAAAATCTAAACGGATTGAAATCGATCACTTCTCAGATGGTATCTATTTTGTCACAATAGAAATCACAGGCGGTCAACTCATCACAAAAAAACTTATGACGCAAAATTAACGCCTTTCTAAAGTCCACATTAGAGTTTTAAAACCCACTCTGATAAAAATTCAAATGTTTTCTCTGGTTCAACATCATAGATTGCAAAAATCGTAGACCCACTTCCGGACATTGCCGAAAATAATGCACCCTCTGAAAGCATATTCTGTTTAATAGATGCGACCTCTGGATACATTTCAAAAACATAATCTTCAAAAGAATTAATCAACTCTTTTTGCCATTTACCAATCGGGGTTTGAAGACTTTCCAAAAGTGAACATCTCTCTCCGAAAAGAACATTTTTATAGGCCTCTGAGGTACTAATATGAATACCGGGGTTTACCAGTTTTACAAATTTCCCTTTCAAAGACAAATCCAAAGGTGCCAGTACTTCTCCTCGACCTTTGGCTATCTGAGCACCTCCTTTTATGAAAAAGGGGCAATCGCTACCGAGTACAGCAGAATATTCCTCCAGCAAAGGGACAGATAAATTTAAATCAAAAAGCTGACTCAATCCGACTAAGACATTTGACGCATCGGATGAACCTCCACCAAGCCCCGCTCCCATCGGAATATTCTTACGCAAATGCATGTAAACAGGTCCAATATTGTGCTTTTCACGTAACAACCCATATGCCTTTACACACAAATTATCCTCAACCTCTCCTTTGATATCTAAACCGGACGAAACAAATGAAAATTTATCAGACGGAAGTATCTCAAGAACATCATATAAGGGCACTGCGAACATACAAGTCTCAATGTCATGATACCCATCGCTTCTTTTGGATAGGACATTGAGTCCCAAATTGATCTTTGCCTGTGGAAATAATATCATATATCAAAGGTAAGACAACGAAACTATTTTTGTAACTTTCGCCCCTCAAATACAAAAAATTATGGCAACATATTTAGATTTTGAAGAACCAATTAAAGAATTGGAAGATCAAATCTTTCAGACGAAGGAGATTGGCGAGAACACGGAAGTGGACATGAAGGACAAGATCGATGAATTGGAGACAAAGTTAAAAGCCAAAACAAAAGAAGTCTTCTCTAGTTTGACGCCTTGGCAGCGCGTACAGCTTTCAAGACATCCAGACCGACCATATACAATGGCTTATATTGAAGCAATTACGGATGGTCAATTTCAGGAATTTCACGGTGATCGTAATGTAAAAGATGACAAAGCCATGGTGGGTGGATTTGGACTCCTTGACGGCGAAACCGTAATGTTTATTGGACAACAAAAAGGAGTAAACACAAAAATGCGTCAATTTAGGAATTTCGGAATGCCAAATCCAGAAGGATATCGAAAGGCACTTCGATTGATGAAAATGGCAGAAAAATTCGATAAACCAATCGTTACCTTCATAGATACGCCTGGAGCATTCCCCGGACTAGAAGCTGAAGAACGCGGACAAGGTGAAGCAATTGCTCGAAACATTTATGAAATGATGCGTTTGAAGGTTCCGGTAATTTGTATCATTATTGGTGAGGGTGCATCAGGAGGTGCCTTAGGTATTGGTGTCGGAGACAAAGTTGTCATGTTAGAAAATACATGGTACTCAGTAATCTCTCCCGAGTCTTGCTCTTCTATTTTGTGGAGGTCATGGGAGTACAAAGAGATTGCTGCTGACGCATTAAAGCTGACTTCTAAAGACATGAAAAAATTAGAAATTGTTGATGACATCATCAAAGAACCGATGAACGGTGCGCATCGAAGTCACGATGAAACCTTCAAAATTGTAAAAAAACACATCAAGAAATATTTGGTAGAATTAAAAAATGAAACACCAGCAGATCGAATCAATGCAAGAATTGAAGCCTTCTCAAAACGAGGTGTTTGGAAATAGATAAAAAGGTTTTGTTGAAAAAAGGCTGTCTCAAAAAAGATAGCCTTTTTTATTTTATCGTATTTTGAAACAAATTTAACAACGCTACTCAAATTCATCACAAAGGGTGTTGTAACTTGAAAAATTTATAGATGATCGTAATCATTGGCAATGGAGTTTCTGGAATTACTGCAGCGCGCTATATTCGAAAGCAAAGCGATGAACCCATCACAATAATTTCAGAGGAATCAACCTATTTTTTTTCAAGGACAGCCCTAATGTATGTCTATATGGGGCATATGAAATTTGAACACACGCAACCATATGAACCACATTTTTGGGAAAGAAACAACATCGACTTACTGCATACTCGAGTAGTGTCAGTAGATACGAAGCAAAAATCACTGAAACTTGAAAATCAAGAGGAATTTAAATATTCCAAACTAATTCTCGCAACAGGTTCAAAGCCAAATAAATTTGGTTGGAAAGGCGAAAATGCGAAAAGAGTGAGTGGTCTCTATTCCAAACAAGACTTGGAATCTATTGAGATGTACTCTAATGGACTCAAAACAGCTGCAGTTGTTGGCGGTGGATTGATTGGAGTCGAATTGGCTGAAATGTTTTTATCTCGAAACATTCATGTTCACTTTATCGTAAGAGAAACATTTTTTTGGAATAGTGTTCTTCCTGAGGAAGATGCCCAGTTTGTTATGAATCATCTCTCCAAACATCATGGACTGACCATGCATTATGACGAGGAAATTGAGGAAATCCTTACCAATTCCGAAAATGAAGCCATCGGTATTCAAACCAAAAATGGAGATCGAATCGATTGTCAATTTGTTGGCCTCACAACTGGAGTCACACCAAATATTGACTTTTTAAAATCGAGTAATATCGAAACCAATCGTGGTATATTGATCAATAGAAAATTTGAAACATCAATCACTGACGTATATGCTATAGGGGATTGCGCCGAATTTTCCAATCCAATAGAAGGTCGAAAATCAATTGAACAAACGTGGTACACTGGGAAAATAATGGGAGAAATCGTTGCAAAAAACATAGTGGGTAAATCTGAAACATATCAACCAGGAGTTTGGTTCAATTCTGCAAAATTCTTTGATTTGGAATACCAAACATATGGAAGCGTATCCAATCAACTCTCAGATGAACACGATGAATTTATATATACCAACACAAAAGAAAATATATTGCTTCACTTTGTATTTGAAAAAGAAACCAAACTATTTATTGGAGTCAACAATTTTGGCATGCGTCTGAGGCATCAAGTATTCAATGAATGGCTCCTCACCAACTCGACGATTCATCACGTTTTAACAAATCTCAAATCAGCGAATTTTGACCCTGAATTTTATTCCAAATACGAAAACGATATAATTGACCAATTTAATACCATTTTCGGTACTTCTATTATTGCAGAAAAAGCAAAATGGTGGCAAAAACTTATATCCAACTAAATATGGAAAATACGAACTATTCAATCACAGGAACTGAAGCTCAAAAATTATCAGTACTCAATAAAGTAGGAATAACTCTATTTACAGTGGGAGTTGGTGTTCTTCTAAATCTTGCTTGGAAATCGACCTTGCAAGGGAAATCTGCCAACAAAATTGATATTGGTGAACCATCAATCCTTATCGGTTTTGCCCTTATGTTGGCAGGAATATTTTTCTTTATCCGAAAAAAATCGAGCAGCCCAAGAACCATTTACTTTACGACAACCAATACGGTTCAAAAATTAGGCTTGTCATTTGGAGCAACGGGTTTTATTGCAATTTTAATCGCTTGGGTGGCTGGTACATTTTCAAACCCTGAATCAATAAATTTTTGGTTCAAAATAAGCAACATAATAACAAACAATGCAACCGCTTATTTAACCTTAACTGCAGGAGCTGCGGGAAGTGGGATTCTTTTGTATACTCTCGGAAGCTATAGAGGTCAGACAGTAGGAATAAAAAACAATCATGTTTGGTTTAACTCCATATCGAACGGCGGTATTTTGGGCTGGATTTTAGGAGTTGTTTTGACAATTTTCTACATTCAACTCTATTGGTTTTCCGACTCACTAGATGGAATTGTACGTCTTTTTGATCCTTTATCTATTCTGTTTACTGGAAAAAATGCGAACCAATGGTTTGTCTATGGAACCGTGTACACCTTCCTAATTGTATTTCTTGGAATAAAATTTATCGTTAAATACCGCAATAACCGGTACCAATTAATTCGTACAATTTCCGTCATGTTCTTTCAACTTGTTTTTGCATATGCGCTCCCCTACATCATGGAATCGTTTGTTGAAACTCAAGGTTACTTTGGGAAGGATTTAAAAAATATTTGGCCATTGAACTATTACTTTGTAGATCAGCTAGATGCAATGAGCAATAGTGGCGTATCAGGAACGTTTTTCTTCTTTTGGGGAATTGTACTCTTTCTCATCGTTACTCCAGTATTGACTTATTACGTTGGAAAAAGATGGTATTGCTCATGGGTATGTGGATGCGGTGGTTTGGCCGAAACTGCCGGTGATAGCTTTCGACAATTGTCATCTACAAAAGAAAGTGCCTGGAAAATTGAACGTTGGATGGTGCACTCGGTAATGGTTGCAGTTCTTATTATGACCATCGCTTCGCTTTGGCCCTATTTCAGTGGTCGAGAATATAAAATAGGATTTCTAACCATTTCGAGCACTTCATACTATCTATTTACAGCTATTTTGCTTTTTACGTTTGGAGCTTTGTTTTTCTTTCTTGCTCGAAAATTCAAAAATCGCAGTTTGTATGTTGGGTCGCTAATCACCTTGCTGATTCTAGTTCTTCTGACGATCGGTTTCATTACGGGCAAGAATGATATATTCTATTTGGAGAGTAAATCTATAAAAAAAACATACGGGTTTCTCGTTGGAGCATCCTTCGCAGGTGTAATCGGTGTTGGATTCTATCCACTTTTAGGTAATCGAATTTGGTGTAGATTTGGATGTCCAATGGCAGGATATATGGGGTTGTTTCAACGCTTTAAATCAAGATTTAGAATAACTACCAATGGATCTCAATGTATTTCATGCGGTAATTGTTCGACCTATTGCGAGCAAGGAATTGATGTTCGCGCCTATGCTCAAAAAGGAGAAAATATTGTTCGTGCGAGTTGTGTTGGTTGTGGAATTTGCTCTGCCGTATGTCCAAGAGGAGTGCTGAAATTAGAGAACGGACCCGAAGAAGGGCGCTTCGAACCAAATCCTTTAATCATTTCGAAAGACGGTGTAAAACTGAATGGGTAAATTTGCATCCATGAAAGACAACATAATTACAGTAATAATTCCAGCTTACAACGAGGAGAAATCAATTGGAAAGGTTATTCAAGACATCCCAGGTGATAGTATCAATCACGTAATTGTTGTAAACAACAACTCAACTGACAATACCACGGAAGTCGCAAAAAATGCAGGTGCAATTGTTTTAAGCGAAGACAGAAAAGGTTATGGATGGGCTTGCTTAAAAGGAATTGAATACAGCAAAACTCTTCAAACAGATATTATCGTTTTTATGGATGGTGATTACTCAGATTATCCCGAGGAAATAACTAAAGTTTTAGCTCCTATTCTAGAAAAAGATTTTGATATGGTCATTGGATCAAGAGTACTTGGGAAAAGAGAAAAAGGTGCTTTGACTCCACAACAGGTTTTTGGAAATTGGCTGGCAACTCGGTTGATCAAATTGGTGTACAAAGCGAAATTTACCGACCTAGGACCTTTCCGTGCAATAAAGAGCGATGCGCTTGAAGCACTCAATATGACAGATAAAACCTATGGTTGGACAATAGAAATGCAAATAAAAGCAGTAAAGAAAAAAATGCTCTTTTGCGAAGTTCCTGTTAATTATCGAAAACGGATTGGTGTATCAAAAGTAAGTGGAACCATAAAAGGTACTCTACTTGCAGGAATAAAAATTATATTTGCGATCTGGAAGTATAGATTAAAACAAAAAAATATCAATTGAAGCAAATTAAATTACAATCTATGTTGAAAATCTACCTCGTACTACTCGGAATTATCATAACTACCTCGACATTTGCTCAAGCAGCTGATTTTGTAAAAGGAGGTATCGTAGATAACAAAACAAAAAAAGCACTAAACAATGTCGAATTGATACTACACAATTCAGATTCAACAGTATTTGAGACAGTCAGAACAAATGAATCTGGAGTATACAAGTTCGATAATATCCCATTTGGAAACTATACATTGTCCGTTACCGACCAAACATATGTTCCGGTAAAAATCAATTTAATATTGACAGAAAAGCATGCAAGCGGATATACTTTTGATTCCTTCGCAATTAACAGAAAAGTATCTTGGCTTTTGGACTGGGGAGACTCTGGAGATAAGGAACACTATTGGTCACACCTCGTAAGTAAGGTGATCATATTTTTCTATTTCGCGTGTCTAATCTTAGTATTGTTCTACAGTATACTTCAACTGTCATTGGCCGTAGCATATGTCCGTAACAAGCGCAGAAAAAAACGGAATACAGGAATGCAAGATACTACTCCCGTTTACGACCCATCAAACACACCGAAGGTTACTGTTCAGCTACCAATGTTCAACGAACTCTATGTTGCTGAGCGAATCATTGAAACTTCAGCAGCTTTTGAATACCCGGCAGACAAGTTGCAAATTCAAGTATTGGATGATTCTACTGATGAGACAAAAGATGTAATCGCGAAAAAAGTTGCCGAAGTTGCTGCTCGCGGCATCAATATCCAGCACATTCATCGTGAAGATAGAACTGGCTATAAAGCCGGAGCGCTTGATGATGCTATGGACCAAGTAGAGGGAGATTTTATCGCTATTTTCGATGCTGACTTTATTCCAGACAGCGATTTCCTCAAAAAAACAATGCCACACTTCAGTAATGATAAAGTAGGAGTTGTTCAGACCCGTTGGGGGCATATCAATAAAAAATATTCCCTTCTTACAGAACTCCAAGCTTTTGGTTTGAATGGACATTTTGCCATCGAACAAGGCGGTAGAAATGCTTCTGGGCACTTTATTAACTTCAACGGTACAGGGGGAGTTTGGAGAAAAGAATGTATCAATGATGCCGGTGGCTGGGAGCACGACACATTAACTGAAGATCTGGACTTAAGCTATCGCGCTCAAATTAAGGGATGGAAATTCACCTACTTAGAAGATGTCATAGCTCCAGCAGAACTTCCAATAACAATGTCGGCACTGAAGAGTCAACAGCACAGGTGGATGAAAGGCGGTGCAGAGTGCTTTATTAAAATGTGGAAAACTATGATCACAGCGAAAGAAGTTCGTCTAGTAGATAGAATTCATGGACTGTCACATCTATTCAACTCATCAGTTTTTATTTTCATTTTGATGATGTCTATTCTTAGCCTACCCGTCCTACATATCAAAGACAGCTTCTCTGACTTAAACTATGTACTCCAATATGGAGCCGTATTTTTGCTGAGTACAGCGTTTCTAATGTTTTACTATTGGCATTCTTTCAGAGACAAAACAGACAATGTGATTTTATCTCTACTTCTATTTATTGGTCGTTTCTTTCAATTCTTAATGGTATCCATGGGCTTGGCGCTTAATAACACCGTGGCTGTATTAGAGGGATATCTTGGTATAAAAAGTTCATTCGTTCGAACTCCAAAATTCAACGTTAATGTGAAAAGTGAATTCAAAGGAAATAAATACGATAAAAAAAGTATTTCAATCCTAAATATGGGAGAAGGAATCTTAATGCTATTGTTTGCTTTCACAACAATTAACCGTGCAATTTATGGTGATATTGGAATGGTTCCCTTCCACTTGATGCTAACAATAGGATACGGGTTGGTTTTCTTTTACTCAATCTCTGAACTAAAGACTCCAAAAGCCGAGTAAATATGTTGTCCAATGTTTCTTGGATAACACGCCTTACAAGCTTTGTCTTTCTAGTATCAATTCTGTGTATAAATGCGGAGCAAGACCGAACAGCTTTTGTTTGGCTAATCACTTATTATTCCGTTGCCTTTGCCTCCTATTTATATCTGATTAAACGAAATGAGCTTAGGTTCAAACAATTGGCAGTATTGGCAATATCTGCACAAGTGGTTTCATTGGTTTTCGAACCGAACCTATCGGTTGACTACTATCGCTTCTTATGGGATGGTGAAATGGCCTGGAATCATATTAACCCATTTGATTTTAGACCAATTGGAGTGCACAACCAACCTTTTATTCGAGAAAATCCATATCTAAATGAAATCTATACAGGGATGAGCAGATTATCTCGCTATAATTACAGCTGCTATCCCACTGTAAATCAACTGTATTTTATTTTTTCGACAGCATTTTCCTCATCGATAGCTATCAATACATTCTTCCTAAAACTCAGTATTGTGACTACCGAATTGATTGGCGCAATCTATTTAGTTAAGATATTTAAAAAATTGAACCTCAATAATAATCGCATGTGGATTTTGTACCTAAATCCATTATGGATTATAGAGTGTACTGGAAATACGCATTTTGAAGGTGTTATGATTTCCTTTCTCTTCATAGCGCTTTATTTTATACTTCAAAAAAGAATCGTCCTTGGCGGAATTTGGATGGCAATTGCTGTTCAAATCAAATTAATCCCACTGCTCTTTCTGCCTTTTTTTCTTCGTTATCTCGGTTGGTGGAAAGCATCACTATTTTACACTATAACTATCGGCCTTGCAATCTCACTAGGAATAATTCATCTTGATCAAAATAATTTTTGGCATTTCATCGAGAGTATCATCCTTTACTTCAAAGTGTTTGAATTTAACTCTCTGTTTTTCTATAACATTCTACAGATTGGAAAAATGTATTACTCTTTCAATCCAATTCGAATTTTTGGTCCTATTATTTCACAAATATCACTGTTCCTTATATTGATTTTGGCTTTTTGGGGAAATGATCATCTTGCTAAAAAGATGTTTCACCGAATGACAATTGCGTTCTTTATCTATTTACTGCTCTCAAGTACTGTGCACCCTTGGTACATTATACCACTATTAGCTGTATCAAGCTTCACGCATTTTAGTTTCCCTATAATTTGGTCATTTTTCATTTTCTTCAGTTATTTCTTGTACTCGGTAAATTCGGGGTCTGCAATCGAGGTTAGAGCCTTAATTACAATTGAATACACAATTGTAATCGGGGTATTTATTTATGAACTGATCAAAAAGAAACCACTACTACAGTTTCTTAATTTTGAATTCAAAAACAGCTAGAGCTAAAAGTAGATTGCTACTAATCGCTATTTCTATTGAGATTATGGGAATGACGTTTTGGAACCGGGTCATGTCCATGACCGCCCCAAGGATGGCAAGAGCTTATTCGTTTGACACCCAAATAGATTCCTTTTACAGGCCCCCAAATTTTGATTGCTTCTATAGTATATGAGGAACATGTAGGAGTGTAACGGCAGCTTTGAGGGAATATTGGACTAATGACCCATTGGTATACTTTTACCAAAAAAATAAAAGGCCAACCAAAAACCGTTCGAATTATTTTCATCAGTGTAAAATTAGCCGATTTTAACGATTAACTGTGGAATCTTTACCCAATTTTATAATTAATTTCATCTTATGTGCGTTATCTTTATTATAATCTGTTTAAATATCCTATGAAACTTTTTCTTCTATTTTTCTCATTATTCTCATTCCATTCCATTGCTCAAAATAGTTCAAAATGGGAAGAAGAAAAGATTGAAGTAAAAAATGGCAAGAACACAAACGTTATTATGGGGACGAATACACTTTATGAAGAGGAATGGGATATATTAGTCAAACCTCATTTTTGGCGTCGAATAATGACACTTTCTCCTGACTCTTGTATTATTAATATAGCGAAAAACCGTCACGTTATCGACATAATTGATATCGAGACCTGGAACAATCAAACAGAAATAGAAAAAGATGAATATAGAGACAGCCTGCGTCTCGCATACGAATTAGATTCCGAAGATCGCATATTTATGACCACCGGAAAAAAAGACTTTTACAAATTTGACCTTGTCTACCCAAGCCTCTCTGAGGGCATTTTAGAATTTGAAAAAAATAAAGTAGACCCTTGGTATGCACAAGCCATCCTTTTAATTGAAAGCCCGGGACAATTGAAAAAATCACGTGCTGGAGCATACGGACCATTTCAATTAATGCCGGCTGTAGCTCGCGCACAAGGACTTACAGTGAATCGCTCTAGGGATGAACGCTCAGACTTTGAGAGAAGCGCATTTGGTTCTTCAAGCTTGATAAAAAAAGTATGTATTCCTGAAGCGAAACGTATTTTAAACGCTCACAAATTGACTTATTCCGAAAACGAAATTTGGTTTCGTTTGTTTGTGTTACATGTATACCATGCAGGTTCGAGCAATGTAGCTGCAGTTGTCAACAAGATTGCTCCGAAAGAAGGTGGTAAGGAACTTATACAACAAATGTGGAAGACCACTGCGGCAAATTTTGGAAACAACTCACAAAACTACTCTCAGCTTGCTCTTGCATCTCAATTCATTTTGCATGACATGGTCTACATCGAAGAAAATATAATTCTGGAATGTGTGAGTTCTAAACAATTAAATAACCGCGAAACTCCTAATCTTCAATAAATTTCATTGAAATTGAATTTACGCAATGGCGGGTGTTTTTCTCTGTAAAGCGCTCGCCAAGAAAAACATGTCCAAGATGACCTTTGCAATTACTACAAACAATTTCAGTACGTCTGCCATCTGCATCTAATATTCGTTCAACGGCTCCATCAATTTCGTCATCGAAGGAAGGCCAACCGCAACCTGAATTAAACTTATCCTGAGAGGAATATAGAGGATTATCACACTGCCGACAGATATAAATTCCCGATCGATAATTTTTATCAAACGCACCGGTAAAAGACATTTCTGTGCCTTTATTTAAAATAACATATTGCTCTTCTTTTGAGAGTGCATTCCAGTGTTCTTTATTTTTCATCATATCATAGAGACATTCCGCCCATGAGCAATGGAACCATCGACATTGCTAATTGCGTCATTTGTTTAAGAAAATTATCGTTGGTATTTTTCATTTGTAACACAAATTTCATTCCATCGTTACCACCCTCCAATCGGGCATAATCAAATCGATCTAGAATACTGGCCTCCTCAGCTGATAAGCCCATATAAGTTAATTGATCAAAATTCAAAAAGCCACAAAGTCCATCACTGCCAAAGCCCTCTGCTCCATTCGGCATTTTCAATTTTTTTTCTCCTTTAATTTCATTCAAGTTATGACCGGACATTGGCAAAAGTATTTCAATTCCTTCATCCACGTAATCAAATTCTGTACCTGTTGGCATATCAAACTCACTTCTCATAAGCATAAATGCTTTTTTTCCTGCTTCTGAAGAACCGAGAAACACACGAACTCCATCAGCGAAGTCTTTTGAATCTTCAGAAGCTAAAGCCAGAACACCTAAATTACCAGAAATAAGTTTGCTTAAAACAGTCCCTGCTCCAACGAAACGATACAAACCTCCTGTAACATCATTTAACATTTCAATCACATCCGGAGCATATGATGTATAAAACTCCTCCATTTTCGTGATATCAATGTTTGAAGAAAATCCACCAACTATTTTCGCGCCATCCTTACCTTTTGAGAGTAACGATTTCACTTTTAAAGGTTTTTCAGCGGAGAAAAACATTGCATCCTTGAGCTCATCCGAAAAATAATTGTTTGATTCGACAGACAAATTTCCTTTATTGAAATTCACTATCGTTTGAGTAAAAGAGCCTTTAGTCATTTTTTCAAGTTCAAGTTGTTTCGTGTCATTCAACTGCGCGAGACTCGTATTTGAGGTTTCATAGAGCGACTCTAGGTTCATACCAATAACAAAATCACCCTTTGTCTGAAGTATTTTATGTTGCTTACCAATTGACATTTCACCTTGAGTTGCTAAAAAAGCTTCTTCAATAAGTTTTCCTGCATCAAATTCTTCACTTTGGATTATAGCAATTGCCAAATCATCCCTAAATCCTAAAATAAATTCATTGTCCTCGGCATATCGAATATCTCCCTGACTTTCAACAAGAAAGCCACGTTCTTCTTCCAATTCTTTTGCCAAATCGTCCGGATTCTTAACCTTCATAAAAATCGTCACACGTTTTGGACTACCCTGTCTTGAAATAGGGCCTTCCACAATAAAATAAACCGGTGTATCCATGCCAAAAACACTATTTAGGGCCGCAGATTCAGGAGCTATAATACTATTTAGCATTTGAATTTTCTGATAATCTGTTTTATCTATTATTTCTTTTATCTCCATGCTTCCAAATGCGATAACATCACTGTTTTCTCGTATTGAGGCAGAAACATATTCGTACAACTCTCTTTCAATCTTGGTCTCATTATTATCAGAACAAGATGAAATCAATAGTAACAAGCAGACAAACAAACTACTTTTCTTTAACATACATTTATATTTTATGGTTCAAAGTTTAAAATTATAATTAATGAAGCATAATTTATGCCAATATTTGTCAATTCTATCAACTAACTTTACAGTATGCATTTGGTCGAACCATACTACCATTGGAGAAGTCTTTATATCGCGTCAGAAGATGATGCCTCTCCTTTCTATGGACGTGACTACAGCGAATTTGAATTTGGTAACAGGATTTATAATTTCTATATCCATCCTCAATGGGATTTCATAGGATCACCTACGCTGTATCTGAAAATACTCTATGCTGATTACGATATGGGATTTTGTATCATTGAAATGATTGGAGAATGGAATGATACCATAGAAAACGACATCATGATATTAAAGCGGGATATTGTGGACCAATTGGTTGGTATGGGACTTGATAAGTTCCTCATTATTGGTGAAAACATCCTTAACTTCCACGGGTCTGATGATTGCTACTATGAGGAGTGGATTGATGATATAGAGGATGGATGGGTAGCTTTTGTTAATTTTCACGAACATGTACAGTTAGAAATGCAACAAGTTGGGATCGATCAATACTGTATCATGGGAGGAGAGATGGACAAACTTGATTGGCGCACCTATCTTCCAAACCAGCTATTTAACAAGGTAAAACAAATCGTAAACAATCGGTGGAAATAAAAATCCCAGATCAAAGAACTGGGATTTAATTTATAAATGTATGTTCCCCTTTTATTTGTTCACAACTAAATTTGAAGACATAGCTTTATTCCCAACAAAGAAATGTACGATGTATGAACCGTTTTTGATTTCTTCTGGAAGTGTGATCGTATGGGTATTGCCACCAATTATTGATGTCGACAAATCCTGATGATAAACTGAACGACCGTTCATATCTACCAGATTAAAGTTCATGTTATCAGCTTCTTCCGAATTAAACCTTACAGTAACATTATTTCCATCTGAAGAATACCCTGCAACAAAGTTTGTAGCATCAACCTCTTGCTCTGAAAGACTTAATGTTGAATTCAAAATTCTTTCCGACAAGTAAATTGCATCTCCAGCTGGACCTCCATCATTATTGGCCGAATTTGATGCTAAATAAATGGTTACAGGACCCTCATCTGAAACAGGAGCTGTCCAGTTCCATGTCCAGACACTGGTAGCACTCGTATTGCTGGCCCCTGTATGAGATACGTAATCCCTAGTTTGACCTGCATTCGAAAAATCAGTCGTACCGCCAATGGCCATTCCAGCAGTTGTTCCGACCTTATTGTTGTTTGTATTCTCTAATATGGTGGCTGAAAACCCTTTTTTAGATGGATTTGATGCCATCTGCAGTGAGATTGTATAGGTCTCACCAGGGACATAGGTCGTCACCTGCTGGAAGCTTGAATTGTAAACCAATATTTGATTTTCAGTAGAGCCATCTAGGACAGACCCTGAATGACATTGTGTACAATTATTTTCTGCAGGAGCACCTGTCAAACCTGCTTGGTTCCCCCCAGCAGAGGCATGTGCTTTGGAGCTGAATTTTTCTAGTTTTTCATTTCCACCTACCGATTGAAAAGCAAAAACACCTCCAATAAAAAGGGGAAGAACGAATAATGTGATAATTTTTTTCATAGAAGTAAATATATAGGTTTTTAATTTATTAATTGTCCAAAGTACCTTGTTCAATCCAACATTCAAAATTCTGTATTATTGAATCTGCAAGCTTTGGTCCTCCGAACGGCATAAGTTGTACATTCGTTGGGTCAAGTTGCATTCTAACCAAAATGTTTTGAGAATTTACTGAAATTTGATTGTAGTTCGTCAATACTGGAAGAGTTCCACCAACAGCATGACAACCACTGGTGCCGCATGAATTCAAAATAAGTGGTTCTATAGATTCTTGATATGAAACCAATACATTACAATTTTCCATTAAAGGGACTACCTTATCTTGTTTGCATGAACCCAAGACGCTCAAAAAACCAAGGCAAAAGAGTAGTATGCTGAGTTTCATATTTTAAAATTTCTTGTGATGCTAAAACCTAAACGAAATTCGTTATTGAGCCAATTAGAATAGGTATAAGGAATAAATTGACTTTCTGTAAAACCTCTTGAATTGGTAAGGACAATCTTGAAATTATGACCATTTGTCATCCATTCAAGTCCTGCTGAGAGGCTATTGTAATTATTGGGCCGCAGCGTATTTTCAACATCAAATATTCCTTTATAGAGTGTATGATAATATTCACCGATAATTCCAAGTTCCTTAGTAATTTTGACATTAAATGCTCCTCCTAATGCCAATATTTCATTTATATCATTGGCATTTACATAGTTTCTATGCACATAGGTCGGCATGAAAGCGAGTGAAACACGCTCTCCAAATTTTCGTGCTATGTTGATTTGTGATGTATATGCAAACCGATGCGCAAACTCAGGGAAACTCTGAACCATTGAAATATTTTCCGTAGCTTGCTGATAAGTCAAAGTCGAAGCTGCATAAACTGTTAAACTAATCGGTCTATTTTTCGCTTTGTTCTGTCGAAGAATTCGAAATTTGACAAATCCATCGAGCAGAGAATTATAAGGATCACCAGTTCCTTTGGAACGTCCAAAGCCTATCATAAGATCATCAGACAACCCATATTCAAATGCAAAACGAATATCAGCAGCTTGATCAAATCCAAAAAAATTCTGAACACCACCACTTGGACCTGCAATATTTCCAAATCGGTGTTCAATTCGAAATTGAAGTGTATTCTTCTTTAACGTTTCCACGGAGTGTCCATTTAAAATACGAGTGCCATTAAATGTTTCCATTACATCCTGAGCATGGATTTTAGTCAAAATCAATATTCCTAGGAATAGAACACATAATTTATTTATCATTTTTCAGCTGTTTTTTTGATGTATGCTACCAAGTCGTTCAGTTGTTCATCACTCATCTTTTCTTTCGTATACAATGGCATATATTGCTTTCTTCCTGTCTTTGCATAAGTACCATAACGAACGATCTGATACAACGATTTATCGGTATAATTTGTAATGTTATTCCAAAACATACGGGCCGTAAGTTGACTTTCGTCGAGATTCAAATACGTTACTCTTCTCCCTCCATGGCAATGAAGACAACTTTTCCGATAAATCAGTTTTCCATTCTCAACGTCTCCTCCTTCACCGTACAATCTTTTTCCCGTATCGATGGGTTTCAAAAAGTGTGCAGCATAGGATTGACGGTATGAACTTTTTATTAATTCGATTAATTTAGACTTTTCATCTTCTTTAAGTAATGAGTATCGTTGGATGTTCTTTAAATTGTTTTCTGAGAGGTCAAGATCCTTAATTTTCAATTCATTCTTTTTAAAATAATGCATAAAAGCCTCCAATTCCCATTCCTCCAAGTACCGTCCTGAGGCACAATATTTGGCACATAATTGAATTGCATTTGCTAAGGTATCTCGTGAGTTTTCAACCAGTGGACCATATTTTTTAATATAGTCATCATTATAAAATTTTGTTCTGTTGTAAACACCTGATAAAGTTGATCCGGGAAGAAATGGAATGCCATTGTTTTTTGCATAAGTCAATCGTTCACTTGAGGACTCGCTTGAAAGTGAATTGAACTCTCGTTTCAAGTTATGACAATCTGTGCATACAAAATACTTCGATATCCTTTTCGAATACTTTCCCGCTTTTTTGGTGCGCCCATATCGTATTAAATCTTCTCCTAATGACGCTTTTTCAGAATCAAAACCACTCATTGAATGATTCAAACTACTGTCGCCAAGCTGAATTAATATTGTTTCAACAGGAAATTCACCAATATCTACACTGCGGTATTTTGAATCCTTTTGTTTGGATTGAAACCCCATTAAGGTAACAAAACCAACCAACAAAAAGAGTACAAAGAGTAGAGTGTTCTTGGGAGCTATTTTCATCTGACTACAAAATATTGTTTTTTTCGTAAAAAAAGAAACTTAAAACAAGTAAAAAAGCCCTTCAAAAAATCTGAAGGGCTCTTCTAAAATAAATTATTTCACTCTTATTTTGTCACAATAAATTGTTTTCTGAATACCGAGCCTGTGGTAATTATACTCATAATGTATTTGCCATTTGCCAATGACGTCACATCAATCGAATTTGTAATTAAATCAATTGATAGGTCCACAGTTCTGCCCAGACCATCATAGACGATAATATCTTCAATAGCACCATCAAAAATATAATTGATTAAATCTGATGCTGGATTTGGATACAATCCGATCAAATTCTTACTGATCTCCTCAATTCCAGTAAAATCAACAAGTGTACATTCAGATGTATCTACACATGTTCCATTTGTAATCACAACAGCATACTGTCCTGTTACAGATGGTGTATACGTCTGTCCTGTTTCTCCAGCAATTTCTTGATTCGTACCACAA
>JAQWHI010000021.1 GCA_029249445.1 Crocinitomicaceae bacterium | reverse complement strand
CAAATTGGGATACAGCTACGATATCACTGTATCCAAACTTAATAATGGTGTCTCAGGGGGATCTCACGAGGTTTCTTTAGGACTACGATTGAACTGCAAAGACAAGCCAACTTCGTTCAAAACGATTTCTTGTCCTTCGTTCTAAAAAAGAAAATGTAACTTTTTTGTTCATTTACGCTCTAGTAAAGGAACAAGAGACTAAAAAATAATGAAAACCAAAAATAACAATATGCGATTATTCAAATTAATGTCTTTAGTGCTTTTAGGAGCATTTGTCATAGCATCGTGTTCAAGAGAAACTTCCAAAACAACAGGTTGGAGTTTTAACGACCCAAAACAGGGAGGATTTCAAAAGGTACCATTCTTGGATCAAGAAACAGGTCCTGGTCTGACACTTGTTGAAGGTGGAACCTTTACGATGGGAAGAACAGAGCAAGATGTCATGTATGACTGGAATAACCGTCCTGCAAGAGTTACTGTCTCTTCTTTTTACATGGACCAGACAGAAATCACAAACTTTCAATGGTTGGAATATTTGTATTGGGTAAATCGAGCGTACAGCGAAACCTACCCTATGGTTTATAAAAATGCACTTCCTGATACTTTAGTTTGGAGGTCTAAATTAGGTGACAACGAGAAATACGTAGATTATTACCTGCGTCACCCGGCATATAGAGACTATCCAGTGGTCGGTGTGTCTTGGCTTCAAGCAAACGACTTCTGTAAATGGAGAACAGACCGCGTAAATGAATATATTTTGATTCGTGAAGGAATCTTTAAATTCAATATGGCACAAAAAAATGAGAACGCTTTTAATACTGAAGCCTATTATTCTGGCCAATATGACGAAGAGTCTTTGTTGCGAAACATTAGAGATTTGAATCCTGACAATGCAACGGATCGACGTTTGGGTGAGCGAACAGTGCGCATGGAAGATGGTATCCTTCTTCCTCGTTATCGCCTACCAACGGAAGCAGAGTGGGAATACGCAGCTTCTGGTTTGATCGGTAATTTACAAGAAGGAACGGAAAATATTGATGAAAGACGAATTTATCCTTGGGATGGGCATTGGGTGCGTCAGGATGAAGAGGAATTTACAGGGGCAATCAGAGCCAACTTCATGCGAGGACGTGGGGATTATATGGGTGTTGCAGGTAACCTAAACGACGGGGCTTCTATCACAGCTCCTGTTGATAGCTATTGGCCGAACGACAATGGTCTCTACCAAATGGCTGGAAATGTTAGTGAATGGGTGAAAGACGTCTACCGTCCGATGACCTCTGAAGAGTACGACGATTTCCGTCCATTTAGAGGAAATGTATTCAAAACTAAGTTATTGAATAGCTCAGGTTCTATTGAGACGAGAAATCAGCAAGTGTATTATGATGTTCACGGAATGAAAGAATATCTTAATGAATTTGAAAGAATTCGTTACCAAAGAATTTCAGCGGAGCAACACGATCCAAATGATACGATCATTTCAAAAGGTCTTGCAGCAAATGTAAAATCGAGAAATCCATCAAAAAGAGGATATTCTCCAGACCCGTTCTATGTATCACATGGAAAAATAGATTCAATAGAAATTGGTATTCTTCGTGAAATCAATGTTGTATTAGATGACGCTATCGAGCATGCAAACAACAAACATGACATTGAAGCCTCTACCCTAGTTCAGGACATAATTTTTGACGAAATTTTTGAAGACAAGTTAAGAGAGGGTCCGGAAGGTGAAGAATATGCGTTTGAAATCATCTCGATTTTGAGAAACGGATTTAACGACTTTATTATTGATACTCCAGGAAAACTGAAATACAGAAACGTGACTGAGGAAGAGAATATCGGTCGTTTGAATTACCGTAGAGACGATTATATGGATTTCCTTGACGGTGACATTGAAAGTTCTATCTACTATGATAACGACAAAAGAAAAAATGATATCAACCAAGCAACCAGAGATGCAGACCTCGTAATGTACCAAAATACATTCGAAGAATTCGGATTGGATGGAAATCCAATCAAACCTGGAGACAGAACATCATGGCCAACGACATTGATTTCGGACAAATCTCGTGTTTATAAAGGAGGTTCTTGGAAAGACCGTGCCTACTGGCTTGCACCAAGTCAAAGAAGACACCTTGATGAAAACAGATCATCTGATGCGATTGGTTTCCGTTGTGCAATGGACCGAATTGGATCACCAACTGGGTTCGATGATGGAACAAAAAAGAAATAATAGACTACACAAATTGTAGTTGATAAAATTAAAAAAGCCCTGACAATTATTGTCAGGGCTTTTTTAATTTTATAGCATGGACGAATCATTATTTCAAGTCTTCTACTCCACTTCTGGAATATGTACAGACACTCGGTCAATTGAGAAGGACTGTCTCTTTGTCTGTATTAATGGAGTTAATTTTGACGGAAATTCTTTTGCTTTAGGAGCAATCGAAGCTGGTGCAAAGCATGTAATTGTGGACAATCCTGACTACCTGGTGGAAAATGCAAACATGACGCTCGTACCGGACAGTATTGTTTATTTGCAACAACTGGCAAATTACCATAGAAGGAAATTTGAAATCCCCGTAATCGGTATTTCAGGAAGTAATGGCAAAACGACAACAAAAGAACTGATCAATTCGGTGCTATCAGCAAAATACAATGTATTGGCGACCATTGGAAATCTCAATAATCATATTGGTGTCCCTCTCACCTTACTTCGATTGAGCGAGAAACATGATATTGCCATAATAGAAATGGGAGCAAATAAATTTAAGGACATTGAAGAATTGTGCCTTATCGCAGAACCTACTCACGGAATCATCACTAATATTGGTAAAGCGCACCTGGAAGGCTTTTTAAACTTTGAGGGTGTTCTCGCTACAAAACGTGAACTCTACACATCTGTTTATGACAATAACGGTATTGTTTTTATAAATATGGATGATGAAGTGTTAACAAAAGCACTACCCAACGGAATATCTACTTTTCCATATGGAACGAGTAATACGACAATAGTTCATGGAGAACTCATTGGGCTCTCTCCCTATGTAGAGATGAAATTAAACAACGGAAAAAGAGTACTGCAAACACAAATGATAGGAAAGTATAATTTCTACAACTATCTCGCTGCTGCTGCTTTTGGTGTTTACTTTGATGTCTCTCTTGAGCAAATTGGCGACGCTATTGAAAGTTATACGCCTACAAACAACAGATCTCAAGTAAAGAAAACACCCAGAAACACACTCATCTTAGATTGCTATAATGCGAATCCATCTAGTATGCAATCAGCGATTGAAAGCTTTTCAATGAACAATCATCCGCATAAACTCTTGATTTTAGGCGACATGAAAGAACTCGGTGCTGAATCTATGGATGAACATAAAAAAGTGATACTCCAAATGGAACACTTGGGGCTTGAGGGGATCGTTGTGGGGTCTGAATTTGGCGCCATAGAGAGTCGTGCGATTATCAATTCGTTCAATACAGTTGATGATTTAATTAATGAACTGTCAAACGAGGAGGAACTAAATAATTATCTAATTCTCTTAAAAGGCTCTAGAAGTATGAGGCTTGAAGTTTTGGAATCTGTGTTGTAAAAAAAAAGTCCTGACGCGATGCAGGACTTTGGTAAAATTTCTTGAATCTAGCCTTTCAACACGTTTCTCGAAATAATGATTTTTTGAACTTCAGAGGTTCCTTCATAAATCTGAGTGATTTTTGCATCTCTCATCAACCGTTCAACGTGATATTCTTTAACAAAACCGTATCCTCCATGAATTTGAACAGCCTCGACCGTATGATGCATCGCAACTTTCGATGCATACAACTTGGCCATTGCACTTGACTGATCATAATTTCTACCCATGTCTTTATCCACTGCAGATTTATAAACCAGCATCTTTGCCGCTTCGATATCTGTTGCCATATCGGCTAGTTTGAAGGCAATGGCTTGGTGTTTTGATATTTCTTTTCCAAACGCCTTACGCTCTTTAGAATATGCTGTTGAAAGCTCCAAAGCTCCTCCAGCTATTCCTAGTGCTTGCGCTGCAATTCCTATGCGTCCTCCCGAAAGAACCTTCATGGCAAATTTAAATCCAAAACCATCCTCTCCGATACGGTTTTCTTTTGGCAGTTTTACATCATTAAATAATAGTGTATGAGTATCGGAACCTCGAATTCCCATTTTATCTTCTTTCGCACCAACGACAAAACCTTCCATTCCTCGCTCCACTATAAATGCATTAATTCCTCGGTGTCCAGCTTCAACATCAGTTTGCGCAATTACCAAATAAACAGATGCCGATGAGCCGTTTGTAATCCAGTTTTTCGTGCCGTTCAAAAGGTAATGATCTCCTTGATCAATTGCTGTTGTTTTCTGTGAGGTCGCATCTGATCCTGCTTCTGGTTCAGACAAACAAAAAGCACCTATCTTCTCTCCCTTTGCAAGAGGAACAAGATACTTCTCTTTTTGATCCTCAGTACCGTACTTCTCTAATCCCCAGCAGACCAATGAATTATTAACAGACATACAAACAGAAGTTGATGCATCAACCTTCGAGATTTCTTCCATTGCTAAAACATAAGAAAGTGTATCCATACCAGATCCTCCATATTTCGGATCAACCATCATTCCCATAAATCCAAGCTCTCCCAGTTGACGAATTTCATCAGTAGGGAAACGCTGTTCATTATCCCTTTCAATCACTCCAGGTTTTAAAACATTTTGTGCGAAATCGCGGGCTGCTTCTTTCACGGCAATATGTTCTTCTGTTAATTCAAATTTCATAAGTAGTTTATTTCTTCTATAATTTCCTTCACAAATTTAACGCTTTAATTTTATTTTCTACCTTTAATCACAATGAGTTTATACACACTAATAGGCGCAATGTCAGGGACTTCTATGGATGGAGTCGATATTGTATGTACACAGTTTGAAACAGCTGAAAATAAGCCAATTAAATACACATGCAATTGTTTTAAGACTTACCCTTATTCGAGTAAAATCCTTGATTCTCTTATGGAATCTACAAAGCTCAATGCACCCGAACTTTTACAGTTAGACAAAAGATTGGGTCGCTATTTCGCACAATGTATCACCGAGTTTATTGAAGAACACAAGCTAGACGTATCTGAAATCGATGCTATTGCATCACACGGACATACTGTGTATCACCAACCGGAAAATGGATTTACCTGTCAAATCGGATGTGGTGACACCATTGCATATTACACTGGTATTAAAGTGATTAATGATTTCCGACAAAAGGATGTTATTGCAGGGGGAACAGGGGCACCCCTTGTGCCTTTGGGCGATCAACTACTTTATGGTCACATCGCTGATGCTTTTCTCAATATTGGAGGGTTTTGCAATATTTCAGTTCTTGGAGACACCACCATTGCTTATGATATTTGTCCCGGTAACTTGCCGCTAAATTATTTGATGGGTCGATTGGGAAAATCCTATGATGCAAATGGTGAATCCGCAAGGAAAGGTCAATTGGATGCTGCTCTTCTTGAAGCATTGAACAACCTACCCTACTACGATGAGCAATACCCAAAATCGCTCGGAACTGAATGGTTGGAGATCGAGTTTACTCCCCTGATTAACGCTTCAAAAAATACGTATAATACTCTAAATACGGTTGTAGAACACATTGCCACGCAAATAAGTAAGGCTTGTATGGCGCATGAAGTAAACCATTTATACATCACAGGAGGAGGTGCATACAACAGCTACTTGGTCCAAAAAATAGAGAAAAAAACAAACGTCAAGATAATTTTACCGACTCCTACTGAAATTGAATTTAAAGAGGCCATAATCTTTTCATTTCTCGGCCTACGTTATCTGGAAAAAAGGCACAACACTTTGCCCGATGTAACTGGTGCAAAACATGGAGTAATTGGTGGTGTTTTGCACCTCCCATGAGTTTTAAAATCGGGCTGTTCGTAACTCCTCCCGAATAGAATAAAAAATCGAATTGGTGTTTAAATTCTTTATTAACTTTGCTCAGCTAAAAACCAAATTATTGGATGAAAGAATTACTCGAAAAATTTGAGAATAAGCGACCTGAAATTGTTTTTGAATGGAAAGATGCGGAAACTGAAGCCGAGGGTTGGGTCGTAATCAACTCACTTAGAGGCGGAGCTGCTGGTGGCGGAACACGGATGAGAAAAGGTCTCGACAAAAGGGAGGTAGAATCTTTGGCCAAAACAATGGAAGTAAAATTCACAGTTGCTGGCCCTGCAATTGGTGGAGCAAAATCTGGAATCAATTTCGATCCAAACGACCCAAGGAAAGAGGGCGTATTGAGAAGGTGGTTCGCTGCAGTCACTCCATTGCTCAAACATTTTTACGGAACTGGAGGCGATTTAAATGTCGACGAAATTCATGAAGTAATCCCAATGACGGAAGATTGTGGTGTTTGGCATCCACAAGAAGGTGTATTTAATGGACATTTTCAACCTCGGGAAGCGCAAAAAATCAATCGTATCGGACAATTGAGACAGGGAGTACTCAAAGTAATTGAAGATACTTCTTATTCTCCTGACATCAACCGAAAATATGTTGTTGCAGACATGATAACCGGTTATGGAGTTGCTGAATCAATCAAGCACTTTTATTCCATCTATGGAGGAAATGTGGAGGGCAAGCGAGTCATTGTTCAGGGATGGGGAAATGTAGGCTCTGCCGGTGCTTATTACCTGGCACAAATGGGGGCAAAAGTTGTAGGAATTATCGACAGAGTTGGAGGACTCATTAATGAGGCAGGTTTTTCACTTGAAGAAATAAGAGAACTTTTCCTAACGAAAGATGGAAATGCTTTGAGTCATCCTAAAATGCTGTCATACGACGAAGTAAATGCTCAAATATGGGACATCAATGCAGATGTCTTTATTCCTTGCGCGGCATCTCGATTGATTACTGAAGATCAGCTCGATCGAATGATTGCAGGTGGTATGGAGGTAATCTCTGCCGGTGCAAACGTGCCTTTTGCTGATCCAGAAATTTTCTTTGGTAGGATTGCTGACAAAGCAGACAATAATTTGACTGTAATCCCTGATTTTATATCAAATTGTGGTATGGCACGAGTGTTCGCATATCTCATGAGCAATGATTTGCATTCGCTTACTGACCAAAATATATTTAACGACACGAGTAACACTATAAAAAAGGCACTTCAAGATACACACGCAAAACATCAATCTAAAATTGGTTTGGCAAAAGCATCTTTTGAAATCGCCTTGAACCATCTTGTATAATGAATTCATCACTCAATAATTAAAATTATCTAGCACTCTGATTTATGGAAATTTTTATCGTTACAGTTTTCGTTTTAGGATACCTCGCAATAACACTCGAGCATTCTTTGAAGATTGATAAACTCGTACCAGCTCTTTTAATGATGGCTTTAGCCTGGGCAGGTATCGCATTCGGACTTGATGACTTCACCCAATGGTTTAACAGTCATGACAGTGCATTAGAGTCCATTTCACAGAAAGGACACGAGGAACGACTTCATCTTATGGAGGGGACCCTTTTGCATCACTTTGGAAAAACCTGTGAAATTTTAATTTTCCTTATCGGTGCAATGACAATTGTTGAAATTATTGACCATTTCAATGGCTTTGCAACAATTAAAAATTTCATCAAAACAAAGAAGAAAAGTATTCTGTTGTGGATTGTTTGCGTTCTCGCATTTATACTTTCTGCAATTATTGACAATCTCACTGCTACGATTGTTTTAATAACAATTCTGCGAAAAATCATTGGGGATAAGAAACTTCGAGTTTGGTATGCAGGATTAATTATTATTGCAGCAAACGCAGGTGGTGCTTGGTCTCCAATTGGTGACGTAACCACAACAATGCTTTGGATGGGAGGAAAAGTTTCCACAATGAAACTAATCGAGCTCTTGATTCTACCTTCACTTGTCTGTATGATCGTACCTACCTTAATTGCCAGTTTCATGCCTGCCTTTAAAGGCGAGTTTGAAGCACCAATAGAGGAAGAAAAAACAAATGCAAAAGGTCCAATGATGCTATACCTCGGACTGGCGATGATTGTTTTTGTTCCTATTTTCAAAACTGTTACACACCTACCTCCTTACGTAGGAATGATGCTCTCTTTATCTATTGTTGCTCTTATCGCTGAATTGATCAGTGCAAGAGAATTCTCGATGACAAGCATAGAGAAACACGAGGATGATGGTGGACATCACAGCAGCCCAACATTTGGAGCACTTTCAAAAATTGAAATGCCCTCTATCCTATTCTTTTTAGGAATATTGATGACCGTTGCTGCCTTGGAATCACTCGGACTTATCTTTTCTTTCGGTCAAGATGTTCAAAATCAAATGGACAACAATACATTCGTAATGCTTCTTGGCGCTGGTTCTGCGGTAATTGACAATGTACCTCTTGTGGCAGCATCAATGGGAATGTTTGATATGAATACTGTCGATGCAGCAGGAAATCTCATTTATGCCGCGGATGCTTCAATTTGGCATTTCATTGCTTATGCTGCTGGTACAGGGGGTAGTATGCTCATCATTGGATCAGCTGCTGGTGTTGTCGCAATGGGAATGGAGAAAATTTCTTTCTTTTGGTATTTGAAAAAAATTAGCTGGTTGGCATTGATTGGTTATCTTGCAGGAGCAGTTATATTTTTGCTATTTTAAATAATAAATATCCACTTTAAACGTTACTATAACTATGAGTTTATCTTTTCTCTTACAAATTGAAACAGGGGTTACTACTGATACAGGAGTGAATGAGATTCCTGTTTGGGACATCTTGAAAGATTCCAGTCAAACAGGATTTGGATTGATTATTAATATACTCCTGGCTTTGATGTTGGGATATGCAATTTTCATCTTTGTAGAACGCTTCCTAGCATTAAGAAAGGCCTCAAAAGAGGACAAAGGGTTCCTACAAAAGATCAAAGACTACATTCTTGATGGTAAAATTGATTCAGCTAAAGATTATTGTTCGCGATCAAATTCTCCTTCAGCTAGAATGTTGGAAAAGGGCATTTCAAGACTCGGGAAGCCAATAGAAAACATTACTGCAACAATTGAAAATACAGGAAAACTTGAAATACTTCGTCTTGAACAGCGTTTGAGCTTTCTTGCTACAGCAGCGGGCGCAGCGCCAATGATTGGGTTTCTTGGGACTACTGTTGGTATGATCATGGTGTTTATTGATTTGGGAAATGCCACGTCTTTGGAGTTGAAAGTAATTGCTCCAGGAATCATGACGGCAATGGTGACAACCGTAGAAGGATTAATTGTTGGAATCATTTCTTACGTAGGATACAACTTCCTTGTCGCAAAAATTGAAAAAGTAGTGTACCAGATGGAAAATGATGCTCTGGAATTCACTGATTTGCTGCACGAACCAGGTAAATAAAATAGGATGAACTTAGGATCTAGAAATAAAATCAAAGTCGAAGGAGGCATGGCCTCAATGACTGACCTTGTTTTTCTGTTGTTGATTTTCTTCATTATTATGGCCTTGATGAGTAACCCGCAAGCACGAGTTGACGTTCCAAAAGACGCTGATCTGCCGCCAATAACGGAACGCACTGACCCGACTGTTGTAATTACAGAAGATAACATGTACGTTGTCTTGCCTGGAGGAAGCATGGATGAGCCGAGAGCATTCGAAGATATTCAAGGTGAGGCGCAAGCTGCTGTTGCGGCATCGGAGGAATTAAAACTGAAAATTGAAGGCCATCGAAATGCAGATTATGAAGCGGTATTTAAAGTTCTGGCCATGGCGCAAATCAATGGGTGGGACCCAGTATTGGCTTACCAGAAATAGAAACTATGGCGACGTTACCAATAGTAAATACATTTGATAAACGCGTTGGAGTAATCGCTTCGATCGTGACGATGTTGTTGCTATTCCTTTTAATGTTGTCAATTACCTACGAAAAAGCAGATCCCCCACCAGAGGACATTCCGATCAATATGTCAGAACCGATGGATGTGACAGAAATCGAAAATATTGTTATTCAATCCGATGGCGGCGGCGGCGGTGGAAGTGCTTCAGAAAATCAAGATGCCCCTCCAAAACAAACCGAACAGGTAATTGCAAGCGATCAGCCTTCCTCAACGACAGTAAATGCAGGTCAAGGAAATGTAAGCAATTCAAATGAGAACAATCCACCAGCAGGAGATAACACAGAGAATCATTTTGGTGATGGAGGTTCTGATGGTCAAGGAGGCGGTTCTGGAGGTCCTTTTGGTGCCGACAATGGAAATGGAAACGAAGGCAGTGGAAGTGGCGCTGGAGGCGGCAATAGAAAAGTAATTACTGAAGTTAACTTTAGCCTTGATTACGACAATCCCGTCACTTTTAGTTTTAGAGTGTTGATCGATCAAAATGGGAACGTGATGAGCGCTCAAGTAATTAAAGGGTCTACCACAACAACAGACCAAGTTCTGATCAACAAGGTCTCAAAAGCTGTGAAACGTCAAGTAAAATATTCAAAATCCGCTGGTTCTCCAGCGATTACAAAAATCTATACGTTCAAACTTCGTCCAATATAAATCTAGTGCTTGACTGGCTGTTCAAACAATTTCCTTCGTATCAGGTGATGGGTGCTAAAGCCTTTAAACCGACATTAGAAAACACGCATGAAATTTTAGAAGCCCTCAACCACCCAGAAAAGAATTTAACTTTTGTTCATGTCGCTGGAAGCAACGGAAAAGGATCCGTCTGCTCGTACCTCTCTTCAATCCTTACTGAAGCGGGATATACTGTTGGATTGTTCACTTCTCCTCACATTGCTGACTTTACAGAGCGCATCCGAACCAACGGAAAATGTATCCCGATGGAAGATGTAAATCGGTTCATTGAGCACATTCGATCAGCAAACTTGGATTTTAAACCTTCCTTCTTCGAAATTACATTTGGAATGGCGTTGAACCATTTCAATACTGAAAATTGTGACATCTGTATCATTGAAACAGGACTTGGCGGACGACTTGATGCCACAAACGTTATCGATCCAGTTTTGAGCGTTATCACAACAATAAGTATGGAACATACAGATATGCTTGGTGATACATTAGAAAAAATTGCTGCTGAAAAAGCTGGAATCATCAAACCAAATACAAATGTCGTACTGGGCGCGGTAGAGCCGAATCTTAAGCTAATTTTTGAAACTGTAGCCAAGACCAAAGGCGTGCAACTAATTCAAGCTGATCCTTCAGACACATCTTTCGATCAATATTTCGTTGCTGATTATCAAAAAGAAAATTTTAAAACCGTGTTAACAGCGCTGGATCAAGTTGAACTTGCCGGCTTCCCTATCGATCACCATCACATTGCAGCCGGTATTGAATCTGTGCAAACAAATACAGGTTATTTCGGTCGCCTTCAAATTACAAATCGTTCACCACTTACAATCTTTGATGTTTCTCATAATTCACAAGGAATAGAGGCGACGTTACAAGCAATTAAACAAATCAAACAAGGAGAACTACATATTGTTTATGGAACGAGTGCAGATAAAGACATAAGCACAATTTCATACTTATTTCCATTAGATGCTTCCTACTACTTCACAGAATTCAAGAACCCACGAACGGCACAAATTGATGATTTGAAAAGTGCATTTAATGGAATAAACTTAAAATCAACGAATTATTATAAAAACGCCCAAGAAGCACTCAATGCTGCCAAAAATAAATCAAGTGAAAGTGACACTATACTTGTAATAGGAAGCTTTTTTCTTTTGAGTGACTTTTTTTAATTTTTTTCGTAAAAGTCTTGCTAATAAGAAAAACACACGTATATTTGCACACCGAAAGTGATAAACGAATCACATCAAAAGGGAGCTTAGCTCAGTTGGTTTAGAGCACCTGCCTTACAAGCAGGGGGTCACTGGTTCGAATCCAGTAGTTCCCACAAAGGTTAGACATTTTGTCTGGCCTTTTTTTTTTGCCCAATAGTTGTAGCATCTATTTTTAAGTTACTCACTCCTACTCTCAAAACTCATATCAATACCAGTCCTATTCGTACCAACGTCTCCTGCTTTTGAACACACCATAAAAACAAGTCAATCTTGCGCTATGTAAGAGGAATTCGCTAATTTTAGTTGAAATAATCAATCTATGAGCTTACGCATAAACTCCTTTGAAGAGTATCAAATTAGCTATGAGGAAAGTACGTTGAATCCCGAGAAATTTTGGGGAGATATCGCTGCTACGTTTCAGTGGAATAAAAAATGGGATACTGTCCTTGATTGGAACTTCTCTGAACCTCGCGTGAAGTGGTTTGATGGTGGCAAGATGAACATTACAGAAAACATGTTGGACCGCCACCTCGAAAAGAAGGGCGACCAAATCGCATTTTATTGGGAGCCAAACGATCCGAATGCTAAGCAAAAAAGGATTACTTACAGCACATTGTATCATGAAGTCTGCAAAACAGCCAATGCGCTCAAGGCCTTGGGAATAAAAAAAGGCGATCGTGTTTGTATATATATGCCAATGGTGTTAGAAGCTATTGTATCTATCATTGCATGTGCTAGAATCGGAGCTGTGCATTCAATTGTTTTTGCTGGATTCTCCTCGACAGCTTTGGCCGATCGGATCAATGATGCCCAAGCCAAACTAGTAATAACAGCTGATGGACTGAACCGTGGGGCAAAAAAAATCCATTTGAAACAAATGGTAGACGACGCCTTAAAGGCATGCAACTCTGTGACAGATGTTATTGTCTTTGACTGTATTAATTGCAATGCGGATATGCTGGAAGGTAGAGACCACGATTACACTACTTTGATACAACAGATGCCAGATACATGCAAGGCCGAGCCAATGGATAGCGAAGATCTCTTATTTATTCTGTACACCTCTGGCTCAACTGGAAAACCCAAAGGGGTTGTGCACACATGTGGAGGCTATATGGTTTATACCTCTTATTCTTTCGAAAATGTTTTCCAATACGAAGAAAACGATGTGTTTTGGTGCACTGCCGACATTGGTTGGATCACCGGTCACTCCTATATTGTTTACGGCCCCTTACTTTCTGGTGCGACATCTGTGGTGTTCGAGGGTATACCCACTTATCCAGATAGTGGTCGTTTTTGGGCGGTCTGTGAAAAATACAATGTAAATCAATTTTATACAGCACCTACAGCAATACGGGCACTTATGGGAGCTGGCCTAGAAGTTGTTAATCAATACAATTTAGAGAGTTTAAAGGTCATAGGCTCAGTTGGTGAACCAATCAATGAAGAAGCATGGCAATGGTATTATGATCATATTGGAAAGAAAAAATGCCCTGTTGTTGATACATGGTGGCAAACTGAAACCGGAGGCATCATGCTTTCTGGTCTGGGAGCTCATTCTCCAATGAACCCGACACACGCTGGGTATCCTTTGCCCGGTATTCAGCCTGTTTTACTTGACAATAACGGAGCTGTGATACACGAAAATGACGTTGAGGGGTATTTGTGCATGAAATTTCCATGGCCGTCGGTTCTCAGAACAACGTATGGTGATCACAATCGATGTAAAAATGTATACTTTTCTAATTACGAGGGCTATTATTTTACTGGAGATGGTGCCAAACGAGACAGGAATGGTATGTACCGCATCATCGGACGCGTAGACGATGTAATCAATGTTTCAGGTCATCGATTCGGAACGGCTGAAATCGAAGATGCAATTAATACCAACGAATTTGCCATTGAATCGGCTGTTGTAGGCTATCCTCATGCAATCAAAGGACAAGGAATCTATGCCTATGTGGTAGTCAATGATGCCAATCAAACAACAACTGAAGCAATAAAAAACGCTCTGATGAATTCTGTAACTGCAGGAATTGGAAAAATTGCAAAACCAGACAAAATTCAAATTGTTAGTGGTTTGCCAAAAACACGATCCGGAAAAATAATGCGTCGAATCCTGAGAAAAATTGCAGAAGGGGAAAAAACAGAATTTGGAGACACTTCTACCCTTCTTGATCCTTCAGTCGTTGAAGAAATTGTCAATCACTCAATTTAAATTAAGCCATTTTCAATGGCATACTTGACAAGGCCAATAACCCGGCTTAGGTAATTCATATTGTAAAAGATTTAAGTCAAAAAGTAAATAGCTTTCGACTATTACAAATATGAATTGAATTTTTCAGAAAAAAAATACGTAAAAACCCCTGATTTTATACGGGGTATTACGTATAAAAACTAGAAAATGCATCTTTTCTTGTGGTTTTTCGCAACTAAAAAAAGGATTTTGGAAAAACAAACGCTTTGAATGAAAGAGAAGAACTCGCGATTCTTGAGCGAGTGAAGACCGAAATGCGGTCGGTAAGACCGGAACATTGAGGGAGTATCAAACCGTTCAGCAAAGCTGAAGTTTGATGGTCTCCGTTCGTAAACTTACTGCGGCACGAACCCCGAGGGGCTCTCATCCCACTTCCCGCAAACGAAAAAAGGACTCCCAATTGGGAGCCCTTTTTGTCGTGCGGAGAAAGAGGGATTCGAACCCCCGGTACCTTGCGGTACGCTGGTTTTCAAGACCAGTCCATTCGACCACTCTGGCATTTCTCCGCGCCAAAAGTAGTAATACTTTAATTACCAACAAGCAATTCATTCAATTTTTTTTTGAATTCATTTCGTGTATTTTGAATGAGTTGCGATTCCATTGATTCTACCCTACAAAAACGACCTGTAAATGAATGAAATGATACGTTCAGCCAATTAAACGGGTGGTTTTTGTACCTTTGGATAGCCAAAATCAAAAACATGAAACTCTTCGGATTTGTACTTTCTATTTTGCTTGTTGCTTCATCTGTGTATGGACAAGAAAAAAAACTGCGCGCATCCCTTAATAACAAACAGTTCTACGCGCCAGGCGTAGGGAATTATGTTGAATTCAACCTTCAGTTTGTAGGATACTCCATAAATTACAGTGCGGTTGAAGGAGGCTTAATGGGAAGTTTACTCGTTGAAGGTACAATTACAAAAGATGAAGACAGCATCACAACACAAGCGTATCGCCTGGATACGCCGCTGATGCGAGACAGTATCGTAGAGGACTTTTATGACGTACAACGGTTTCAATTGGATCCTGGGACATACATGTATAGCTTGCGACTGACTGATTTAAAAGGCAAGGGACAACCGCTTTCTGCAGAGATCCCGATCCTTGTAGAAGAGCTCGGAGATGCAATCTCAATCTCAGACCTGACAGTAGCAGAAATAGCAACGCAAGGAAACCCAGAATCATTGTTTTATAAGTCAGGTTACAATATCATTCCACGATTGTCCACATTTTATCCCGAACAACTCAACACATTGCCCATCTACTTTGAAGTTTACAACTCTTCACAACTCAATGATACAACCTTTCAGATACGACAAGCAATTGTCAATGCAATAACAGGAGAAAACGTTGCCGAGCAACAAATGGACCTCCTATATGCAACAGGTGAAGTTGTGCCTGTATTCCGCAAAATACAACTCGATGCATTAACTACAGGTAAGTACATCTTGAAATATACCATTCTGAAAAATGATAGTGAGCTGTCCTCGCAAAGCTATGAGTTCGAACGTAGTAATGATCGATTGAATCAATACGGCAGTCAAGATGTGCTCCTTGACCCGAGCTTTCAAGAGAGCATCACAGATGACAGCCTCCTCTATTTCCTCGAATGCTTGATCCCAATTTGTGGGCCAAATGAAGTGCGAAATATTGCAGCAATTGCCAAGTCAAAAAATGCCGAGAGAGCACGAAAGTACATTCAAACCTTCTGGATCAATACGGAACCAGGAAATCCCTATGAAGGCTGGTTGCGCTACAAACAACAAGTTCAACTTGTTGAACGAATCTATGCCAATAACTTTCAAGAAGGGTTTGAAACAGATCGTGGAAGGGTCTATCTGCAATACGGTTCGCCAACCGAAATTATTACGCGTGAAATATCAAACACTGAGTACCCTTACGAAATTTGGAGGTACAACAAAATTGGTGTATTCAGCAACAAACGTTTCATTTTCTACAATCCAGACTTGGTCAACAATGCGTATCGATTGCTGCACTCCGATATGATTGGAGAATTGAAAAATGCAAGTTGGCCGCTGGAATTGTCAAAAAGAAATACGAAAAATGGTGGTGTCGACAACCCCAATGCAAATGTGATGGACAAATGGGGGCAAAATAGTATCAACGATTTCAACAGATAACTGATTTAATTGAATTAGTGCTACTTTTGACACTGGATGAATGATCTCGCAATTGTTATATTGAATTGGAACGGAGTTGGCTTCCTTGAAGCTTTTCTTGGAAAAGTGGTTGCCTACTCGAGTGATGCACAGATCGTTGTTGCAGACAATGCATCCACAGACAACTCCGTAGCCTTTATAAAAGACAACTACCCTACTGTTCGAATTATTGAAAACCAGCAGAATGGCGGCTTTGCAAAAGGATACAACGACGCACTAAAAGAAGTAAATTCAAAATTCTATCTGCTACTCAATAGTGATATTGAAGTAACAGAAAATTGGCTCACTCCCCTCTATGCACAAATGCAAGACCCCAATGTAGCAGGATGTCAACCCAAAGTGCTCTCGCACAAAAACAAAGACAGCTTTGAGCATGCAGGAGCAGCCGGTGGTTTTTTGGACAACAATTATTTCCCTTTCTGTCGCGGAAGAATCTTTGATCACAACGAAAAAGACACACAACAATACAACAGCTCAACCGAAGTTTTTTGGGCAACAGGGGCGGCCCTCATGATTCGATCAGAATTGTTTCATAAAGTTGGTGGTTTTGACGAAGATTTCTTTGCACATATGGAAGAAATCGATCTTTGCTGGCGACTGAAAAAACAGAATTATGCGTTTCACGTAGTACCAGAATCAACAATCTATCATGTTGGAGGAGGTACGCTACCCTATTCATCCCCGCGTAAATCGTATTTGAATTTTAGAAATAGTTTGGCAATGATCATTAAAAACCATGAAGGAGTGGTCTTGCCCAAATTATTCTACCGCATGTGCATCGATGGAATAGCAGCATTCCGTTTCCTATTTCGTGGAGAATTCAATAATTTCTGGGCTGTATTTAAAGCACATATGTACCAGTATGCCAATATAAAGACATTACTGAAGAAAAGAAAAGCAATCAAAGCAGATGCCACTACCTTCAATAAAACAGGGTTATTTGGTGGAAATATTGTTTGGAACTATTACGTAAAAGGTGTAAAGCGCTTTTCGCAACTAAATCAACGCTTGTTCAAATAGTTCATGCAATAGTCTACGGCCAAATCATACGACTGCAAACCGAACCCAAAAATACATCCTTCAGCCACTGGAGAAAGCAATGAAGTATGACGAAAAGATTCTCTCGAAGCGATGTTACTGATATGAACTTCAACGACAGGAACTGTAATTGCTTCAATACAATCCCGTATCGCAACGCTCGTGTGGGTGTACCCTCCAGCATTGAAAACGATTGCGTCATGGTCAGAACCTTGCAAAATATTGATTAATTCTCCTTCAATATTCGACTGAACATATTCAAGAGACGCAGCACTTGAAGATTTCATACGTTCAAAATAGGAAGTAAATGATTCATTCCCATATATTTGTTCCTCACGTTGGCCCAGAAAATTTAAATTCGGTCCATTAACAATTAAAAGTCTCATAATTTGTCCTCTTGGAAACGCTATATTAAGGATTTTACTTCGTATCTGAAAATTGAAAAAGGATTGGCCGCCAATTCTGTGCTTGCCTATGAAAATGATGTCAAGAAACTTGAAGACTTCGCACGTGCCCGAAATTTAGAAACAGAAACCATCACATACACCCACTTGAAAGAATTTGTCAAAGAATTGTATGACCTTGGACTCAGCGCAAGAAGTCAAGCTCGCATCATTAGTGGAGTCAAACAATTTTTTCAATACCTGTTGATGGATCAAGAGATTGATAAAGACCCAAGCAATCTACTTGAAATGCCGAAGATCGGACGAATGTTGCCTGAAGTCTTAAGCATACAAGAAATTGACTTACTAATTGACACCATTGATCTAAGTTCAAAAGAGGGGCACCGCAACAAAGCTATCCTCGAAACACTCTACAGTTGTGGCCTCAGGGTTTCGGAATTGGTGCACCTTAAATTTGAAGATATTTTCTTTAACGAAGGTTTCATAAGAGTCATAGGAAAAGGAAATAAACAGCGTCTCGTTCCCGTCAGTGCATCCGTAGAAAAAGAAATCGGTATCTATTCAGAAAATATTCGCAATCATCAGGAAATAAAACCGGGAAATGAAAGCTACGTATTTTTGAACCGACGTGGAGCAAAACTCACAAGGGTAATGATATTTACTATTATTAAGAACCTCGCAGCAAAAGCGGGAATTGAAAAGAACATCTCACCACATACATTTCGCCATTCATTTGCAACCCACCTGTTGGAAGGAGGTGCAAACCTCAGGGCCATTCAAGAAATGCTCGGCCATGAATCAATAACCACCACAGAAATATATACACACTTGGATCAAAGTTTCTTAAAAGAAGTGATACTTTCTTTTCATCCACGAAGCAATTCAAACTGAAATGAGTCAATAAAAAAAGCGAGACTCGCGATTAAATATACTTAATCAATTACTTCACCATATAGATCATAATGATCTGCATTTGTGATTTTTACATTCGTAAAGTCACCCAATCGGATATAGGTATTTTCCTTCTTTACGAGTACTTCATTGTCAACTTCTGGAGAATCAAATTCTGTTCTTCCAATGAAGTAGTCCCCCTCAACTTTATCGAATAACACTTTGTACGTTTTACCGATCTTCTCTTGATTTAGTTCATAACTAATACCAGATTGCAATTCCATAATTTTATCAGCACGTTCTCTTTTGACTTCCTCAGGAACATCGTCCTCAGCATTGTACGCATGAGTATTCTCTTCGTGTGAGTAAGTGAAGATTCCCAACCTATCAAAACGAGATCGTTTTACCCAATCGTACATCTCTTGAAAATCTTCCTCTGTTTCTCCGGGATATCCAGAGATAAGAGTAGTACGTATTGCTATTCCAGGAACTGTCTCACGCATTTTTTCAATTAACGCTTCTGTTTTTTCTCTAGTAATCCCTCTTCGCATCGCTTTTAGCATTGAGGTTGAGCCATGTTGCAATGGAATGTCCAAATAATTACAGACGTTTTCACGCTTATTCATTACATCCAAGACATCCATAGGGAATCCGGCAGGGAAAGCATAGTGCAACTTAATCCACTCAACCCCATCAACATCAGCTAACTTATCAATCAATTCAGCCAAATTTCGTTTTCCGTAAAGATCCAATCCATAATAGGTGAGATCTTGAGCTATTAACATCAGTTCTTTCACGCCTTTTGCCGCCAATCCCTTGGCCTGTTCGACCAGTTCTTCAATTGGTGTTGACTTGTGCTTTCCACGCATTAACGGAATTGCACAAAATGAACATGGACGGTCACAACCTTCTGCAATCTTAAAATAGGCATAGTGTGACGGTGTGGTTAACAAACGCTCACCAACCAACTCATGCTTGTAATCCGCTTTCAGTGTTTTCAACAAGCGTGGCAACTCTCTTGTACCAAAAAACGCATCAACTTCAGGAATTTCTGATTCTAAGTCATCTTTGTACCGCTCGGAGAGGCATCCCGTAACGTAAACTTTGTCTACCGCTCCCTCATTTTTCGCATCTGCATATCTTAATATAGTATCTATTGACTCTTGCTTTGCATTGTCAATAAAACCGCATGTATTGATAATTACGATCTCAGAATCGTCCTGCTCTGCTTCATGCTCAACTTCGAACTTATTGGCTTTGAGTTGCGCCATCATCACTTCTGAATCAAATATATTCTTAGAGCAACCGAGTGTGACAACATTTACCTTATTCTTCTTGAGCGTCTTTGTTTTCATGCGGCAAAGATAGGTTATTCTGAGAATAAATAGCGAATTACAAATCGCTGTTTATTTCCATGTCAAATTGCAGAATTGAAGAACAATGGTATTATATTTGACTAGACAAGAATAAACAAGCCACATGAAAATCTCCACAACATTTGTAATCGCAATGGTCCTGTTGGGTTGTAAAGAGGCAAAAGAACTACAACAACCTACCTCAACGGAACCTGCTATTGAATTGTCAGTTGACACTTCCTCGAACGAGGAAAATTCAACCAACCAACAAACGGATAGCAACGAAATCATTTATCTAAGCGGTAAAATTGGAGAACTAAGTGCACGATCAGACGCCTTTACGATAGAAAGTGCTGCAATTGATGGCAGTATTCTTTATGTAACAATTACTTATTCGGGAGGCTGTGAAGAACATCAATTTGAGTGTATTGGAAGTCGAGCAGTCGCAAAATCCTATCCACCACAGCGGTCAATAAAGCTCATTCACAAGGCAAATAATGACATGTGCGAAGCCATGATTACCAAAAAAATAGAAATTGACATTCTTCCATTTTCGGTAGGACCAAACAGTGAAATGGTTCTGCACCTGAACGGATTTAGCACACCTTTAAAATTTAAACACATATGAAAATAGGAGTCTTACTCTCAGGCTGTGGTGTATACGACGGCGCTGAAATCCAAGAAGCTGTATTGACACTTTTGGCGATTGAAGAAATTGGCGCAAAAGCAGTATGTATTTCAGTGGATAAAAACCAACATCAAGTCATCAACCATACAAATGGTGATGAAATGAATGAAACTCGTAACATGCTCATTGAGGCAGCACGAATTGCTCGTGGTGCTGTACACAACATCAATACAATTGATCCAGTGGATATTGATGCACTCGTCATACCCGGAGGATTCGGCAGCGCAAAAAATTTTACCAATTGGGCATTTGAAGGACCGAACGGAGAAATACTTCCAGAAATAAAACTACTGATCATTAACATGGTCAACATAGGAAAACCTCTAGCTGCGCTTTGCGTGAGCCCCGTTGTTGTTGCAAAAGCACTTGAAGGATCAAACATACAACCCACACTTACAATTGGATCAGACCAAGAGGCATCACCTCATGATATTTCATCGTTTTCAGATGGGCTCAAACAAACTGGAATGCAAACGGAAATGAAATCGGTGCGCGAGATTTTGGTCGACACAGAAAACAAAATAATCACTGCTCCGTGTTACATGATGGACGCCACCGTTCTTGACATTCGAAAGAATATTCGGATGGCGATAGAAGCACTTCGCGACTTAGTATAGTGCTAAATTTTAATACAGAATTACGCTTTTTTGATAAAATGTTAACAAAATAACCAATCAATTGTTAGAAACTAAAGACTGAATTTATGGCAACCTGCACAAGATTCCTTTACATTTGTTACTGTTAATTGAAGCGAATGCTGTTAAAATAACATTATGAATGTATTTGGTAATAAAGGAAACAACGCTAATTTGGATCAGACAATAGGGTTATCGAATCTTGGAGATCAATTTTGGAACTTAACCCCAGCGGAACTTGTAGAACACGCAATTATCAGTGGACAAGGAATGCTAACCGACACAGGAGCTCTGGCCATCGAAACAGGCGAATTTACAGGGCGATCACCTAAAGATCGTTTTATTGTTTGTGATGAAAAAACCGAAAATACTGTTTGGTGGGGAGATATCAACATCAAATTCAGCCCCGAAAAGTTCGATGCACTTTACAACAGAATGAAAGCCTACCTGAACGGAAAAGACACTTACATTCGAGATGCCTGTGCATGTGCAGATGACACCCACAGACTAAACTTAAGAGTAATTACAGAATATGCTTGGTCCAGTCAGTTTGCCTACAACATGTTTTTGCGTCCAACAGAAGACGAACTTCAAAATTTTGATCCAGAATGGCACATAATTAATGTTCCTGGTTTTCAGGCCGATCCGGATATAGACGGAACACGCCAGCACAACTTTGCGGTAATTAATTTCACAAAGAAAATGATCATCATTGGTGGAACAGGATACACAGGAGAAATCAAAAAAGGAATCTTCTCGGTACTTAACTACATTCTACCTCATGATAAGAATGTGCTATCAATGCACTGCTCCGCAAACATTGGAGCAGATGGAGACACATCTGTTTTCTTTGGTTTATCAGGAACAGGGAAAACAACATTGTCCTCAGATCCAAATAGACGATTAATCGGTGACGATGAACACGGATGGGCTGACAATACAGTTTTTAACTTTGAAGGTGGGTGCTACGCAAAGACCATCGACCTTACAAGAGAAAGTGAACCACAGATCTTTGATGCCATCAGATTTGGCGCCATTCTCGAAAACATTGGGTTTGATGGCGACACATCCACACCGGACTACACAGATGGCTCAATAACACAAAATACTCGGGTATCCTACCCAATGGACCATATTGATAATATTGTGACACCATCGGCTGGTGGAGCACCTAAAAATATTTTCTTCTTAACATGTGACGCTTTTGGTGTACTCCCTCCCATCTCAAAATTGACAACGGAACAAGCAATGTATCACTTCATGTCCGGGTACACCGCAAAGGTGGCAGGAACTGAAATGGGGGTTACCGAGCCAGAAACAACATTTTCCGCATGTTTTGGGGCAGCATTCTTACCCCTCCACCCGGCCAAATATGCAGAACTACTCGGTGAAAAGCTAGAAAAATCAAATGTCAATGTCTGGCTTGTTAACACAGGCTGGTCAGGAGGATCTTACGGCGTTGGTAAACGCATGAGTCTCAAGCACACACGAGCAATGATTACTGCAGCTATGACTGGGAAACTTGATGCTTCTGAATACCAAACACAAGCTGTATTCGAATTACAAATTCCGACATCGTGCGAAGGTGTGCCAAGTGAAATACTAAATCCTAGAGACACATGGAGTGACACCTCTCAATTTGATGAAGTTGCCAACAATTTAGCAAATCAATTCGTCAAAAACTTTGAGCAATACGCAGCTGAAACTAGTAAAGCTATTTTATCTGCAGCACCCAAAGTTATGGTATAGAACAATCAGAGATAAAAAAAGCCCACTAAATTAGTGGGCTTTTTTTATGTTCCAAAATGTATTTTTTCGAAATGAAGTGCAGCTACAAATGCTTCATCAAATAACGATACAATTCAAGCATACATTCAATATCATATTTAAACACCTTCTCATCGGGTGTATGCACGTTATCCTCAGCCGCACCAATGAAACACCAATCAATTGGTAAGTCTGATTTCTGAAGCACACCTCCATCACTTCCTCCAGAAGATTCAACCTCTAACTGATACTTTACTCCAGAAGCACGAGCGAGCTCTATAATCTTATTCAAGTACGTGCGTCGCGGCAAACCTTGGTCTCGCATAGAGATGGCAACTCCATCGCCGTGCTTAACCCCATCTGTTACCCATGTAATATCCGAAATCAATGCTTGGTGAATTCCATAATTTTCTAACAAATACTTACCACAAAAGCCGACGGAATTTCCACCATGCTCCTCGTATGTAGAAAAAACAATTGCCCCATCCATCAACGTTTCTGCAACTTTTAAAGCATTCCAAACTCCTAACCTATTGTCCATGTATGGTGATTGGACATACTCATCTGTTTCACGGAAATTTGGTTTAAAAGTAAGTAAGATACCTCGATCTATTTCACGGTCAAATACATACTCTACACGTCTCGAACCACGTACATAATCGATAAGCATCACCTCTGTTTCTATCTCTCCTTGTGAATCTGAGCCTACTAAAGACATCCCATCAATCAATTGGGGACCGCCTACCTTGATTAACTCTTTGTCGTATCCGGTTGAAAAACCAATACTGTCCATATGAGCATATATCGCAGTTCTTGGTTTCCCAAAAACTAAAACAACACAATCTTGAAATCCCTTACCTCTGATCACTTTAGGTGTAACGCACCAATTTCCCGCATTTTCATTCACATATCCAATGATAAACTCAGCCATTGCCGACTCATCACTCGCTGCAGACCTAATTTCAGTCAATTTCTTTAATAATTCCATTTCAGTATATTCCCTTTGATTCAACTTCTACAGTCCGGCATGCTGATAATTCTTCTTCAATCAGTGCACTAGAGGTCAACGGTAGATTTGTCGTTAATTCACAACGCTCCTCAAATAACTTGTCGACCATCTCGAGTTTATATTTCTTGAGTAAATTCATCACACTTGACATATCCACATATTCAAATCGAATCCGAACCCAATTAAATACTTCCAAATTCACAATATTTCCAGCAGTAATGGCCTCTTTTGCTGCCGAACGATATGCATTTATCAAACCACCAACACCGAGTTTGGTTCCGCCATAGTACCGAACCACACCAATCAAAACATTCGACAAGTCAAATGCTGTAATTTGCCCTAGAATAGGTGCTCCCGCTGAATTACTCGGCTCACCATCGTCATTCGCTCTAAATTTCTTTTTATCCACTCCAAACCGATAGGCATAGCACAAATGTCTCGCTTGATGGTGCTCCTTGGCCCACAACTTTAGCAATTCCTTGGCTTCTGTCTCGCTGTAGCAACTTTGAACAATACCAATAAACTTGGAGCCCTTCTCCTTATAAACACCTTCAGATCGGTTCTTTAATGTATTGTATCTAGCGGAATTACTCAAAATAAAGCACGTAATTTGTTTGCATCAATAGATACTGCAATGTTAACCAATTTTTCTTCATGTAATTCTGAAAAAGAGTAGCTTAAGTGAACTGCTCTAATTCTTCAATAAATGACATACACGAAGTGAAAAACAAAAAAATCCGGTATTCGAACTTGCAAATACCGGATTTAAATAGCTCAACGATTGACTTACTGTATCGTTAACTTCTTTTCTAAATCTTCTAAATAGGCTCTAAATTGCTTGTCGGTTTCCGATAAGTTGGTCACCGTTCTACATGCATGCAAAACAGTAGCATGGTCTTTTCCTCCGCAGTGAGCTCCAATGTTTGCCAATGAAGATTTTGTCATTTTCTTTGAAAAGTACATCGATATTTGACGTGCTTGAACCACCTCTCTTTTTCTTGTCTTTGACTTTAGAATCTCTAGCGGCAAATCGAAATAGTCACAAACAACTTTCTGTATGTACTCAATAGATACCTCACGCGCTGTGTTTTTAACAAATTTGTCAACCATCTGCTTGGCAAGCTCTATGGTTATTGCCTTCTTATTCAATGATGCTTGAGCCAATAATGTATTCAGTGCGCCTTCCATTTCTCTCACATTTGTATTGATAGAATAAGCAAGGTATTCAACGACGTCTTTTGGCAAATCAATTCCATTCCCATACATCTTTTTCTCGAGTATTGCCATTCGTGTTTCCAGATCTGGTGCACTCAAATCTGCCGATAGGCCCCACTTAAAGCGTGACAATAAACGTTGCTCCATCCCCTGCATTTCAACAGGTGGCTTATCACTTGTTAGAATAATTTGCTTCCCATTTTGGTGCAAGTGGTTGAATATATGAAAGAAGACATCCTGAGTTTTCTCTTTCCCAGAGAAAAACTGAACATCGTCTATGATCAATACATCTATCATTTGATAGAAATGTATAAAGTCATTTGTAGTTTGATTTTTTATGGCATCGATGAATTGATGCGCAAACTTTTCAGAACCCACGTACAAAACAGTTTTGTTTGGGAATTGATTTTTGATAGAAATACCTATTGAGTGTGCAAGATGCGTCTTACCCAAACCAACACCACCATAAATCAGTAAAGGGTTGAAAGCAGTTCCACCAGGCTTATTAGCAACAGCATAACCAGACGCTCTGGCCAAACGGTTGCAATCTCCCTCAACAAAATTTTCAAAAGAGTAAGAAGGATTCAAATTTGAATCGACATTGACCTTTTTCAATCCAGGAATAATGAAAGGGTTCCGAATTTGGCTTTCATTTACATTCAATGGCATTGAAACAGGAGCATTTCTTAACGCTTTCTTATTTAAAGCCGGTAGTTTGACAGTATAAGGTGTTGAATTCGTCGTATTGTTTTCCATTATAATACTGTATTCTAGACGTCCTTCATTACCCAATTCTTTTTTGATTACTTTTTTCAGCAAAACAATGTAATTTTCTTCCAACCACTCATAGAAAAAATGTGATGGAACCTGAATGGTTAGAACATCAGCATCTAACTTGACCGGAACAATCGGTTCGAACCACGTATTATAAGCCTGCAATGAAACATTATCCTTTATAACCCTTAGACATGCGTCCCAAACTCCCTCGTGATTTCTGCTCATGTTAAATAATAGTTAAAACTATTTTTCTCTCTAAAATTGAAAGAGATTCATAATAGTAGTTATGTGGTTCATTCCGTTAGGACAAATATTTACATAAAAAAGTTAAAAAAAAAGTAGTTTAGTGGTTGATTTTTTAAAAAGTTTTACTTCATAAAAATTTAACACTTTCGGCAGATTTTTATACAATCTAAATCAATATGTATATAAAGATTTATTTTTCAACACAATACGCTATTTGACTAAATCCTTTTAGTGAACACTCTACTAAAATTAGTCTTTATTTTTTGCTTAAAAAAAGAAAAGTCTAAGTAATTTAGATTCAATACTTATAAACAATGAAAACAAATTTCAAACACAGTTCCAAGCTCAGGGTTCGTTATGGTGAAACAGATCAAATGGGCTACTGTTATTATGGAAATTATGCACAATATCTTGAAGTTGGACGTGTGGAGGCACTAAGGAGTCTAGGGATGAGTTACAAAAGTCTCGAAACACGTGGAATCATGCTGCCGGTGTCTTCACTTACAGTAAATTATAAGCTGCCCGCAAAATACGATGACCTCCTGTGTATTAAAACGACAATTGTGGAACTTCGAGGACCTCGATTGTTGTTTGAATACACTATTGAAATTGACGGTAAAGAAATAGCAACAGCTACAACCACACTTGTTTTTGTTGGAAAAAAAGACATGCGACCGATACAGGCTCCATCTGATTTCACAGCACTGCTGAAAAAACACGAGATTATTTCGTCCTCTCTTCCTGATTAAATTAGCTCAAAAAAAAAGGGTCCCGTCAAAACAAAGTTTAACGAGACCTTTTCCTTAACCTGTAACTGTTAATAATTGATCCGTGAAAGATATAACGCATAAAATCAAAAAAGGTTTCAACTTTTTTTGATTCATACAAAATGAATTAACAAAACATCCTTAAAAAGTATTTCTAAGCCGATCGATATCAGCTCTATACAATTGTAACTTTACGATGTTGAGTGCAAATAAATCCATAGAAGCATTGATTCGTTTGATTGATGATCCAGACGAAAACGTTTTTGAACATGTACGCGATGAACTCATCGGTCATGGCCCTGCCGCAATTACTCTATTGGAAACATCATGGGAAGAAGACAACTATGGGCTCTTATTTCAATCACGTGCAGAAAACTTAATTCAAACCATTCAGTTCAAATCGATTCTGAACGGTTTGCAAGACTGGATCAACTCACCACACAAAGACTTGCTTGAAGGAGCCCTTCTGCTATCCCGCTATCAATATCCAAATCATGATGAACAAAAGGTTCGATCGGCAATTCAGGAAATACGTAGAGATGTATGGTTAGAATTCAATGAGAATCAGACGGCGTTTGAAAAAGTCCGATTGTTTAATAAGATTTTCTACAATAAGCACAATTTTGTGGGAAATTCAAAGAATTTTCACTCTCCTCTTAACTCTTTCATTAATGTTGTGATGGAATCCAAACAAGGCAATCCATTAACCTTGTGTGTGATCTATTCAATAATCGCTCAATCCTTGGATATGCCAGTTTACGGTGTAAACCTCCCCAATCATTTCATACTTGCCTATATGGATGAGGACAACATCAATCCGTTCATCAACACAGATAATATCCACGGAGCACTGTTCTACATCAATGCATTCTCAAAAGGAAGTATTTTTAACGAGCAGGAAATCAAAGCATTCTTAAAAGGCCTCAATAAGCCTGCAACTAGAGAACATTTTGAACCCTGTTCTAACTCTGCCATCTTAATTCGCATGCTAACAAATCTGATCACTTCTTTTCAAGAAGCAGGAAGCGCAAAAAAAGTTCAAGAGATCACACAACTGCGTGACTTATTCAATAGTTAAACAAATCAACTTTTAATCTCAACTTGCAATTCAAATTCTTTCAATTTATTGAAGAAATCATTTGTAACTCCGACCTTTATCGTTTTTGATGGCATACGAACTTCTATACCGTCCAACGGGTCGTAAATTTTAAAATGAACTGGACAACTCCCCTCATGTTCCATAAACAATTTATTTAGGTCTGAAATCATAATTTGATCAAGCTCTTTCGATGAAATTGTCAAATGTACACTCGAGGCCTTCGATTCATTTAAGGCCTGAAGAAGATCAATAGAATGAACAGTAAACTCAAGCTCAGATCGTCTTGGAGGAATCTCTATACGACCTTTAACCGCGACAAAAGTCCCCCGAGCCAGAAAATGTTTGTACTTCAAATAGTTTTCTCTCCAGAGGAAAAGTTTATACGAATCGTTGTAATCCTCCAGCTGTATCGTTCCAAATGGATCTCCTTTTTTTGTAAAACGATGTTCCGCATCTGATACAATTCCTGCGATTAGAATATCTTTGTTTTTGTGCTCATTCATTGCGTTAAGCATACCAACATTTCCATTGCAAAAGGAATCAATTTCCAAACGAAAATCATCAAGTGGATGTCCGGAAATAAATATCCCGATCACTTCTTTCTCTTTGTTCAATGCATAAATATTGCCCCATTCTTCGGATTCTGGTATCAATGGCTCAGGCATTTCCTCACCTGTACCTTCTCCAAACATTGAAACTTGAGATGAATTCACACTATCTTGAAATCCAGAACCGTAGCGGATTACATTTTCCAAAAATGTTCGCTGATTTCTATCTTCTTGAAAATACTGTGCTCGGTGGACTTTTTTGAAACTATCAAACCCACCCGCATATGCCAAACTTTCAAATGCTTTTTTACCACAGACTCTTAAATTAACACGTTTTGCTAAATCGAAAATGTCAATAAAATTTCCTCCTTCAGCTCTCTGAGAAATCAATTCTTCAACAGGTGCCGCACCAAGTCCTTTTATGGCACCCAACCCAAAGCGAATAGCGCCCTCATTGTTTACTGTAAAGTGGTAATTGGACTCATTTACATCGGGTCCTAAAACCGGTACCCCCATCCGCTTGCACTCTTCCATAAAAAATGTGACCTGCTTGATGTCATTCATATTATTACTCAGCACTGAAGACATGTACTCAGCCGGATAGTTTGCCTTAAAGTAAGCCGTTTGATATGCAATCCAGGCATAACAGGTAGAGTGTGACTTATTGAATGCATAGGATGCGAATGCCTCCCAATCTTTCCAAATCTTCTCCAAAGCCTCCTCATCATGTCCATTCTCAGCTCCACGTTCTATAAAAGTAGGCTTCATCTTGTCGAGAATATACTTTTGCTTCTTCCCCATTGCTTTTCGCAAAGTGTCGGCCTCACCCTTAGAGAAGCCAGCTAACTTTTGAGACAACAACATTACCTGCTCTTGATATACAGTAATGCCATAAGTCTCTGCCAAATACTCCTCGCAAGCATCGATATCATAGACGATATCTTCCTCACCATGCGCACGTTTTATAAATGATGGAATGTATTCTAACGGTCCCGGGCGGTACAAGGCATTCATTGCAATTAAATCTGCAAAAACAGTTGGTTTCAACTCACGCATGTATTTTTGCATTCCAGCAGATTCATACTGAAAAATTCCAACTGTTTCTCCACGTTGAAATAATTCATAGGTGGCTGCATCATCAATTGGAAATTCGTCAGGGATCAAGTCGATTCCATGTCGCTCTTTCACATTTCGAACGGCATGTTTGATCAATGTCAGAGTTTTAAGTCCAAGAAAATCCATTTTTAACAGTCCTGCATCCTCGGCTACGGAGTTGTCATACTGCGTACAGTACATATTTGAATCCTTCGCCAACGCAACAGGAACAAAGTTGGTTATATCATCTGGAGTTATTATTACTCCACACGCATGAATCCCTGTATTTCGCACTGAACCTTCCAATTCACGTGCTCGATTCACAACACGAGCTGGTAAATCTGCACCTTGAGAAATTGATTTTAACTCATTGGCTCTTTGGATATCATCCTGATTGTTTTTTAACTTCTCACGCAACTCAGGATCTGTAAGACCAAAAATCTTGCTCAAAGAAATATCTGGAATCAGTTTTGCAATCCGATCTGCATCAAAAAGAGGTAAATCCATCACCCGAGCAGTATCACGTATGGAGGATTTTGCAGCCATCGTTCCATAAGTGATGATTTGAGCAACTTGATTGGCACCATATTTATCAATCACCCATTGAATCACCTTCCCTCTTCCCTCATCATCAAAATCAATATCAATATCTGGCATAGAGATACGATCCGGATTTAAAAATCGCTCAAAAAGTAAATCGTACTTGATAGGATCAATATTTGTAACTCCTGTACAATAAGCGACTGCTGAGCCGGCTGCAGATCCACGGCCAGGACCTACAGAAACACCCATTTCTCTTGCAGCATGACAAAAATCCTGTACAATCAAAAAATATCCGGGATAGCCTGTTCTTTCTACAGTAGCCAACTCAAAATCAAGGCGCTCTGCTATTTCCGCTGTAATTTCACCGTAGCGTAATTTGGCTCCTTCGTACGTAAGATGGCGCAAATAATTGTTTTCACCGCGTTTACCACCGTCCTCTTTGTCTTTTTCATCTTGAAATTCCTCGGGAATATCAAAAGCCGGGAGCAGAACTTCACGAGCAAGTGGATAATGTTCACATTTTTCAATTATTTCATCAATGCTTTGTATTGACTCGGGAAGATCCAGGAACAGTTTCTTCATCTCGTCTTGCGACTTGAAGTAATACTCCTCATTCTCGAGACCATATCGAAAACCACGACCTCGACCTTTTGGTGTTGAAACAAGTTCGTTGTCTTTTACGCACAAAAGAACATCATGTGCCTCAGAATCCTCTCGATTTAAATAATATGTGTTGTTCGTTGCTACGAGTTTGACATCATGTTTTTTTGCCAAACGAACCAAAGTTTCATTTACACGGTCTTCATTTTCTTGTCCGTGCCGCATGACTTCCACATAAAGATCATCTCCAAACTGCTGTTTCCACCAAACCAAAGCTTCTTCAGCCTGCGTCTCACCTACGTTCAAAATTAGACTAGGTACCTCCCCAAAAAGGTTTCCCGTCAGAACAATAATATCATCTTTGAATGCTTCAATGGCTTTTTTATCAATTCGGGGTACGTAATACATCCCTTCGGTAAACGCAATAGATGCAAGCTTGATCAGGTTATGGTATCCGGATTTGTTCTTTGCCAAAAGAACTACACGGTACCCATTGTCTTTTTGTATTTTATCTGTCAAGTCACTACACACATTGAACTCGCAACCGATGATTGGCATCATTTCAACACCTTCAAACTCCTCCCCAGACTCCTCAGCCTCCTTTCTTTTGTCTTGAATTTCTTTGTTGTGATTTGCCACAGCTCGCTCAAAATGAAAAGCTGCCATCATATTTCCTGTATCAGTAAGTGCTACAGCCCGCATTTTGTTTTCTCCTGCTTTTTTGACCAGACCACTTACATCAATTGTTGACTGTAGAATCGAAAACTGTGTGTGGTTATGTAAATGCGCATACGAATACTCCTCCATTTCTTTAAGGGCAGCATTCTGATCAATATTAACCTCAGCAGCGGAGGAACTTATTTTCAACTTATCACTCTCCTCTTTCAGACTCAAATGAGTCAACCCCAACAATTCAAATGGCTGCGGATTGAAGCTTTTAAATTCTTCAATATAGCTGGCCTCTTGTTGGAGTTCTTCAGACGCAAAAACACCTTTTCGAATCAATTCAAAGAAACAACGTGCTGTTGCTTCGACATCCGCAGTTGCATTGTGCGCCTCCGCAAACTTTTCGCGAAATAAATAATCGTGCAGTTCACTAAGGGTCGGAAGTTTAAATCGGCCACCACGACCGCCTGGAATTTGACATAATTTCGCGGTTGTTTCAGTACATGTATCCAAAACATCCATATCGTTCATTGGCGTCGCCAATCCCAATCGATAGAACTCACATCCAGTTACATTGGTATCGAATTTTACATTCTGTCCAACAACAAATTTTGCCTGAGTTAAAGCTAAATTGAACTCCTTTAATGCCTGCTCTAATGGAACACCTTGACTTTTTGCCAATTCAGTTGAAATTCCGTGAATTTGTTCTGAATCGTACGGTATATCATATCCATCGGGGGCAATCAGGTAATCCTTATTTTCAATGAGTTCACCCTTTTCGTTGTGCAGTTGCCATGCGATCTGGACAACTCTTGGCCAGTTGTTCGTGTCGGTAATTGGAGCCTTCCAATTCCGCGGTAAACCAGTTGTTTCCGTGTCAAAAATTATATACATAGCATGCCTTTAAGGATAAACTAAAAGTACACTTTTCTGTGTCGCCCGCAACAAGAATTGATTCACAATACAAGGAAGTTATTAACGAAAAAAATTGTCTCTGTCAGAAGCTTTTTAAAACAATAAGACAAAAAAATCCGCCACTTGTCAAAGACAAGGGCGGAAATTCGTTTTGTTGTTTTAAAGTAATGTTCGACTAGCGATTTGCTGGACCTCCAGATTGAACTGGAACACCGCTCGCGGGCTTTGCTTTTACATTTCCTTTTATTCGAATCACTTTCGTCGGTGTATTCACCGCATTCGAGGTAATTGTAACACTCTTGTTAATTGCACCTGCACGCTTCGTATCATACTTTACAGTTATTTTAGCACTTGCACCTGGAGCAATTGGTTCTTTTGGCCATGATGGTACCGTACACCCACAAGATCCTTTTGCATTAGAAATGATCAAAGGAGCATTTCCTGAGTTTTTGAAGTTGAACGTGCATTGACCGTTCGCACCATTTTCAATAGTACCGTAATCATGAACTTCTTTTTCGAATTCAATTTGCGCTCCATTTTTAACTTCTTGAGCGAAAGATGTTGCAACGCCTGCTGCAAAAATCATCAACAATGAGAATAATGCCTTTTTCATTTTAAGTAATTTTAATTTTGATTAAGTCTTGACTCAAAGATAGGTTAAGTATTTTAATCTTCTAAAAATTTAACACATCGTTAACAGCACTACTAAAAATCCTCTAAATTGAGTTTTATCCGCTCTTCTAGAGACAAGTCTACATGCTCGAGGTGATAATTCATTTCATCTATTTTCTCATGGTCCGCAGATGTATTTTCTTTCAACCAAAGCTTTATGTATTTCTTAATCATTTTCACATTCCTTGGTCTGACATCCAACTCATAACTTATAATTTGACTCTCAATTACTTGTAATCGATCAATAAAATCTGGGTATCTTTCAAGCAAGGTATCGGCATATGCAACTGCTTTATCAGTTTCGTTCATTCCTGAATAAAGCATATGCAGCTTAGAAAGGCAATTGGCCGCATACGGATCGTCAGGATATTGGCGGTAATAAGTGTAAAGTGCATCTGCTAATTTGGACTTTTCGGTCATTATGTCTTTGGAATCCGAATTGCCCAGTGTGGATTGAGAAACTTTCTTTTCAAATTGAACAATCTGATCTTTCAAAGTTTCACTTTCTTCCGTACCATTACTGCACGCAAAGATCAAAAGTGAAAAACTGATAGATGAAATAATGTATTTCATTAGCGTTGTTTTTTCTTCGCTGGGAATTTCATTTTGTAATCCGCTTTGACATCACCTTTTGAAATATTTTGCAACTTTTTATTTAGAAGGCGTTTTTTCAAAGGAGAGAGATGGTCTGTAAATAAAACCCCATCAATATGATCGTATTCATGTTGAATAATACGCGCCTTATACCCCTCGAACGCCTCTTCTTTGAGTGTCCAATTTTCATCAAAGTACGACACGACAATTTTTTCTTTTCTAAAAACTTCTTCTCGAATTGTTGGAATGGACAAACATCCCTCATTAAAACCCCATTTCTCGCCGCTTTCCTCTTCAATAATTGGATTGATGAACACCTTCTTGAAATTTTCCATACCAGCAGCTCTTGGATCCGCATTGCCTTCCTCGTCCTCGTCCTCGGCAAATGCTGTGCCATCAACGATGAATATACGTATGGATTTACCAATTTGCGGAGCAGCCAATCCAACACCTGATGCCGCATACATCGTCTCAAACATATCGTCAATAAAGCCTTTTAAATTTGGAAAGTCTTCATCAAGTTCTTCGGCTTCTTTTTTCAGAACAGGATCGCCATATGCAACAATTGGTAAAATCATAGTCTTTATTTGTGAAACAAAATTAATGGTTTTGAACCAAAATTCAGTTTTTTTAGGGGGTGATTTAGTTACTCAGTGAACTGAGCTATCTTGCTTGAAGATACGACTGCAAGATAATTGTTGCACTGACCTTATCAACTAGCTCTTTTTCTTTCTTCTGTTTGTTGGAAGCTCCAGCAGCGTGCATCGCTTGAGAAGCCATCTTCGATGTAAAACGCTCATCGAGGAGGTGAATGCGTAAAGAAGGAAAGTTTTTTTCAATTGCATCTTTCAGTAAAAGCACATTTTGAGTAATGTGTGAGTCTTGGTTGTTCAGACGTTTTGGAAGACCAAGAACAAGCTCATCAACCTCTTCCGATTCAATAAGTTCTCCGATGCGTTGCATCAATACATTTGAATTTACAGTTTCTAGACCGAATGCAAACATCTTTTCATCGTCTGTCAATGCGAGGCCTGTGCGTTTTAATCCAAAATCTAGGGCAAGTATCTTACTCATAACACAAAGATAACTTGATTATTGGATATCAAATTTTATTAACACCACAGAATAGAAAAATAATGATCTGATGGAAATCAAATAGAATCATCAGAATTCAATCTTAGTTAACTACATTTGTTGTATAATTTTATGACATGAAATCAATTATTGAAGCAGCTTGGAACAACAGGGAATTGTTAAAATCATCAGAGACAATTGAAGCAATTGAAACCGTTATTGAGGCGATAGATAAAGGTGAATTGCGTGTTGCAGAGCCACTTGAAAATGGTGAATGGCAGGTCAATGAATGGGTGAAGAAGGCTGTCGTTATGTACTTTCCGATCCGAAAAATGGAAACAATTGAAGTTGGTCCTTTCGAATTTCATGATAAAATGGCCCTAAAAACCAATTATAAGGAATTGGGTGTGCGGGTTGTACCGCATGCAATTGCCCGCTATGGAGCTTTCGTTGCATCTGGTGTAATCATGATGCCCTCTTATATTAACATTGGAGCTTACGTAGATTCTGGAACTATGGTTGATACATGGGCAACAGTGGGTTCTTGTGCTCAAATAGGAAAAAATGTCCACTTAAGCGGAGGTGTTGGTATCGGGGGTGTTTTAGAACCACTCCAGGCAGCCCCTGTAATTATTGAAGATGGAGCATTTATTGGTTCTAGATGTATCGTAGTCGAAGGGGTGCACGTTGGAAAACAAGCTGTACTCGGAGCCAATGTAGTATTGACCAAGTCCACAAAAATAATAGATGTAACCGTCAGTGAGCCAAAGGAAATTCGAGGTTTTGTTCCGGAAAGAAGCGTTGTTATACCCGGATCTTATGAGAAAGAATTTCCAGCGGGAAAATTCAATGTCCCTTGCGCTTTAATTATTGGTCAACGAAAAGCATCCACAGATCTTAAAACATCACTTAATGATGCCCTTCGAGAGCACAATGTAGCCGTTTAAAAGAAACAGTATAAAAGCAAAAATTATCGAAACATCAACTAACTTTTAACAAAAACAATCGCTCCAATGGTTCTTCACCGGAGTTTTTAATTTTCACCTGTCTATCTATCTAGTAAACAATTAACTTTTTGGCGGTCCCGTTAAAGCTTACAAAATAAACTCCTCTTGAAAGGTGCTCTATGGAAATTGAAAGTTCTGTTGTACCTGATGCAACATCTATTTCATCAATCAATTGCATTGAAGCAGAAAACACACCTACTCGAGTTTGATTTGCAGCTTTTTCAAATTTCAAATTAACACTTGTATTCGCAGGATTTGGATACATTGAATAATCGAGCTGTTCGGCCTCAATTATGGCAACAGAATGATTAGAAATTTTACTCACACCAGTACTTGTTGCTACCCAAACGTCATTATTACCATCAATCGCTAACTGGCGAATAACGGGCCCGACCAATCCATCGGAAACATCGTACTCCACCCATGAATTTCCATCGAAAGCAACAACACCTCCCTCAGTTACCAGATAGTCCACATAGACACCCACCCAAATATTTCCATTGTTGTCTATTTCTACATCCTCAATGGGATTTAAAGTATCTGGAGCTGGAAGTGAATAAATCATGGTATGCTGGGTAACAACTACATTCGAACTGTTCAAAACAGAAATACCCTCTGATGTTGCAATCCAACGTTGATCGGAATTATCGTTGCGCATTCCACGAATTCGATCGTCGATTAAACCGTCTGACACTGAAGTAATAGGAGAGAAGTTGGTACCATCATAAATCCTTATTCCATTTAGTCCCGACCCCAGCCAAACATCTCCATTTCCCTGAATCATAATTGCGGTTACACCTCCAAAAGGAAGTCCATCTGACATTCCAAAATTTGTCCAATTGACCCCATCAAATAGAGAAGCTCCAGTGTTTGTACCGAACCATACATCTCCATTTGCAGCTTCCTCAATGCATTTAATTTGGTTGTTACCCAAACCGTCTGCATTTGTGTAAGCAGTCCAGCTTCCACCAGAATAAACACTTGCTCCAAAATCTGTTCCTACCCATATATCACCATTACTCATGACAGTTAATGCTTGAATATTATCATCAATCAAACCCACATCTATAGCATTGGTATGATCAACCCATGTCGATCCATCATATTCCGAAACACCATTCTGAGTCCCAAACCATATGGTGTTGTTCGCATCAGTATCCACAGCATTTACATTGTCTGCCAACAAACCATCTGAACTCGTATAATTTGTAAAAGTTTGAGCATTTCCTAAAACGCCAAATGCTCCGAACAGAGCCACAAGTAGATTTTTTTTCATCTTATTTTATTTTAGTGAGTTATCATTATTCGTTTCGTGAAATTTTTTCCTTTAATTGCAAACTCCAGAAGATAGATGCCCTCTGACAAACCTACCAATTCAATCATTGCAGTCTCCCCTGCTTCAATTCGATTATTTTGTCGGATTTCGCGACCATCAAGCGCATAAATATCAAAAAATGATACGAACTCACAATTGTTTTTAACCCTGAAGGTGCCTCCAGATGGGTTGGGATAAATAAACACCTGATCGGTTAAGATTGCATTCTCCTTCATTGCATTTTTTGCATCAAAAGATGGAATCATCTCTTGAAAGCTTCCCGTGCCGTTCGGGTATCTTGCCCATGAGGTAACACCATACTGAGAAGGAATTACAACTGAATCAATGACTTTACCATTGCCCTGAGCTAACCAAACTATTGCTCCATCATCAGCCAAACTAAAATTTGCGTGATTTGTCCCTTGCACGCTATCATCAAGCCAAACAACAAACTCGTTATTAGCTCCTATAAATACACTAGGCAATACCCATTTTGTGAGATTAGAAGGATCATTTGATAAATAAAGATCACCCAAAGCGATTGGGTATTCAGTTGTATTGTGAAGTTCAATCCAATCATCAAATTCTCCGAACTCATCTATCTCAATTGCATTCTGAGACATCACCTCGTTAATGGTCACGTCCATCTCTTTTATCGGTAAATGATGTTCATAATACTCATAAGCGGCCCGGGCGGGAGAAAAACGGCCAGAGGAATCATTTTCCGCATAAATATAATATTGTACGTTATTTGACGTAAAAGGTATGCTCCCACCAAATACACTATCAGCGCTTGCACCGTCTTGATTTTGACCATCATCAAACATTTCAGTCACTTTAAAGGTTTCCCAATCCGAAAATCGATAAGCGAGATAGACTTTATCTACAGCACCCTTGACGAACGAATTGATCCAAAGACTATCTCCTGATAGAGCATCAACATTGATTACTTCAACATTTGAAATTTCTGGTCTATAGCTCACACCAGGGAGCGACATTAAATAATTTGTTCTTGCCTCCATCAAATCAACAATTCCCGGGTAGTCAATTAAATCCGAAATTGTTGTATCAAAATTGTTCTGAAAATCGTTGTACGAATAAAATTTGTTTGTATCCGCCAAAACAGCTCCATCAATGAACGATTGAATTTCACCACCTCTTGTCTCGTACCAACCATTTTCAAAATTCTCTTCAATGACCGTTATCAAATGTGCCATATACATTCTCTCGTAAATTGGGTTCTCTAATACATTCCGAATGAGTGGACGAGGATGAATAGAGAAGCCATGCAGATGCTGCAGTGGATCGATTGTTTTGGCCTCTTCGATAGAGAATCCATCCCAATTATCGGAAGCATCGGTCAAACGATAACTCGCAAAGGACATGTTCAAATCCCACAAAATAGGATTGAACTGATTGTTTTGATCTTTATACAAATAATAATTTTGCGCGTATCCAATGTAACTGTCAAAATTAACCACACTGTAATTCATTGCATGCATCCAGAGGGTTCGATCTACGTTCAAAACACGTTCAATCGATGAGACATCATTATTGAGTACATCGATAAAATGATACAAGCTATCCCAATCATAATAATTGCTTGATTTCATGTCATATAGTGAATAATACCCATCCAATGAGGTTCCTGGTGTATCATGTAGGTTGGCATTTGCACCGTTTAGATTTATGGTCTCTGGATTGCATTTTACAAATGTATTGTTGCTCGATTTAAAATGCTTATCCAAAAATGTCCCATTCACAGCCTCAACGTTTGTGTATACCCCTATTCGTATATCGTTGATATAAATGTTTGCAAAATTTGCCTTTGATGCAGGCATGTATTTTCGTGCGATTTCATAAGTCATGGCTTCGCGAACAAAAGATGGGTCCTGAATAACATTACTCAACTTTAGTTTGTTGTATCCTTGATGTGTTTGCTCGGAAAAAACATAATCCAAATCAATGTTTATTGGATTTTTGTCTCGAGTTGAGCTATACGAACTAAACCCTTTGTAGCGCACTCCCACTTTCTTATACATCGTACCATCGATACTCACATCTGCTCCCAATCGATACTCTGCACCGAGAAGATACAGACTATCGAGCAATTCATCCCAATTCGATTGTTCGAAATACAATTTAATCTCTGGCATATGATCCATTTGATAAAGGTCAATCTGACCATTCAGATCGTTGACCCGTCCAAACAAAAGGAACATTATGATTAGAGCGTTGTATTTCAATCCGGCTATCTTACTATGGTTATTTTCTTCGTTAAAAAAGAATAAAATTTCGGTGTCAATTCTGTACCGTTATTTTATAACAGACCCTAACGAACTAAGATTATTTTTTTTGTAACCGTTTGTATTCCATTGAAGTCCAATGTTACAAAGTAGACTCCATTCGAATTGTTCGTAAGATCAATTTGATTGCCATTACTAATCTGAGTAACGATGCTTCCATAAAGATCTCTTACGGTAATTTGGACTTCTTGATCGATCATGTTTACACCATCAATTTGAAAGATACCTTCCGATGGGTTCGGATAGAGTGATATTTCCGACATTTTCTGTTCAGACAAAGATAGCAAACCACACGGATCTTCCCCGAGCAGCGCTATAACACCCGGATCGTCACATTCGTACCGAAATGCTTTTGTTGGTCCGGCTGCATATTGCCAAACAAGATTGTCGTTTGCATCCACCTCGTACATATATTCTCCGGAGACATTTACAAAGGTATTTCCATTCGACATTCTGTTTTGTGCGGATTGACCTGATGAGCTTACAATGCACTCATGACGCCAATCATAATTTGATGGACCAAATGAATTTCCTGCAAACGTATAGGTGAACCCATTTTCCGGAGCCTGTATTGCATCTATTACAGAAGATCCTCCTACTCCACCGGAATTGTTAAAAAACTGAATCATACCGCCATTTGGTCGACCATCGTCTTCAATCCATCTTGGATCATGAACGGCTTCAGCAATTGTTTGACTTCCTGCCCCTCCATAATTTGACGGGTTCCCCCACCTGTAGATAAAATCTCCGCCCATTCCGGAATTACCTCCACTATGTGATGCAGCTTCTGCTGCTGTCGTGCTATGATCGATGATATATATTTCACTCGTAAACCGTGATGAAAAAACAAGTTGATCAAGATCTGCATTGTAATCTACTCCATTCACGTGGAACCAATCATAACCACCTCCTCCTGGGCCGCCTGGTCCACCACCTGGGCCGCCACCGACGCTCAATAAATTGGCATCCATCAGTTCAGGATGGTCCGCAACAACACCATAATTATCTTTTATAGCGTCATGATCTTGAATCAAATGATCAAACATATGCCATTCCCAAACAATTGTAGCGCTGCCATTGCCGTCCGGTTGTAATTCGATGAAGTGCGTAGGCCATTGTTCATTTGCCGGGTTATCTACACCTGCTTGTATGCACTCTGCCGAAGTTTTAACCTCCCAAGCTGTAAGAATAACATTTCCGTTGTCCAATAAGGTAATGTCATGATGTGAACAATGATCAGAGCTGGAATAAATATATTCCCAAACTATTGTTCCAGCCGGGTCAATTTCTTGAACCATTCCTCCCACCGCTGCACCATTTAGCTGATTGGAAGCATATTTACCTCCACGTACAATGTTTCCATTGGGTTTAAGCAATACTGTATAATTACAGGCCACGTTGCACGACCATGAATGCGCAATATTTCCATCCTTATCGATTAAATATGACGTGTTTTGATTTTGTAAATTGTACAGCACATAACCGTCAAATGACTGAGCGAAAGTTGAACCGTGAGCTGCAAGTGCAAAAAACAGGGATAAAAGAGTAAAATTTTTCATAATTTGAGAATCATTAAAATGCTATCGTTTCACTCCATTGGTTGCCCTTGATTATTAAAACTTGCGAAGTATTGCATAAATATCATCAAAAAACAAAAGCAAATGCGTCTTTTTGGAAAAAAAAGACGAACATTTCTGATTGCCTTTTCACTATTCATTTGATAATTATGCGTTTTGAGATTTAATCAGATTTAATGCAGAACCTGCTTTAAACCAATCAATTTGTTGCTCATTGTAGGTGTGATTCAATTTGATCAGATCGGTTGACCCATCGGCGTGATTAATTTCCAAAGTCAATTGTTTCCCTGCGGCAAATTCACTTAAATCAATGAAGTTAAATGTGTCGTCTTCTCTGACCTTGTCGTAATCTGATTCATTATCAAACGTCAATCCTAACATTCCTTGTTTTTTCAAGTTTGTTTCGTGAATACGTGCAAATGACTTTACAATTACTGCACGAACTCCGAGATGACGTGGTTCCATAGCCGCATGCTCTCGCGATGAACCTTCACCGTAGTTGTGATCCCCAACAACAATTGAAGGTACTTCTGCCGCTTTGTATGCTCTTGCTGTCGCAGGCACTTCGCCTTTCGCTCCTGTTAGTTGATTCACAACTTCATTTGTCGCTCCACCAAATGCATTCACTGCACCAATCAAGCAGTTATTCGAAATGTTGTCTAAATGCCCTCTGTACCTTAACCATGGACCTGCCATAGAAATATGATCCGTAGTACATTTGCCTTCGGCTTTGATCAATAATTTTGCACCTTCAATGTTACCTCCATCCCAAGGTTGAAATGGGTCGAGTAATTGCAATCGCTCTGAGTCTGGGCTAACCACAACTTGGACGCCACTGCCATCATCTGCAGGTGCTTGGTATCCATTGTCTTCGACAGCAAAACCTTTTGCTGGTAATTCAGAACCCGTTGGTTCAGATAGCAACACATGTTCTCCATTTTCATTTACCAAAGGATCGACAAGTGGATTAAAGTCCAATCGACCAGATATCGCAACTGCTGCAACAATTTCTGGGGATGCAACAAAGGCATGTGTGTTTGGATTTCCGTCGGCTCTTTTCGCAAAGTTTCTATTGAAAGAATGAACAATCGAGTTTTTCTCTTTTTTCTCTGCTCCTTCTCTATCCCATTGGCCGATACAAGGTCCACATGCATTGGTAAAGATTCTTGTAGAATCAAATTTGTTGAAGGTGTCAATCAATCCATCTCTTTCTGCTGTGTAGCGCACCTGTTCTGAACCTGGATTGATTCCTAATATTGCTTTTGGCTTGATGCCTTTCGATACGGCATCCTCAACAATAGAAGCTGCGCGTGTTAAGTCCTCATATGAGGAGTTAGTGCATGAACCGATCAAAGCCCATTCAACATCAGTAGGCCAATCATTTGCCGCAGCTTTCTCTTTCATTTCAGAAACTGGCGTTGCCAAATCTGGCGTAAACGGACCGTTCAAATGTGGTGTTAATTCGGATAGATTGATTTCAATTACTTCATCAAAGTACATTTCAGGGTTCGCATATACCTCCGCATCACCTGTCAAATGCTCTGCAACTTGGTCAGCTGCATCAACAACATCTTGTCGCCCTGTTGCAGACAGATACCTTCTAATTGAATCATCATATCCGAAAGTTGAAGTCGTAGCTCCAATTTCGGCACCCATATTACAAATCGTTCCCTTTCCAGTTGCAGACATTGATTCTGCACCTTCACCAAAATACTCCACAATACACCCTGTTCCTCCTTTTACAGTTAAAATTCCAGCAACTTTTAGGATCACATCTTTCGGAGCAGTCCAGCCATTCAATTTACCTGTCAATTTAACACCAATAAGTTTTGGCATTTTTAACTCCCAAGGCATACCCGCCATGACATCAACGGCATCAGCTCCACCAACGCCAATTGCAACCATTCCAAGTCCCCCCGCATTTACTGTATGTGAATCTGTTCCAATCATCATACCCCCTGGGAAAGCATAATTTTCAAGAACTACTTGATGGATAATTCCTGCACCTGGCTTCCAAAAACCAATTCCATATCGATCACAAACTGAACTCAAAAAGTTAAACACCTCGTTGTTCTTGTTTATCCCTTCTTGTAAATCTTTATCTGCTCCTATTTTGGCCTGAATAAGATGATCCGCATGAGCAGTTGAAGGCACTGCAACTTTCGCCTTCCCAGCCTGCATAAACTGCAACAATGCCATTTGTGCAGTTGCATCTTGCATTGCGACTCTATCTGGGGCAAAATCCACATAAGAACTACCACGTTCTTGAATCGACGTCGCTTCACCTTCCCAGAGGTGTGTGTAGAGAATCTTTTCTGATAATGTAAGTGGTTTTCCAACTACAGTCCTTGCAGCTGCTACCCGAGAAGGGTAACGCTCATAAACTGCTTTGATCATATCTAAGTCAAATGCCATATTCTTGATTCGGTTTGTTTTCGTACATGTTTAACGACCTGCGAATTTAATAAATTGTTAAGGAATTTCCTCCCGAAAGGTGCACTAAATTCTATGTAATTTATGAAGTTATTTAGAAATAGTGGTATCCTTGTAATTGATTGGATTGAATTTGATTTTTTTTATTCAACTATCTTTTTCCAATATCAACTGCAATTCAATTAATTTTTTAATATCTTTGCCCTCCCATTTAAAGTAATGGATGAACAAAAACAATTACATTAACAAAATTCAATTTTATGAATTCTTACGAAACTGTTTTCATTTTAACTCCCGTTTTGTCTGAAGAACAGGCAAAGGAAGCAGTGCAGAAATTCGAGAGCGAAATTGGCTCATTAGGTGGAAAAGTTAAGCATTCTGAAAGCTGGGGACTACGCAAATTGGCGTACCCAATTCAGAAGAAATCAACTGGATTCTACTTTCTAACAGAATTTGAAGCACCAGGATCTGCGATTAACGAACTAGAAGTGTCATTCAAACGCGACGAGCGTGTGATGCGATTCTTAACTGTACGCATGGACAAAGACCATTTGGTATATGCTGACAAGCGCAGAGCAAAAATGGGAGCGAAAAAACCTGTAGAAGCAGAAGCTTAATTTATTAACATTTAACACGAGAAACAATGGCTCAAAATGATGTAAGATATTTGACTCCTATTAATATAGAGATCAAAAAAGAAAAGTACTGCAGATTCAAAAGAAGTGGTATTAAATTTATCGATTATAAAGACGCTGACTTCCTATTGAAATTAGTAAACGAACAAGGTAAGATTCTTCCTCGTCGATTAACTGGAACTTCAGCAAAATACCAAACTAGAGTTAATAAGGCAATCAAACGCGCGCGTCACATCGCAATCATGCCTTACGTTGCTGATATGTTGAAATAGATTGTTGAACAAAAAAATTTATTTACGATGGAAGTAATTTTAAAGAAAAACGTAGACAATTTAGGATACGCTAACGAATTGGTGAATGTTAAGAATGGTTACGGTCGTAACTTTCTTATACCACAAGGATATGCAATTTTGGCAACAGCATCTGCAAAGAAAGCACACGCTGAAACCATGAAACAAAAATCTCACAAAGAATCTAAGGTTCTTGCTGAAGCGAAAGCAATCGGCAAAGCATTGGAAGCTACCTCAGTGAAAATAGTAACTAAAGTAGGAGAAAAAGGGAAGATTTTTGGATCTGTGAATACACTTCAATTGTCTGAAGCTTTGAAAGCTGAAGGTGTTGAAATCGACAGAAAATCATTAAAGATTAAAAACGAACCAATTCGAGAAATTGGATCTTTTGAAGCAACTGCAAACCTACACAAAGACGTACAGGCAAACTTTACGTTTGAGGTTGTAGGCGAATAAGCTAACAAAATTCAAGTACAAAATCCCGCTTCAACTATGGAGCGGGATTTTTTTTAGGTATTTCATTCAAAAACCATCAAGACAATCACACCAGATAAAATCAACCAGTCAAAGTTCATACATTTAATTCCACGGATTATAGTTTGAATTGAAATTTGCCTTATTACCTTTGTCCAATGTGGAAATTCGTCTTCCTTTCGGTGATCGCTCTTGTAGCTTGCAAGCAAAACAAAACGTCAAAACCTACTCCATCAACAAGCACGCTTGAAGCCGTTGACATAAAATACGCGTCAAATTTCAAACTGAAAAAAAATTCTTCAGGATATCTTCTCGAATTAATAGATCCAAACACGAAGAAAATTGGGAGAACAATTGAAATACTGCCGGGAAAACACAAAAAACTCATTTCTCTTGTCGCTCCCCTAAACGGAATGTTGTCGATTCTAGACGCACAGGATGTATTGGTCGGCATATCAAATATTGATCACATCTATGACCCTACAATTAAAAAGATGTTCAAAAAAGGGGCGATTGAATCATATGGGGATAAATCCCAAAACTCAACAGAAAAAATAATTGCAAGTGGCGCAACAATTGTCTTTTATGATGTTGTTGACGAAGCTTATGAACACCAGTCAAAATTAAAACGGTTTGGAATAGAAGTTATGCCCATCTATGATTGGAGGGAGAATCACCCATTAGCAAAGGCAGAGTGGATCAAAGTTGTAGGAGCTATCACGGGAAAAATGAAAGAAGCCAATGTATTTTTCCGAAAAATCGAATCCAACTATGATCGTTTATCAAAAATTGGAGCAACATACAATATGCAGCCATCTGTGCTTTGTGGTGAACTCATTGGCGACACTTGGTTCACGCCCGGCGGGACAAATTACTTCGCCAAAATTATTGCAGATGCTGGAGCAAACTACCGATACAAAGACAAAAAAAACAACGCAAGCTTGACATTAACAATTGAGCAAGTTTTGAGCGAAAATAAAAAAACAGACTATTGGTTGAATGCCGGAGCAGCAAACAAAAAATCTATTCTTTCAACAAACCCACATGCAAAGCATCTCGATGCGTTCAATACCCACATTTACTGCTATTCTCCAAACATGAAAAAGTATTGGGAACAGAGTAGTACACGACCTGACCTCGTCCTTTCAGATTTAATTCATATTTTTCATCCCGAAGAAACCTCAATAGCAGAGCTGTACTTTTATCAAAATATTAAATAGTGAACGCGACAAAACGACAAAACAGCTTATTATTGGCACTCCTGTTCTGCTTGCCAATTGTTGCGTTTGTGCATTTGTATGTTGGACAAATTGAACTCACATTTACTGATTACCTCGACTCTATTTTCTCATTTGACTCACAAAACACAAAGCACCTTATTGTACGAGAACTCCGTCTTCCGCGAATGGCAATGGGAATTATGGCTGGAGCAGGCTTGTCTATTGCGGGACTTCTAATGCAAACCCTATTCAACAATCCTCTTGCAGGACCTTATATTTTAGGGATCAATTCAGGGTCCAGTCTTTTCGTGGCTTTGACACTTATGACCGGAATTCCGTTTTTCACGTCGGACTTTGGAATGATAGCAAATTCACTCATCGGTGCATTTTTATTCGGGACAATTATTTTGTTTTTTTCTACTGTGGTTCGAATGCAAATTTCCTTACTACTCATTGGTCTGATGCTAGGAAGTTTCACCGCAGCAATTGTAGCGATGATACAAACTGCTAGTGACGCACAAGATTTGAAAATGTTTACACTTTGGGCGCTGGGATCGCTTCAAAAAGTAGAACTTAGTCAACTTCCATTAATCATCGCTGTTTTCGCAATTGGCTTATTCGGTGCACTGCTGGCAGTAAAACCATTAAATATATTGGTACTCGGAGAAACCGAAGCCCGACTATTGGGCGTCAATATAAGACGTGTACGACTTTTTATTATTCTTATCACTGCATTGATAACTGGACTAATTACAGCATTTTGTGGTCCAATAGCCTTTGTTGGACTGGCTATACCCAACCTTGTTCGAATACTCTTCAAATCACAAAATCACCGCATACTGATTCTCTCCAGCACAATTATTGGTGCGATTTTTATTCTCATCTGTGACATTTCAATACAATTTATGGAACCTTATTTGATTGTTCCGATCAATGCACTTACCTCAATTGTAGGGGCTCCATTTGTAATTCTTCTAGTACTAAAACGATTAAGATGATAGTAACAAAAGGATTGCATATTGGTTACAAATCAAGCATTGCTGAGGTTCAAGACATAAAACTCGACGCCGGCGTATACATTTTAATTGGAAAAAATGGATCGGGTAAATCTACACTCCTAAAAACTATTGCCGGTCAATTGGACAGTATACAAGGAGCGATTGAAATTAATGGGAAAGAAATCAAATCGATCCGAAAATCAAACTTACCCAAATTAATCTCTTTCGTAGGGTCTAAATTTCCCGATGTTGACTTTCTAAATGTCGTGGATTACATCGCTCTGGGAAGAAGCCCGCACAATGACTTCTTCGGACGAAAAACAGCTCGTGATGCAGAAGTGATTGACCAAGCAATTGACACATTACAAATCCAAGACTTAAAGAATCGTTTCACCTCACAACTCAGTGATGGAGAGCGACAATTGGCAGCAATTGCTCGAGCACTCACTCAAGAAACTTCAATCATTATTCTGGATGAACCAACTGCTTTTTTAGATTATTTAAACAAAAAAATAGTACTTGAAAACTTAATAAAAATCAGTGCTAAATTCAACAAATGTATACTACTTTCTTCTCACGATATTGATTTGAGTATTGATGCTCAACGTCCTTTTCTAGTTGTTCGAAAAGACACGAATACAATCGAACTTTTAGCTGCTGAAACATCAAAAAACACCATCATCTCAATAGCGTTTTAGTCCTTTTTAATCCTCCACTCCAGTTGCAACTAGTTTTAGAATTGCAAAAACAGAGCATATCAAAATACTTTACAGTTATAAAAAAATAACATTTAAATCAGGTGAAAGTCTTTATTAAATGGTATTTTAGGTTCGCTATACTTTTAATTGGTCTTATTTAAAAATAAGACACTGACTACAAACTATGAAAAAAATACTGCTCCTCTCCCTCATTTTGAGTTATTCCTGCGCTTCATTTTCGCAAATCGTTGACCCATTCTCCATTCGATTTCAAACCAACCAAAAAGGTGGCCTCGTGGCGCTTGCGAATACTTCTGTTGGATGTAATTGTACTGCAAATAATGAAATGCCTCCAGGTGGAACAAGTGACAACAACAATTTCTCAATGAGTTTCGTCGACGTAGATAGTGACGCTACAACGTTTATGTCTTCTGGAGATCAACTTGACTTGGCCAATTGTAGTGAAATAACATGGGCAGGCCTATACTGGCTCGGACATCTTGACAATACTCCAGCAAATACACCCAATTACAACATAAGAAATCAAGTAAAGTTAAACCCAAACGGTACGGGATACGTCAATCTGACAGCTGATGAAATACTTGATAACTCAACAGGAAAGTCCTCTTATTTCTGTTTTAAGGATATTACATCAATCGTTCAAGCAAATCCAATCAATGCAACGTATGATGTAGCGAATGTCGTGACAGATGTTGGAACGAATACATTTGGTGGATGGACTATAATGGTTGTATACAAAAATATTTATGAATCAATGAAGAACTTGACTGTTTTTGATGGATTAGCAAATGTAAGCCCAGGATTTTCAGGAACGGTAGATATTTCATTGAGTGGATTCCTTACTCCACCAACCGGTGCTGTAAATTTTGAACTTGGTGTTGTAGCGCACGATGGAGACCGCGGGCAAGCTGGAGATCAACTGTCATTTAATGGAGCTGGAACATTTGTGAATATTAGTGATGGTATACATCCAGTGAATAATGTCTTCAATAGCACGATATCAAATGGCGGTGTTGTAACACCCTTAAGAAACCCAAGTTATAACAACAATCTCGGGCACGATGCCAATATCTATGCGCCGGATAATTCAGGTTTTAACTACATTGGTAACTCAGCAACAAACGCATCAATACGGGTATCCACACAAAATGAAACCATACTCACAAGTGTCATCACTTCTGCTATAGACATTTACGAACCTGACCTTAGGGCGTCTGTTTCTTACACCGACCTAAACGCAGGAACTGTCGAACCTGGAGATATTCTTGAATATTCTATCGTTGCGAAAAACATTGGCTCCGATGTTTCATTGAATACCATTTTAACTGATACATTAGATAACCGTTTGGCCTATATCCCAGGAACAATTTCCATCACATACGGACCAAACACCGGAGTAAAAACCGATGCGTTAGATACGGATCAGGCAGAATTCATTTTGGCCGATAATGTTGTCAGCGCTCGAATTGGAACAGGAGCAGATGGCATAAATGGAGGTCAAGTTGTAAACTCTCCGAATGGGGCAGATAGTACCGTGATTACATTTCAAGTTCAGCTGACGAACGACTGCGCTATATGGCAGTGTGGTAACGTCCTTGAAAATAAAGCCTACATTTCTGGGACAGGACAAATTTCTGGAATAACAAATGGAAATGATGGCGCTTCGGATTTATTGGATCAAAATGGATGTCCATCGCTTCAAAGTGGTATTGTTGCGGTTGACGTAAGCAACTGTTTGGACACTGTAATCTTATTTACAGATAGCTTGTGCGTTGGAGAAACCATCTCATTGAGTTTCCCAAATTCAACCTTCCTTACCTATGACTGGAGTGGACCCAATGGCTTCTCTTCAACAATCAGTAATCCAACAGTGCCAAACGCACAGTTAATTGATGCTGGTGACTATATCTTACATGTTTACTACGAGGGGGTTGAATGTATTACGGATACAACAGCACCGGTATTTGTTACAGACAATCCGACCATACAGCTCAATCAGCTTCAAAGCGATACCTGCTTCAATCTCGGAGAAGGTTTTATAAATATCAGTGGTGTTGGTAATGCTCCGTTTAGCTATGCATGGTCAAATAACGATACTGATTCCGTGGCAAATGACCTAAATGCAGGAACGTATAATGTGACTGTTACAGATCAATATGGATGTAGCGTTGTAGATACATTTACCGTGACGGAGCCGCCATTACTAGAAGTTACTGCCTCAATTATATCAGACTATAATGGACAGGATATTAGTTGTTTTGATGCCTCGGATGGAAGCGCAACAGCATCAGGCACTGGAGGTGTCTTGCCATACAGCTTCCTATGGACACTATCATTAAGTACAAATGATACTATTACTGGATTGGACATTGGAGTTCATCTCGTGACACTAACAGATGACAACGGATGTATCGCTGAGGACAGTGTCACCCTTTCACAACCAGATACACTATCCCTATCTGCCATTGCGACTGACGTACTTTGTTTTTCAGATACAACAGGTGCGATCGACCTCACCGTAAGTGGAGGAACGCAACCGTACGCGCACAATTGGTCTAATTTTGCAACCACAGAAGACCTCATCAACCTAGATGCTGGATTCTATACCGACACGGTCACAGACACCAACGGGTGCTTCAACGTTATTACACTTGAAATTACAGAGCCAACAGACTCCATGAGTTTTACGAATGTGAATGCCGAAATTTTTTGCTTCGGGGATTCCACTGGAGCCATTGATCTTACCGTTACTGGAGGTACAACACCTTACACATACAATTGGTCAAACAACGAAATCACAGAAGATATAACAGGTATTCCAAGTGGCGTCTATACAGTCACGGTTACCGACTCCAATAACTGTAGCCAAAATACATCTATTGATGTCATTGAGCCAACTGAGATGATTATCAATTCAAGTTTTCTTGACCCAGTTTGTCAACTTGGAACCCAAGGATCCATCGATCTTGATGTTGTTGGAGGTACACCTGGCTATACCTATTCATGGAACAATGCAGAAACAATTGATTCAATTATTAATCTCAATGCCGGTACGTATACATGCGTAGTGATCGATTCAAATCAATGTGTCGATACTGTAGCAATAACATTAACGGATCCCGATGCTGTCGTAGTAAGTCATACACAAGTCGACGTGCTGTGCTACGGCGATTCAACTGGATCGATTGACATCACACCGGCAGGTGGAACGCCTGGCTATACCTACGTATGGAGTAACCTAGAAATCACACAAGATATTACCAACATACCTGCAGGGCTTTATTATGTTGATGTATACGACACGTTTAACTGTGGTGGATTTTTATCCATGAATATCTTTGAACCAGATACGGCCGTCTATATATCGAGTAATTCATTTACCGATGTCCTTTGCTTCGGTGACTCAACTGGGACACTATCAATCGATGCTGCCGGAGGAGTTGGCCCATATACTTATTTATGGAACAATCTTGAAACAACTCAGAATATACAGAATATTCCAGCCGGAATCTACGAGGTAGTTGTAACTGACAGTAATTTGTGTACGGCTATTTTCATCGATACAATTCTTGAACCTACCGATATTGAGCTTACCGAAACACATGTAGATGTGCTTTGTTTCGGAGACGCAACAGGTTCGATTGACTTGACACCCTCTGGTGGTGTATCTCCTTATAGCTTTGTATGGAGTAACGGACAATTTACCGAAGATTTGTCTCAAATTCTTGCAGGAAATTACACAGTAATTGTAACAGACGATAACAATTGTTTGGATACATTGACCACGACAATCACAGAACCGGCAGCACCAGTTAACTTGAGCAGCATTGCTTATCCTGTATTATGCCATGAAGGAAGTGATGGAAGTATTGACTTAACAGTGACAGGCGGAACAGCAGGATACAGCTATCTTTGGGATACAAATGAAATTTCAGAGGACATTGATGGTCTCGAAACTGGAACTTATTTTGTTACAGTAACAGATACGAACGGATGTTCAGATACCCTCTCTACTTTTGTATCTGAACCCGCAGCGCCAATTTCCTTAAGTATTTCAGCAACACCCGTCTGTTTTGGAGATAGCACAGGTATAGCTATTGTAGTTCCGGTTGGTGGTACACCAGGATACTCTTATCTGTGGGACACTTCCGATGAAGACACTTTATCGCAGCTCGAAGGATTGAGCCAAGGCCTCTACTCAGTCCTTGTTACAGATACAAACGGTTGTGAAAATACGATCTCAGTTTATGTTGAAGAACCAATAGGATTAGCAGGATGTGTGAACCTAGATATGCCGAATGTATTTACACCAAATGGTGATTTCACGAATGATCTTTACCTTCCGACCAAAATAACAAATATCAAGTATTACAACTTGGTCATCCTGAATCGTTGGGGAAATGTCGTCTTTATGACTGATGACATCAATGAGGGATGGGACGGAACATACAAAGACAGTGAATGCTCGGAGGGTGTTTATTTTTGGAAAGTTGACTATATTGACAACTACGATTTAAGTAATAGTAAACACGGACACCTGAATTTAATTCGCTATTAGAAGTCCACTAGTTTTGCATGTGAGAGGCGTCCACTATAAAGGCCCTTAAGTTCAATTGAAAATTGTTCTTGCAGGTTGTTTTTCATTCAATGAGAAGCCGAATAACACAACATTACTGAAAACAACTACTGGATTTCAGATACAAAATCAATAGCCCAAGGGAATGATTGGAGTATTCAGAAAGGAATCGAGACAAACGAATTTTAAGTCAAGAGAAAATAGTAAGCAGTTTGGATTGCACACACAATATGCCCGTGTCAACTCTAGTGACTTACTGCTTGATTATTTTTCTTCTTAAAAACGAAGCATTATTACTTATTTCTATTGTATAAGTACCAGTCGGATGACTAGAAAAATCAATTGAAATAGCACCAGGAGGGGCATCAGCTTTCTCCCAAACAATTGCTCCAGTTGCATCATAAACTCTCAGATCACTCTTGTCTTCCAAAGTCAGATTAAGTGTGTTGAAAAATGGATTTGGATACACATCCAAACTGATGTTCTCATTTTCAAAACTTCCAGCAGTCGAAGCTCCCTTTAAAAATAGTGAACGTGTGAAAACGGAACTTCCATTTGACTCAACATGAAGCACTTCGATCACTGGTATTGGATATCCAGGCAGCCAAAAAACTTTCGAATATTCGACTAATGTTAAGTAAGTTCCAAAAGGAGAAGGACCAGTCACACTCGTTCTTTTGGTAGAGAGTACTACTGCATCTTGATAAGTTATTCCGTCGGGCATTGTTACAGCTCCAAAAGCAACTCCCTCAACCTCGGCCTTATCTGTGATATTTGTAGATATACCATTCCAAGTAACAGGAGATGAAATACTATCGGTATGAACTGTTGATGCATCCGACGGATATGGAATCAAAGTCAATGGGGTAGCATAACTTGAAATTGTAGAGGATGTTACTTTACCGTGAGATGTCAATCCTCCACTGTCAAAGCCCAAGAAAAACTCACCATTATCACTTTTTAAAACGTGTGTTGCATTTGGATAATCAGCAACATGAATTGAGGAATCCTTCGGAAGCACGCGCATTGTGTAAGGCATTGCTGACTGTATGCTTGAAAAGTCCCAAGGACCTGAGATTGAAACAGGTACTGTGTCATTTATTAAATCAAAATCTAATGATGTTCCAGTATTTGGAATTGTTGGAACTGAAATGGTTTGGGCACCCGACAGTAGCACTGTCAATATGAATAGAGAGGTAATTGCTGATCTCATAATAGTAGTAATCTGTTAATTTATTGAATCGAAATTTACTAATTATTTCTATCAATTAAAATCAAATCTATGACATGTTCACCATTTTTTACTACCAAAAGTCATTTACAAATTATGTTTCTTAAAAACCACGAAGAACTTCGTGGTTTGATTCTTTTTCTTCATTCAAATTTCATATTTGGTCGAAAAGGTCTACCTTTAGATAGGTATATATACAACATAAGCCTAGTAAAAAAATGAAAAAGATCTGTCTTTTAATTGTCTTCCTATTCACAGCAACAATTGGTTTCAGTCAAATCACCACATCAACTTATGACTTTGAAAGCTTAGCACTTGCCCCAATTAATGGGCAAGACAATTGGGAAGTGAAAAGTAGCCATTCTCAGGTGAACAACGGCAGCATTTGCCCTCCTGTTCCCGGAACAGAATTGCATCCTGAACTATTTAATGCGACAAGCAGTGGACT
>JAQWHI010000019.1 GCA_029249445.1 Crocinitomicaceae bacterium | reverse complement strand
CTATTAAAAGATACACTTTAGCAACAAATAAAATCAAATAAACACAAATTACACACAGATTTGTGTTTTGCACTAAACAACAATTTAATTCTTAAACCCCTACTTTAAAGGTTTTTACTTTGTTGTGGTTTTATTTGTTTTGATGTAATTACTTCCCGATACAGAACTTACTGAAAATATTACCGAGCAAATCATCTGTTGAAATATCTCCTGTAATTTGTCCGAGGTCAAACATCGCCTGCCGAATGTCCATTGCAATAAAGTCGCCTGTTGTATTCGATTCAATTGCCTCTTTCGCTGTTTTAAGTGCATCAGCTGTTTTAATTAATGCGTCATAATGTCTTGCGTTTGAAACAATTGTATCATTCGCAAGGTTGAAATCGCCCTTCATTTCTTCTACTAGTTTTGACTTCAGATCAACAATGTTTTCCCCATTTTTTGCGCTAATTACAAACGCCTCGTTCTGAACCACTGAGCCAAGGTCCATTTTGTTCGCAATCATGAAGATTTTTTTATCCGGGTGTCTTTCTCTTAACTCGTGCGTCCACGCTTGAACCTCTGCAACACTCTTTTTATTTGAGGCATCCGCCAAACACAGCACGATTGTTGCCTGCTCTATTTTTTGTAACGAACGCTCTATTCCCATTGCTTCAACCTCCTCAGCGCCATCCCGAATTCCTGCCGTATCAATTAAACGAAATAAAATCCCATCAATATTTAATGTTTCTTCTATAATGTCTCGTGTCGTCCCCTCGATGGTGCTCACAATCGCCCTGTCGTCCCCCAAAAGCTGGTTAAGTAAGGTGCTTTTTCCTGTATTGGGTGCCCCAACAATAGCAACAGGAACCCCATTTTTAATTGCATTTCCTAAATCAAACGATTGTGCCAACCGGGTGATGTAATTCAACACTTCTTCTACCAATGATTTTAATTGAGTCCGATCTGCAAATTCAACATCTTCTTCCGCAAAATCCAACTCCAGCTCTACAAGCGATGCAAAATTAATTAGCTTCTCACGCAATTCTTTTAACTCATTTGAAAAACGACCTCTAAGTTGTTTTAATGCGATTCCATGGGCACTCTTCGATTGAGAGGCAATTAAGTCTGCAACTGCTTCCGCTTGAGAAAGATCCATTTTTCCATTCAAAAACGCGCGTTGCGTGAATTCTCCTGGCTCCGCCATTCGCGCCCCTGAATCCAATAAAACTTGGATAAGTTGTTGTTGAATGTATGGGGAACCATGGCAAGAAATTTCAACACTTTGCTCACCTGTAAAACTCATTCCGTGAGCAAAAATAGTGACAAGCACTTCATCAATGAGTTCGTGGCTTTTGTTTGCTATGGTGCCAAAGTGAGTTGTGTGCGACGTTTTATCCAATAACGATTTCGAAAACACTTCAGAAACGATTGATACACTCTTTGGTCCAGACAATCGAATCATACCTATTGCTCCTATTCCATTTGGCGTCGCCAATGCACAAATTGTATCCTGTTTTCCTATCATCAACACAAATGTAATGTATGATCCGTTGATTTCGTGTTTCTATCAACTATTTTAATTCCACGCAGAAGCGTCAACTTAAGTTCTTTTGTTCTTAAAAAAAGTCTTTATTAGCTCTGCGCACTGCCCTTCCATAACTCCACTTACTACCGTTGTTTTTGGGTGGTATAAATTCCCCGCTAAACTTGCGCCTCGTTTTTCATCAGAAGCACCAAACACCACTTTATCTAATTGTGACCAATACAATGCGCCCCCGCACATGACGCATGGCTCTAGAGTAACATAAAGCGTGCACCCCTTCAAATACTTTCCTCCAGTAAAGTTTGCCGCCGCCGTTATTGCTTGCATTTCTGCATGTGCTGTCACATCGTTTAACGTCTCTGTCAAATTATGAGCACGAGCAATGATCTGATTTTTACAAACAACCACTGCGCCAACAGGCACCTCATCATCATCAAATGCTTTTTGCGCCTCAACCAGGGCTTGCTTCATGAAATAGTCATCATTGTAAGGAGTAATCATTAGGCAAAGATAATTGAGATTTTGAAAACAGTATCTAGAGAACATATTCAATAACTGGTGAAATAAGAGGCTGAAACTAACAAAGCAAAAAGCGTTAATAAATTGGTGTCAGAAACTTCTATATTTACATCATGAAAACATCAATTGCTCCTCTTGTCGAAGGTGATCTTATACAAATTTTAGCTCCCGCTAAAACCATAGAGCCAGAACATGTACTCCTAGCAAAAACCACTCTTGAGCAAAAAGGTTTCCGTGTTGAAATCAGTACACACTGTTTGGGTGAATCCAATTATTTCTCGGGATCCATCGATGAGCGCATTTCTGATTTTCAAGGTGCTATTGACAATCCAGAAGTTAAAGGTATTCTCTGCGCACGTGGAGGGTATGGGTGCGTTCAAATCGTTGATGCATTGAATTGGGACAACATAAAACGGCATCCAAAATGGATCATTGGCTTCAGTGACATCACTGTATTGCACCAGCGCATGAGCCGCTTGGGCTTAAAATCCATACACGCTGCAATGCCTCTGAACTTTTCATCAAACACAAAGGCAGCTATTGACAGTTTGGTTGAAGCAATAACAGGGGTCCAATATGAGATCAATACCGCTCCAACGCCGTTCAACAAGCCTGGCCAAGCGAAGGGGGAGTTAATGGGAGGAAATTTGTCCATTTTATACAGTCTCTTAGGGACAAATGACCACGCTGATTTTAAAGGGAGCATCCTGTTTATTGAAGATCTTGCAGAGCATATTTATGCAATTGACCGCATGTTTTATGCACTAAAAAAGACAGGTGTGTTATACCAAATAAATGGATTAATCGTTGGTGGAATGACGGGCCTAAAAGATACCACTGTGCCTTTCGGAAAAAGCTATCAAGAAGTGATCTTGTCTCATTTTGAAGGCAGAGACATCCCTATTTGTTTCGACTTTCCAGCTGGACATATAGATGACAATCGCGCGCTTGTGTTTGGCGCTGATGTAGAATTTACGGCTACTAAACGTGATGTGACTTTGATTTTCTAAAAAATTAACAAATTATACAGCTTACATAATTCAATAAATTTGGTAGTAATTGACCGAAAAACTGCGCTATTATTCTTTCTACTCTATCACCTCTAAAAGGTTCTTAAAAAGGCTATTTTCATATTAAAATCTTGATACGGCTTCCCTTACAAAGGCTAAGTGGAACAGGGTTTTTGAGGTGTAAAATGAATCTTTATTTGTTTTATTTATAATAAATCTAAATAAGGTTCAGATAAGTAATCTGTTTTGACGTTGTATTACATTTGTACCACAATTTTATTGAACAGTAAAAATAAAACATGAGTAAATCAGCAATTCTGAAGTCATCAATCGCTAAAAAATGGTGGATGGCGTTAACAGGTTTATTTCTTTGTCTCTTCTTGGTTGGCCATTTATTAGGAAACTTACAACTAATATTTATCACAGGCGTGGAGGGGAAAAGAGCATTTAATGAGTATGCATATTTCATGACACACAATCCATTCATTAAAATAATGTCCTATTTGACGTACTTCTCAATTTTATTTCATGCCGTCGATGGAATAATGTTAACACTGCAAAACCGAAAAGCACGACCAATAAAATATGCCTACAACAAGCCCGGAGAAAATTCATCAACAGCCTCTCGTTACATGGCTGTACTAGGAAGTGCTATATTAATTTTCATCGTTATTCATATGTCGAACTTCTGGGGGAAAATGCACTTCGGAGAAGTTCCTTTACATACAGAAACTATTTACGAGCCAACACAAACAGAAGTTGGGATTTTTGATGAGGAAAAAACAGCCTATTATACCACAGAGGGAACATATTTACCAACTGAAACACACTCGGTAAAAAACAACACGTTTCTTTTTTTAGATCGAGAAAAAATTGCAGATCAAATCAATGAGCAAATTCAGACAATGAATGCACAGGGTATGACAATTCCTCCTTATAACATTTTAGGAGACAACCCTGTTGAAGCAGAAGGATATAAGGATTTACATTCTTTGACCCTTGCGTTTTTTGGGGTTGATCGATCAAAGGAGGCTGGGCTTCCTGCAAACAAATATGGTATCTATGCGGTTATTGCTTATGTACTTGCGATGCTCGTACTTTCATTCCATTTATGGCATGGTTTCGCCTCTGCATTCCAAACATTAGGAGCCAACAATGAAAAATACACCCCAATCATTTCAGGATTTGGAAAAATGTTTTCCGTACTAATCCCATTGGCTTTCGCTATCATTCCGATCATTCTTTACCTGAATAAATAGAACCTATAAAACTTGAAATTATGTCAGTTTTAGACGCAAAAATTCCTGAAGGTCCAATTAAAGACAAGTGGACAAATCACAAAAACAAAATCAACCTTGTTAACCCTGCAAACAAGCGTCTTATTGATGTTATTGTTGTTGGTACTGGGCTGGCGGGAGGCTCTGCTGCTGCTTCATTAGCAGAAATGGGATACAACGTCAAGGCTTTTTGTTTTCAAGATTCCCCAAGGCGTGCACATTCAATTGCTGCACAAGGAGGAATCAATGCTGCAAAGAACTACCAAAATGATGGGGATTCTGTTTATCGTTTGTTCTATGACACGGTAAAAGGCGGGGACTACCGATCAAGAGAGGCCAATGTGTATCGTTTGGCAGAGGTATCGACAAACATTATTGACCAGTGTGTTGCCCAAGGAGTTCCATTTGCCCGTGAATACGGAGGGCTCCTTGACAATAGATCGTTTGGTGGGGTTCTTGTGTCTCGTACTTTTTATGCGAAAGGACAAACAGGTCAACAACTCCTGCTTGGGGCCTATTCAGCAATGAACCGTCAAATTGGTAAAGGGAAAATAAAAATGTATAGCCGCCATGAAATGCTTGACCTCGTTAAGGTAGATGGTAAAGCACGCGGTATTATTGCACGGAATACGGTTACGGGAGAACTAGAAAAACATTCTGCACATGCAGTTGTAATTGCTTCTGGCGGTTATGGTAATGTATTCTTCCTGTCTACGAATGCGATGGGGTCAAACGTCACAGCAGCATGGAAAATTCATAAAAAAGGGGCCTATTTTGCAAACCCTTGTTATACGCAAATTCATCCAACATGTATTCCACGATCAGGTGATTATCAATCGAAATTGACACTGATGTCAGAATCGTTGCGTAATGATGGACGAATTTGGGTTCCGAAACATCTCAAAGACGTCGAGGCCATTAAAAATGGAACCAAAAAACCAACGGAGCTCTCCGAAGACGAAAGAGACTATTACTTGGAAAGAAGGTATCCTGCGTTTGGAAACCTTGTTCCACGAGATGTGGCTTCCAGAGCTGCTAAAGAAAGGTGTGATGCTGGATTTGGAGTAAACGAAACAGGAGAAGCGGTGTATCTTGATTTTGCCTCTGCTATAGAACGTTACGGGAAAGAAAAAGCAACAATCCTCGGTGAGGTTGACGCCTCCACTGAACGTATTAAAGCACTTGGAGAAAAAGTTGTCGAAAACAAATACGGCAATCTCTTCCAGATGTATGAAAAAATTACAGACGAGAATCCGTACAAAACTCCAATGCAAATCTATCCTGCTGTTCATTATACAATGGGAGGAGTATGGGTCGACTACAATTTAATGACTACAATTCCTGGATGTTATGCTGCAGGTGAAGCCAACTTCTCTGATCATGGAGCAAATAGACTGGGGGCCTCAGCGCTTATGCAAGGTTTGGCCGATGGCTACTTCGTGTTGCCATACACTATTGGAGATTATCTTGCTGGAGATATTCGTACAGGTCCAATTCCAACAGATACTCCCGAATTTGACGACGCATTAAATGACGTAAAGGCCCGCTTAGAAAAATTCATAAACAACAATGGAACTAAGTCTGTGGACTCCTTCCACAAGCGACTTGGTAAAGTAATGTGGAACAAGGTCGGAATGGCTAGAAATGAGAAAGGTCTGAAAGAAGCGATCGATGAAATCAAAGAAATTCGTGAAGAATTCCATCGGGATGTATATGTTCCAGGTGACATGTACAATCTGAATCCAGAACTTGAAAAAGCAAGCAGGGTCTCAGACTTTATTGAACTTGGTGAGCTATTCGCAAACGACGCCTTAGAAAGAATGGAGTCTTGTGGAGGTCACTTCCGAGAAGAATCAGCGGAGGAAGATGGGCCACAAAAGGGAGAGGCCAAACGTGACGATGTAAATTATGCACATGTTTCTGCATGGGAGTGGACTGGAGACCCAAGCGCACCAGTCATGCACAAAGAAAAGTTGACTTTTAATGATATTGAACTGAAACAACGTTCATACAAATAAAAATAACAATGAAATTAACATTGAAAATTTGGCGTCAGAAAAATGCCACCGACAAAGGAGCGATCAAAACGTACACGTTGGACAACGTTTCTGAACATATGTCTTTTCTTGAAATGATGGACGTCCTGAACGAACAGCTTATCACTGAAGGGAAAGAAGAGCCTATTGCATTTGACCACGATTGCCGCGAGGGTATTTGTGGAATGTGTTCAATGCATATTAATGGTGAACCACACGGTCCAGACCGTGGAGTAACCACATGTCAATTGCACATGCGTAAATTTAACGATGGCGATACAATCTATATCGAACCTTTTCGAGCAAAAGGTTTTCCCGTAGTTAAAGATTTAGTTGTTGACAGAAGCGCTTTCGACCGTATTCAACATGCTGGAGGATTTATCTCCGTTCCGACTTCGGGAAATACACAAGATGCAAATGCAACCCCTGTGCCCAAAGCTGATGCTGACAAAGCGTTTGATGCGGCGACATGTATTGGTTGTGGCGCATGCGTAGCGTCGTGTAAAAATGCGTCCGCAATGCTCTTTGTCTCGGCTAAAGTATCACAATTTTCTCTGTTGCCTCAAGGAAAAGTTGAAGCGAAACGTCGTGTACTTAATATGGTTGAACAAATGGACAAAGAAGGATTTGGAAACTGTACGAATACCGGAGCATGCTCTGTTGAATGCCCAAAAGGCATCTCCCTTGAAAATATTGCTCGCATGAATAGAGAATACTTAAAAGCGACCATTTCAGGAGAGTAGAAAAACAATCACTTTTATAAACCGCCTCTTTTAGGGCGGTTTTTTTTTGCTCCGCTTGTGAACGATAAATCCTTTGAGTGTTTTCCGAGGTATTTACAATTTAAATATTATTATCTTTAAATTAAATTAACATTAATTGAAGCATATGAAAAAACTTGTACTATCTGTTGCGCTTGCGCTTGGAGGTTTCTCATCACAAGCACAAGTGGTTGTTGCAGGGGTTAGCCCCGCAGCAATTCAAGGCAACTACGAATTTACCACACAAGCAAACTGTGGCCAATGGCCAGGAGAAACAGATGACGCGACGTGGGGGGCATGGAATGGAGGATTGAACTTTAACACTCCTGGAGACTTTATTCAAGACACGCTAATGCTTGTTGAAGATGGAACACCAGGAACAAACCTTCAGGGAAACCCTATTTCGCAGGAAGGTTGTAATCCTTTAACTAACGACTTAACAGGGAAAATCGCCATAATTTACAGAAATACGTGTTCATTCGTTTCTAAAATTAAAAATGCGCAAGATGCAGGCGCTGTTGCTGCCATCATCGTAAACAGAGAAGATGAATTATTGGGAATGTTAGGTGATGCCACGGATGGAATCAATGTAAATATCCCAGCTGTTTTTGTCTCCAACGTCACTGGCGCTGCTCTCATCTCTGAAATGGCAAATGGCCCTGTTGTTATGTTTATTGGAAACAAACTTGGTGCATTTGCAAATGATGCCGGTGCTGTCAAGGGTGAGTTTTTAGTTAACCAATTCGGAGGTTCTCACTCAAGTGTATACGACGGAATGACTCCGGGTATACAAGTATACAATTATGGAACATCGGATCAGACGGGACTCACAGTTAATGCCTCAATAGATGGCCCTTCTGGAAACGTTTATACCGAAGACATCGGCCCATTAAATATGAGCGCTGGAGACACCGCTTTTATTTTCCCTGGAAACACAGATTCGTTTACCCCATGGGCTTTAGGTGTTGGAAACTATGAAAATGGCAACTACACTCTGACCTACACTATCGACCTTGGTGGACCAGACGATTTCGCTTTTGATAATGTGTATAGCCAGGATTTCACAATTCAAGATGACGTTATTTCTTCTTCTCGAGTTGATGCTTCTAACATGCCTATTGCCAATTCATACCCTAGTAACTCAACAACTCAATACGAAGCTTGTATGGTATTCCAAGATCCAAATGCGAGCTCTTTGGCGGTAAGGGGAATTTATTTTATACCACACACAGATACTTCAGTAAACAATATGGCTGGTGCAGAAATCTTTGTTAATGCTTACCAATGGGATGATGGATGGGTTGATCTTGATGATCCAAATTATGATTTTACTCCAGCCACAACTGATGCATACAACAACTTAAATCTTTTTGCCTTTGCAACGCATATCCCCGCATCGAACGATGATGTAGATGATGTTGCATATGCTGATTTTGGAATGGGTAATTATTTCCAATTGATAAACAACCAAAGGTATTTGTTCTGTCTTCAGACGTTTGAGTCAACGACAATCTCTTTTGGGTATGATAACTCTTTTGACCACGGGGCCAACTACAGTATCTTTTCACAACCAATTTCACCATTGCATATTGACGGTTCATGGTATACTGCTGGATGGAACAGTGCAACAGCACCGTCTTTAGCACTCAGAACTTTTGACCCTGCAGAACTTGGCTTAGAATCAACTGAAATGTTAGAGGGGAAAGCATTCCCTAACCCAGCAAATAATATGGTGACAATTTCTGTTGGTGCTAGTGGCGCTGCTGCTCTTACCGCAACAGATGTTGCAGGAAAAGTAGCTATAAGCACAAATATTACTCTTGAAAATGGAACAACATCTGTTGATATTTCTTCATTAGAGTCAGGTGTTTACATCTTTAATGTAACTATGGAAAATGGAGAAAGTACACAATTCAACGTTGTAAAAAACTAATTGAATCATTTCATCCAATTTATTGAAACAGAAAAGCCCCTCATAGAGGGGTTTTTCTGTTTTTAACAACTAGTACTTGCTAGTTATTGAAACGCTAAATATTCAACTGTGGACGTCTAAGTTGTCAAAAACCCATTTTTCAATTACCTTAGTATATCTATAAAACTTAATTATGAAAAAAATATTACTTCTTTTAACTGTTCTTTCGTCAGGGTTTATGGCGAATTCACAGGTGGTTTTTTCAGGTGTTTCACCTGTATCAATCCAAGGAAATTATGATTTTGCATGGGCTGACCCTGCGGGAGGTGACTGGAGTTGCCCCGACTTCTTGGTGCCTGGCACGTTCGTTGAAGACACATTGATGATTGTTGACGATGGCACGCCTGGTTTAAACCTACAAGGCAACCCGTTGTCAGCAGAAGCATGTAATGGACCTTTGATAAATGATTTGACAGGTAAAATCGCTGTAATTTACAGAAACACATGTGAATTTGGGTACAAAGCGCTACAAGCACAAGATGCAGGTGCAGTTGCCGCAATTATTATTAACCGGGAAGATGAAATTGTACAAATGGGTGGTGGAGTCGAAGGACTTAATGTTACTATTCCTTGTGTATTTGTCACTAGTCTTACCGGTAATCAGCTCGTCACAGAAATGAGCAACGGTCCTGTCGTTGTTTTTCTTGGTAGTAAGGTTGGTGCTTACGTCAACGACATTGGTGCCAATAGTGGTCAGGCATTAGTTTCGCCATATGGTGGTGCCAACAGTCTACAGTATGACGGTTTTGAACCTGGAATCCAAGTTTACAACTACGGAACAGATGATCAAACTGCAGTTTCTATTAATGCAAAAATCGATGGGCCTAGTGGCACTGTTTACGATGAAACCGTTGGCCCAGTTGCTATCGTATCTGGAGACACACTTGCTATCTTCCCTGGAAATACGGATGCTTTTCCTGCTTGGAGCGAGGGAATTGGAAACTACGAAAACGGAGAATATACACTTACATACACGATGGATTTAGGTGGAACAGATGATTCTGACTTTGATAACGTCCTGTCTTCTTCATTCTCAATAACTGATGGAACAACAATAGGAACTCTCGCAGTATCTCCTGTTGATGCTTCAGGAATGCCTATGGCAAATACATACCCTTCAAATGCAACAACAGAATATCAAGGGTGTGTAATGATTCAGGAACCAAACTCGTCAACAATGGCTGTTCAAGGAATGTATTTTATCCCTCATACCGATACGTCTGTAAATGATTTGGCGGGTTCTGAAATTTTCGGAAACGCATACCAATGGGACGATGGATGGGTAGATCTTGATGATCCTAATTATGATTTCGCTGCAGCAACAACGAATGCATTTAACGCATTAAACATCGTTACATTTGGAACACATTACCCCGCTTCAAATGATGATGTAGACGATGTGGCATATATTGAATTTGTAACCCCGTTTTTAATGGTTGATAACCAGAGATATTTGTTTTGTCTTCAGACTTTTGAAACTGCAACGATTTCTTTTGGATACGACAATACAATTAATTATGATGGCAACGAAGGGATATACAGGCAACCTGTGGCTCCTGTGCATATAGATGGTCAGTGGTACTCTGGTGGATGGTCTGGTGCCTCTGCTCCTGCTTTGTCATTAAAAACATTTGACCCTGCAGAAGTAGGAATTACAGATGCTGATATTTTAGTTGGAGGTGCGTTTCCAAATCCTACAACTGACGCTGTAACAATTACAGTAAATGCCACTGGAGCGGCAACATTAAACGTGACTGATATTAGTGGTAAGATTGTTATGAATTCACTTGTTGATCTTGGAACGGGTTCTACTAAAGTAAACACATCACAATTGGAGGCTGGTGTTTACGTCTTTACAGTAATTATGGAAAATGGAAAAACCGCACAGTTTAATCTTGTGAAACAATAAGTCAAATAAATCGGCGAAACTTTATCGCCTACAACTCATAAAAATAAGGGCCTTGTTATTGACAAGGCCCTTGTTTTTTGCGTCCAAATTTTAATCAGCACCTACCAGCCCTCTAAAAAATCGTCTAAATCCCTACGGTCTTTTTTCGAGGGTTTCCCCGTACCGTGCTGCCGATAGGCAACTTGACTCAGTTGATAAAGTTTCAACTTTTCTATCTCTTCTTCTGGAGTGATATCAATAATATAATCTTGCACAAGTTTTGCCCCAACTCGTTTCTTTAAAAGCTGCACAACTCTGAATGTAAACCTTGCTGTATGCCTAATAATTTGAATTTCATCGCCGAGCTTTACTTCTTTTGATGGCTTAACAAGGTCCCCATTTAAACGAATCTTGCCATTAACGATTGCTTCTGATGCCTTAGAACGTGTTTTTGCCAAGCGAACACTCCAAACATACTTATCCATTCTGCAACTCATAGCGCACTTTCTTCGTTAGGGTTTGATAAACAAGTTCATATGATTGATCGATCAATGTTTGGAGCAATTGACTTGATATGTCTGTGTTTAAATAAACTGAGTTCCAATGTTTTTTATTTGAATGCCAACCCGGCTTAATCCCGCTGTAACGCTCGCGTAACTCTATGGCAGTTTCAGGCTCACACTTCAGGGTAATAAATACAAACTGTTCAATGTTTGTTGCTGCAAATATTTTGCCGCCAACCTTAAATACCAATGTTTTACTGTCAAACGGAAAGGATTCAGTCGTAAATTCTTTGGACAAACAATACTCTCTATAATCTTCAATATTCATTAATGAATCGCCGGAGCGTCTTCATAGCGCCCTAAATTATAAAGCATCTTGGCATGTCCACCCAAAGCCTCAGCAAACGTTTTATATGAATAGTATGGCAGATTGTATTCAAAAGCTGTTTCTCGAACAATTGCTGAAATTTTTCTGTAATGTACATGACAAATATTTGGAAACAGATGGTGCTCAATTTGATAATTTAATCCTCCTACATACCATGAAAACAGTCGAGCCTTCGGTGCAAAATTAGCGGTATTCATCATTTGATTGGCTGCCCAACCCAATTCAATGTTCCCTTCCTTTGATGGTTTCTCAAATGAAGATGTAGGGACAACATGTGCAGGTTGAAAAATTGCTGCCAATGTAAGCCCTGCAACGAAATGCATAGCAACAAAACCAATGATTGTGCCCCACCACGGCAACGCAGAAAAAATAATTGGAAGACCTAAAGTCAAAGACAAATACAATGTTTTCGTTGAAATCAATGTCCAAAGAAAGCTTTTGGTTGATAAATTTTGTGTTTTAATTAAATCCTTTTTCTTGTAACGTTTCCACTGGGAATAGTCTTTGGTTGTAGCCCACATTAGGGTCATCAATCCATACAAAAACCAGGCATAAATAAATTGAAACCGGTGTCCTTTAAGTAGTTTTTGTGAAGGTGAAAATCGCATTAGCGGATCAATATCAATGTCCTCATCCATTCCACTAACGTTCGTGTATGTATGGTGAAGTACATTGTGCTGAATTCTCCAATTTACGTCACTGCCCCCCACAAGAAGAATTAGTTTTCCCAACACCATATTTACATATTTATTTTTGGAATATGCGCTGTGATTTGCATCGTGCATGATTGAAAGTCCTATTCCAGCCATACCAAACCCCATAACAACCCACATCAAAACAATCAACCACGTGGTCTCTAAATATGTCAGAATTAAAAGAAAAGGAACCAGGTAAAGAGAAATCATAAAAATTGTCTTTAATACCATGTTTACATTCGCATACTTTGATATGTTGTTCTCTTTGAAGTAATGAGTAACGCGTTTGCGAAGCTCTTTATAGAAATCATCATTGTCTCTTTCTACGAATTTTACTTTATTTAATTGCATAGTTTTCTACTGTTTCAATTTCATAAAGCTCAAAGATACGGCTATTTAAGTCTATATCCCGCCTTTTTAATCTGTTAATTAAACAAAATAATGTTAATCCGACACATTTATATATTCGCTGGGCTCTATAATTATTGGTTATTTTTGTTTCAAGCGAAAAGACCAAATATAAATACGCCGCATTCATGAAGCATTTAAAATATTGTGTAGACTATTTCAATAGAGAACGATTTCCAACACACGTCGTTCAAATTGGGTCTGTTGGGTTCGGAGGAAAAAACCCCATCCGCATTCAATCGATGACCACCGTCGACACAATGGATACAAAGGGTTCTGTAGAAGAGTCTATTCGAATGATTGAAGCGGGTTGTGAACTCGTGCGGCTCACCGCTCCAAGCAAAAAAGATGCGGAAAACCTGTTCAATATTAAAAATGAATTAACAGAAAGGGGTTATGACATCCCGTTGGTTGCCGACATTCACTTCACGCCAAATGCTGCCGAAATTGCGGCAAATATTGTAGAAAAAGTTAGGGTTAACCCTGGAAACTACGCAGACAAAAAGCGCTTCGAGGAAATTGATTACACCGACGAAGCATATGCTAAGGAACTTGAAAGAATTGAAGAAAAGTTCACCCCTCTTGTGCATCTGTGCAAAGAAAAGGGCACTGCAATGAGAATTGGAACGAATCATGGATCTTTATCTGATCGAATATTAAGCCGGTATGGCGACACACCGGAGGGAATGGTGGAATCAGCAATGGAGTTCTTGCGAATATGCGAAAAGAACGATTACCATAACATCATCCTTTCAATGAAAGCAAGCAATACACTTGTTATGGTCCAAGCATACCGTCTTTTAATTGCAACAATGGTGGAACAAGAAATGACCTACCCCATCCATCTTGGTGTCACAGAAGCAGGTGAAGGCGAAGATGGAAGAATAAAGTCTGCAGTCGGAATTGGCGCCCTTTTGGAAGACGGCATTGGTGACACAATACGCGTCTCATTAACAGAGGTCCCAGAAGCGGAAATTCCAGTCGCTCAAAAATTGCTTTCTAAATACGAAGAAAATAATTTGTTTGTATTTGATACCAATAGAAAAAAGACGCTTAGCTATTCTCCTTATGAATACAAGCGACGACAAACGAATGATGTTTCAAATATAGGTCACAGCAGCGCCCCTGTTGTTGTTGGAGACCTCAGTGGAATCAAACAAATCAAACCTTCACACCTGTTTGCTTTTGGTTACAATTACTCCGTAACGCTAGACAAATGGAATATTTCAGATATGGCGGCTGATGTTATTTACATAGGAAATAACACCCTACCCTTTGACATTCCTGGTACACTTAGCATTGTTTGTGAGTATATAAATTGGAATGATAACTTTAAGCATCAACTAGGGGTTTATCCAATTGTCGAAAAGGAAATGTGCGAGAAACTTTCAAGTGACAGTGTCTTTTTTGTCCGCCATTTTGCAGAAGATAACGATACGGAATATCTTTTGAATTATCCCAATGCAATTGTTGTTTTGAGCAGTACATACAGCAACAAAACACAGCTATTTCGGAGTATAAGGATGACGTTTGACGCGCTTCAAATTCAAAATCCTGTAATCCTGAGTTCAGAATACAACTGTAATGACCCAGAACTTTTTCAATTGTGGAGCGCTTCAGATCTTGGTGCATCATTTATTGATGGATTCGGAGACGGAGTTTGGCTCAAATCATCATTAAATAATCAGCTTATTAATACTACATCTTTTGGTATACTACAGGCCACAAGGGTAAGAATTTCAAAAACTGAATACATTAGTTGCCCATCGTGCGGACGAACCTTGTTTGATCTCCAAGAAACCACCGCAAAAATAAGATCGCGCACATCGCATCTCAAAGGAATAAAAATTGGGATTATGGGGTGTATTGTTAATGGTCCGGGTGAAATGGCTGATGCTGACTATGGATATGTCGGAACTGGACCTGGAAAAATTCACCTGTACAAAGAAAAAAATGTTGTTCGAAAAAATATTCCTGAAGCCGAAGCTGTAGATGCCTTAATTGATTTGATACAAGACAATGGCGACTGGGTTGAAAAGAAAGAGTAGAATTCAGTTAAGTAGCTGAAAAACAGGTGCTTAAACTTAAAAACAACACGTGTTGTCTAATCGTCGAACGGCGGAGCCTTAAGGTAATTCCATCAGAAGCGAAGTGATTTGGGCTTAAATCGCATTAAAACGAGAAATTTCATGCATGTAGTGTGTTTTCTTGAAGTTCCTGTTTGGAATTTTCCAATTTATCTTCCCAAATAAACAAGCAATACGGAAACATCACTTGGAGAAATTCCGCTGATTCTTGATGCTTGACCAATTGTTACCGGTGCAAGTGCTGTTAATTTTTCTTTCGCCTCGGCGCTTAAGCTCGTCAATTTTGAATAGTCAATCATCTCCGGTATTTTAACGTCCTCAAGGCGGTTCATTTTCTTTGCAACATCTTCTTCGCGAGAAATATACCCTTCGTATTTTAATTGAATTTCTGTTTGGGTAACAATTGACGGATCAACATTGTTTAATTCGGTCGCCAATACAGAAGAGTCGACACTCATCTCTAAAACATCTTCCATACCAATTCCTGGCCGCGTTATAAGTGAGCTTAACTTTACTTGTTGTTTAACCGGTGCGCTTTTCTTTCGCGCTAATACAGTATTGGCTCGCTCTGGCGAAACTCCTTCTTTTCTTAAGGATTTTTTTAATTTTTCAGCTCCGCTCATCTTTTCTTTTACGCGGCGCAGAGCTTTATCAGATGCCATCCCGATTGCGTGACCAATAGGAGTTAGTCGAATGTCGGCATTGTCTTGGCGAAGTAAGATTCGGTATTCTGCTCTACTCGTAAACATACGGTACGGTTCGTCTGTTCCTTTGGTGATTAGGTCATCAATTAAAACTCCAATATAAGCCTCACTTCTAGACAAAGTGAATGGTGCTTCCTTTTGGTTTTTTCGATGTGCATTGATCCCTGCCATCAGCCCCTGACATGCCGCCTCTTCATAGCCTGTAGTACCATTTATTTGGCCGGCAAAATATAAGTTTTCAATACGCTTTGTTTCGAGCGTGTGTTTTAATTGAGTTGGGGGGAAGTAATCGTACTCGATTGCATATCCTGGTCGAAACATTTTAACGTTTTCAAAGCCAGGAACAGATTTTAATGCCTTTAGCTGCACATCCTCTGGCAAAGAGGTACTAAACCCGTTCACATAGATTTCCACAGTGTTCCACCCTTCAGGCTCTACAAAAATCTGGTGTCGATCGCGGTCTGAAAAGCGGTTGATTTTGTCTTCTATACTTGGACAATAACGTGGGCCTTGGCTTTGAATTGCTCCATTAAACATTGGAGAACGATCAAACCCTTCTTTGAGCAGCTCGTGCGTCTCTGGGCTTGTATATGTGATATAACACGATCGTTGTTTCGACAAAGGCTTGGTGTCTGAAAAGCTAAATTTCGACGGCGTATCGTCCCCGAATTGCTCTTCCATTTTAGAATAGTCTAAAGAACGTCCATCAACACGTGGAGGCGTTCCTGTTTTCATTCTTCCCGCCTGAAAACCAAGGTCGATTAGGTTTTCTGTAATCCCCGAAGACGCGCGCTCACCTGCACGTCCACCGCCAAAGCTTTTTTCTCCAAGATGAATGAGTCCATTTAAAAAAGTCCCGTTTGTTAACACAACCGACTTGGCTCTAATTTCCACACCAATTGCTGTTTTCACACCAACAACTTTTCCTGCCTCAACCGTTAAGCCTGTCGCCATATCTTGCCAGAAATCAACGTTTTTATTTCTTTCAAGCATCATGCGCCACTCCTCAGCAAACTTCATTCGATCGTTTTGAGTTCTGGGTGACCACATTGCAGGGCCTTTTGACATGTTTAACATTCGAAACTGAATCGCACTTACATCGCTAATTACGCCCGACCCTCCGCCAAGCGCATCAATTTCACGTAGAATTTGTCCTTTTGCGACGCCTCCCATCGCGGGGTTACAGCTCATTTGCGCAATTGTGTTCATGTTCATTGTTAAAAGCAAAACAGAACTCCCAAGCTTTGCTGCAGCGTTTGCAGCCTCGCAGCCCGCATGGCCGCCACCCACAACAATAACATCATATTCTTTTAACATAAACCCATGTTTCACGTGTAACAACTCTGTTTCAGTTGACAAAAATAGAACTCTTCTGTTAAATACACAACCCCAAACTCTTCGCGTACACGTTATCTATAATAATGCCAGCGCCTCATTTTCCTTTTCTCTCATAACAGTAACCTCTTGTGGTGTTTTGTCCTTATAGCCCAGTAAATGGAGAATTCCATGAACAGAAACACGATTTAGCTCTGTTTCACGTGAAACATTATACGCGTCAGCATTCTCATAAACCCGGTCAACAGACACAAATAGATCACCCGCAACCCTGTCTCCCTCAGAATAATCAAAAGTAATTATATCAGTAAAGAAATCATGTTGTAAATGCCTCTTGTTCAACTCCAATAAATAGGTGTCCGAGCAAAACACCACCGACACATCTCCGAGCAACCTCCCTTCTGTATGACAAATTTTACCGAACCATAAATCGAAAAACTCTGGTGTTTTGTCCAGAGTTTTGGTGTCTTCATAAAATACATTGACCATTAGGACTTACTAAAATAGATGTTTACATTTCTCCCTTCATCTTCGAATTCAACAGCCTCGGCCAATGACTTCATTAGGAAAATTCCACGGCCATTCTCCATTTCTATGTTTTCTGGCGACGTTGGGTCAGGAAGGTTTGTATAATCGAATCCATGTCCATAATCCTTGACACTAAAACAAAAATCCGTCTCCTTATCACCAACATGCAGATCAACATTTAATTGTTCTTGCATTTTATTTCCATGCTGAATTGCATTGTTCACCGCCTCAGTTACAGCAATTAAAACATTTCCATAATAATCTTCGTTTACCTCGAGACGATTACACACCTCATCAACAAGTGATTCAACCCTGCTGATTGAATCGTAGTCCGATGGGATAGAAAGACTATCCACTACAACATAACCATTCTTCATAACACAAAACCTCTATTAAAAGACCCTGTTAAAATATTCGTTTGCCTTGTCCTTATAATATTTTTTATACGACGGATCCACAGCACGTAATAATTCAATTTGCCTTAGTTTTTCTTTGTTATACTCTTCAAATCGAATTTGGTTACTATAATCTTTATTTTTTCCTTCTTTTGACTCCCTTTTTTCCTCAATTCCACGTTCCATTAGTGCTTTTTCACTTTCTAATAAACGTGTTAAAATCTTTTTTTGTCGATCTAACGTGTTGTTATTCAGTTTTTTATTAATTAAATCGCGCTCCTGATCTTCTAAGTTTTCAATCAAGGGGTTTAATTTGTTTCCGTTTCCTGAGCCGTCCTTATTTAATTCTTTCCGCATTTGTTCGAGCCTTCGTCGAATCGCACCCTGTTCTGCGGCCATTTTTGCTATTTCCTTTGACCCGAGCCCCAAACCACCCGAACCTTCACCTCCAGGTTTTGAGCCTCCTGGCTGTTCCCCCCTCTTTCCTCCGGGTTTTTTCCCTCCTGGGTTTTTTCCCTTTTTCATCGCATCCAATTGCTTTTGCAACATCTCCTTCATTGACTTTGATGACATGCCGCTACCCGGTTTCGGCATCCCGCTCCCTCCAGGCTTGTTGCAGCTACCTGAGCCCGGCTTGGCGTTTCGCATTTGCTGTTGCATTTGCTCCAAAGCCTCATTCAACATCAACGCAAGATTGTTGTAGCTCGTCATCACATACTGTTGATGAATGGTTAACTCGCGCCTTCTTCTCTCGTCAATATCTTCCAAAATTAAATCGTGGTTTACCGAAATTTGATTCAACTCTTTATCTATAAATGTCGCTATCTTCGGCTGACGCTTTGCAAGTTCCATTAGGCTATCTCTTAGAATGCGTGTGTCATCAACAATTCTGCGCTGCCCTCTGCTGTGGCGAACAAAAGCGGGGTCTTCCTCTGCAACCCGTTTTAATTTCACCATTGTCTCCTCCTGGTCAAAACTTAAAGTAACAAGCCCCTCAAGTATATTTCGGAGCATCTCCATATCTTCTTCTTGTTGCTCTTGATTGGACTGAGACTGCGCATCATCCAGGGTTTGTGCCATTTCCTCCATCTTTTCGGCCGCGCCTTGTTGTCCTTTACTCGCTTTTTTTCCTTTGTTTTTGTCTAATCCTTCTTTGGCCTCATTCATTTTTTCATCAACTTGATCGCTCTGTGTCTCGGGGCCTCCAAGATCCATTGGACGCTCAAGGTTTTTATTGAGCGAATCCAATTCATTTAGGTCTTTTTTAATCTCGTTGAACTCTTTTTCTATCTCTTCTTGCGCCTGCTTGTCTTCATTAGAAATGTTCTTTTTTTGCTTTGTTTGTTCGGAAAGTGCTTTTTCCTTGTCTGCTAGCTCTTTTAACTTTTCTTCAACTGCATCAATTTTTTCATCTACCTGCGTCTTTTTTAGCATCTCTAAGCTTCGGTCTAGCTGGTTTTTCATCTCTTCGGAAGACATTTCCAGCTTGTCCATAGTCTCTTCGAGTCCTTGCTCATCATTCTTTTTTAACAGTTCTTCAAGCTGATCAAGCAACTCTTTTAATTCATCGTCCATTAACTCGTCCAACAAATCTTTTATCATTTCCTCTTTTTCAAGTATTTCTTTATCCACCTCTGACAGCTCTGTTCTTTCTTCTGTGCTGGTTTCAATTTTTTCTTTCAAATCATCTAGATTCTCAATTAAGCTTTTCTGGGCCTCTTTCAATTGACGGATTTGGCTCTCCTTATTCCAACTTGATTTTTTAGAGTCTCGTATTTCGTTTTTTAGCTTTTCAAGGTCTTTTTTGAATGTATCTGCCTTTTCCAACAGGCTCTGCATGTCGTCCTTTATCTTTTCTTGCTCGTCTTCTCTCTTCTCAATCAATTCACTCAACGAGGGCAACTTGTAAGTGAAAAGTGTACTTCGTGTTGCTTTTCTTCCATTCACCCCATCATTGTCATAAACAACAAAATAATATTCAATTTTGTCGTTAATTGTTACTGCTTCCTTTCGAAAATCAACAGCAAAATCAAATGGGTTTTCTGTTCCAAAAACACGCCCAACATCTATCTGCTCCTTGCGCTCCCCGTTTGTCTTCGAAGTAATTTTATAAATAAATTGTAAGCCCGTTAGTCCGTAATCGTCTCCAACAACTCCTGAAAAGTATCGAACGCCGTCTTTTAATGAGTCTTTTGCTTCTACAACTTGAATTGTCGGATATTGGTCTTTTACAACGTCAATAATAAATTCTGTAGTGTCAGTCACATTGTTTAATCTGTTTTTCAATATTATTTTGGCTACACTGTTCTCTGGAAATGAATTGCTAAGCGTAAACCCATCCTTCACAAACTTGTTTTTTTTGTTGTTAATCCAAAACTCTGTTGCGCTGCTGTTTTTGGTTAAAACACTCCAAGAGACTGTTGTTCCTTCAGGAACAATGAGGTCTGCTGAGTTTTGAATTGTTTGTCGCTCCTTTTCCAAATAAGCCGGAAAGTCCAATGATGCCTGGAGTTTTCCTATCGCTGTTTTTGCAATCACATCTAAAACAAACGTACTACTTACGACCTCTTTGTCCTGCGCCGTTGCCTCAAAACAAAAAGAAACCTTTTTTCTTACCTGAACAAGTATACCGTAGAATCTGTTTTTTGCGCTTCTTTTCAAAAGAAACTTTCCTTGGTTCGACTTAACATAAACTTTTTCAGGTAAATCATCTCCTGAAAGTTCCAATTCAAACTCATAGTTTTCTCCTTCTTCTATCGGTTCTAGGTCGGTCACTAAATCAAATCGAAATGGCGCCTCCTCTGGAAATTCGTTTGAAAAATTCATTACCCGGTCGGTTCCCTGCCAGTACACTTCAGGCTCAAAGACACCGAACAAAAACCCAACAAAAACCACAGGAAAGACCCAACCCAAATAACGCTTGTTTTTTGAAAGGTCTATTGCGTTTACGAAAGGCACCGTTCCCATTGCCGCACTTCTTTGCTGAACACTTGCGTTAATCAGTTCAAAATCAGTTGAGTTTTCATCCATTTGATCACTTAACTGGAGGGTGTTGAGCAGCCTGTCAGAAATTCCAGGGAAAAACCTCCCAATAATTAATGATGCTTGGTACCGGTTGATTCTGTTCCCAAAAGACCTCAGCCTTAGAAGTGGAACTAAAATATACTTGACTAATACAAAAGTATTAACCCCTATAAACCCAAAGAAAAAAACCATTCGGACAATAGAGCTGAAGCGGCCGAAAAACTCAAGAGTAATTACCAAGAGGTACGTAAACAACAGTATCCCGGTGAATAAAATAAACCCTTTCACCAATTGGTTCTTATAGAACTTACGTATGAACGCGTCTATCTGTGCTATTAATCGGTCAAAACTACTCATTGCTGCTTGAAGAGAATACCAAAATACAACATTCTTCCGTTTTGATAAAGCGTTTTAACGTTTAAATACAACTACGACCTTAATTTTACTTTTTTCTGTTCGATAGCGCTCGTATTGCGCTATTCCGTATCTTTGCCGCGAAGAAATAAAATTTTTATGTCAAAACCAGTACGTGTTAGATTTGCCCCTTCCCCAACAGGCCCACTACATATGGGTGGGGTTAGAACGGCCTTGTATAACTATTTGTTTGCTAAAAAAAACAATGGAACCTTTGTTATTCGTATAGAGGACACAGATCAAACCCGCTTTGTTCCTGGGGCACAAGAATACATTTTAGACGCATTAAGCTGGTGTGGAATTATGCCGGCTGAAGGGCCTGGTATTGGTGGGGATTATGGTCCATACATTCAATCTGAAAGAAAAGAAATCTACCGCCCATACGCTGAGCTGCTAATTGAACATGACAAAGCATACTATGCATTCGATAGCGCTGACGACCTCACGGCGATGCGCGACCAAGCAAAACAAATGGGAATGCCAAACTGGCAATACAATGGGGTAACGAGATTGTCAATGAAAAATTCTTTGACGCTTTCTTCTGACGATGTGAAGAATCGAATCGAAAACGGAGATCCATATACGATTCGAATGAAAATGCCTCGCAACATCGATGTACGCTTTAACGATGAAATTCGTGGATGGGTTGTTGTAAACACGAACAACTTAGATGACAAAGTTCTTTTCAAATCCGATGGAATGCCAACCTATCACTTAGCAAATGTAGTTGATGACCATTGTATGGAAATTTCACATGTTATTCGGGGAGAAGAATGGCTTCCTTCAGCTCCTTTGCACGTATTGCTTTATGAGGCTTTTGGGTGGGATTGCCCAAAGTTCGCTCACCTACCTCTTCTTCTAAAGCCCGATGGAAACGGAAAACTAAGTAAAAGAGATGGGGACCGCTTAGGATTTCCTGTGTTTCCGACAAACTGGAAAACAAGCGATGGAGACGTTTTCCCAGGCTATCGTGAACAAGGTTACTATAGCGGTGCATTTATTAACATGTTAGCCTTTTTGGGCTGGAACCCTGGAACAACTCAGGAATTGTTTTCTCTCGATGAACTCGTTGAGGCCTTCACTCTTGACCGTGTTGCTAAAGCCGGAGCGAAGTTTGATCCCGACAAAACGAAGTGGTTTCAGCAACAACACCTTAGAAAACACGACAACAAAGACTTGGCTAAACAGCTGACTGAAAGCTCCGATTCTACCTATTCACATGAGTCGCTTGAAACAATTTGTGGCCTAATGAAAGAGCGGGCAACATTTGTACAAGACATTTTATCGGATGGAGCATACTTGTTTCAAAAACCTATTGAGTACGACCCTAAAACAATCCGTAAGAAATGGAAGGATCATGCGAAAGATTTGATGGAGGAGTGGAACGCTGTTCTCAAGTCTATTGACACTTTTAACCCTTCCTCAATCGAAGCCTCTTTTAAAGATTTTATTGAAAAGAAAGGCGTTGGGCTTGGTGCAGCGCTGCCTCTGTTTCGATTATTGGTTACCGGAAGAGGAATGGGGCCAAGTATGTTTGAAATTGCTTCTTTTTTAGGTCAAGACGAGTGTGCTGAGCGTATTTTACACGGAATAAACAGCGTTCAAAAGCTAAAAAAAGGAGAATGAAACACATCGTAGAGGTGAACGGAATACAACTTTATGCCTACCACGGCTGTCTTCCTGAGGAAGCAAAAATTGGAGGCAACTATTGTGTTGATGTATCTATTGAGACAGACTTTTCCGAAGCTGCTCAAGAAGACAACCTCACTAAAACCGTTGACTACGTAATCATTAATAAAATCGTTAAAAATGAAATGTGTGTTCGTTCTCAACTTATTGAGCACGTCGGACAGCGAATCGTTGAGCGTATTCGCGCAGAAATAAAAAACATCCACTTTATTCGTGTAAAAGTGGTAAAGATCTGTCCTCCTATTAATGGCGATGTAAAGAACGTCGCAATAATCATAGAAGAATAGTCTAAACTTTATTTTTTTCTTACATTTGCGCCTGAATAAATGGTCCTGTGGCCGAGTGGCTAGGCAGAGGTCTGCAAAACCTCGTACAGCGGTTCGAATCCGCTCGGGACCTCAAAAAGAAACCCTTTCTTGATATACAAGATTGGGTTTCTTTTTTACAACACAACGTATGATAATTGGTAGAGATTTTGATAAATTAGAATTTAACTGGTTGGGGCTTGAACTTCTGGAGCCCAACGCTCTTCTTTCAGATTCGATTATTGCTGTTTCTGGTGTTGTTCTTGGTTTTTTTGTTTCAAAACAAAATAAAACACTTACAAGTCCTTTTTTTAATTATTGGAAATACGTTTTTTTTCTTTACGGAGTAGGGTTCTTCTTGGGGGGTGTTGGGCATGTTTTCCATAATTATTTTGGGCTCTTTGGGAAATATATTCCATTGCTTGTGGGTCTATCAATGCCTGTGCTTATTGAGCACGCTATGATCTCGTTGCTTCCAAAGCAAGAGCAAGCCACTTTCTTTTTCCTCTCAAAAGCCAAAGTAATTGTTGCCGCATTCGTCCTTACGCTGATCTTCTTTTTGGCAAGCGACGAAAATGTTCTACCAATGATGTTGCTCGTCCCGAGTATCAATTCTTTTGTTGGTTTTGTTTTCTCCTGTGGCTTCCTGGGGTGGAAGTTTGGAAAGACAATTGCCCCTTCATTTTATATCCTTCCTGTAACGATTCTTGTGTTGGTTCCTGCGGGCTTTGTGCAGATTTATAAGGTCAGTTTTCACCCGTGGTTTGACCGAAACGACTTTGGACACCTCCTTATCATTGTGTCTCTTTTTATGTATTACTACAGCGTTCGTGGATATAGAAGGTTTCTTAAGAATAAATCTATTTCACAATTGAAAACATCCGCATAATAGGCTTTGCTTTTCTTCCGTTTATATCATTGCTTATTATAATAGCAATGTACGCTCCTGGTTGAAGTATTTCGCCTCGGATATCAGAATAACCATCCCATTTAAAATACACATCGCTTGATGAAAAAACCTCTTTGTTTTCAGCGTCTATCACAACAATACTAAAGGATGTTGGGTCCAATTCTTCTGGGTTTTTAATGTATAAAAAATCATTCACCCCATCTTTGTTTGGTGTAAATACATTCGGAAAAACAACATTTATTTCAACTGAGCCTTCTACTACCTGCTCATTTTCCGGAATAGACACGGGGTCAACGATTTCGGGTTCAGGATATACTAGGTTTTTTGGTGCGGGAAGAAAGGCTTCATTTTCTACAAAAACCCTCAACTGATGCTCTTCTTGTTTCTGTTCTAGATATGATGTGTCTACCTCTATTGCCGTTAAAACAGTATTTTTCGATTCTTTATGAGTTGTCTTCGGTTTGTCCTTTGAATCTGCTTCCTCCTTGTCCTCCACAGTAATATTCGCCCTTCCTGAAACAACCTTTTCAGCTTGAACCAACCCGGATTCTTGACGTTTTTTAGCCAGCGGCGTTACTGTTTTTGTTGGTTGTTCTTTGTCCTGCACAAGTAAAACAACTGTTAATGTTATTATCCCTGCCGCTACTAATCCAACTGCTGATTTTAAAGCAAGAGATGTGCTGGCTAAGGCTCCTCCGCTAGAAACAGAACCAAGCTTTGCAGAAAGATCCCCCCAAAGTTCAGGACGAACCTTGGCTTCATAAGAATGAAGTCCCTCTGAAAACAACTCTTTTATGTCGTCTTTACCTTTCAAATTTTAATTCTTCAAGTTGTTTTTTTAAGTATGCTCGGGCCCGAGAGTATTGCGATTTCGAGGTGTTTTCAGAAATACTTAGTTCTTGTCCTATCTCTTTATGAGAATATCCTTCTATCGCAAACATATTGAACACAACTCTATAGCCGCTCGGCATCTCTTTTATTAATTTTAGTAGGTCTTCTGCCGCAAGACGCTCTAACACCCCGTCTTTTAATTCAAGTTTATAATCTACGTCATCTAATGCAATATCACTTTTAAATTTTGCGTTTTTTCGGATTTGATCAAGTGCGGTATTGACTATTATTTTTCTTATCCACCCTTCTAAAGACCCTGTATGCGAGTAAAATTTAAGCTTTGTAAAAACCTTAACAAACCCGTCCTGTAAGACATCTTCTGCTGAAGCTGTACTTTTGCAGTACCGTATACAAACACCCAGCATTTTTGGCGCAAACTTTTCAAACAACATGCGCTGAGCTCGCTGGTCCCCATCTATACACTTCTTTATTAAAGCAGACTCATTCATAGCTAACGCTTAATTGTCAAGACCTAAAAATGCTAAAAAAGGTTGCATCACAATCTTTTTGTGTTTAAAAATGTAAATTTGTTTTCAATTAAAACCCGCTCATGAGGCTTCTTTTATTATTTGTTTGTTTTGTTGCCTCTTTTGATTGTTTTGCTCAAAACAATCAAAAAATTACAACCGGCATGTGGGTCGGCGAACTTCAGCTTACACCTTCTGATGTTTTACCTTTCCTATTTAAGGTTTATAAAAAAAACTCATCGATCCATTTCAATATACATAACGGAGAAGAAAAAATAGAACTAGAGCCGCCAAAAATAGTTGATGATAGTATTCATTTATCCTTCCCATACTTCAACTCAAAACTTGTGTGTGTTTTTAACAAGACCAATTGTATCTCTGGTTACTGGCACAATCTTGATAAAGGAGAAAATTATAAAATTCCTTTTTCTGCACACCCCTCAATAAAAAGGCGTTTTTCACATATAAACAAACAAACATCCGTATTGAATGTTAATGGGAAGTGGGAAGTAGAATTTGGTTTTAACTCTAACAACCCATATCCAGCAATCGGTGTTTTTTCTCAAAAAAAGAAATCAAACCATGTGACTGGAACGTTCTTAACTGAGACTGGTGATTATCGCTTTCTTGAAGGAAAGACAGCTAAAGATAGCCTGTTTCTCTCATGTTTTGATGGAGCTCATGCTTTTCTTTTTAAGGCTGTTATTACAAAAAACAACACTTTGGTTGGGCGTTTCTTTAGTGGTACACATTGGCAAAACGAGTGGAAGGGTGGTAAAAACAACGAATTTAAATTAACCAGTCCTGATGAACTAACATATTTGATTGATGGTGGAGACCTTTCTTTTAATTTAAAACGACTTGACGGGACACTTTATTCATATCCCAAAAACATTGCGAAAAATAAAGTAATTATTATCCAAATCATGGGAACGTGGTGCCCAAATTGCCTAGACGAAACTTTATTCTACAAAACCCTTTATGATAAATACCATGATCGAGGTTTAGAGATTATTTCAGTTGCGTATGAGGTTGGTAAAAATCATGACGAATATGTGAAAAGGGTAAATAAACTTAAAAACAAATTGGATTTGAACTTTACCTTTTTAATTGGTGGACAAGCAAAAAAAGAACTTGCCTCAACTCATTTTCAAGCTCTAAATCAAATAATATCTTTTCCCACTTCTATCTTCATAGATCAAAAAGGAGATATTGTTCAAATTCACACTGGGTTTAACGGTCCCGGAACCGGAACATACTATTCCGATTACAAAAGAAAGACAATAATGATGCTTGAATACTTATTGGCGCAATAATTAGTTACATGGTATTTTATCTACCCTTCTTTTGTGTCTTCCTCCTTCAAAAGGTGTAGTAAAAAAAACTTCTACCATTTCTAAGGCGTTTTCCTCTGAAATAAACCGTGCTGGTAATGCAAGAACGTTTGCATTATTGTGTTCTCTTGCTAATGCAACCAATTCTTTATTCCAACACAGCGCACTTCGCACCCCTTGGTGTTTGTTCGCTGTCATATTAATGCCGTTTCCTGAACCACAAATAACTATTCCCAACATGCCTTCATTTTTTTCTACCATTGAAGCTACTGGATGTCCGTAATCCGGATAATCAATACTTGCATCCGAATCACAACCATAATCTTGCACATCAAAGCCTTTATCTTGTAATGATTTAACTATTTTTTTCTTTAATTGAAAGCCTGCATGATCTGCGCCTATTGGAACTATTTTACTCATATTGTCTGGTTTTATACAAATCTATATCATATTAACATTTACAACAAGTTTTAAACAAACAAGAAACCAAATACAACCAATTCCTTTTAATAGAAGGGGTTTCATATTTTATTTATTCACCAATAATGAATAAAATTTGTTTATTACTCTTGAAAACAAACTAAAACTTTTTCTTTGAAAAATAAAATATTTTTACAATCCAAACTTATTTTTTCCAATCCAAAAAAGTTAACTGGTTTTTATTTAAAGTTTATCTACATCATATTCACTTAAAAATATCCATTTCTAAAAAGTTTCTATCCACAACTCTTGCAATTCGTATAATTGTTAATAAACACTATAATGTCTATTACTACTAAAAAAGATCTATGTATAACGTGTTAATATCTACCACTGTATTTTTAATAACGTAAATAACAAACAATTAAAAATTTGTTTTCAAACATATTAACAGCCTTAATAAAAAGAATAATTAAACTTTTTATAAATAAATATTTAATTATATAATTAATTATGAATCGAAAAAGTGAAATTAGGATGTTTTAAAAAAAGATACTATCTTAAGTAGAGGTAATGTTTAAACAGTTGATTATCAGCAAAATGAAATGGATAAAAGTCAAAATCAGATTAACGATAAAATGGATTAAACCATTTCTAAATCAATCGTTCTTTTTCGTGTTGAAACTTCATAAATTCTGACTTTGACTTTATCACCGATTGTATATTCTTTTTTATGTCGAGCTCCTCGGATACAATAAGATTCCACATCAAAAGAAAAACGGTCACCAGGAATTTCTGAAATTGGGACCATTCCTTCACACTGGTTATCATCCATACGAACAAACATTCCAAACTCTGCAATACCTGAAACGGTGCCGTCAAAAACCTCCCCAATTTTATCTACAACAAAAAGTGTTTGAAAGTACTTTGTGCTTTCACGTTCAGCTTCAACTGCTTTCCGTTCCATCCTTGAAATGCGTTTACATACATCATCTAAAGTAGCACCATAACGGTGATTTTTATGTGTTAATTCTTCCTGTAACACCCTATGAACAACAAGATCTGCATAACGACGGATTGGGGAGGTGAAGTGTGTGTAGGTTTCAAATGCCAATCCATAATGTCCTATATTTTGTGTGTCATAAATTGCTTTTGCCATTGAGCGAATCGCCATTGTTTGAATAATCGAATATTCGTTCTTTAATCGAACGTCAGAGAGGAGTTTATTTATGTTTTTGGAAATTTTATTTTCATCTTCTAAATCAATTTGGTACCCGAATTTTTGTATGAAAAGATTAAAAAGAGCTGTTTTTTCAGGATTAGGTTTATCATGACATCGATAAATAAAAGGAATTTTTGACCCAGCTTTTCCTCTACTTGTAATAAACTCTGCTACATTTTTGTTCGCTAAAAGCATAAACTCTTCAACTAGTTTATGGGCGTCCTTTGAACGTTTAATAACAACTTCATCTGGATGTCCTTCGTCATCTAAACGAAAGCGAACTTCTTCAGATTCAATATTCATAGCCCCTGAATTAAGCCTATTTTTTCGCAAAATTTTAGCGATTTTATCTAAAATAATTATCTCATTGCTATAATCACCTGTTGCTCCCTCTATAATTTCCTGTGCTTGTTCATATGTAAATCTTCGGTTGGAATGAATTACTGTTTTTCCAAACCACCGGGAGTGAATAGTTCCACTTTCATCCATTTCAAAAACTGCAGAAAAACTGAATTTATCTTCATTTGGACGAAGTGAACATGCTAAATTCGATAATTGTTCCGGAAGCATTGGTATAACACGATCAACTAAGTATACAGAGTTGGATCGTTTCAAAGCTTCAACATCCATTGGTGTTCCAGGTTGAACATAATGACTGACATCAGCAATATGAACACCAACCTCAATATTGCCATTTTTTAAACGCTTAAAAGAAATTGCATCATCAAAATCTTTTGCGTCAAGAGGGTCAATTGTAAAGGTTGTGATGGATCGAAAATCTCGTCTTTTATCAACTTCTTTTGGATCCAAACCCATACCAACAGATTCAGCTTGAGTTAAAACAGCATCAGGAAAAGTGTATTCAATACCTTGGTTAACAAGAATACTAATCATTTCAGTATTATTACCTCCTTCATTTCCTAAAGATTCTATTACTTCACCATAAGGACTATCAGCAGATTTCGGCCATTTTGTGATTTTTACTAATGCTTTATCACCATGTTTTGCACCATTTAATTTTTCTTTTGGAAGGTAAATATCGGTTCCAACTCTTGAATTATCTGGAATGAGAAAGGCAAATTTTTCATTCGATTTAATTGTACCAACAAATTGCGTTCGTTCACGTTCAATAACATCAACAATTGATCCTTCAAGTTTTGAGTTATTTTTTTTATTAATCATTTGAACTTTAACACGATCACCATCCAATGCCTGATTGATATTTTTAGGATGAATAAAAATATCTGAAGTTTTGGAATCATCAAGAATAACGTATCCTGCTCCGCGTTGCGTAAGTTGAATAATACCTTCAAGATAGTTCGTGGCTGTATTCAGTTCATATTTTCCATGTCCAGCACTTTTCAAAAAATTAGACTGCACTAAATCTTCAAGAACACTATAGGTTAATTTACGTAAAGCGCCTTCCCGAACATCAATAAGTGAACATACTTGCTTATGCGTGAGAGATGTTTCAGGATGACTAGTAAAAACCTTTTGTATAATATGGTTTAAACTGTGCTTAAGCTTCTTTTTAGAAGGCTTTTTACGTTTGGACATATTTGCGAAGATACGCTTAATTTAGAAAAATTCTTAACAGTTCTTTTAAAAGAATTAAACTGATAATGATAACTTTGTGAAAAATAGTACGCCATGAATGAAAGAGTAGAAAAAGCATTAAACATGCAAATAGAGAAAGAAGCATCCTCTTCACAGTTTTATTTGTCAATGGCTTCATGGGCAGAGGCTGAAGGGTTCAACGGAACAGCTAAATTTTTATACCTCCATTCCGATGAGGAGAGATTTCATATGTTGAAACTCGTGAAGTTTGTTAATGAAAGAGGAGGCAGAGCAATTATACCCGGCTTGGGAGCACCACAAAAAACGTTTGAATCGATTTCAAATGTTTTTGAATCATTATTAGAACATGAATTAAGAGTTACAGAGAGCATCAATAACTTGGTAGATATATGTTTACAGGAAAAAGATTATACAACACATAATTTTATTCAGTGGTATGTTTCTGAGCAGCTTGAAGAAGAAGCTTTGGCTCGAACGATAGTAGATAAAATAAAAATGATCGGCGGGGATAAAGCAGGTTTGTATTTGTTCGATAGAGATTTAGAAAACTCCGCAATTGTACCAACTCCAGCAAACGAAACTCAAAACAATGAATAAGCGCTAAATTTATGGTATTTTCATAGTACATGTTTCCCGCTATTGTTTCTTTATTGTTTTGCATTTTTTTTTCCAATTTTACTTTTGGACAAAATGAAATACGGTTTAAAAATTATACAATAAACGATGGTCTTTCTCAAAGTTCGGCGCTATGTATCATCCAAGACGACCTGAATTCCTTATGGGTAGGAACACAAGATGGATTAAATCGTTTTGATGGCAAGACATTTGAGGTTTTCACTTCGAGTGATACATATGGCCTTGAAAGTGAGTACATTCGTTGTGCAACAAAAGATAAAAAAGGAAATTTATGGTTTGGAACCAATAATGGACTGACTCAATACAACAAACAAACAGAAAAATTTTCTTCTTATTTTCCTAAAGATGGAGAGTCATTTCAAATAGAGGATATCTCAATTGGAGAAGATCAAAAAATATGGATTGCTAGCGCTGAAGCAGGGGTTTATAGTTTCGATAAAACGACGAAAAAATTTAAATCACACATTATTGAGATTCCATCACGGAAGGCAACAAATATTTTTTGTACACCATTAGGAAAAATAATTGTATCCTCTAAAGACAAGGGAGTGCTTCTGTATGATAATCAATCAAAAAAGTTAAGTGAAATAGAGTTAAAAAGTGAACAGAGAAGTAGGGTTCAGGTAAACAACATAAAAACAAAAGATAAGAAAACAATTTTATTTATTACCAATAATGGGATATACGAATTGAATATTCAAAAACAAGAGGTGCTGAAAACATTAGAGTTACCATCTGTTAATTCAAAAAACACAAATATTACCGATGCTTATTTTAACGCTTCATTCGGGTGGGTAATTACAACAACAGGCGAGGGTTTGTTTTTAATAGAAAAAAACAAAAAAACACGCCAATTTACTGAAGATATTTTTCAAAAAAACACCTTGTTATTTAATGACATTAACACTGTTTTTACTGATAATTCAGGAATAATTTGGATTGGGTCAAATCGCGGTTTGTCTGCGTTTAACCCAAGAAATAGGGGAATCTTGGGTGCTGGTCCAAGCGGAAAGAGCGACAACGGTATTCCTTCAGCAAGCGTTTGGTGTTTTCAAGAATCCTCAGCGGGAAAAACAATTTATATTGGAACACAAACAGGTGTTTCAAAATTAAATAGGGAGACAGGCAAATACACTCATTATACAAGGCGGGAGAAAGGGTTGGAAGCGGCAGGGGGAGAAAGAATGGTTCTTTCAATTGCAACAATATCTAAAAACAGGCTGCTTGTTGCCTGTGCTGATGGCCTTTATGAATTAGCTATTGATGGATCAAATTATAAGTACACAAAGTTAGAAACAAATGATAAAAACGCATCTGTAAAGCACAACCGCGCCTATTCGATATGTTTTTGGAAAGAAGACAACTATTTTGTTTCAACTTCAGACGGAGTTCTTTTATATAGTTCAAAAACAGGAAAAATTCAAAAATTTGAACACAACCCAACCAACCCAACTCAAACAATTAGTAAGGGGGCGTGTCGACTTTCATACAAGGATAATAGCGGAACAATTTGGTTCACAACAAGTTCTGGTGGGCTGAATGTCTTATCGGTTAAAAACGGCGCCCCAACAATACATCCCTACCAATTCAATATTTACATTAAAAAAGCGAGCAAGGATTATATAAATTCAATATACACTAAAGGTAATGGCGTTTTTTGGTTAGGAACAAGCGGATCAGGACTTTTACTGTGGGATGAAAACACAAAAAAAACAGTTGTTTATAATAAATCACACGGACTTCCAAACGATGTAATTTATAGCGTTGTCGCAGACGATAGAAAAACGTTGTGGTTGAGTACGAATAAGGGGCTTTGCTCTTTTAGTAAAAACAGAAGAAGAATAAAGACGTACACTGAGGCACATGGTTTAATGAGCAATGAGTTTAATCTTGGTGCTTTTATGAAAACAAGTCAAGGAGAGTTGTTTTTTGGGGGGATTTATGGGTTCAACTATTTTCAACCGGACGAACTAAAAAACAGCACAACTGATATTGGAATTGCTTTTACCAAACTAAAAATAGAAGGAGAAAGAACAAAAAAAGGAGACCAAAAAGACTATTTTAATGTTCCAATATATAATACAAATGAGGTTGTTTTTCCTTATGAGAATAGGAGTTTTACACTGAGCTTTCAACCTTCCGATTTATTCAATTCCGAGTTAATTAATTATAAATATACTCTTGAAGGGTCAGATGAGGGGGTTGTTTTATTGGAGGCTTCAGATGCGAATAAAATTCACTTTAACTCTCTTTCTCCGGGAGAATATTTCTTAAGGCTGTACGCAAGAAGAGGGGAAGAGAGCTGGAGTAAAACGCCGGCGGTTTTAAAAATTAGCATTTTACCCCCACTTTGGCAGACATGGTGGTTTAGAGGTTTATCGGCACTTCTTATTGCTTTTGTTGTGACTATATATGTTAAAAGAAGGATGTCTACAGCAAGGAAAGAGCAACAAAAGCTAGAGGAAAAAGTGCTAAAGCGAACAAACGAAATTCAAAAGAAAAACGAAAAAATAAAGGCCCAAAAACAAAAAATAGAAGAAGAGAGAAACAAAGTTGTTCGGCAGCAGGAGCTATTACAAAGAGAAAAAGACAAAACGGAGAAGCTTTTAAAAAAGGTTATTCCTGAATCAACGGTGGAAGAACTAAAAAAACGAGGAAAATCGAGGGCAAGAGCATATAAAAAAGTGTCTGTGTTGTTTACGGATTTTGTTGGGTTTACACACATTTCCGATCGAATGACAGCCTCAGCACTGGTAAAAAAATTAGATATTTATTTTACCAAGTTTGATCAAATTATAATTAAAAACAACTTAGAAAAAATAAAAACAATCGGAGATGCATACATGTGCGCAGGAGGGGTTCCTGTAAGAAATAATACAAACCCTATTGATACGTGTGTAGCTGCGCTTCAGATCCAAGCGTATATGTTAAAACGAAAAAATGATGCTATTGCAAATAGTGAAGAGTTTTGGGAACTTCGTTTGGGGGTAAACACAGGAGAGGTCACTGCTGGTGTTATAGGGAGCGAGCGTTTGGCATACGATGTTTGGGGAGCAACTGTAAATCAGGCTCAACGTATGGAAATGCTCGGCCGACCAGGAAAAGTGACAATTACCGGAGCAACACACCAATACATTGAGCCCTATTTTGAATGCACCTACAAAGGAAAAGTTCAATCGAAAAGCAGGGGATTACTCGATATGTACGAAGTGGATAGAATTAAGCCTGAGCTTTCTGAAAAAGGAGAAGGGTTGACTCCCAACTCAAGGTTTCAAGAAATAGTTAATCTTTATTTATATAGCTCTATTAATTATTATAAAGCAGAGCGTCATATTATGAAGCTTTTGGAGCAGAAACTTTTCAAAGGGCTTCATTACCACGGGGTTGCCCATTCAAAAGATGTGGTAGGAGCAGCGGAGCGAATCGCCTTATCAGAAAATGTTACAGATGAAGGGTTGTTTTTGTTGAAGTCTGCAGCAACGTATCACGATGCCGGCTTCATAGAGGAATACGATAATAACGAACCGATTGGAGCAAGACTTGCGGGAGAAATTTTACCAAAGTATGGGTATACGGAGCAACACATTCAAAAAATTCAAAAATTGATATTTGTGACGAAAATTCCCCACAATCCCACAACCCATCTTGAAGAAATAATTTGTGATGCAGACCTCGATTATCTCGGCAGAGACGATTTTCATGAAATAGCGGACAAATTACGCCTAGAATTAAAAGAACACGGAAAAATAGAAACAAGAAAAGAATGGGATGAAATTCAAGTAAGCTTTTTAAAGATGCACAAGTATTTTACGAAAACAGCCATTAAAACAAGGCAGAAAAAGAAAATGCAAAACCTCAAAGAAGTAGAGGAGCGCTTAAAAAAGAACAATTATACTGATTAAACAAAAAACCACCCCCAAAGGGAGGCAAGCAATAGAGAAAAGACCCCCTTATTTAATTAAAATCTGCAGCAAAAGAAAAAGATCCTTCAATTGGATTCATAATTAGTGTGGGAATTTGGGCGTTATTTGTAATCATATATTCTTCGTGATTTGAAAAGAGACCACCAAAAACACTGTTTTTATTCAAGTTCATAATTGCAATGAGGTCAGCATTGTTATCAACAGCATGTTTAACAACATGTTTGTCAAATCCAGAGCCCGGAACAACAGTTGTTGAAACCTCAATACCCCTTTCATCGAAGTACTTCTTTGCAAAGACAATATTTGCTTTTACTTGATGGCTCAGAAACTCATCTGTTTCTTCAGGTGTGATTACATGAACACGGGAGTTAAAATAAGCAGCAATGTTGGCTACAATTGCCAATTTTTGTTTCGTTTCTTTATTAAGGTCCAAAGGAACAACAATGTCATCATAACCTGTTTCTTTTGCTGTTTTTTCTTGAACAATTATAAATGGAACACTAGAATGTGTAACAACTTTTAAAGCGTTCATTCCGGTGAGGTGCTGCCACCCATGCGTTCCGTGTGTTCCCATGAATATAAGCTCCGAGTGGTGTTCAGCCGCAAAATCCCCAATATCTTCAAAAATAGTACCCAAACGGACAGAAGGAATCAACGTTACAGAGGAAGCGTGTTTTTGTATAAGTTCGTCTAGTTTTTTTTCAGCGTTGCGAATTTCTTTTTCTTTTGAAACGACATGTAATAAATAAATTTCCGCATCCAGGGGCTTAGCCGTTGCAATAGCATGCTCTAAAGCGATGTTGGCAACATCGGTAAAATCGTGAGGGACGATAAAGTTTTTCTTTCGCATAGTGCGTTTTTGATGTTTAGGGTAATAACAAAGGTACAAATAAAGAGGGTCATTATATCAGCTTTTATCGGAATCTTGAACTGTTTTGTTTGACTTATATGAGGGTTTTATAAATGCATTCAAAAAAACTACCCCAACAATCAAAACAGCACCGATATAGAAGCGTTGATTTAACACTTGATTTTCATTTAAAATTAAAACTCCAAGGATTAATGTGTAGACAGGCTCTAAGTTTATACTTAGTGAAACAGTAAAAGCGCCTAGTTTTTTTGTGACAATAACAATCATTAGAAAAGCGAAAGAAGTACAGACGGTTCCAAGAATAGTGAGCCAGAAAAAATCTTCTCCACTCATTATGAAAAGATTTGCATTTAGATTTCCAGAAAAGGCAATCATTCCAGCAATTGCAATCGTGGCGCCCCCCATTTCGTATAAAGAAATAACAGCGGCAGGCGTGTCCCTAACAAACTTCGCATTGTAAACTGAGAATATTGCCGCAAGAAGAGCAGAAAAAAGACCAAAATAAAGCGCTGTAAGCTGGTCACCATGAAAGTTGTGTGAAACAAAATAAATGCCCAACACAACAAGAAGGCTTAGGCCGACTTCAACCCAAGAAAACGGACGCTTCATAACAAGTGGCTCAATCCAAGAAACATGTAATGTTGTTGTAGATAAACAAAGTACACCAAAAGAAGCTGTTGACAAATGCACGGATTTAAAAAAGGTGACCCAATGCAGCCCAACAACACCACCAATACCGATGATTTGAAAAAAACGACCACGAGAAGGAACTCGAAAAGAAGAGCGCAAAATCAACATGATAAAAAACAATGAGACAAACGCAATAAACACCCTGTGCCAGACAATGGCTGTAGGCTCTAAGGATATCTTTTTACCAAGAATACCTGTAAAACCAAAGATTAGAATGATAAAGTGAAGAATAATGTGGTTTTTGAACCTAGAGAGCATGGCACAAAAATACAAAAGCACAGAAATAATACCGTGCTTTTGCCATTAATAAAAGATAGGTATAGTACCACAATTCACAAAACGGGGAGTGAAGAATTTGCTTCAATAAACTCCGATTATGAGTTCAGTTTAGGTAAGGGTGTTCCAATTTTTAAGTACTTTTATGTCATGCATTTTTCCACTGTTGTTGGACAAAAAGATTTAATAAGACACTTTCTTAACGAAGTGAACAATGAAAAGGTTGGGCATGCTCAATTGTTTCTTGGAAAGCCAGGCTATGGGTCTCTTCCGCTCGCATTAGCTTTTGTACAATTTTTATTTTGTGAGAACAAAGGAGCCACAGATAGTTGTGGAAAATGTTCATCTTGTAGAAAGGTACAAAACCTTCAACATCCAGATCTTCATTTTTCTTTTCCTACAGTTCAAGCAATAGGCAAAACTTCAGATTCAATGCTGGGAGAGTGGCGACAACAACTTATAGAGCGCCCTTATTTTAATCTAAACACATGGATTAAAAAGATGGACGCTCAAGAGCGAAAACCAATTATTAGCGTACATGAAAGCGAAGAAATTATAAAAAAACTGAGTTTACGCTCTTATGAAGGAGGATATAAAGTAATGGTGATTTGGATGGCAGAAGAAATGAATGTTTCATGTGCCAATAAATTACTTAAAATTATAGAAGAGCCGCCCAAAAAAACTCTTTTTATTCTTTTGGCAGAGTCACAAGAATTTATGCTTCAAACAATTTTATCACGCTGTCAAATTGTTAAGGTTCCACGTGTTAAAACGGAAGAGATTACACAACACTTAAAAAACACATTAAATGTTGGTTCTGGGGAGGCTGAGAGTGCAGCATCAATGGGAGATGGAGATGTAATTGAGGCTTTGTCGTTGTTAGGGAGTCATGAAAATCAAAATGAAAACCGCGACCAATTCATTCAGCTAATGAGGGTTTGTTACAAGAAAGATGTTTTAGAAATGATTCAATGGGCAGAGAATACAGCCGCGGTTAGTAGAGAACAGCAAAAAGTATTTTTGAAATACGCCCTTCATATGTTTCGCCAAAGCATGTTGCAAAACTACACGGAGGACCATTTAACAAAAGTTTCAGAGCAAGAACACCTTTTTTTAGAAAAGTTTGCGCAGTTTATAAGTGGGAATAATGTTTTTGATTTCATGAAGACGTTCAACGAAGCCCATTATCACATTGAAAGAAATGCAAACTCGAAGATACTGTTTACGAATCTTAGTTTTAATGTAATGCGCTACATTCATGGTGCATAGTTGGTGTAAGAGAAAAATGGATTGTTTTGACAATAGGTTGGTGAACATTAATGAGTGTCTATGATTTTCCACACACACCTCTTTAAATCTTCGCAAAGACTAAAAGACCGCCATAGCTTTTAATTGTGTATTTTTACATCAAACAAAATTAGACTATGAGTTGTGCCAGTTGTGGGAGTAATGGAACTCCTAACGGATGTAAAAACAATGGTACCTGTAGTTCTGGTGGTTGCAACAAATTAGAGGTATACAACTGGTTGTCAAATATGGCGTTACCAGGAGGACAAACACCTTATGATATATTAGAAATTCGGTTTAAAAATAGCCGAAAAGGATTTTTTAAGAACGTAAAAAATCTTTCTCTTCAGGTAGGAGATGTGGTGGTCGTAGAAGGGGCCCCAGGGAAAGATGTTGGCGTTGTTTCTATTGTTGGCGAACTAACTCGAATACAGGTAAAAAAGAAAAGCCCAAACTTCAAGCCTTCTGAGGCTCGGAAGATTATACGGATTGCCGAGCAAGAAGACATTGATAAATGGATAAAAGCCCGCTCTCTTGAAAAAGAAGTGATGTATAAATCGAGAACCTTGGCGGTGAACTTAGGTTTGGAAATGAAAATTTCTGACGTTGAATATCAGGCAGATTTAACGAAAGCAATATTTTATTATACGGCAGAGGGGCGTGTTGATTTTCGCCAATTGATTAAGGACATGGCGGATGAATTTAAAATCCGAATTGAAATGCGTCAAATTGGTGCTCGACAAGAGGCCTCAAGGTTGGGGGGAATTGGCTCCTGTGGACGGGAACTGTGTTGTTCAACATGGCTTACAGACTTTAGGTCTGTTTCTACCTCTGCTGCGCGTTACCAACAACTCTCTTTAAATCCACAAAAACTAGCGGGGCAATGCGGAAAATTAAAGTGCTGTCTGAATTATGAACTGGACATGTATTTGGATGCGATTAAGGCTTTTCCAAAAGGAGACCTCAAATTACAGACCGAAAAAGGCACAGCGATCCATATAAAAACGGATGTGTTTAAAAGGCAAATGTCATATGCATACGAGGGGGAGTTTAATGCAGGGTTAATTCCTTTAAACCCAGACCGTGTTCGCGAAATTATTCGGATGAATAAGGAGGGTAAAAAACCATACGACTTGACAGATTTTATGGAGGTTGTAGAGGAAAAAGAACCGGACTACACCAATGTTGTGGGGCAAGATAGTCTCAACCGGTTTGAACATATTTTTAAGAAAAAGAAAAAGCGCCCAAACAAAAAGAGAAAAAGCCAAGGAGGAGGAAAAGGACCGCAAAACAAACAAGGAGGGGGACCAACCAAAAAATCCAATAAAAATAATAGAAATAGAAACAATAGAAAAAGGCCAACGGAAAATCAAAAGAACAACAATGAAAATTCGAAATAGTATTTTTTTCATAATTATTTTTGTTTCTCTCCTTTCTTGTTCTGAGCCTCCATTCTATGAGGAGTCCTATTCATTTACAAATAAAGAGTGGAAGCATGGTCAAAAGGCAAAGTTTGTAGTGTCGATTGACGACCTAGATCAATCTTATGATTTTACATTAACCCTCAGGACGACAACGGATTACAAGTACAATAACTTATGGGTTTTTATGAATACAAAAGCACCAAACGGAGAAACAGGGCGCGAACCATATGAGATAAAAATAACAAACCCAGACGGATCATGGATTGGTACAAAAACTGGATCCGTTGTGGAAACCCCCCTTTCGTTCAAGCAACGCAAATTACCGGTAGAAGGAAAGTACAACTTCAGTATTGAACAAGGGATAACCAACACAACAATAAGCGAAGTCCTAGACCTTGTCTTAACAGTTCAACCATCAACAGGGCCAACAGAAAACTAGAGCTTGTATTCGTATGAAAATGATGCGACATGTCTCACGCCAGACGCAAAATTATTAAATCGTTTATCAAGCTGGTATTTAAATGAAACACTGTGTGGCCCCTCGAGTTCTAGTTTTGAACCGATTGCGATTCGAATTTTTGTGAACTGCCTACCATTCTCACCTAATTCAGGGTTATAAAACCATTCCGCTGAAAATGTCGGTGTAAAAACACTGTTACTAATATCGTAAGAAAATGATGGTTTTAAGCGAATTGCTTGGTCAAAGTCATCATTGTACGACACGGGAGCACCAAACTGCTCGAAACCATACTGATATCGAACTCTAGCGCCCATATAGAACCGCCTAGCAACTTTTGATTTAAAGTTCAGATTCACATTCACACGGTGAGACGTTTTGTAATTGCCATATTTGTTTTTATCTACTAAAAAACGGTAATCTATGGACGGCTTAAGCCATTTTGTGATTTTATAATTTATACCGAGTTGTGGGAAAAAAGTGGCAACACCTTCTTCATTAAAACGCGTATTAAGCTCCATTGCCCAGTCAGACTTTTTAATTAGATTTCCTCGAACACCAAGTTCAGTCCAAACCATTGTTTCATGGTTTTGTGAAAAAGAGGAAAAAGAGAGTGCTGCAAACAGAAAAAATGCAAATACTTTCATCTTTGTCATTTAAAAGTTCTGAAATACATTTATTGTACCGAGGTCAATAATATCTTTTTTTTCTGAAATGGTAACATCTATCATTTTAGCTTCTCTTCCACTTTGACAGGTGTTACAGTCTTCATAAACAAAGATTTGATAATTTCCCGGCTCGAGATAGTTAAATTCAAAGCTCCCATCGAAAGAGGTCTCAATATCGTCATCAAAATAGGTTTCTCCCTCTTCGTTTCCATATATAATGTAAACATCAAACTTTGGGGCATCGTATTCATTGATTAAGTTGTTGGCACCGTCGTATTCTTGTACATGAATAATACCCTTAATTGTTGCAGCGCCACCCGGCCCTTCAATTTTGTTACACCCAGTGGTGAGAAAAAGAGCAATAGCAATAAAAAAGAAGGATAGAGGAGATTTGAAATTCATAGTTAACAAAGTTAGTCTCAATTAAAATTAGTTTGTGGGGCGAAAAATATAGACAACCAGATTGTCTGATTTTACGTCTCCAATATACAAAATGTTAGCAAATCCAGCAGAAAATAGTTATTTTCGGAGGGCTCTATTTGTTAAAAAAAACATTTTGGGTGATTAATCAACATACAAACGCTATGAAACAAACTAGAAACATTAAAAATTCTCTCCTCTTATTTTTTTTATTTTTCTTAGGTGGAGTTAATGCTCAAGTAATTATCAATGAATACTCCTGTTCTAATATGAATGGGATTACAGATAATTATGGAGAAAATGAAGATTGGATTGAACTATTAAATACAACCGGAGCGGACATTGATCTTACAGGGTTCTACTTGTCAGATAAATCTTCGAATCTATTAAAGTGGCAAATTCCAGGCGCTACTATTCCAGCAAATGGATATCAAGTCGTAATGTGTTCAAGACGAAATACGGTTATAGGAGGACAGTTACACCCAAATTTTAATTTGAAGCAAACCCAAAATGAATGGATCATTCTTTCAAATACACTTGGGAATGTAATTGACTCGATCAAAATTGTTCATATGACAAAAATTGATCATTCTGTGGGACGCTCAACAGATACTGCTCCGGATTGGAAACTATTTACTACACCAACACCTGGAGCGCCGAATGTTGGAGCCCAAAACTTTTATGAACCAAAACCAACAATGAGTGTTGCCCCAGGATTTTATCCAGGAGCTCAGGATGTTTCACTTTCATGTGCAGATCCGGCAGCAACCATTCGATACACTACAGACGGTTCTTACCCAACCCCAACATCAACAGCTTATTCAGGTCCGATAAATATTTCCACAACAACAGTTCTTCGTGCAACCGCTTTTGGTGCAGACGCGCCTAGTTTCACAGAATCGAACACTTATTTTATCAATGAAAATCACGGGGTTTGTGTTGTTTCAGTCTACAGTGATGATGTGTATGATCTTGTCGCAAATGGAAACCAAGGAGGATTTTTTGGAGGAGGCACCAACAAGGTGGGTGGTTTTGAACTTTTCGAACAAGACGGCACCTTTATTGACGAAGGAGATGGCCATTTCAATAAACACGGAAATGACTCTTGGGCTTATGCTCAACGTGGATTTGATTTCATTATGAGGGATCAGTTTGGTTATAATGATGACATTGACCACCAATTGTTTCCAGCGGATACGCCGAGAGAAGACTTCCAGAGAATAATGTTAAAGCCAGGTGCTAGTGACAATTATCCTTTCGAAAATGGTGGAGCGCACATTCGCGATGCGTTTGTTCATACACTTTCAATTCGAGCAGACATGTTGCTTGATGAAAGAACATGGCGCCCGGCAGTAGTTTACTTGAACGGTCAATATTGGGGGGTATATGAAATACGGGAAAAAGCAGATGATCATGATTACACAGAGTATTACTATGATCAGGACAAATTCAATCTTCAATATTTAAAAACTTGGGGAGGCACATGGGAAGAGTACGGAGCTCCAAATTCTCAATCTGACTGGGATGCGCTTGTGGCTTTTATTATGTCAAATAATATGGGACCAGGCCCAGATTGGACTTATGTAAAAAGCCAATTAAAATGGGCGTCTCTTTGTGATTATTTTATGTTCAACTCATATGTTGTAAATCAAGACTGGCTCAATTGGAACACTGCATGGTTCCGAGGGATGGACCCATTGGGATCTAAAAAGAAGTGGAGGTACACATTATGGGATATGGACGCTACCTTTGGGCACTATGTGAACTATACAGGAATACCTGACGCGACAGCAAATGCTGACCCATGTAATGCTGAGAACCTACCAAACCCAGGAGGACAAGGACATACAGACATACTTGAAAAGCTAATTGCAGAAAATCCAGTAGTAGAGCAGTATTATGTTTCGAGATATATTGATTTAGTAAACACGCATTTTTCTTGCGCTTACATGAATCAGTTATTGGACAGCATGTTGTTAGAAATAGCACCTGAAATGCCGGGTCAAGTCGCAAAATGGGGGGGCTCAATGGCTGGGTGGCAATCAAATGTTCAAGATTTAAAAGACTTTATTGATACAAGATGTTTAGCGTTAGAACAAGGTCTAATAGATTGTTACAGTTTAACGGGACCGTTTCCTGTAGTTTTCGATGTTGTCCCTTCAAATGCTGGAACAATTAAAGTAAACTCTGTTTTTGCCCCAACATACCCTTGGGCGACAACCTATTATGGAGGAATTAATACCAACACAATAGCAACACCGAATGTTGGGTACGTGTTCGACCGTTGGGAGTTTGTTGTTGGTCCAATGAATAATGCAATTACAGAAGATACAAATAGCTTATCGATCTCTGCGGCTGATAGTATTATTGCAGTATTTATTCCAGAGAATCCAGATATTGATGGAGATGGATTGTTAAATGTTGATGAGATTGCAGGTTGTACAGATCCAAATAACCCAGATACAGATGGTGATGGAATTGATGATGGAACAGAGGTTACGGCTGGTTCTGACCCTTGTGATGGATGTGATCCTTACACCAATTCCCCAACCTGTGATTCTGACCTTGACGGGGTATTAAATGTCGATGAGGTGGCAGGGTGTACCGACCCTTTTGTAGCAGATACAGATGCAGACGGATTAACAGACGGTGAAGAAATTTTAGGAGTTGACGACCCGCTAACGGTTTTGGTTCCGAGCGGAACATCAGATCCATGTAACCCGTGTGACCCAGATGATTCCGACCCTGCGTGTCAAATTGATACTGACGGTGATGGTGTAACGGACGCCTCTGAATTGGTTAGTGGATATGATTTGAACGATCCTTGTTCCTACAGTATTGCATTAATTACATTACCAATTGTTTCTGGTGTCGATTGTGATAACGATGGACTGACAGATGAGATGGAAATTGCAAATGGATCTGATCCATTTAATCCATGTGACCCAGACTCTTCAGGTGTTGGGTGTGTCAATGGAATTTATGTTCCGACGGCTTTTTCTCCGAATGGCGACAACAACAATGATGTCTTAACTATTGTTGTTGGTTTGGACGTTCAGTCGTTTACGATACATATTTACGACCGATGGGGAAATAAAATTCTTGAGTCGAGCGATAAGGCGATGGAGTGGGACGGAACTATCAATGATAAAGCCTGTAATTCGGGCGTTTATGCATATATGTTAGAAGCTGTTATGAATGACGGCTCAGGCCAGTTGTTGTCAGGAAATATTACATTATTTAGATAGAAGCGATGAAGAAAATAATTTTAACAGTATTTGGTGCGGCATTGTTACAAAGTGTGACAGCACAAGATTTACACTTTACTCAAACGACTTCTACACCACTCTTAATTAATCCGGCCGCAACGGGAGTCTATGACGGTTGGGAGCGGCTCACTATTAACCATAGAAACCAATGGTTGGGAACATCTACTCAATTTATGTCTACGGCAGTCGCGGCAGACGTGAATTTAGGGAAGTCCAGAACAAACGATCGTGCTTATGCAGGTCTTGGGTTGCTTTTTTTTAATGATGTTGGTGGCGATTCAAATTTTGGGCTGACTCAAGGGGCGCTGTCAGTGAGTGGTGTTATTCCAATGGGAAGAAGTGGCCATATTATATCGGCAGGACTCCAAACAGGTATAGGCCAGCGTTCGGCCGACATAAACGCAGTGACATTTAATAGCCAATGGGGAGGTGCAGGATTTGACCCTACAATTATAAGTGGTGAGGCAAATTCGATACCTTCTTTTTCATATCTTGACGCGTCAGCAGGTCTTTTTTATCAGTTTGATGGATCGAGAAGTTCTTTTGCAAGGAGTAATGATTTAAAGGTTCAATTTGGGTTATCAGGCTTTCACTTGAACGCCCCATCACTAAAATATTCTAATGGTCTTTATGGGGAAAAACTGAACCGTAAGTTTGTTGTTCATACACGTGTTACTTCAGAAATTGTAGGTTCAAAATGGTCTTTTGATGCTTCTGCTGCGCACTTTATACAGGGAGAGCAGAAGGAGACAATTATCGGACTTATGATGCGTTACCGATTTGAGAACGGAACCAAACTTACAGGTTTAGCACACAATGCATATCTGTCTTTTGGAAGTTACTTTCGTTGGGGAGATGCGATTTGTCCGTCTGTCGCTATTGATTGGAGAGGGTTTAAATTTGGGGCGTCTTATGATTTAACAGTTTCATTATTGCGTCAAGTATACCAAGGGTCTCTTGAGTTTTCATTGTCCTACACAAACTTGCATGATGCACTTTTCAAATCCAAAAAGAGACGGTTCTAGAGTGCTTAGCGTTTGATTAATGTTTTAAAAAGGCGTGCAATTTGCTTCCGAAAAAAGAACATTAAAAGAATGTATGGAATGGCCATAAGGTAGAGAATGCCGAAATTAATATTACTCCCAAAGGAATCTTCTGTTACTTCTGCGCCACCATGGCCTGCACCTTGCTCTGAAATTAATCTGCACTGTGAACAACCCTGTCCGAAAACTTGATCAACAACAAATAAAACAGCAATTAATAGTGCTAACTTTCTCCAATTTGACATGGTACAAAATTACTTAAAATATACCATCAAAAATGTTAAAAGACGTAAAGGATAATATGTGTTGCTTGCCCTTGTTTGTAATCTCGAAAAATCCAATAAATTTGCAAGTATGAGGATTTTTCTTTTTCTTTTTCTTTCCACTGTTGTTTTGGAAATGTATTCCTGCGAATCACCCGAAAATCAGACAGTAACCCTAGACGATGTTAATCTGAATATTGACAGTTTGATTCGGGCCCATCCAGACAGTATTCCTTTACTGCTAAAACGTGGAGAAATAAGGATCGAAAATTATACGTATGACCTTGCTCTTGTTGATGCGGCCAAAGCCTTTCGTTTGGATACAAACAACCTTAAAGCACGTCTGTTATATGCAGAAGTAATAAACAGAAGAGATACACGATCACCAGCTGAAGTTGAAACAGCACAGCGCCTGTACAAAAGCATTATTATGAAACAACCCAAAAATCTAAAAGCGCTTGTTGGGTTGGCGGCAACATATACCTATCAACGAGATTTTAATTCGTCGTTTGAACAAATTAATAAAGCGTTGAGGATTGATAAACATTATCGAGATGGATATGTTTTGAAAGGAACAAATTATACAATGATCGGGGATAGAGATAAGGCAATTTCCTCATACAAAACGGCAATTCAACAGGATCCTGAATTTTATGCAGCCTATCTTTTATTGGCTCAGCTTTATCAAGATGACAACAACCCACAATGTTTGGAGTATTATAAGTCGGCCGCAAAGATAAAACCGGAATTGGAAGGACAGCTAAGGTTTTATATTGCTTATTGTGAGCAGGAATATGGTGATATCGAAACAGCAAAAACACTGTACCGAAAGATGGCTGCTGATACGATAGAAGCAAACGTTTTAATGGGATTATTTCATCAGGCGCGGATTAAGCAGTTTACAGATAACAATTTGGACAGCGCCATATATCTTTATAAAAGTGCTCTAAAGACAGAGCCCCGGCATGTGGAGTCTTGGCACAACTTGGGAATGTGTTTCGATGGTTTAGGAAATAAAACACAAGCTTTAAAGTCGTTTGCTAAAGCACTTGAGTACAATCCAAACTTTGAGTTGTCACGAGTTTATGCAGACAGTATTCGATTTTTATAATGCGATTCAATCAAAAAAATGTACTTATTGTTTCTGAAGCAATTCTACCCTTGCTTGGGTTTTTTGTCTGGGACTGGAGTGTGTATTTTATTTTACTTTTTTATGCGTTTGATGTTCTTGCTCAGGAAGGAACGATGTGTTTAAAAACCATAAAAATAAGGCAAACGCAAGGAATAGAAGGAGTTGAATTGCATTGGTTTTTCTATACAGTACTGAGTCTATTTGTAGTATGTTTCCTTTTTCTTTTAATGCATTTCGCAATGGGAAGCATTCATCCGAAAATATCGTTTATTCATCAAATAACGGCTTTTTGGAATTATGAAGATCTTGGGGTGAAACAAGGATACTTTTTAGTCCCATTGGTTTGTCTTTCGGCATATCAAAATTATAAAATGAATTTTCTGATGCGCGGTCTTCATCGAGTGACATCGATAAAAAAACTCTGGAGAGACCACATACAGGCGCTCTTGTTTGGTGTCGGTTTTTCTGGTTTAACGATTGCTTTGAGTCAATTCGTTATTTTTCCTGAACTTGTTTACGTTCTAGCGATTGTGGCCGGAATAGCGAGTTTTAATTTATTCTTCAAAGACGAAGCAAATGTAGGTTAATGTTTTTTGCCTTGTGTTCTCTTTAACCAAACAGGCAAGATGATTGATCCTAGAAAAAGGTATGGAAAATAGGAAATTAGTCTCCAAATTAGTGCCAAAACACCAACAAGAAGTGCAGAAGAGGTAAAACCGGAAAGCAATTCACCAAATGCAAACTCAGCAACTCCACTTCCTCCTGGTGTTGGACTGATGAGCATAAAGATCCAGAGCACAAATTGTTGTCCAAGAATTTTGATATTATCAAGAAATCCGAGCTCAACAAAAGCATTGAACACTGCATTAATCACCAAATAGCGAGAAACCCAACTAGCAAGCGTCGATAAAAATATTTTTATCCAGAATCCGGCTGACTCCATCTGAAATTCTTTTGCGGCAAGCTCAATATCTGTTCCCCACTCACGAGCAATGAACTTCCAACGTCTAATAACAGGCAGACTGAAAAGAGCGAGTAGTATTTTTGATGCGAGATGAGGAAACCAAAACAAGGTGAGATAAAGAAAAATACAGACAGAGAGAATTATAAAAAACCCGAGCCAAAACACCCACATTAGGGGCAGCGAATACCCTGCTTCACTTGGAAAAAGGTCATGGTTATCGATAAACAAAAACACGAATGGAATCATTAAAATGAAAAAAAGGTTGTCCATAAATGCTGTGATAATTACGATTGCCGTCGCTTTTCCAAAAGGGACCTTTTCACGGTTAAGTATAAACATAGCCACGGCGGCACCTCCAACCACGCCCGGCGATAAGGCAGATGCAAATTCCCAGATCATTATCACAAAAAAGCTGGCTTTCCAACTGAGTTTTTTATGGGTTAGAAGTCGTATTCGAATAATGTAAAAGAAATCTCTTCCAAAAGTAAATAGAACAGCAAGAAGGATCCAATAAAGAGACCATGGCGACCAGCTCACGTCGTTTAGAGCTGAACGAGTAGATTGAATTTTATAAGCCCCGCTTTCGTTTGAGATAAAATCGGATTCATCATATAAATCAACCTTTCCATTGTTGTTGGCATCAACCCACTTATGGGTACCTTCTCCTGGTGCACATTCGACAAATTGTTTGTCCGCAAACCCATTGTAAAGCATCCAAAAAGAGATGAGCAGACCAAATGCAAGCGCAACAAATATTTTCCACTTACTGAAGGCATTTTTCATTTCACCTTTTCTTTTGGGGACAATGTCAAGTTAACCAACCAGCCCGCTCTAACTTTTGTTTTTTTTGAGTAGATGTCTACTGGCTCAGGCTGAATGAGTTCTGAGTAGTTGCCCACATCCCAGCGACCATTTTGATTTTTATCACGGACAACTTTAAAGGAGTATTCACCAGGGGGAAGCTGTTTTAAAAAGAATAATTTTTCATCATTAGCTGCAAACGTTTGTGTTCGGACCAACTCTTCACGGAGCAGAACCTCAACACAAATCGCTCCTTCGTAGTTGTTTAAATCCAGCTTAATCTCGCCGTATGCATCGAGTGAGTATAGCGTAATTTTTTTTTCGAAACGTCCAGCTGTTTTAGAACATGAAAAAAGAACGCCTTTCTCACAAATGAGAACATAACTACCTTCGAGACCTGTAGGAAAGTCCAATGTCACAGAAGTACCCTGACAAGAATAACCTAAACAGCGAACAATTGAAGAATCAAGACTATTTTTAAGATAAATTTGAGACGTGTCGATGCTGTTTTTTTCATTCATCCATCCGTTTGTGTTCAGAGTTAGGCTCGTTTTGTTATCATCTACTAGATAGCGAAGACTGATGTTTTGTTCTATAGTTAACGAAGAGTCTATTATCGGTTTAAGTCGTTGTACGATTGTATCATGTATATTGTTTGAGGTTACAATAAGTTCTAATTTTGATGTGTTGGGTCTTATGAGTTTGAAATGTCCTTTTGTGGGAGTTGACAATTCATATTCTGTTTCTTTCAGTTGGACACCATTAACGGTAAAACTTATTGGAGACTCAATAAACGTATTGAAGTCGACTTCAAATACGCAAGGTGATAACTGGTGAATGGCTGTTATTTTAGGCAACAATTCAGGTGTATAAACTCTCAAGGGTATAGAGTCGACAAATGACGAGTCCAACACAACTACTCCTTGTTCGATAAACCCAACGTTCTCGAAGGGCTGTGGTTTAAGGTCTCCATTTTCATCAACAAAAGCAACGACGTGGTATGATCCCGGCCGCAGGTAATTCAGTGTCGCTATTCCATTTTTGGGCTCTGTAAAACTAATTAGTTTATTTGTTTCCGGGTGATACATTGCAACCACACAATCAAGAATTGGTTCTCCTGTCCATGCATCAGCAACCCCAACGGAAAAAGATAGGGTGTCTAAAAAAGACCCAGTGGAGAAAACGTATTGAATGATGGTATCATTTCCTTCGGTTAAATCTTTTACTGCGTTGGTTAAATAGATGGCATAAGTGGTATTTGATTCTAATGTATCATCCCATGTGATATGAAGAGTTTTTCTCTTAACTGAAGAAGTCAACGAGGCATGTGGGGGAATTATTTGTATGTTATTTAGAGGGTTGACAAGTTTGAAGTATTCATCAAATGGTATTGTGACGGTGTTACTTTTGAAATTAACCGTCTCGTTTTGCGGAAAAGTTTTTTCTATGATTGGTTTGGGTGCAGCAATGTCTTTTTCTCCACCATTAATTGTACCGATTTGAGCGCAAGAGGACACAATGAGTCCTACTAAAGCAATTACAATGTATTTACAAACCATTCACAAATTTCATTTAAATACAACAAATCTTCATTGTTAAAAGCAGCAAGCTGCTCACTATCAATATCTAAAACTCCAACAACTTCACATTCTTTAATTAATGGAATAACGATTTCACTTTTAGACTTGGAGCTACAAGCGATATGCCCTGGAAAAAGATTAACATTATCAACAACGACGGGCCTTTTTTCTGCCCAAGCTTTTCCGCAAACGCCATTTCCTTTTTTTATTCTGGTGCAAGCAACAGGCCCCTGAAAAGGGCCAAGAACCAAGGAGTCACTTTTTACATTGTAAAATCCGACCCACAAAAAATCAAAACTTTCCTTAACGGCAGCAGCTATATTTGCTTGATTTGCTGTAAAGTCTGACTCTGCGCCTACCAAGGCTTGAATTTGTGGAATTAAAGCTTGATAGATCTCACTTTTTGTTCCCGTTATTTTTATAAAATCCTCCGCCATTTCTAGGGTTTATACAAATTTGCCTTTTTTATGTTTGATTTGCAATATTTCACTAAATTCAAGATAACAACCAATTCATTAATTGAAAGAATGTTAGAGAAAGTGCAATTAGAGAAAGTTTTGTTTTTAGATATAGAAACGGTTCCGCAGGTCTATAGGTATTCAGATGTTGATCAATATGTGCAAGAGCTTTTTGAAGGGAAAACACGGTTTTTACAGAAGGCGGACAAAAGTTTTGAAGACCTTTATGGTGAGCGTGGAGGAATCTATGCAGAGTTTGGAAAAATAATTTGTATTTCTGTCGGGTTTGTATCACAAACATCTACAGGCCGCCAAATTAGGATGAAGTCGTTTTATCATGACGACGAGGAAACGCTTTTAAGGCAATTTAAGCGTCTTTTAGATGAGCATTATAATTCACCGTATTCAATTTTATGTGGGCACAATGCTAAAGAATTTGATTTCCCATATATCTGCAGAAGAATGTTGATCAATGGAGTGCGCTTGCCAAGCACACTAGATATTGCGGGGAAAAAACCATGGGAAACAGGACATTTGGACACGATGGAGCTGTGGAAGTTTGGTGATTTTAAAGCATATACTTCACTTTCACTGTTGTGTCATGTTTTTGATATTCCCACCCCAAAAGACGACATATCAGGGGCAGATGTTGCCCGCGTTTATTACGAAGATGGAGACCTGGAGAGAATAAAAGTATATTGTGAAAAAGATGTTGTAGCATTGATACAACTCTTTTTAAAAATGCAGGGAGGCCACCTGGTTGATGAAAGTGACATTATTTATTCGTAAAACCAGAACAGGATGAATTAATGCATTCAACGTTTGATTGATTGTAGTCGAGAATTATGTTACTGGACGAATACTGTCTCTTCGGAGATTGCTTCAGGCTCAATTTTAATAATTCCCGAACCACTAGCAGTTCCTTTCTGAACGTCTATATTGAGCACAGCAACTCCTGCTTGCCCCAATTGATATTCATTATCAAAATTGAAGATTGCTTCACCAACAGCATTGGAAGATGTGGTATCGAAAAAAACTGACGCCTGCGATGTTGTTGACTGACCGTAAAGCACGACCTGTGCGGCTGAAACAGGGTCACCATTCGCATCTCTAATCTGAATTTTTGCAATTGTTTCACCTTTTGTTCTACATGCAAAAAGCATTGTGAAAGCGAAAAGAGAGAAAAGGCCGATAAAAATGTATTTATTTGTTTTCATAGTATGTTTTTAATTTGGAAGGACCACAGTTTCTATTGCTGTGGTGTGTACGCGACTTCTAATTGATCCACTCGTTTGTTTCTCTCCTTGTTGAGCAATTATATCGAAGTAAGCAACAGGGTTTTCTTCTTCACCAGCGGCATCATAGTATGGCTGGACATTAAAAGAAGCATAACCAGATGCGTTGGTATATACAGTGTCTACATAGGCCATTGTAGGGGGATTTGATGAAACATCCCCAATAATTACAACTCTTGCACCTTGAACAACATCGTTGCTTGCAGAGCGCACAAAGATTTTCACAATAGACGCATTGTCGTTTTTACACGCTTGTAGTAGAACGATTGAGAGTAACACAACCGCTAAAAACCCTAATTTAACTCCGAACTTTTTCATGTCTTTCCTAATAAACAACGACTTTCAAAGATAATCTATTTAGATTATATAAAAGAACTTTAGTGCTTAATTCTTAACTTCGTACGCCGTAAAGTGTTCGTTGGTTACAATAATAGAACAAATTAATGAGATAAAAAGTTACAAATAACTGATCTACGCATCGAAATTTACTAGAGATGTGGTGGTTGGAGTTACGAGTTGGAATGGAGCATAAAGTTAAAGAAATACGCGAAGAAGCAGAAAAGTACGCCGTCAACACAATTGAGGAACTTGAAGCGTTTAGGATCAGTTTTTTAGGATCAAAAGGCAAAGTAAAAGCGTTGTTTACAGATTTAAAAAATGTAGATCAAAGTCAAAAACGCGAAGCTGGACAGCTCATAAATGGATTGCGTGAATTCGTACAAGAAAAATTTGATGCGTTCAAAGATCGCGTTGAAAATAAATCAAAAACAGCGAAAAAGTTAGATCTCTCGCGACCAGGCGACCAGATAGAGATTGGTACTAGACACCCCTTATCATTGGTTCGATCAGAGATTATAGAAATTTTTTCTCGTATTGGTTTTACTGTTTCTGAAGGGCCAGAGATTGAAGACGATTGGCACAATTTTTCTGCACTTAATTTCCCCGCAGAGCATCCGGCAAGAGACATGCAGGATACTTTCTTTATCGAAAAAGGAAAAACACCGAAAGACGAGATTGCTTTGAGAACACATACCTCATCGGTGCAAGTTCGTATGATGGAAAATTCTCAACCTCCTTTAAGAACAATTTCTCCAGGTCGGGTATATCGCAATGAGGCAATTTCTGCACGCGCACACTGCTTTTTTCATCAGGTTGAAGGACTTTATATAGATAAAAATGTTTCGTTTGCTGATTTAAAGCAAACATTATTGTATTTCGCGAAAGAGATGTTTGGTGAGAATGCGCAAATCCGTCTGCGGCCGTCGTATTTTCCTTTTACTGAGCCGAGCGCAGAGGTAGATGTTTCTTGTACTATTTGCAATTCGAAAGGATGTAATGTTTGTAAGTATACGGGCTGGCTTGAGATTCTTGGATGTGGAATGGTTGATCCAAATGTTTTAGAGGCAAGTAATATTGACAGTAAAACGTTTTCTGGATTTGCTTTTGGTATGGGGGTAGAGCGAATAGCTCAATTGAAGTATAAGGTAAATGATCTTCGCTTGTATTCTGAGAATGATGTTCGATTTTTGCGTCAATTTACGTCAGGAATGTAATGGGTATGTTTTCATCAAATAATAGCTCACACAAGTTGATGTGGTGCGCATTGGAGTCAATAAATCAGTTAAATGAAGTGATGAGGTCATCAAGAAGGGAGCCGATCGTTTTATTCAAGCACAGTACGCGCTGCGGAATATCAACGGCTGCTTTGAATCGGTTTGAGAGCCAATGGTCTTTGGGCAGTAAGTATGCACAGATTTACCTTTTAGATCTTTTAAATCACAGAGACGTATCAAACGAAATTGCCGATCTTACAGGCGTAACTCATCAGTCCCCTCAAGTTATAGTGGTGAAAGAAGAAAGCGTAATATACCATGCATCACATGGCCGAATTGATGCATCAGAAATAGAATCGTTACTTAATAAAGGATGAAAAAATATTTAGTTGTCTTGCTCATTGTGGTTGTGGGTGGAGCGATATTGTTGCTTCCGCTGTTGAAGGATGAACCTCTTGATTTTTCAATCAGACCATCAGCTGCTATTTTTGATTTTAAGGGCGACCCCGGCACGTTTGTTGGTAAAGAGTCAGAGTTAAAAATCAAGCTTGTTGAAGACAATATTAAAAAGCTTGAAGTTGTATATCTGGGAAAAGTATTGAAGTCGTGGAAAGCTCCGAAAGGAGATCTTTCTGTAACGTTTGTTCCAGATCGAGTGGGAACATCGACAATTCAATTGCTATCTACAGCAAGTGATGGTAAAGAGTTTACAGACAGCCGTTATTTACGGGTTCTTTCAGATATTTCTCCTGTAAAACGAAAGGCTGAAGTTGTAAAAGAGTACCCACATAACATGATGAATTATACACAGGGACTTGATTTTTATGATGGAGACCTGTATGAAGGGACAGGACAATATGGAAGTTCCAGAGTTTGTAGGATTCGTTTGGAGGATGGAATGGATAAAGACGGTTTAACACTGGGTCTTGATGGGAACTATTTCGGTGAGGGAATTACGGTTATGAACGGTCTTGTCTATCAATTAACCTGGAGGGAAGGAAAATGTTTTATTTACAAGTTGAATGAGAATTACATTCAACTTGATGGCGAATTCAATTTTGTGGGTCAAGAGGGTTGGGGCCTATGCAATGATGGAAAATCACTGATTATGTCGGATGGATCAGAGCGGATTACATTTAGAAATCCCGAATCATTCCAAGTAGAGCGAGTTATCGATGTGTACAATGACAAAGGTCCAATTGTAGCCTTGAATGAGTTGGAATTTATCGATGGAAAAATATATGCAAACGTTTATCAAACTAATGTGGTAGTTGCTATTGATCCTGAATCAGGAAAAATCCTTGAAGAAATAGACTGTTCAATCCTTGAAGGGCGAGGCAGAGGGTCTGGAGACGTGCTGAATGGCATTGCACACAATGAATTGGATGGCAAAACATACATGACAGGGAAATATTGGGCAAAACTTTTTGAAGTAAAATTTGTTCAATAAGTGACGCTTATTTATTCGTTAGGATTAAAAGAAGAAAGTGGATCAAATTGATTGATTGTGTTTACTTCACGAATTGTCCCTTGTTCTACACGAAGGATTCGACCAGGATATTTTTCAACCATCGACATGTCATGAGTTGCCATTAAAACAGATGTTTTTTCTTCTTTACTAATTGCCAGCAGCAAACGCATTATTTCTTCTGATGTTTCTGGGTCGAGGTTTCCAGTGGGCTCATCTGCCAAAATTAGTGATGGGCGATTTAAGAGTGCTCGAGCAATTGCAACACGTTGCTGTTCGCCGCCAGAGAGGGCGAATGGCATAGAGTTAATTTTATTTTCCACACCAACCAACTGCAGCACTTCTTTTGCTCGTTTATGCATTTCTTTTTTGTCTTTCCAACCAGAGGCTCCCATTACAAACAGTAGGTTTCCCAATACGGATCGGTCTGTTAATAATTGAAAGTCTTGAAAGACAATTCCAAGGGTTCTTCGCAGTTTTGGAATATCTCTTTTACGCAAAGCATTCAAATCAAAATTATCAATGTGGCCGGTACCCCCCGACAGTTTTAATTCGCCGTACAACAGCTTGAGCAAGCTACTTTTTCCACTTCCCGTTTTACCAATCAAGTATACAAATTCATTTGGTTTAATATCGACATTAATGTCATTTAAAACAACGGACTTGTTTTGGCAAATTTCTCCTAACTTTATTTCAATTAAACTGCTCACAAATGGAAATCTTTGATGTAAAGGTGGCGATAACCGCATAGAGTTTGATCATTATTCCCGAAATAATCTTAACAGAAACGCGTTTAAAACTTTTATAATACTGGCAGATAGTGGTTATTATCTAAAGTAAATTTACTTGATTCTAAAGCAGTGAAAAAATGAATAGAATTCTTTTAATTCTTTCGGTACTAATATCTCTCAGCCTCTCCGCACAAACATCAGAGAAGTACAATAGTGAGTACGAAAACTTTTATCGGGCTGAAGAGCTGTTTGAGAAAGAACAATTTGGTGCTGCAAGGCGAGAGTTTAGGGTTTTTCTTGATGGGTTTGAACGACCAGAGGATCCCATGTACATCAAGGCATTGTATTATGAGGCTTTATCTGCAATTGAACTTTACAACAATGATGCAGTAAGCCTGTTAAAATCATTTAACAAAAATTATCCGGAGAGCATTTACCGCAACAACATTAATTTTCGATTAGGAAAATTCTATTATTACAAGAAAAAATGGGTTGATGCATTGGCGTGGTTTGAAATGTTGAATGTTCAGGATGTTCAAAAAGAAGATAGAGCGGAATATTTTTTTAAAGTTGGATACGCCAATTTTAAAGAAACAAATTTTGATGTTGCAAGAAATGCATTTGTTGAGATTAAGGATGATACTTCACAGTACGCCGCTCCCGCAATGTATTACTATTCTCATATTGCTTATCAAAAAGAGAAATATGCGGTAGCTCTTGAAGGGTTTTTAAAACTTGAGTCCCATGAGAAGTTCGGAGGATTTGTCCCTTACTACATTGCTCAGATTTATTACTTGCAAGGAAAGTATGTGGAGGTTACAAAGTATGCCTCCTTGGTTGCTGGAACAAAGGGGAAAATTGATGAGAATGAAATGAATCTATTGATCGGTGACGCATTTTATCGTATTGGCAAATTTGACGAGGCTGTTCCTTATTTGGAAAAGCACAATAAGTCAAGCAAGACAACACGCGAAGAGGATTACCGTTTGGGTTACGCACAATACAAAAGCGGATATTTCAGCGATGCGATACCTATGTTTAATAAAGTAAAAAAGATTGAGGACAGTCTGGGGCAAATAGCTTATTATCACATTGCAGAATGCATGCTAAAGCTTGACAATAAACTATCGGCACGATCGGCGTTCGAGGGCGCAGCATTCATTGAAAAAAACCCCGTGATTCAAGAGGACGCCCTTTACAATTATGCTGTACTTTGTTATCAATTAGATATTAATCCATACAATGAAGCGGTCGAAGCATTTGAATTGTATTTAACTAGCTATCCGAATGCCGAACGAAGGGAGGATATTTACCAGTATTTAGTCAATGTTTATTTGAGCACCAACAATTATTCAAAGGCTCTTGCTTCTTTGGACAAATTACCAAGCAAAAATGTTCGACTCAAGCAAGCATATCAATTAATAACATTTAATCAGGGTGTTGAGCGCTATCAAAAAAACGACTTTAAGAATTCTATAAAGTCATTCGAACGCGTTGAAACATATCCAATTGATCCATCGATTTCTGGTATGGCGGTATACTGGATTGCGGATTCTTATTACAGACTTAAGAATTACGACAAAGCAATAGAACTTTATAAGCGTTTTGGCCTTTTGCCAATAACAACTGCTCCTGGATTAAAACAAGAGGCGATGTATAGCGTTGGATACTCCTACTTGAACAAAGCAGACGCTTATCATAAAGCGGGGAAAAAGTTACAACGAATCGCCATGTTACAGCGCTCGAATGAAGCGTTCAGAAGTTTTGTTACGTCGTCTCCAGAGGGAAAGCAAAAGCAAGCAGATGCCTACATGCGAATCGGAGATTCATACTTTGTTTTAAAAGAAAACCTACAAGCCATAAAATTTTATAAAAAGGTCGTCGATCTTCGCTCAGGGTTTGAAGATCAAGCTTTATTTTACATTGCAAAGACCTATGGTTATATGCAAGATAAATCAGTTGAAAAAATTGTTTCTTTACTGGATATCATCAACAATTATCCTGAGTCAGTGTATTTGTTACCGTCGGTGAAAGCGGTAGCGGACACCTATTTTTCGAATGGCAATTATGAAAAAGCTCTTCAGTATTACAATAAAATCATTTTTGATTATCCAGAATCGGGACTTTACCTTGATGCGCGGATCAATGTGGCAGACCTTTACTTTAAAAAGGATGAATTTGCCCAAGCAGAGCAAGAGTATTTAGACATCATTGGAGCATACGGGCAAACAAATAATGATGTTTGTACACGTATTGCAGGAGGGCTAAAAGAATTGTATTTGGCAATTAACGCACCAAATAAGATTGAAGCATTAGCGCAAGAATATCCATGTTTTGAATTCAGTGCTGATGAAAAGGAAAACTTATATTACATTCCTGCAATTGAAGCCTATCATGATAGTATTTTGTCTGATGAGCAGCGGTATAGAAATTCAATCCCAAAACTTGAGTCTTATATTAAAAAATTTCCGAGTGGACGTTATAGAGCTGAGGTTCAGGATTATCTCGGGAATTGTTATTTCCAATTGGACGATATGGAAAATGCAATTGTGATATATCGTGAAGCGCTTAATGAAAACAACAATACCATCTATACAGAACAGCAAGCAGTTCGAGTTTCAAAGTACTTATACAATGAAGGTCAATTTGAAGCGGCAATTTTATACTACCAAAGACTTGAACAGTCTGCAAAAAATCCAGAACGATCGTTTAATGCAAAATTAGGCTTAATGCGTTGTCATTATCAGATAGAAAACTGGCAAAATGCGATTGTATATGGCGAAAAAGTGATTTCCAACTCTCAGGTAAATGGAGATTTTCAACTTGAAGCACATTATGCTGTTGCACTATCAAATTATAGTCTTACACAATTTGAGGCGGCAAAACCGTCTTTAAACTGGCTGGTAAAAACGACTACTACATATATGGGAGCAGAGGCTCGATATTGTCTTGCAGACATTGCTTTTCAAGAAGACAAATTGGACGATGCACATGATGAAATTTCAGGATTGTTAAAAATGAAACCAAAGTACAATTATTGGGTGGCGAAAGGGTTGATTTTACGATCAAGGGTATATATGAATGAGAATAATTTGTTTCAAGCAGAAAGCGATTTGAAGTCAATTCAACAACATTATCCAATTAGCGATGACGGCATTATTGATCAGGCGAATCAATATTGGGACGAATTGATGCAGTTAAAAAATGTTTCAAAGGAAATTGAGGAGGCAGAGGAAAAAACAATAGAAATAGACGAAGAGTAATGGGGACCAATAGAAAATACATAGTTGCTTTTGGAGCCGTGTTTGCCACAACATCGTTGCTTGGACAGGGCCATGAAATTGAGGTTACAGGAAGCCGTGAAGTTGAAAAGGCATACAGAACCGGATTAACTCCTCGTGTTGTAGATACGTCGATTTCAACACCTATGGTAGCGTTTCCGCTGCTTGAATTAAAGTTCGAAGTCGAATCGGAAGTTTCAGTAATTACTCCAGCTTCGATTAGCACCAAAGAGCGGCTTTCTCAATTGTATAGCTCTTATATAAAAGCAGGTGTAGGAACAGAATTGATGCCACTCGGAGAATATTACTTTGATTCAAAGCGCTCAAGGAAATACATTTATGGGGCGCATGCTAAGCACCTTAGCTCATTTGGGAACTTAAAGGGATATGCTCCTGCACAATTCGACAGAACCGGTGTTGGTCTCTACGGAGGAATTAATGAAAAACGGTATTCTCTTCGGGGAGATGTCCATTACGACAATCAAGGGCTGCACTATTATGCATATCCAACAGATGCAGATACGATTGATTCACAGACGATACGCCAACGATACAATGATTGGGGTTTCGGCACGTCATTTTTTTCTCACCGGAAAGACAGTGCTAAGTTGAATTATAGTGTTGGATTGAATTATAACAATTTTGTTTCTCTTCGACCAAAAGTTGAGTTGGAACGCGACTGGAGAGCCCGAGAGAACTTTTTCTCATTGAGTTCGCGAGCAAAAATCAAAAAGGGGAAGGAGACCTATGCGGTTGATTTTAATGTCAATTACAACGGTTATAAGTATGGTGTTCCGGACTCAAGTTTAACTGCTTTGTACACTGGCTTGGTTTCGAACAATACTCTCGTAAATTGGCACCCAACGATTACAACACACCTTCAAGATGATCGTTTTAAAGCCAAAATAGGGCTTGATTTGGTGTTTAACAGCCTTGATAAAGTAAACGCACATATCTATCCGGATCTTGAGATTAAATACAGCATGCTCAATGATATGTTGATTCCATATGCCGGCTTAAGAGGAGGAATGAAGCAAACATCATTTAAGAGTTTGACAGGCGAAAATGAGTTCATTCTCTCTAATGTGCAGCTAAAAAATGAAAATACATCAATAGATTTTTTTGGTGGTGTAAAAGGAACATTGAGCAAGCAAATGAGTTTCAATGTTGGTGTAAGCTTTTCAAACATCAAAAACAAAGCATTGTTTGTTACAGACACTGTATATTCAATAGGGAATCAGTTTCAAGTTGTTTATGATACAATGAACGTTGCGTTTATTGAGGGGTCTATCGCCTATCAGTTGAATGAAAAACTAAAAATTGATGCGTTGGGTCTTTTGAATTCATATACACTTAACAACAATAGTTATGCGTGGAACTTGCCACAATTACAAGTTGTGCTTCGGGGAGCTTACAATTTATTTGATAAATTTTTGTTGAATCTTGATCTTGATTTAGAGCATGGGCGCAAAGCCTTGGTTTTCGGTCCGGGTGAGGGAGTAACATTGGAAAACAATCAATATATTAAAACATTAAATTTTATTGTTGACGCGAATTTTGGGGTTGAATACAGGTACAGCAAAAGAGTATCTGCATTCATACAGTTTAACAACTTTGCATCTCAACGTTATCAAAGGTGGTACAATGCGCCAGTCCAGTCGTTTCAAGCAATGGGGGGTGTTACGTTTAGATTTTAATTTTTGCAATCACAGGTGGCCGCTTGAACTACTATTGCTTTGTGTCAGAAGCATTTTGTTCCTCTGTTTCTGGAGGGATATTGTTAGAGGTCTTTTTTTTCCACGGAACATTTAATGCAAAGCGCTTTTTTTCTTGATTTTTATCTTTGGGAAAGTAAGTGCGTTGTCTCAAAAAAACAAGAACAACACCAAGAGTAATTGATGCGTCTGCGACGTTCCAAATAGCAGGAAAAACCTCCTTTCCAGAGATCCAAGGCATCCATTGTGGCCATGTTGCTCGGAACTGAAACATGTCTACTACATTTCCAAAAAGAAACCCGGTGTGCCGTATTTCTGTGCGTTCAGTAATGCCGTAATAGTCACAATTATAATAATTTCCTGAGCCAGGTAGCAGGTTGTATTCAAGATGGCAGTTTAAGTATTGGTCCACAGGGAAAAGGTAGTCGTAAAACATTGAATCAATTAGGTTACCAGTTGCTCCCGCAAGAATTAATCCAACTGCAATTAGAAATTCCAAACGAATTTTAGTTCTAGCCTGCTTGATCAAGTAGTAGACAATACCGACGATTGCTGCGACTCTAAATAGGCTCAATGCAAGTTTCGCCCAGATGGAAGAACCGAAGGTTGTTCCGAATGCCATTCCTTGGTTTTCTATGTACTCTAGAACAAACCAATCACCAATTAATGGGTGTGTTTCTCCTGGGGAGAAGTTGGATTTGATGTAAATCTTGAGGACCTGATCAAACACAAGAACAATCGTTACGATAATCGTAACGATGATAAGGTTTTTTTTCACAGAACTTTAACTTTGTGCATTTTTTGCTTCAATACTTAAGGTTGCATGAGGAACCAGCTTCAGCCGCTCTTTTTTTATTAGTTTCCCCGTTACCCTGCAGATTCCATAAGTTTTATTTTCTATACGCATTAAAGCGTTTTTTAGACTTGCAATAAACTTCTCTTGACGCGAAGCCAATTGTGCCACTTCTTCTCGAGACAATGTGTCTGAACCGTCTTCCATCATATTAAAAGACCTTCCCGTATCATTTGTGCCGTGATCATCACTATGAGACAGAGAGCCTTTTAATAAGTTAAGGTCTTCTTTTGCTTCTTTCAGCTTACCATTAATTAAATCTTTGAACTCTTGTAAGTCACTATCTGAATATCTTGCCGTTGCCATAGCCTGTCCTTTTTAGGGTTAAATTACATCTCTTTTCTTGAGAAGGCTTAAAGATAGAATTATGATAATTACTAAGCAAAAAAGAGCGAATAAAAAATGTATCTTCGTTGATGTGGTTAGAATATTCTTCGGAAATAGATCGTATGTACTCCTGCTTTTACCCTTTATAATTGTTGGATATGCTGCGCTTAATGTGTGGGGCAGTCATCACATTGCAGACACAAATGTGGTTTTCGGATTTTGGGATAAAATTATCGCACAAACATCCGTGTTGTCTCAGTTGATTGCAGGGGCACTTGTGATGCTAAACGCCGTTCTTATTAATATGTTTTTCAATAGAAATGGTTTTATGGAGCGAAACACATATTTACCTGCGCTGTTGTATGTTGTGTTAACAAGTTTTTTTCATTCGTTCTATTTTCTCGATGGCTGGGGGGTTGCTCAAACTTTTTTTGTTCTTTCCTTATCTCAATTGCTGCAATTAAAACAAAATGAAGATGCAAGAAGTTTAATTTTTAACGCAGCGTTTTTGGTTGGTTTGGCACTTACATTTGATCCTTTGATGCTCTGCTTTGTTGTTTTTTTATTTTGGATTATTTGGGTGATTCGGCCTTTTGTTTTTCGTGAATTAATATTGACGCTCATAGGTTTAATCTTGCCTTTGGTTTATGCAGGAATATATAAGTTGACTTTTCAAATTGAGCTAACAAATGACCACCTTAGTTCGGCTACTTTTGAGACCTGGTTTAAAGAACTTATTGTACTAGGGGCTATCGTTGTACTTTTGTTTTTTCTCTCTTTAAATGGGTTGAGAGAAAAATTACAGAAAAGCTCAATTCGATTGAAAAAGCTGTTTAAGGTTATATTGGTTTTACTAAGTTTTTCCTTCTTTATGGCCCTAATAGCCTACCTGCTATTTCAGAAAAAGGAAGTACTTAGCGTTTTGATTGTACCTCTTATGTTTATTTTTCCTTATGCTTTTGGGTACAGAAATCTCAAAAATTCAACGACGATAGTTTTTTATGTGTTGTTTTTGTTTTCGGTGTGTAAATTTTTCTTTCCATTATACTTTTTGGCAAGTGAATAATCGTAATTTTGTATTCGATTAGGAATCAAATCAGTAAATTAGGGATACATCAGTTCCCCCACATTAAAACAAATAAAAATGAAGTTTGGAGTAGTAACTTTCCCAGGGTCCAATTGCGATGAGGACATGATTTATGTTCTTGAATCTTTACTTGGTCAAGAAGTTGAGCGTTTGTGGCACAAAGAGGCAGATTTAAAAGGGGTTGATTTTGTTGTTTTACCTGGGGGGTTTTCTTATGGGGATTACCTTCGGTCTGGAGCGATTGCAAAGCTTTCTCCGATTATGACGGAGGTCATTAAACACGCCGAAAATGGTGGGTATGTACTTGGAGTTTGTAATGGGTTTCAAATCTTAACTGAGTCTGGCTTATTGGATGGAGCATTGTTACACAATGACAACCAAAAGTTTATTTGTAAAAATGTCTATTTAAAACCTGAACCGACAACTGCAGGGATTACAAAAGGGTTAAATCCAGATAGAGCATATAAGATTCCGATCGCACATGGAGAGGGAAGATATTATGCTTCAGATGAAACGATTGCAAGATTGACAGAGAACAATCAAGTTTTGTTTCGATACTGTACTGAGCAGGCAGAAGTTTCTGGAGATGTAAATCCGAATGGATCCATTAATAACATTGCTGGTGTTTGCAATGAAGCAAGAAATGTATTCGGAATGATGCCACACCCTGAGAGAGCTGCAGATGCAGAGCTTTCAAACTTAGATGGGAAAGCCATGTTTGAATCAATTTTAGCACACTGTTAATTAGAATTTATGCGCGTTTTATTGCTAGGATCCGGAGGGAGAGAACATGCACTGTCATGGAAAATATCAGAAAGTTCAATACTTGAAGAGTTATTTATTGCCCCAGGAAATGCTGGAACAAAGAATCATGGCAAAAACATTAACTTATCTGTAAATGATTTTGAAGGCATCAAGGCCTTTATTATCGAGAATGCAATAGATATTGTAGTAGTTGGCCCAGAAGATCCACTTGTTAATGGAATAGCCGATTTTTTTGAAGCGGATGAAGCACTTGCGAAAGTGGCCGTTGTGGGTCCGAACAAAGAAGCGGCTCAGCTCGAAGGGAGCAAAGATTTTGCAAAAGAATTTATGCGCCGACACAACATCCCCACGGCGAAATATGCAACATTTACAAAAGATACCTTAGAAGCGGGTTATGCGTTTTTGGACGCTATGAAATCACCGTACGTTTTGAAAGCCGATGGTTTGGCTGCAGGAAAAGGAGTCCTGATTCTTGAAGATTTAGATGAGGCAAAGGCCGAGTTGAAAAACATGCTGGCTGACGCTAAATTTGGAGAGGCAAGTTCACGTGTTGTAATTGAGCAATTTCTTGATGGGGTAGAACTGTCATGTTTTGTAATTACAGATGGTGACGCCTATAAAATTTTGCCAGAAGCGAAGGACTACAAGCGCATAGGCGAAGGCGATAAAGGGTTAAATACAGGAGGAATGGGAGCTGTTTCTCCAGTTCCGTTTGCAAACCCAACATTTTTAGACAAAATTAAAAACCAAGTAATCATTCCTACGGTCAAAGGGTTGAAGGCTGACGGGATTAAATACAAGGGATTTATCTTTTTCGGACTGATTAATGTGAAAAATGAACCTTACGTGATTGAGTACAATTGCCGTATGGGAGATCCTGAAACAGAAGTGGTAATACCTCGATTAAAATCTGATATTTTAGATTTATTTGAAGGCGTGGCAACGAATACACTTTCAGAAAGAGACGTGCAGTTTGATGAAAGAAGCGCTTCAACAGTAATGATGGTTTCAGGAGGATACCCTGAAAAGTACCAAAAAGGAAAACAAATTTTTGGTCTTAACTCCATTACTGATTCCATTGTATTTCATGCAGGAACAACACCAGATGGTCCAGTTGTATCAACATCAGGCGGCCGTGTTTTGGCAGTAACATCTTATGGTAAAGACCTCAAAACAGCATTAAAAAAGTCGTATGAATCAGTTGGGAAAATTGAGTTTGAAAATGCATTTTTCCGGAGGGATATTGGGCATGATGTTCTTTAGTTCACGAGAATTTGTATCTTTCATCGTGTAACCACAATACATGGAAGCTTCCTTTATTGGTATTATTATCACTCTTGTGTTTTCAGCTTTTTTTTCAGGGCTGGAAATAGCGTATATATCTTCCAATCGATTGAAAATCGAATTGGACAAATCCAAAGGAACACTTAGCAGCAAAGTTTTAGGGGTTTTTTATAAAAACGAGGCGCATTTTATTGCAATGCTCTTACTTGGAAACAACATTTCTCTGGTCTTTTTTGGATTGTGTTCTGCTGACGTTTTAGAGCCAGTTATATATGGCTGGGGTATACACACTACCGCTATTGTTTTGTTTATTCAAACGGTTTTTTCAACAGCTCTTGTGCTTGTTGTCGCTGAATTTTTACCAAAAGCCATCGTTCAAATAAACCCAAATGGATATCTTAAATATACGGTAGTTCCAATGCTATTTATTTATGGCATTCTTTATTTTCCAACACATATTATCTCAGCAATAAGTAGTGCAGTATTGAAGTTGTTTCGGATTGATAGCGAAACCGATAAAAAGGTGTTTTCGAAAGTGGATTTAGAGCATTATGTGCAAGATATAAACGATCGAATGAAAGATGAAGAAGAGTTTGGGAATGAAATGCAAATTTTACAAAATGCTTTGGATTTTGATTCGGTTAAGGCGCGTGATTGTATGGTCCCTCGTACAGAGTTAATTTCTGTTGAAATTGAGGATTCAATTCAAGAGTTACAGCAAAAATTTATTGATACTGGAAAGACAAAAATACTTGTATATCGGGAGAACATTGATAACATTATCGGTTATGTGCATTCATTTGAAATCTTTAAAAAACCAGAGGAAATTAAACAGATTCTGCTTCCAATGATTTTCGTTCCTGAGGCAACTCCAGGAAAGGAACTTTTAGAACTTTTCACGAAGAGTAGCGGGAACATTGCAGTTGTCGTTGATGAATATGGGGGAACATCTGGAATTGTTACGATAGAGGATGTGATTGAAGAGATTTTTGGAGAAATTGAAGATGAGTTTGATACAGAAGACTTGTTGGAAGAAAAATTAGGAGAAAATGAATACCGGTTTTCTGCGCGTTTGGAAATCGATTACTTAAATGATACATATGAATTCACATTGAGTGAAAATGAAGAGTATGAGACATTAGGAGGATTTATAATTCATCATGTAGCAAATATACCCAAGGCTGGCACGAGACTTGAGGTAGAAGGGCTTTTGATGGAAATAGAAGAAGTAAGCCACAACAGAATAGATGTGGTACATTTAAAGGTAGTGTCATGAAAACATTGGCCGTGATAATTGGATTTCTCTTGCTTGGAGCTTCTGCCTCTGCCCAGTTGATAAAAAACTATGATCTGTCAAAATCTCTTGCGGAAATTTCAGGATTGGAGTTGTTGAATGATACAACGCTAATTGCATTTAATGATGGTGGCGGAAAGAGTAGGCTTTATCTACTTACACTAAAGGGGGAAATAATACGAAAGGTGGATGTTTTGAATGCAAAAAACAAAGATTGGGAGGACATTACGATTGATGATAAGTTCATATATATTGGCGACATTGGTAACAATGAAAACAAACGGTTGGGTCTGAAGATATACAAAGTTGCGATCAAGGATGTGCTAAAAAAGTCAGAAGTGAGCGCAAAAACCATTAAATTTAATTACGGCGAACAGCGATCATTTCCTCCTGTATCGGATTCAATGTATTTTGACGCTGAAGGAATGGCTTTTTATAATGATTCGATCTGGTTGTTTACCAAAGACCGATCCAACCCGTCAAAAGGAAACACACGTATTTATAAGATTCCAACGAGTCCAGGAGACTATACAGTGTACTGTTCGGGATACACGTTCATCGGAAAGAATGGATGGTGGCGAGATGGGATTACAGCAGTTGATCAGTACAATGACAGGTTTTATTTATTGACCTATGACAGGTACATTGTAAAGAAGCTGATTAATGGGAAATTAGTAACGGTAAAAACATTTAAATTTAATTCAATGTCGCAGCGTGAATCAATAGTCGTTTTAAACAAAGATTCAATTTTTGTGGCAGACGAGAAAAATCCGCTAGTTGGTGAAATGAAGTTGTATAATATCTGCCCAAAAAAGTGATAAATCCAAATAAATATAAAGCCGTAATATTTGATATGGATGGCGTATTAATTGACTCAGAGCCTCTTTGGAAGATTGCCATGGAAGAAGCATTTCATTCTGTAGGCTGTATGATTACGAAAAAAGACTTTCAGAAAACAGTTGGGTTGCGGATCGATGAAGTGATTACATATTGGCATCAAGAGGTGGGCTGGGAAAGATTATCAGTAAAAGATGTAGAAAATTTGATTGTCCAAAAAATGATTGCATTGATTGAGGACAATGGTGTTCCATTGCCCGGAGTTATTGACACGCTTGAATATTTGAAGTCAAAAAACATTAAGCTTGGCCTCGGAACATCGTCTTATAATGTATTAATCGAAGCAGTGCTAAATACCTTGGGCATTAGTTCTGTCTTTGATGTTGTTCATTCCGCTGAGGATGAAGAGTTTGGAAAACCACATCCTGCGGTGTATTTGACAGTTGCGCAAGAATTGGGTGTGAGCCCTTCGAAGTGTTTGGTGATTGAAGATTCGTTTAACGGAATAATTTCAGCCCTTTCAGCGAGGATGACGGTCGTTTGTATACCGGAAAAAACCCACACCCCTGATCCAAAAATTGAGGTTGCAAATTATCAATTTGCAACGATGTCATTGATGTTAAACCACATGAAAAAGCAAGTATGATTAAATACAACCCAAAAAATTGGTTCAAACTTATTTTTGCACTGCACAAGAGTGATACGTTGCGTATGCTTTGGAAAGAGATAATTTATATTGGCGTTTTTTCAGCCTTTCTTTCTTTTGCAATGATTGAATATTTCGATGGTATTGAGGTGTTGGAGTCCTTATTGTCCGTTTACTCGATTGTTGGTTTTGTGATTTCTTTATTGCTGGTCTTCCGAACAAATACAGCGTATGATAGGTGGTGGGAAGGAAGAAAAAAATGGGGTGCTTTAGTAAATGACACGCGCAATTTGGCGATAAAAATTTCTTCGATAATCAAAGAGCAAGAGCACCGGACCTTTTTCACAACAGCGATACCTAATTTTGTGTTTGCCACGAAAGAACATCTGAGAGACGGCGTAGTTTATAGTGAATTGGAATTAACTGAACAAGAAGCAGCTCATTTGTCGAAGAAAGAACACGTACCAAATGCGATCAGTCAACAGATGTATTTGCGCACTCAGCAATTAAAGTCAGAAGGTAAAATTAGTCAAGAAGAGTTTCTTGTTTTGGACAAAAACATGAATGCATTGCTCGACAGTTTAGGTGCATGTGAGCGTATTAAAAACACACCAATACCATTTTCGTATAGTTTGTTTTTGAAGAAATTCATTTTTATTTATGTTACGACAATTCCATTGGCCTTTATTCCGGTTTTTGGGTATTATTCTATTATTATAGCGATGTTTCTCTTTTATGTTCTCGTGTCAATGGAAATATTGGCAGAAGAAATTGAAGACCCTTTTGGTACGGATGACAACGATTTACCGACGCACAACCTTTGTGTCAAGATCAAAGCCAATATTGTTGAGATTTTTCGTGAATGATTGAAGGCCCTGTTTTCCGGGTTGGAAAATAGTTTTTCTTTAGGGCCTCAATGATTTTATATAGCAATCGAAGTGTGCCGGAGCGATAAGCTTTAATGCTTTTTCTGCTTGAGATACTTTCAGGTCTTCAAAGCGCAGTGACTTCACAAATTTATAACCTAAAGAGGCATACCATTTGGCAAGCATTACTTTTTGAGGAACCTCAAGATTCGAGGGGCGAAGGATTTCAATTTTCATGTATTTTGCCCCTTTCTTTAAAGCAAATGATTCTGAGGCTTCTATGAGCATTTTTCCAATGCCTTTTCCACTTTTTGATGCATGAACATTAAGTAGACCAAACCCATACGATTCTTTGTCGATTTGCGTTGTGGCAATACTTCCAACGATTTCTCCATGCAGACGAGCCAATTGAATACAGCTGTTTTTGAGTAAATCGATGAACGCATCCAGTTCCATTCTGACGTAATTATCACCCCAGATTTCAGTTTCAGTCGCGGCATAGGCTTGCACCATAAGTTGATGAATTTGCTCTATTTCTTGCTTCGTTAGATAGTTGATGTTAGCATGTTCTATAGTAATCATTAGAACAAAGATTTAAAATCATTTTGAATTTAGATTCAAACACGACTTTTTCTTTTAAATATTTTACCAATTAATATTCAAGATCATTGTATGTGAAGTTGACCAGTTTGATTTCCAGGTCATCAATGCATACCGGAAGCAAACACTTGTTCCAGGCATAGAACATGAGTTGTTTTACTTTGTTGTCTTTTGGAAGTTTTGCAAACAATTCAACTTGTTCCCAGTCATTTTCTAAAGTGACTATTTCACCAGAAAGAAAATAAAAGGGATGGTCTACACCTTCCACAACCGCCAGGATTTTATCTTCTCGTTTTACTTTGAAGCTTATATGTACATGTGTGGAATTTTCAGGAACCGTAAAAGTCGTATTCGCAATGTATTCCGACATTTTTGGATAATAAAGGGCTCGATTTCCGCTATAGGAGTCGTTATTTTGAACATTTAATAGGAGCAATGAATCGGTATTTGAGTCCGTTTCAAAATTATTTTTAATGTGCTTTAAAATTTTAATGTTAGGAACCGAAACAAGGTTTTCTCCTTTTTTTGCTGCCTTTAAATCCGGGACATGTAAAAACATTTGTTGGGTTTGTGATGGCTGTGTTCTTCCCCATGCGTCGATATAAGCTTCTTTGGACATGTATCCCCAATGGATGATATTATTTTCGAACTGATAGGATTGAAAAGCATTTAATGTAATTAGCCCTATAATAATACTGTTCAAGGCCCATCGTATGGCAATGCCTTTTTTATTGACTAATTCAATAAATGTGCATAAACCTATAGCGAGTATTGGGTAAAGATTAATAAAAGCCCTGTTTCCGAATCCAACATACCACCAGCACCACCATGAGGCAATTGTGTAGAAATAAGTTATAGATGTAATTATGGTAAAAGAAAAAAGAGCATTTGATTTTTTACGAATAAAAAACAAACCAATAATGGCTAGAATGAGAATAGGGCTATAAATGAGCCATCCGTTTCGAAAACTAAACAACGTATCATACAAATGGGGGCTTCCAAAAAAGAAAGATTCATCGTTGTAGGAGTAAAACAAGAAGTTTCCTGAAATGTAGTTGAAATAAAGTAGCTGTGGGAGAACCATTAAAAAAGACAACAGCATGAATACCGCGATATGGAGCTTGTACTTCCAAAGAAGTCTCAGGCGTGATTTAAAATCAACAATTGTTGTAACTCCGTATAGAATCACAAAACTTATAAATATGATATCAATTGGGCGAATAAGAACCATAAGTCCAAAGCTCACTCCCATCCAGATTGCCCAGCGTATACGAAAGCTTTCAAACCATGAGAGCGCAGCATAAAGGAATAGTGATATTAATGCAAAACTGTAACCGTGTGAGTAGGTGAGGTGTTTGGTTTCATAATTGTACAGGTTGGTTCCGAGAAAAAGTACAATCAGGGCAATGGAGACAGAATATTCGCTAAAAAACCGCAACAAGAACTTACTCAGGAAAATAAGCCCAACTAACAAGTAAAAGATTGAAGCTACAATTAACGCAATTCGGTAAGGCCAACTAAACCCATCAGGGGCTGCACCAAGATTTGAGGCCAGTGCGTCAGCGATAAAAAAGAAAGGAGAGTACATTATTGCCATGCCGCACGTGTACTTTATGAATCGTGTTCCATCTTTGGTTTGCTTTGTCCATACTTGGTAGCCTGGTCGGGTCATTTTATAGACTTCTAAATCTTGAAATTTAAGATCATTATTGATGAATAGGGCCGGAAGGTATGCGTAGTATCCACGAACGTCTCCCCCAATTATAGACTGGTCATTTTTCCAGTCACCATTCGCCACGATTTTCGAAATGATGACGATAGCAATGAATAGACCAGTCAATTTTGTTAGTGAGAGAGTGCGAAGTATCCCCATGTCAATTGTTTATACTAAAGTAAGAAAAAGCGTTAGCTTTTGATAGGGAACGGGAAGTGACCAATAGAATGGTCTTCTAAAGCGTTAGCTTTTGATAGGGGACGGGAAGTGACCAATAGAATAACTTTCTAGAATGTTAGCTTTTGATAGGGGAGTGAGGCGTATTTTTTTGTTTTGATTATGAATTATTTGAATCTGTGATGAGTTGTTATATTTCAGCTATCTTTGACTCACTTAAACGACTACATGAAATTATTACTCACTCTATTCAGCCTTGTGCTATCCAATTTTATTTTCGCGCAAATTCCAACAGGTTATTATGATTCTGCTATTGGATATTCCGGTGACAGCTTAAAGTCAAAATTGCATTTAATCATTAAAGATCACATTGAGTTTCCATATACAAGTTCTGGAACTGATGTTTGGGACATTTTAAAAGAAACAGACCGTGATACTTTGGATCCCACACGAGTGCTTCTTATTTATTCCGGCTGGTCAGTGGATGCGGCTCAGGAATACAATGGGGGTTCCGGCTGGTCAAGAGAGCATGTATGGGCAAAGTCACGTGGTGATTTTGGGAATTCTATGGGCCCTGGTACAGATGTTCATGCGCTTCGACCTTGTGACGTTTCTGTAAATGGAGCAAGAAACAACCGTTGGTTTGCAGAATGTTCAACTGAGTATATTGATGGAGATGGCCCAACAGGAAGCTATACAAGTTCATCTGAGTGGGTATGGAAGCCAAACGACAATGTAAAAGGAGACGTCGCACGTATGATTTTTTATATGGCAACACGCTATGAAGGGTCGAATGGCGAGCCAGATTTAGAGGTTATTGATAGCATTCCATTGGACAATTATACAAATGAGCCGATTCACGCTAAGCTTTCGGATCTTTATCAGTGGCATATTGAAGACCCAGTTGATGATTGGGAACGCAACAGGAATAATATTATTTATTATGATTATCAAAACAACAGAAACCCTTTTATTGATCATTCGGAATATGTAGATTCGATTTGGGGTTATATCGTCATGGGCGTCAATAAAAATTCCAAACTTGACAGGAGCTTAAATGTGTACCCAAATCCAACAAAAAAGACAGTGACAATTGATTGGAAGAATAAATCGAGCTATTTGATTTCGATTCGCGATACGTTCGGACGTATTTTGTTGTCAAAAGATGTTGAAGGAACTAAGGGCGTCACTTTGAATTTAGAGGACATTGATCAAGGAAAATACGATGTCGTAGTTTCAGACGACAATCAGAGTGTGTCAAAACCGCTAATTGTGAATTAGTCGGTACTTCCAAATCAAGCACCAATCGCTTGAAAGAGCATTGTTCCTGTTGCAGGATTTGTTGCTAAAGGAACGTTATGGACATCGCACAGGCGCATGAGCATTGATATATCGGGCTCGTGTGGATGTTTCTCCAAAGGATCACGGAAAAAAATTATCATCTGACATTTTCCTTCAGCTACTCGTGCTGCAATTTGAGCATCTCCACCAACAGGTCCAGAAAGTAGTTTTGTTACTTGAAATCCAGCTTTTTCAACTTTATTTCCTGTTGTTCCTGTCGATACAAGTGAGATTTCATTTCGGTGAAGTATCTTTGCGTTTTCATTCAGAAACTGAACCATTTCTGCTTTTTTCCCGTCATGAGCGATGATGGCGATTTCCATTTTCGTATTTATTTTGAAAGTTCATTTTTTAAATAGTCTATCACGTCAACTTCAATAACATCAATAGACTTTTTTTCAGCTTTTAGGAGCGACAACCAATCAACTAGATGGATGAGGTAGAATGCTTGTTCAATGAAATTATTTCCTTTTGCTTTTACTTCGAGTACGGCATTTTTACGAAGAATAATTTCATGAGTGATATCAAGTCGCTTTGAATTTCGACTATTTTCTAGATCGCTTCTGAGCATTACAACTGAGATGTTTTTTGGTTTTTCAGCCCATCCTACAATTTCATTGTGATTCATTTCAGGTATTACATTGAAAAAAGCCAATTCTTTGCTGTTTTCATTGATTTGTTGACACGCACGAAGCATGACAGGATGGAATTTATCTTCTCCATAAAACAGCAACTTGTTGTCGTCGGAAAACTCCATTATTTGGGAGGCTAACGCTTTTATTTCGGATTGTTCTTTTTCGAGAAAAGAGATTGCTGAAGTAAGTTGTGTTTTTATTTCAGCATTCACGAAATTATTTTGGATAAAAACTTCAAACAATTGAACCAAAGGGTATGCTAGAGCTGCTCGTGGAGGAAGCCCTCCAGGTACAGTAATTACAGGATTCCCTTGCTCCAGAAGTATTTTTTTTACTGCTCCCCCACTGGTGATTCCAATGATATTTGCTTTTCGCTCAATGGCCTCGTCGAGGGCATTGAGTGTTTCTTCAGTATTTCCAGAGTAGGAGCATGCAATTACTAAAGTGTTGCTGTCTACATATTCAGGAAGTGAGTAACTATGACAAACTTCAACCGGTAGTTTGAGGTATGGTCGTAGGCACTCTTTAATAATTTCTCCTCCAATTCCTGATCCTCCGAGCCCGCAAATCACAATGTTACTTACTGAAGCGTCAACAATAACTTTGTAGGTATTTGATATTGCAACTCCCTCTTCTAATTGCTTTGGAAAATCACGGATTAGGTCCTTCATGTTCATAGTATCGATTTTAGTTTTATTAGTTCCAAAATAAGGCGTACAATACAACCAGACAGATCATGATTGCAAATGCCCCAATATTAAATGTTTTGGAGGTTTCAAATGTACTTTTTGATAGCTCGATTCCTTTTTCGTCGGTCCCTCCTTTTAGTTGCAAGGAACTATATATAATGATTGTAAGCATCGTAAGAAGAGCGGTTATTCCCATCTGGTGTAGGAAAGGAAGATCAACAAATAACAGATGGTCGATCCATCCTTTTGACCCTACCTTGAAGTACATTGCGATTGGTATCGAGAGCAGCACGCCAAAGATGGCAGCACGACTTGTTGCTTTCTTCCAAAAAAGTCCAAGAATGAATACAGCTAGAATTCCGGGGCTCACAACTCCCGTGTACTCTTGGATAAATTGAAAAGCCTGATCGATTCCTCCCAAGAGGGGAGCCATTATCGCACCAATTAAAAGCGCAATTGCTGCAGAAACCCTTCCTGTTTTAACCATTGCTTTATCGTTGGCTTCAGGATTAAAATAGGGTTTATATATGTCCATTGTGAAAATTGTTGATGTGGAATTTAGCATCGAAGCAAGAGACGATACGATAGCCGCACAAAGCGCAGCAAACGCTAATCCTTTAATTCCAGATGGTAAGAACTGCAAAAGCCAAGGATAGGATTTGTCTGCGGAGTCCAGTGAAGGAAGGTTTTGTTGCCCAACTTCTCCGAGCGCGTTCATTGTTTCAGCGTCTTGAGTCATAACGTATGCGGCAATTCCCGGAATCACAACGATCAAAGGAATTATTAGCTTCAAACCGGCCGCCATTAAGATTCCTTTTTGTGATTCTTTCAAAGACTTTGCCGCCAGAGTTCTTTGGATGATGTACTGATTAAACCCCCAGTAATAAAGGTTAGCTACCCACATCCCGCCGACCAATACCGCAATACCTGGAAGGTTTTTGTATTCGGGGTTTGATTTGTCCAAAATCATTGCGAACCGACCTGGAGCCTCCGCATATACCTTCTTTAGTCCTGCCCAAGCACCCTCTCCTCCAGAGACCATGTCGAGAGAAACAAATGTAATTACCAGACCACCAAATACGAGAAAAACAACTTGGATCACATCGGTCCATGCAACAGCAGAAAGGCCACCATAAAGAGAATATGCCGCAGCAAAAAGTGACAATCCGATTACGCCGTAAATCATTGGAATTCCTAGGATTGTATCAAGGGCTAAAGCTCCGAGATATAAAACGGAAGCAATATTAACGAAGATGTAGAGTGAAATCCAAAATACAGCAAGTATTGTTTTCAATTGTTTAGAATATCGTTTTTCAACGAAACCTGGAATGGTGTAGATTCCTTTTTCAATAAATATAGGAAGGAAGAACTTTCCAACTACAATTAATGTAATCGCTGCCATCCATTCGTATGAAGCAATTGCCAGTCCCACTTTGTACCCAGAACCAGACATTCCAATAAATTGTTCAGCAGAAATATTCGCAGCAATTAATGAGGCCCCAATGGCCCACCACGGAAGAGATTTACTCGCTAGAAAATAGTCTTCAGCGCTCTTTTCTGTTCCTTTTTTCGTTCGTGACGCCCACAAACCAACAAAAAGAATCAGTATGGCGTAAAGGACAAAGATTAAATAATCTGAAAATTGGAAAGATGCGCCCATGTATATGTCTTTTTTTTCGAAAAATACGCAAATATATCTTTTAGTACAAAAGACAATAAGATAATGGTCAAGAACTTGGGTTTCAATCTTTGCTCCTTCTTTTGAATAAACGCAGGCGGAATGGACATTTTTTAAAAAGCAAAAAAAGTTATATTATTGTAATAAATACAATAACACTTAGTAAACACCTTTGTAAATCTTTAAATATGAAACAACTTTCATTGCTTTTTATCCTCGCATCATCATTTTTTGCAAGCGCTCAATACTCACTTGTTTGGTCAGACGAATTTGACGGCACGTCAATAGACTATTCAAAATGGTCGCATGATATTGGTCAGGGAGTGTGGGGCTGGGGAAACAATGAGCTTCAATATTATACCAATAGTGCAAACAATAGTACAGTTGATGCGGGTCATTTGCGTATTACCGCTCGGGCTGAAACAATAGGTTCCGCTAATTATACCTCGGCCAAGCTAAAAACAAAAGATCTTTATGAATTCAAATATGGGAAGGTAGAAGCGCGGATAAAAGTACCTTACGGACAGGGGTTATGGCCGGCTTTTTGGATGCTCGGTGCGAATATCGATCAAGTGAGTTGGCCACATTGTGGAGAATTGGACCTTCTTGAACATGTGAACAATGAAAATGTTGTTCATGGCACACATCATTATGACAATAATGGTCATGTTTTTCTGGGCGGAAGTGTTGCGTGTGACGCTTCAGAATTTCAAGTTTACGGGATTGAATGGACACCGACGACGATTCAATGGTCATTGAATGGCAATGTTTATTATACCACGAATATTGGTCCTGGGGCTGTTTCAAAAGAGGAATTTCATGAACCATTTTATTTAATATTAAATCTAGCTGTTGGTGGTAACTGGCCAGGTTCGCCAGATGGAACAACATCTTTTCCTGCTTTAATGGAGGTAGATTATGTGCGTGTTTATCAAAACAATGTTTCTGTAAACGGGATTGATCCAGTTTCTATCAATGTATTTCCAAACCCTACGCGCGAGTCAATTACGATCAACACAACTGTTCCTGTAACAGAATATTATATTAGTGATGTTCATGGCAAGGTGTTGATTACGGGGAATTCGACAATGGAAACTATTGATATTTCAGGGTTATCCAAGGGCATGTATTGTGCAACGGTCAAGACAGAGGTTGGTCCGAGTAGAACGGCGTTTGTTGTAGAATAAAAGCGTTCTTTTGCTTGCTCTCAAGTTCACAGATTAGAACACGGTTGAGGGGTTTTGAGTTTCTCAAAAAGTACGATAATAAATCGTTCAGCGTAAAAGTCGATTACATTCTAAAAAGGAAATTTTCCTTCTCAACAATTGTCTGATATTTTTCAGGGTCAAATTTAAAGAGGTTTGCTGGCCGGTGTTTCACGTTCTGCTGCTTTTCTTGAAGGTTTACAATTGGCATAGGCTTAATTTTTTTTCTAAAATTTGCTTTGTCCATTTTGGTGCCAAAGGCATATTCATAAATCTGTTGCATTTCGTTAAGAGTAAACTTTTCGGGCAGCATGTCGAAACAAACAGGTTCGCGTTGAAGTTTTTGCTGGAGTAAATTGAATGTAGAGTCTAAGATTTTGTTGTGGTCAAATGCAAGTTGTGGAACTTCTCTTATAGGAACCCAACGTACCTCTTCAGCCCAAGAGTCGGCTTCAGCTTTAACCTCCTTAGCTTTCACTAGCGCAAAGTATGCATTTGTTATAACGCGTCCTTGAGGATGTCTTTCGGGATCTCCAAAGGTTTGTCCTTGGTGCAATTCTACCCCCTTTAATTGCGTGAGTTCTGTTAAAATTCGATCAGCGGCGTTTTGTAGATTTTCATCTGGATATACCAAATCCCCGGGGATTGCCCATTCTTCCATATATGGCTCCATTGCTCGCTTAATGAGAAGGACATTAATTTTACCATCAATGTATCCAAAGATTACGCAGTCGAGAGAAAAGGAGTAAGAGAAAAACTTGTCAAACTTTATTTTATAACTCATCGGTTTATTTTAGTTCAAACTTTGCACTTTGATCTCCAATAGCGATACTAAAACTTCCCGGTTCAACGACCCATTTTCCTTCGGCATTGACAAATTGAAGATCTTTGGTTGAAACAGTAAAAATAACAGTTTTAGTTTCTTTGACACGAACTTCTGTCTTTTTAAATGCTTTTAGCGATTTCCCAGTAGGAATAACGGAAGCAAAATGATCAGAAACGTAGAGTTGAACGACCTCTTTTACGTCCATGTTTCCGGTATTTGTAATATCGATTGAAACAACAATTGAGTCATTTTCTGTGATAACATCTGTATTCAATGAAAGATTCGAGTACTGTAGATTGGAATAACTCATTCCGAATCCAAAGTCCCACTGTGGGTTGTATCCATTGAAGTCATTTGATTTATGCCTAGCTACACTTCGTGGGTGATCATAAAACTCAATTTGTCCATTGTATCTAGGATAGCTGTATGGAAGTTTTCCAGAAAAATTCTCTTCTCCAAACAGAAGCTTTCCTAAAGCATCACCACCAAAATCTCCAGGGAGGTATGTCTGCACTACAGCGCTTGCATCATCCACAATTTCACGAATAATTCTTGGCCGACCTTCAACCATAATGAGAACAACCGGTTTACCAGTTTTTTCTGCAATTTTAGCCAACTCTTGTTGTTCGGGATTGAGCTCGAGAGAACGAATGTCTCCGGGCTTTTCTGTTGATGGAAATTCACCAAGGCAGAGTAAAATCACATCCGCAGCGTTGGCCTTTTCTTCAAAGTCTTGTAAATTAACGAATTGTGATGCCTCATATCCATCTCGATTGTATAATTCTGCACCTTGGCTGAACAAACAGTTTTCCTGTCCAACAACACCTTCGATTGCCTGACGGATATTCAATCTGTTTTCTGTATTAAATGAGGATTGGTCTCCTTGCCATGTGTGTGTCCATGCACCATTGAGATACATAAGATTGTTAGAAGTAGGACCGGCAACAAGAATTTTTTGAGATTTCTTTAATGGCAACACTCCATCGTTTTTGAGCAGTGTAATTGATTCTATTGCAGCATCTAATGCCAGTTTCTGATGTTGTTTTGAGCCAAACTTAGGGTAAGCCCTCTTTTGGTTCATATTTTTTTCATAGAGCCCTAGGATGACTTTTACTCTTAGTATTCTTCGCACGGCATCATCGAGTCTTTCAGTTGATACACTGCCATCTTGAACAGCCTCTTTCAGCAAAGAGCAGTATTCTTTGTATTGTGGGGCAAGAGGAACCATACTCATGTCCAAGCCAGCATTGATTGCTTGAACAATTCCATCTTTAATGGTCTTGGCTGTGCGGTGAACGGTGTGGAGCATAATGAGGTCTTCCCAATCTGAAACAGCGAATCCTTCGAATCCCCACTCTTCCTTTAAAACAGTAGTTAAGAGGTGATGATTCATGTGTCCAGGGATGCCATTTACAACACCACTATTTATCATAACCGTTAATGCTCCTTCTTCCACAGCAGCTTTGAAAGGAGGGAGATAAAGTTCTTCCATATATTTTTCTGGAATCCATGCGGGTGTGCGGTCTCTACCGCTGACGGGGTTGCTGTATCCAACGAAATGCTTCATACAACTAGCAACATGCTCACGACTTATTCCGTTGCTGCCTTGATACCCGCATATGATTGCTTTTCCCATTTTGGATGCGAGATAAGGATCTTCTCCAAGCGTTTCAAAGTGTCGAGACCACAGCGGTTGTCTGCCCAAGTCCAATACTGGAGAGAAGTTCCAAGGAATCCCTGCTGCACGGGTTTCGTATGCTGTAACTTCTCCAAATTGCATGGCCAAAGTTTCGTTCCATGTTGCGGCAAGACCTATTTCCTGAGGGAAAAGAGTGCCACCACGAACATAATTTGCACCATGAATGGCATCAATACCATAGATGACAGGAACGGAGCTTTCATTGCTCGTAAACGGCTTGTGAACGCTTGTCATTACGTCTTCCCACGTTTCGAGGTCAAGGGTGTGCCAATTTACGTTTAAAACGGATCCTACCCCATATTCTACAATTGCTTCTCTCACTCTTTCGGGGTCCATTTTGAGTGGCTCAATAACTTTGCCTGAAGCATCACGCAATAGAAGTGCTTCAAGAGTGATTTGACAGGTCTGGCCAACTTTCTCCTCTAGACTTAAACTATTTAGGATTGTATTTACTTGATCTTCAATTTGTGGCGTCGAAATTGAAGCTCCTTGTGAAAACGAAAATTGCTGCATCATTGCAATGAAAGCAATTGCCAGAATAGAAAACTTCTTCATTATTTAAAACTATTTTACGATTACGATCGAATGGATCTGGTTTTATACGAAATGGACTATGCGCTAACCATAGTATTTTTGTGGTGCTTTACCAACATTTCAAGAGGTCTGCGAATGATTAACTTTAAAGAAACATTGTTTTTTTCACAGGCTGCCTTGAGTTCATCCCTCAAAAGATATGCCAGAGAGCCCACAAAACTCACATCACAGTCGAGGTAGTTCGGGTAACATTTGATATGCGTATCAATAAAAACTTGAAGCCCTTCATTGATCATGCGTTGGCAATAGTCAAGGTCTTTATGTTTTATCAACACTGGCATTTGCGAGGCAATGTATACGTTTGCGTTTGGTTTTTGGTAGACATTTTCAACAATTGTCATTTTGTCCAATCCTGATGCTTGAAGTTCTTTGTGCATTATTTCAGGCAGTCGGTTGTACAAGTAGTCAGCAAGGATTCTTTTCCCAAAATAGCTTCCACTTGCTTCATCTCCAAGAATATGTCCCAAAGCAGGAACTACTTCAGACACTTCATGCCCGTCAAAGTAGCATGAATTTGAACCTGTCCCCAAGATACAGGCAATAGCTGGTGAACCCGAGTAGCAAGCGTATGCGCACGCATCTAGGTCATGGTTTACATGAACAACAGCATTTGTGAAAAAAGCACTTAAACCGTTTTCAATAATTTTATTTAATTCTGGACTAGAACAACCTGCACCGTAAAAAAACAATTCCTCGACTTGCTCTTTTATAGAGTGAAGATCATTGCTTTTATTCAATTCTTTAAGTATATCTTGTTCATTGTGGAAGTATGGATTGAAACCAATGGTGTTAAACACCTGCTCATTTTCATTCGCTATTACCATCCAATCGGCCTTTGTAGATCCGCTTTCAACAACTATAAACATGGATTTATTTTTTTTTATCCCCAAATATAAAAAAATCAAACATATTGTACAAATTACAAAAAGTGCGTACATTTGGTGAAACAAATATTCAAGTACTATGGCAACAAAATCAAATTACACGTCAGATTTACGACCATTCAATATTGTCATTTTTGGAGGAAATGGAGATTTATCCAAACGTAAAATCATCCCTGCTCTTTTTCACAGGTATGCTGATGGGCAATTGGATTTCGATTTTGAAGTCATCTGTACAGCGAGAGCTAAATTAGACAGAACTCTTTTTTTGAAAGAGGTTGAGGGTTTTATTGATTCAAAGGACACGAAGAAGATTGCAGATTTTTTCAAGCACCTTATCATTTTAGAGATTCCTAAAAACACCTTGGAAGCATACGCTCCGTTAAAAATACGTCTTGAAAAAACAGCGAAACGGCAGCGGATTTTTTACTTTTCTGTTCCGTCAGGAGCGTTTTCTGAGATATGCAATATGCTCAAAGGTTCTGGTCTGGTAACCAATACAAGTAAAGTTGTTCTTGAGAAGCCTTTGGGGCACGATTTGGAATCGAGCAAGCAGATCAATGAAATAATTTCTCAGGCATTTACTGAGCCTCAAATTTTCCGAATAGACCATTATTTAGGCAAAGAGACGGTGCAGAACATTATGGTACTGCGCTTTGCAAACCATTTGTTTGAAAGGGCATGGAACGCTGATAATATTGAAAACATTCAAATTACAGTTGCTGAGAGTTTGGGCGTTGAAAAACGCAGTGGGTATTATGATAAAACGGGTGCCTTGTTGGACATGGTACAAAATCATTTGTTGCAATTGCTGTGTTTAGTGACGATGGAACCACCATCAAATTTGAACCCTGATGCAGTGAGAAATGAAAAATTGAAAGTTCTTGAGTCGTTGAGACCGTTCACAAAAGAATCAATACGAAAAAATGTAGTTCGGGGACAATATACGCGAGGTAGTGTTGACGATCAAAAATTGAACTCATACCGAGAAGATATTGATGCATATGATTCTGAAACGGAGACATTTGTTGCTATTAAAGCATACATAGATAACTGGAGATGGAAAAATACGCCAATCTATTTGAGAACAGGGAAACGAATGAAAAAACGGTATTCTGATATCGTCATTAATTTCAAGGAATTGCCTCATAATATTTTCCAGGACTCAAAACAGCCACTTCGAAACAAACTTATAATTCGTTTGCAACCTGAAGAGCGTATTGAATTGGTTCAATTGAGTAAGGTTCCAGGACCGGGAGGATATCGATTTAAGCCGATTTCATTAAAGTTGGATTTTATTGATTCATTTGATAGCAGGATGCCTGAAGCATACGAGCGTTTGATCGTTGATGTGATCCGCGGGAATCAAACGCTTTTCATGCGTTATGATGAACTTGCTGCAGCATGGGAGTGGATTGAATCAATCAATACACATTGGAGGTCTCAAGTTCCACTTTCTCTTTATGAGTCAGGGACATGGGGTCCTGGAGATCAAATTCTTGAAAAGGATACAAAATGGAAGACCAATTGATATACAAACTCTCAAATAGAGAGGCATTCATTCGAAAAGCAACCGAAGCGATTGCTTCATGTTTGAATGAGAGCATAGAAGAACAGGGGACAGCGCATGTCTTACTTTCTGGAGGCAGCACGCCTGGCCCAATCTACAAAAAACTGGCTGATGATTTTGAACAATTAAGCAAGGTAAAAATAGGTCTTGTTGATGAACGCTTTGTTGAAACGTCGAGTGAGTTTAGTAACGAGCGATTGCTTCGTGAATGCTTTTCTGGTGCAGCTTCGGCAGATCAAAATATCGAAGGGATGGTTCATGATACAAAAGATCAGCAGAACAACTTACGTCTGTTAAACCAGAAATATGAATTGTTCACCAAGCGAATAGACCTTGTTGTTTTGGGGATGGGTGGTGACGGACATACGGCCTCTATATTTCCAAACGATCCTTCATCGGATGAAGCGCGCTCTTCTGAAGCGCCTTTTTTTAACACTCTTGCGCCTGTGAATCCACAACAGCGAATTACTTTTGGTATGCCCTTATTGTGTCGAGCAAAGCATATTTTTATCTTTATTACCGGAGAAAAAAAATGGGATGTTTTAAATGATAGTTCTGCTCAATTACCAATTCATGAATTGATGGGTAGACGAAATGACATTAAATTATTTTACACGGAATGATGGTACACAAACGTATAGCAGAGATAACAGAAAAAATACGCGAACGAAGTTCTCAATCACGCCAAGAATACTTGAAACAACTTGAATTTAATTTTAAAAATTCAAAAGGAAGAAAGGGATTGAGCTGCGGGAACTTGGTTCATGGATTTGCTGGCTGTTCTTCTGACGAAAAGGAACTTATAGCGGAGGGTTCACAGCCCAATATTGGGATTATTTCAGCATATAACGATATGCTTTCGGCGCACAAACCGTATGAAAGATATCCAGATGAATTGCGAGGTTATGCTGCAGAAATGAATGCAACAGTTCAAGTGGCTGGGGCAACTCCAGCAATGTGTGATGGTGTCACACAGGGGCAACCCGGTATGGACCTTTCTCTTCTTAGTAGAGATGTTATTGCATTATCGGCGGGTATTGGTTTGTCTCATGACATGTTTGATGGCGTTGTAAATCTTGGAATCTGTGACAAAATTGTACCTGGATTGCTTATTGGTAATTTGAGTTTTGGACATTATCATGCCTTATTCCTTCCGGGAGGACCTATGCCAAGTGGAATTTCGAATGAAGAAAAATCGAGCATTCGGCAAGACTTCGCAGCGGGTAAAATTGGTAGAGACGAATTACTTAAAGGGGAGTCGGATTCCTACCATTCTCCAGGAACCTGTACCTTTTATGGCACTGCGAATAGCAATCAAATGTTGATGGAAATAATGGGATTACAGCTTCCAGGCTCTAGCTTTGTGAATCCGGGAACACCGATGCGGAAAGCTTTGAACAAGGAGGGACTTCGTGTTCTTCTCGAAAATGTTCGGGAAAGAAAATTTGACCGCACGATTGGAAATATAGTTGATGAAAAAAGCATTGTGAATGGCATCATTGGCTTGCTTGCTACGGGAGGTTCAACGAATCACACGCTCCACCTTATTACAATTGCCAAAGCGGCGGGAATTAAGATTACATGGGATGATTTTTCTGAATTGTCTGAAGTAATTCCTTTGATTTGTCGAGTATATCCGAACGGCGCGGCCGATGTGAATCATTTTCATGCTTCGGGAGGAATGGCGTATGTGATGAAAACACTTTTGGATACGGGCTTATTGCATGGCGATGTAAATACCATTCTTGGTAAAGGCTTGGAACGTTACACAGCCGATCCCAAATTGAAAGGAGATCAAATTGTATATGAAGATGGTCCAACAAAATCGATTAATGAAAGTATTTTAAGATCGGCAGATGAACCGTTCCACAAGGAAGGAGGCCTTAAAGTATTGAAAGGAAACATAGGTACTGCTGTAATTAAAACATCAGCGGTGAAGTCCGAACATCATATTGTTGAGGCGGAAGCGGTGGTTTTTGATGACCAAGACGATCTTATTGATGCGTTCAAGGCAGGAGAACTTGATAAAGATTTTATAGCGGTGATTCCTTTTCAGGGGCCAAAACAAAAAGGAATGCCAGAGCTACATAAGTTGACTCCATCACTTACGATTCTTCAAAAGAAAGGATTCAGTGTTGGTTTGATTACAGACGGTAGAATGTCAGGAGCATCAGGAAAGGTTCCAGCTGCAATTCATGTAAGCCCAGAAGCGATAGAAGGAGGTTTAATCGGTCGAATCCGGACGGGAGATAAAATTATACTGAATGCAGTTGAGGGGACGTTGGAGTGCCTTGAAGAAGGAATTAATGACCGTGAGCAACGAACAGTAGATTATGTTAATGCTTCCCACGGGCGTCAATTATTTAACAATTTAAGAAGCCTCATTTCGAGTAGTGAAGAAGGAGCGGGAATTCTTTAAAAACGAATACAGTCATGCAGAACAATATTGAAGCTATTTTAAAGAAGAATCCTCTTATCCCTGTTGCAACAATTGACAATTTGTCTCAGGTTGATTCATTTTATTCGCACCTGACAAGTCACGGGATTCATTGTATAGAAATTACACTTCGCACACCAGTTTCTTGGGAAGCGATACGTCTTTTTAAAGAGCGGTATGGAAAAGATTTTGCAGTTGGTGTTGGAACGATTGTGTCTCCTGAGGACATTGAAAGGTGCAAAGAATTAAATGTTGACTTCATGGTTTCACCTGGACTTGGTGACGCAATGATAGATGTATTTAACAGCAGTGGCATTCCGTTTTTACCGGGCGTTTCAACGCCGAGTGAAATTATTCAAGGCTTGAATCGAGGGTGGACGTTCTTCAAATTTTTTCCAGCAGATCTGTTCGGTGGAATCAAAGCACTTAAAACATATGGAGCGATTTTTTCTCAGGCAAAATTTTGTCCAACAGGAGGAATAAATGGTGAAAATGCGAACGATTTTCTACAATTAAACAATGTGCTTTCTGTTGGGGGAAGTTGGCTTTTGAGTGATTGACCTTTTAATTGCAAGGTCTGTGTAATTTAGTTCTTTATTGCTTTGTGTCTGAAGGCTTGTTTCTTCTACAGCGCTCACTGCAGTATTTTACATTTTCCCAGTCTCTTTTCCACTTTTTTCTCCATGTGAAGGGTCTATTGCAGCTAAGACATATTTTGGAGGGCAAGTTCCTTTTGAGCATAAATCCAGCAATTCTTGTTTGTAGACAGACTTATCCTGGAAGGACTTCTTGAATAGTAGTGGTCCAACCGAGAGTTATTTTAGTTTCCAGCCTTTATATCCTAGGCGATCTGCCTTTGTTTTTATTTCTTGGTATGACTCACGTGACATTGCAGTTCCGGCTGTAACTCGATGCAAACCATTCTTTATGTCGTGGACGTGCGCATCAAAGCCGCTCTCATTTAATTTCAGAACGAGTTTGTCTGCATTTGACTTCTTACCAAAACAACCAACAATGTAGTTGCTTTCTTCGATAGAAAATGAGCGCTCCTGCGTTGAGATCGATGAGGTCTCTTCTGGGGTTTCTTTTTCAAGCGCTACTTTGTTCTCATCAGCCACCCGCACATTTAAGTAGGTGTCTTTTGTAAATTCATACGAATAAAATGCGTTTTCGCCATTTAGACTTTCGATTTCATCTTTTAGCGATTCCCGTTTTGCTTCGGGAGTAAAATCGGGTTGAAATGTTTTTTTAACGTATAACGCTTCAGATGATCTATGAAACGGGTTGAAATCGTGCATAGAGATCATTCCTGATTCTAAGACATCTGTATTGACAGGAATCCAGATGGAATAAAATGCAATAGGAAGAATGCAGGCTGCTGCAACATAACGCCATGCTCGGCGCTTGCGAGGCATTGCTTGTTCGATATGGCGTGGTGTCGTTTCTGTTGTCGATGATTCAGAAACATGTGTAATACTTGTTGGTTCAAGTTCGATAATCGGAGCTTTGTGTTCTTCGACTTCGACTGTGGGAGCAACTTCGTGATTTGTTTCGATTGTTATTTGCTGCTCGACAATTTGGACGTCTTCTTCGGTTATAAAATGAACACTTCCAAGCCCAAAGGATTCCAACAAAAGGTTGAAAAATCGGTCTTGTTCGAAACAAAGGTTTCGTTCGTCATCGAAGAATAAATTTCCTACTCGATCAATTTCGATGCGACCGCCTTTTTTCAGGGATGTATTCCATTGATGAACCGTCTCATTTATGACTACCGATGCAGCATTGAATGAAAGCTTGTTTCTTTGTGACAGCTCATTGATCAGAAGACCATCGTTGTTGATTAATTGGCGGTTAAAAAGCAACGACTTTTTTGGGGGCACCATTGTCCCCTTTGTGTAATCAATTTGTGCAGCAACAGGTTTTGCAACGAACCCTCCAAAAGAAGGTATAATTACGCAATTGTGCCGAAGCAATAAATCACCGATAAGTTGTTCAACTGATGTCATCAAAACAAAAATAATGAAAAACTCTATAAGTACATCGAGTTATAAGCAATCAAGTACTTTTTTTACATCCTCTGGTGTATCAATATTTGGCGTCTCAATTGTTGTTGGAACGACTCGAATGGAATAACCGTAGTAGAGCCACCTCAGTTGTTCTAAGGATTCAACTTTTTCTATTGCGGTAGGTCGAAGCAAGGGCAATTCTTTGAGTGTTTTTGCGCGGAACGCATAAACACCAATGTGACGATAAAAATCAAAGTCATTTAGTACTGTTGTGTCGGCATGGGCAGTACTTGGAATCGCACTTCTGGAGAAGTACATTGCATCACCTTTTTGGTTGAGAACAATTTTTATTCGATTTGGATTGTTGCGTTCTTCCTCGCTCACTCCTTTAATTCCGAGGGTTGCAATTTCAACAGAAGTTTCTTCGAATGCGGAACAGAGGGCATCCAATTGACGAAAATCGATCAAGGGTTCGTCTCCTTGAATGTTAACCACGACATCACAGTCGATAGTATTGATTACTTCCGAGCAGCGATCGGTGCCGTTCAAGTGATTTGGCGATGTCATCATTACTTCACCGCCAAAACGGTTTACTTCGTCAACAATTCTTTCATCGTCAGTGGCTACAATAATTCGGGACAGTTTTTGTGATTTTTCCGCTCCTTTGTACACCCGTTCGATCATCGATTTTCCTTTCAAATCAATCAAGGGTTTGCCAGGGAATCGACTAGATGCGTATCGCGCTGGAATAATTCCAATAATTTTCATTGTTTCTAAAATTTTAGTTGCAACTGTAAAATAAACGATCGTGGTGCTTGAACATCACCGGGACGAGAAATGTATTCTACATTAAGCACATTATTAACAATAAAACCCAAACGATAATTTTCTTTGAATGTATATCCGAGGCGTGCATCAAGCACTGCAATTCCTTTGTTGTTCAGTTCTCTGTATTCGCGAAGTCCAGGTAAAATAAAAAGTCCGGGAGACAGTTCGGTTTCAAAAACATCATCGATATTTTTCATGTAACTGTTGTAGCGTACTGACATTCCGAGGCTTGCACCCTTCCAAGCAGCCTCAATATCGGCTTTAATGAGGTGATTGAAACGGTATTTTAATGTTTGATCATATGAGGATGTTTGGGTTGTTTCATCGTATTCGTAGGTCGAAAAGGTTGAAACATATGCAGAATCAGAATTCAGTGTTTTTGGCAACATGTATGTATATCCAATCAATGAAGTCAATTCAACGTCTCCAATTTCTCCTTGGCTATTAAAAGAAAATTCGGTTCCAATAATACGAGCAGATTCGGCATTTTCGGCACTAAAACCAAACATTTGTTCTATCGAGTAACCTGAAAAAAGGATATCGATAATTTGTTGATTGTAATTTGGTGATGTAGGGTCTAAGCGTTCACTATTCTCAGGGTTAAAGATTCCAAAAGTGAACTCCATCATATCGTTATATTGATTTACAAAGGCTGCAATATCAATCATTCCCTTCCATTTTGAACCAATTCGAACGCCTTGCTTGAGTCCAATCTCTGCTGCCCAACCTTTTTCTCTGGTTAAATTTGGACTAGCAAACACATTTAGCGCACCGACGTTGGTTGTGGTGTAGCGCTCTGCTACGGAGGGGTAGCGAATTCCTTGTCCAAATGACGCTCTCAAATGGGTGTATTTTTTTATTTCATAGTGTGCTCCAGCACGCAAGATTGGATAGATTGGCATTGATGCTGCAGATGCGTCGTTACCAAAATAAAATTGAGAATCTCCTTGTTTCCCGTCTTGTTCAAAATATTCAAAACGAATTCCTCCAGTAAGATCAAGTTTGTTAAATGAGCGCTCATACTGGCTGTAAAGGCCCAGGTTTGAGGAATAGTGATCTCCAAACAAGTTGGACTGAACCAGATTTCGTATTCCTGTAAATCCGCTGGTTACAACATTATTTTCCCCCCATTTTCTTTGCAGTTGATAATCTCCGTATAGAACGTAAGCATTGGAAGACTGAGACGGATTTGTAATGTTTGTATTTATCACCGAGTAGAGCCGTGACTTTAATGAGTGTTTGTTTCCTTTTTTGTCGTGCCATTTGATATATGGATCAACACTGAGTCGACTTCCGGAATTATAAGTTAGAGTAGATTCCGCGAAGGAGGTATCTGCTCCTCCCGATGGAGTATAGGCAAAAGTGTCGCTTTCCCAAATAATGAAATTCCCCGACTTTTGATATTGGAAGTTGTAACCTATCCCGGCTTTAATCCGATCATATTTTTGTGGGCGGACATAAAACGTTCCACTTATTCTTGCTCTACTCTCTTCTTCTCCTTGCTTATAACCTGGGTTTGTGTATCCATTTGCGGAAATTGTGAATCCGACATTTTTATACATTTTCCCATAGTATGCATCTGTCTGATGAAAAACCCTTGGGGTTGTCCACCATTTTAGCGTTTCTCTTTGCGGGTTCCCATAGATACCACTTTGTACTTTTATACGTGTTTCACCTTTTAAGGAGGGGAGGCGTTCATTTAGAGAAATAATACCGTTCAATGCTCCTGATCCATAAAGTACAGAAGACGCTCCTTTGAGAATCTCAATTTGTGAAGTGGCCTCCATCGGAATTGCATTCCATTTTGCATCTCCGGCATCGGCAGAAAGTATTGGCATTCCGTTCCATAAAAGCATCACTCGACTGCCTGCACCATAGGCGAAGCCACTGCCGCCGCGGATACTAACTTGTCCATCCATTGTGTAAACTCCAGGGCTCTGATCAACGGCCTCTTCTAGGTTCGAGAATCCTTTATTATCAATTAATTTGGGTTTTAAAATCTCCATGGATATTGGAACGTCTTCAATGTTCTGGTTTCTACGCCCAGAAGTAACAACAACAGTTTTTATGTTTTGAAACGGGCGACGAAGAATGACTTTGAGATCAACGGGACCAGTTACGACTACCGTATCGTTTTCCATCATTTGAGCAGAAAAGATGATTGTTAATGGAAATGAAGAAGCCTTGATTGAAAAGGCTCCATTTAAATTTGACATTGTTTTTTGTCCATTACTTGAAATAATCTTCGCTCCAAAAACCGAGTTGTTTGTTTCTTGTTCAATTATTGTACCTGTGATTTGTGCAAACAAAAACACAGGACATAAAAAGAGCACTAGTAATAGGTTTTTCATCTAAAAAAAATTCGTAAATTCAAGTAGCCTAAAATACCAATTATTTTGAATTACACCTACCTGCACTATCAAACTGGCTTGGCAATGCTCCATGGCATTGGACCAAGAAAAGCACGCAAACTGATACGAAAAATAGGTTCAGTAGACAAGTTGTTTACCGAACCCCCCTTGAAACTTGCGCACTTATCAGGAGTTGACGTTTCATTTTTTAAAAAAATGCGACGGATGAATGCTTTAGAAAAAGCGGTTCATGCGGTGCAATTTCATGAAACAAAAAAAATACAAACGTTATTTTATTTGGATTCGAATTACCCTAGACGATTGACACATTGTTCAGATGCTCCAACGGCCTTATTTATGAAGGGGAATTTGTCCATGAATTCTTCTAAGTTGGTTTCAGTTGTCGGAACTCGAAAAGCGACGTCATATGGAAAAGAGCTTTGTCGAAGATTAATAGAATCATTTGTAGGGAAAGACATTGTTGTAGTGAGCGGGTTGGCATTCGGAATTGATTCATTCATTCACCAGTATTGCGTTGATTATAATGTGCCAACTGTAGCTGTTTTGGGCCATGGATTGGATAGAATTTATCCGAGTCAAAATAAAGGGTTGGCCTCAAAAATTCTAGAAAATGGTGCGTTGATTACTGAGTTTGTTCCTGGCACTTCTCCAGATAGAGAGAATTTCACAAAACGCAATCGGATTGTTGCGGGGCTTAGTGACGCAACAATTGTTGTAGAGAGCACCATCTCCGGAGGGTCATTAATTACCGCACATCAGGCATTTGGTTACGACCGTGATGTTTTTGCTTTCCCTGGGAATGTCAATACAGAAACATCACAAGGCTGTAATGCAATTATTTCTCAAGAAAAAGCGAGATGCATACAGAGTCCCTTGGAGTTTTTAGATTGGATGGAATGGAATACCGACACTGTTCCAGTTGAAGTTCAGAGATCATGTTTCCCTAGTTTAAATGATATTCAAAAAGAAATTGTTACTGCGATAAGTAATGAGGAGTCGTTGCACATTGATGTTCTTTCTGCGAGGTTGTCTTGGCCAATTTCGAAATTAAATACCGAGCTCTTCCATTTGAATTTATCTGGTGTTGTAATTGAATTGCCAGGGAAGCGATATAAAACGATATAAAAAACCCATCCACTTCAGTGAGCAGATAGGTTATTAAATGTGTGTATTAGGGCTTATCTTCGAATTCCTATTTCATAGAATTTTCTATTGTCAATCACATTGGCTTGTTTCACAAGCGCTTTTGAGATTTTCCCAGACATTCCTCCTCGAAGTGTTCCTGTTAATTGTGCTTTTTCTTCGTCATAATTCTTCGCATCAGATGCTGGTGTGGTTTTGTCAATTCTCACAACAAAAACTCCCTGTTCACCTTTGATTGGCGCCGTCATCTTTCCGTCTTTAAGACCAGAGAACAAGGCTCCGATTACTGCGGGTTCATAGCTGAAACTTCTGTTGAGCTGTGCACTTCCAAAAATGACTTCAGCTTTCTGAATTGTTCCTTGTTTTGCAGCTTGAATGTTCTCCAAGGTTTTCCCTTTCAATTGATTTTTAAGGCGTGTGAACTTCGCATCTTTGATGTATTCAGCTTTCACAACTTCTTTTGCATCTTCAAAAGTGGCTTCATCTTTCACTTTAATCGCTGATAAAATTGCGACAACCCATCTTTCACCATCTCTAATTGGAGAACTTATAATATCACCTGCTTTCGCTTCTGGAGCAAATGCAAGTTTGAAAAGTTCTGCTTCTGCAAATTCAGAAGTAAAACCGCCACCATCAAGTTTTGGGTTATCATCCAAAATTGCGATTTTACGAGTTACCGATCCTGCTTTTTTCACGAGGGTATCAAACATCGCGGTTTTGTTGCTAAGTCCCTTTACTCGCTCCACTTTGTTGTATAGAGACTCTAACAATTGATAGGCTTGATCCTCTGTCATTTGAAGGGTTTCAGGACTGGGCTTTAAGGTTTTTTGGACAATTGCAAGGTTGGGCACATTGGCCGGCTTTCTCTCCAAGGCTTCCATGATATGGAATCCATAATCGGTTTGCACGTAGCCAATTTTTCCAATTGGCTCCTCCATAGCAAAAGTGCTAAATTCTGGCACCATATCACCTTCTAGGAAGTCTTCATATTTACCTCCATTTTCTATTGAGCCAGGATCCTTACTGTATTTTGTAACGAACTCTTCAAAATTGGAAGTAGTGATGAACCTCATAATTGAATCTGTCGTTGCTCTTGCTTTTTCTACAGCGACTGTATCTGCGCGTTGTGCTGCAATCAATATATGTCGTGCAGAAAGAAAAGTTTCCTTTTTACCGATTACTTTTGCAATTTTTTTCGAACCATTCTCAGAATATGGCCCAATCACATCTCCAATTTGAGCGGCTTTGAAAACGGTGTCCAGTTCGTCTGGATAAGAAAATTGTTTTTTGTTTTGGTCTTGGTCTTTTGCTGCTCTGTAACCAACTTGCGAAATGTAGTAAGGAACTTCTGAATAAGTGATAACAAACAATGAATCTTTGGTTGTTTTTTCGAACTTCGATTTTAATGCCATTACTTCTTTGTCAAAAGAAACGGAATCGTTTTTAGATGGCTGAATTTGTAAGTCTGCAAAACGAATCTCACGACTACTTGTGCTGTTTTGGTATTTTCTTTCGCCTTTGTGTTTTTCAAAGAAGGCTTTCAACTTTGCATCAGTGACTTTGATATCATCGTTATTTATTTCTCCATAACTCTTTGAAATGAAGGAAATATTTTTCTTTGTTTTTTGGGCGTAGTAGTTGTCTTTCGCTTCAAGATCAGTAACATAGACACCTTGTTTTATGATGTCGATGTATTTTTGATTTTGTCGCAAATCGGTGTAGTATTCTTTGCTTTGATCCCATTGCTTTTTGATTTCAGGATCCTCAGAAGTTTCCATTTCATCAATTCGTTGTTGCAATAAGTTACGGTCAAACGAGTTCGTTGCTGAATCTTGGAAAGATTGTGCAAGGTCTGGTAAAACAGTAAACCCTTCATCTCCGAAAAGGAAAGCATCAAATTCATCATCGCCCACTTCAATACCGAGCGCTTCGTATTCTTTTTGGAGCACTAAAGATTCGGTATAGCCTTGCCAAACCAGACTTCGATCAACAGGATCAGCCAATTCGCTTCCCGGCTGGCGTCCTTGTTGCATGAGTTGCTGGTTTTTTTGTCTTTGGGCATTTTCTTGAGTGATTGCAACTTTTTCATTAAACACATCACGATCAACTTTTTCACCGTATACAGTTCCAATTCCGTACTGTTCCTCTAATCCACTGGAGCCTCCTGGGCCTTGAGAGGTAAATATAAATGTAATAATTGCACCACCGATAACGATAAGTAGCAACCATGATTTTTCTCTGATTTTTCCGATTATTGCCATTCCAATTACTTAAATGAGTCTGCGAATATAGCGAGATGTATTGATTTAAGCAAACGAAAGAGGTCAAGGCGATCAAGGAAAAAACCGCTGGTACATTTTACTGTTACCAAGCGGTTTATTTTTTAGTGCATTTCGGCTTATATTCCGCCTCCTTGTCGAGGTGTTTTTATTTCCTTCGAGCCTTTATTTATCGGTTCCTTGTTGCCGTTTTCGGGACCTTGCTTTGTGTTCCCTCTTGTATCATTTTCAGGGTTTTTGTCTGTGGGAACTGGAACAGGGTTGTTACGAATTACAGTAATTGATGTCGTAACAGAACCGCAGGCGTTCATTGCAGTTATTGTTATTCGATTCGAACCTCTTCTCAATGGGATGGTGGCAGAGTAGATTTTTTTCGCTGGATTGTAAAGGCCTCCAGAGACTACAGTGCCATTAACTTTAGTTATAATTTGAGTTGCCGCTGTTACGTTTGCGACTGTTGCACTTAATCGAATCGTAGAATTGCGTGTCGATGTTCTGTCGAGAGGAGAAAATATTGAAATTGTCGGAGGGTCACACGGTTCAGTGTAACGAATACCAATTCTCTCGCTATCACTTCCACAATTATTTGTGGCAACAATCGAAATGAGATTTGATCCCGTTTGTAGGGGAACATTGCTGGTGTATATATTTTTTACCGCATTGTACGTCCCTTGCACGGCTATACCGTTTACGAGAAGTTGCACTTGATTCGCAGCCGTTATGTTTGTTATCGACGCTTGCACAGTTGTTGTATTGTTCTGCGTAGAAATTGTATTCGGTGCAATTATATTTATTTGGGGATTCAGACAGGGAGTGTACGTAAGGGTTTTCATTTTTGCATCATTTCCACAGTCATTCGTCGCAATTAGTTGGATAATATTAACGCCCGATTGCAATGCAACGTTGCTCTGAAAAATTCCTGTTAAAGCACTGTACGAACCCGAGAAAGCAACCCCATTGACGAGCAGTTGAATTTGGCTCAAACTGGCCACATTTTGAATAGTCGCCCGTATTAGAGTTGAATTGTTTTGTGTAAAAGTGAATTTCGGCAGGGTGAACAATACACTTGGTTCAAGGCATGGCGTATAATTTACAACAAGCGTTTCTGTGGTTGTCCCACAGCCGTTTGTTGCTGTAATCACAATTACATTTTCACTCATTTGCAATTGAACATTGGTTTGGTAGGTATTTGCTCGTGTGCTGAAATACCCACTATTGTGTACCACTCCGTTTATTGCCACGCCCACTTGGTTTGCCTGCGAGACGTTCTGAATTGAGGCCTGCAGGTTGAGGCTTGGAGTTGCTGATTGCAGCGGAGAGGACATTGGATTTATTAAACCAATAACGGGGAGATCACATGGTTTTCTGTAGGTAATAACAAATGTTTTATTGTCTGTTCCACAGTCATTGGTTGCAGTGACCACGATTGTATTGACACCTTCGTTTAGCACAACAGTGTTTTGGAACACATGATTTGATGCAGTGTACGCCCCTCCGTTTTGGGTTACATTGTTCAGTACGGTACTGATTTGGTTCGCTGAGGTAATATTTTGAATTGCGGCTTGCAGTTGAAAGATGGAGTCGTTGGTTAGAGAGGAATTCGAAACCATTGAAACCATTGGTTCTGGACACGGAGCATCGTAATTAATTGTAATGGTTTTGGTGTCTGTACCACATTCGTTTGTTGCAACCAATTGAATGGTATTTAGTCCAGCATTGAGAGGTGCAGTTTGTGAAAAAACGTGTGCGCTATTTGCATAGGTGCCGCCACCAATTGCAACGCCATTCACATACATTTGAATCTCATCTGCAGCGCTTATGCTTGTTACAGTTGCGCGTACCAATATACTTCCACGGTTGGTTGTTGTATTGTTTGTTGCTGGTGCAATTATTGAAACAACGGGATCAGTACATGGTGTGTAAACAATCGTAATCATTTCTGTGTCTGTTCCACACCGATTGCCTGCTGTTATCTGAATTGTGTTTTGACCAGGAGACAATGCCAAGGAGCTTTGTAAAAGTCCTGTAGCACCTTCAAAACCAAATGGCGTATTTACTCCATTTACTCTCAGGCCGATTGCGCTTTCAGTGCTTACATCTCTGACGTACGCAGAAATCGTAGTCACTTCTTGGTCTGTTGATAAAGTTGAGCCATTTCCAATTGAAAACTCAATAAAGGGGTCTTCACAATCTGTAAAAATCACGTTGATTGTCTTGGTTACGCTGCCACAATTGTTCTCTGCAGCGACTGTTATCGTGTTCCTTCCATTTCGAAGGGTTGCATTTGCGGTAAAGCTTCCACTGGTTGAATTGTAAGTGAAACTGTTCGAGCGAATACCGTTTAATGAATAGACAATATTTGACTCAGAGCTAATGCCGTTTGGGTCATTTAGGTTTGATATCGTGGCATTTATCGTGTAAGTTGGTTGGTCAACGTGGAAGTTATCGTGTGAAGGATTGATAAAGTTCACGATGGGATCGTTACATGTGACATAGTTTACGGTTATCGTTTCTACATCATTACCACAGCCATTACTGGCAATTATTTGAATGGTATTCACCCCTTCACTAAGGACACAATTTCCACGGAGGTCATTTGTGTTCTCATCAAAGAAAAAGTTCGTTGTTTCTTTGTTATTGATTCGAACAACAATGTTTTCTCGCTGGTCCACGTTGCTGACGTTTGCGATGAATTCAACTACTTGTTGTTCGACCTCAGATTGATTTGCTCCCGGTTGAACGAAACGAACGACAGGATCATCACACGGAGTAAAATTTGAAGTTGGTTCTGGTTCTGGTTGTAGTTCGACAAAATCATTTTTCCGACTACGGATATGGAAGCGGAGGTATCCACTGGAATAATGATAGACATCATTTAAAGGGCCTTCATTCATATCTGATGACTGTTCAAAACCGTCCCAGTCATTTTTTCGTGCCCATGATGTTTTATGCTCAAAACCGATAGAGAAGAAAGGACTAAAATAATATCCAATTCCGAATCCCAGACTTGGTACAATGTCGGCATTCCAGTTTCCACCTTCAGACCCTAAATTCATGGGAGTATCATAGGTGTAATCATGAATCGAATTGATATATCCTTCATTAATCAGTGCAGGATCGCTATAGTCGTAGGTGCCATTTCCACCAGTGAATGATGAGTCGTTTTGCAGCAAGTTACTGTAGGTTTGATTCCAGGCGATATTGATCCCGCCAAAGATATAAGGGTCCCATCCAGTGCGCTCTCTCACTCGATTTGCATGCAATGCGAGTTCAAGTCCCAATTCATGTACATCGGTTTGGAAATTATTTACTGTAAACCCAGGGTTGTTTTTGTAAGTCTCGAGTTCGGTCGGCAAATAGAATGGATCGTAGTTGCCTATGTTTGTGGTATCATAGTCTTGTCCGTACCAGAGCCCGTGAAGGTAGCGCATTCGCAGATCAAAGCGCAATTGTCTTCCGTAGTTTGAGTTGAAACTTCGCCCAATCAACAAGCCATAACCAACATCAACTTGGTCATTAACGTCTGTGGTGCTCCAAGTTCCACCAAGATTGAGGTCCCAAAACCACTTTGAGTCATTTTCGTAGTCTACGTATTGTGCATGCAGTAAAGGCACAAGGTGTAAGAAAAATGCGAGGGTAAAAATTTTTTTCATGGGCACACAATTTAATATTTATGTAAAAGTACCTTCTATAATTATGCCAAACAGTTCTTGTCTTGGAAAGCAGAAGCGGTATTTATCAGAGTTTAGTCGCTAAATTTATTTTAAATTTGTTACAATAACTAATAAAAACGAGGGTTTAGAAGAAGTGAATCGGGCTATTATTTTATTGGCATTATTTTTTTTGACAGGTCCAGCTGTTTGGAGTCAGGAAGTATATGATGCATGTTCAACTGCAATAGAACTTTGTCCAAATCAAACCTATGCACTAAATAATATTGGGGCGTTTTCAAGTTCGTGTGCAAATTGTGAAGATGATTTCAATTATTGTTTTTCAACTGATAATACGATTTGGTGTTCTTTCACAACCAGTTTGATCGGCGGAGCTGTTCAAGTAGATTTTAGCAATTTGATTTTTGAGACAAATGCGGGGCAAGGCGATGCACTGCAGGCAACAATAATTCAGGCAGGAATTCCTTGTGATGCAGGGACATATACGCAGATTGGGGCTTGTTTATCGAATGAAACAGGTGATTTTACTCTCAATGCTGCTGGGCTGAACCCATCAACACTTTATTATTTGGTTGTTGATGGGGCCACTACTGGTCCGGGCATTACCTCCCCAGCAGAGTGCTCTTTTGAGGTCACAATTTCAGGTTTGGGTATTGATCGTGTGGTTCCGAATGCATCGATTTCGGAAAGCTCTCTTTCGGTCTGTTTAAATGAGCTTGTCACATTTACATGCAACCTTTCCGACTGTCCAGACACTGCTGCTTTTTTGTGGTATGTGAATGGTGATTTGATCGCAACAACGATGGAACCTACGTTTCAAACTTCTGCGCTCACAGACGGTGCTGTTGTAACGGTTGAAACGGGTTGTTATTCAACGTGTATTGCAACGGTCCAAGCAACGAGTCAAGCGATAAGTGTATACACCGTGTTTGTAGATGCTGGTTCAGATGTTACCGTTTCAGCTGGTGAAGAGTTTAACCTCAACGGAAGCACGACCGCTCCTGTTTTTTATTGGAGTCCTTCTTTTGCAGTTGGGGCGGCAAATCTATTAAATCCATCTGTTGCTCCAACTGAGACCACGACATATGCCCTTACTGCTGAGGAAAATGGTTGTGTACAGACGGATTACATGACGGCTACTGTACTCGCAGAGTTAGAGATTCCGAACACTTTTTCTCCTAATGGCGACAACTTGAATGACACGTGGGCAATTGATGGATTGGATGCATTTCCGAATAATTCTGTTACTATTTTCTCCCGATGGGGACAGAAAGTGGCTCACATTTTATCGTATTCCAATTTGAAATCATGGGACGGTACAGGAAATATGGGGAGGTCGCCTGAGGGTGTTTACTATTACATTATAGAACTCAACGATGGGAGCGACAAAATTTTACGTGGAACCTTAACTCTATTGAGATGAGGAAGTTTGCTACGGTTCTTTTTTTGTTGTTGGTTTTCCATTCGAATGGGCAGCAAATTCCGCAGTACTCGCAATGGTTTTTGCATCAGTTTGCAATCAATCCTGCGCATGCAGGGATAAAATCATGTGTGGACATTCATACCTTGTATCGCAGCCAGTGGCAAGACTTTGAAGGTGCCCCCAATACGGGCTTTTTAACATTCACAGTTCCGCTACAGGTGAAAAGGAAGTATGCGTTTAGCGCGCGTCATGGTGCAGGATTTAAATTCGAGACAGATCAAATTGGGCAGTTCACTACAAATCGAATCAATTTGGCGTATGCGGGGCATTACAACTTTAATGAAAATGACCGTCTTTCTCTCGGGATTTATGGCGGGGTTGTTCAGACCGGTTATGACCCAACAACATCTACGACTCAGTTGCCCGATCCTGCGGTGATGCGTCAATCCAATTTTCTTTCTCCGGACGCATCGTTTGGGGCATGGTTCAATTCAGAAAATTTCTATTTGGGAATGGCGCTTCGAAACCTGTTTCCAAGCAAGTGGGAAGAAATCGGGAACAATTCGCGTTACCGGTTTCACATGGCCTTGAACGGTGGGCTTCGGGCTTCTTTTACTGAAAACGTGTCTTTTTTACCTGCGCTTGTGATTCGCATTCCCCCTGGAAACAAAGTTTCAGCTGACGTGAATTTATATGCAGACTACAAAAATCAGCTTGGATTCGGTCTTGGTTATAGAATTGGAGACGCCATCAATGCAGTATTCAGTATCAAAATAAAAGAACAATTTGCTGTCAGTTATTCGTATGATTATACCCTAACAGCGCTACAATCTGTAGTAAAAAACACACACGAGTTGTCTTTTCGGTTTTCCACGTGCAAGCCCAGGCGAACAGGCACGTCGAATTGTCCGCTTTTCGACTAGTCCTTTCCCCTTGAAATCCTGCTTCAAAAGAACAAAGGATGCTCTCCGAATTTACTGTTTTTGGGCGGTTAAATTCGAGACCGTTTTGCACAATGAAGCAAGTCAATACTCGAAGGACCGTGTAGTTATTGTACTTTAGAAAATAAGTAAAATTTTAGTATATTAGTGCCAAAAATTAATTCAAATGAATAAATTATTACTCTTATTTACGGTCTTTAGCTTCGGGTTTTCGGCGCTATCACAAGACATAACAATACAGGGATTCGTGTCCAATGAGAAAAACGAAACCTTGCCCTTTGTTTCTGTTTCTGTAAAAGGAACCAACAACGGTGTTAGAACTGACTTTGATGGGAATTACTCAATCACGGTTCGAGATACTGCTGGTTTAACGTTGGCTTACTATTTTAACGGTTACGTGAAGCAAGAAATTCTTGTAGGAGACCAACGAAACATAAATGTTGTTTTGGTTTCAGAGATCCAAGACATTGACGAAATAGTCGTTGTAGGATATGGTGAGGTGAAAACCAAAGAACTTACAGGAGCAACTTCCAAAGTAAAAGGAGAGGACATTGAGAAGATGAACCTAGCTCGGATGGACCAGGCACTCCAAGGACAAGTGTCAGGAGTTAACATTTCAACGAACTCGGGATCACCGGGAGGGGCTTCTAACATTCGTATACGTGGACTTTCTACTTTTGGAGACAATGATCCTTTGATATTGGTTGATGGTGTTGTTTATGACTCTGAGGGTTTAAATGCCTTGAACCCATCCGATATAAAGTCGATCAACGTTCTTAAAGATGCAACAGCAGGTATTTATGGTGTTCGAGCAGCGAATGGAGTAATTATCGTTGAAACGAAAAACGGGAAGATAAATTCAAAGCCTAAAATTCAGTACAATGGATACTACGGTGTACAGCAAACTGCAAGAAGGTTGGATTTATTGACAGCTGAAGAATATGCTGTAATTAAAAATGAGGCGTTTGCATTTGGCGATCAAGAAATGCCATTTAATAATACTGCTCTTGGTGTTGGAACGAATTGGCAAGATTCAATTTTTGTGTCTTCTCCGGTACAAAGTCACAACTTTAGTATGACGGGAGGAACGGAACACACAAAGTATTCAATCGGATTGGGTTACTTTACACAAGATGGAATCGTAGGTGGCGACAAGTCGCATTTCTCGCGTTACAATGCGCGACTTAATTTAAGCACTGATATTACTTCGAAGTTGAAGTTAAACTCTGTATTTCTTTATTCCAATGAACTAAGAAATACGCTTCCTGAAAGCGGAATTGGATCTGTGCTTTACAATACGATCAATGCATTTCCAAACGAGCCGATAAGAACGCCAGATGGAAATTACTCATACTTGGAAGAAGTAAGTGACATTATTAATCCAGTTGCGCAAATTGAAAATCAGTACAACTGGGGATGGGCAGATAAATTTGTAGGGAAAGAGGAGTTTGTATATTCTTTCAACGACCACTTCACATTTACAAATCGATTCAATTACAACTACGCGCAAACAAAAGGAAAGGTATTCTCTCCACTCGTCTGGTATGGTGATGGAAAATATGCCAATACAGCTGTAAATGCAGATCTTGAGTCGCCTCTTGTTGAGATTGCCGATAGTATTTTCTTAGAAAGAGGAGCGTCTGTTTACGAAGAACGCGCATCTTATATCGATTTAACGTTTGAGAGTTTCGTAAACTATGACAGGGTGTTTGATTCTGTTCACAGAGTAAAATCGACTGCTGGTATTTCTGTTTTTCAGCGCAAAGGAGAGTCTTTAAATGGAACAGGGTTTAATATCCCAAACAATTCACTCGACTATGCTGATATTTCAGCAAACCAAGCGGAAGGAGGTTTCTTGAACAATGTGAATTCTTGGGAATTCAACGAGCGACTACTTTCGGCGTTTTTACGTGCTGAATATGGCTACAAATCAAAGTATTTTGTTTCTGCGATTTTGCGTCGTGATGGTTCGAGTAAATTTGGAGGGAACAGCAGATACGGTCTGTTTCCATCCGGTTCAGCCGCATGGTTGATGTCAGAAGAAAATTTCTACAACCTTGACTTTATTAAGTATTGGAAATTTAGAGTGAGCTATGGTGTTTCAGGGAATGATCAGATTGCCAATTTTGCATACAGAGCTCTTTTGAATGGAGAAGGGGTATATGTTTTCAATGACATTATTACTCAAGGTGTGGCAATTGGAAGACCGTCAAACCCAGATTTGAAATGGGAAACAACGCGTCAGTTCAATCTTGGTATGGATCTTACGGCATGGAGAAGGGTTGACTTTACGACCAACTTCTTTGTTAAAAACACATTTGATTTGTTGTTCCAGCCGGACGTAACCGCAATATTAGGTTCTTATGGTGCTGGTGGATATCCGCCGATCATTAATGCAGGAGACGTTTCTAACCAAGGGTTTGAGTTTGAATTGGGATACCGAACTCTTCCGGGGAAAGACTTGTTCGCAAGTGTAGATTTAAACTTTACAACGATTCGCAATAAGGTAACAGGAGTGCCATCAGGAGTAGATTTTATTCCGGGAGCTTCATTTAGTATTGGTGGAGGTGTCGCTACTCGATTTGAAGAAGGATATGAAATTGGTTACTTCATCGGTCATGAGATGGATGGGATTTTCCAAAATCAAGAAGAGATCGACAATGCAACGGTTGTTCAAGAAGGGGCGCAGCCTGGAGATATTCGATTTGTGGATCAAAACGGTGATGGGGTGATTAACTTTAATGATGATTCAGATAGAACCTACTTAGGGTCAGCCATTCCAGATTTCACAATGGGATTCTCATTGAATTTAAAATACAAAGGCTTTGATTTGTCAGCGAATCTTTATGCGGCCGTTGGTCAGGAAATAATTCGAAATTACGAAAGACAACAGCCGTATGCCAATCAATTGGGATACGTAATTAACAGATGGACTGGAGAAGGAACATCAAATGAACATCCGCGATTGACAACTGGTTCAACCAGAAACACTATTTTCTCGTCTTATTTTGTAGAAGACGGTTCATTTGTTCGATTACGTAATGCTCAGTTTGGGTACAACATTCCAAAATCCATTTTGAGAAAAATAAAAGTTGAAGCGGTAAGAGTATATGTTTCTGCAAACAATTTATTTACACTTACGCGGTACCAAGGATTTGATCCAGATATCGGCGCTTCGAATGCGTTATCGGCAGGAGTAGACTACGGATTCTATCCGCAGGCAAAAACATTTATGGGTGGAGTTCAAATAACATTTTAAGACATGAAAAAGACAGTATTATATTTTGGAATCTTAGGCATGTTGCTATTTATGAATAGCGCATGTGACAAATTCTTGGCCGTTGACCCTCCGTATACTCAAGATGCGGAAAATTTCTTTCAAACGGCAGAAGATTATGAAAGAGCGTTGACAGGGGCGTATGATTTACTTCAAGGATCCTTTATGTCTCTTTGGATTGGAGAAATTGCTTCTGACAATTCAATTGCAGGGGGAGAAAGTGTAAACGATACGCAAGGGTTGCACCAAATTGATGAAATGACTCATGGAGGTGTAAATCTTGATTTACGCAGTTTGTTTCGATGGAATTATGCAGGGCTTACACGAGCGAATTACCTATTAGAAAACAAAGACAAAATTGATTTTGTAGGTAAAGATGTCATCGTGGCTGAGGCAAAGTTCTTAAGAGCCTATTATTATTTTGAATTGGTAAAGTTTTTTGGAGATGTTCCGCTTATTATTGATAAGCGAATTGGAATTGAGGAGGCATTGGCTCTCGATCGAACTCCAGCGTCTGAAGTATATGCGCAGATTGAGACTGACTTAACGGAGGCGGCAGCAGTGATGAGCTATACCGGATTGGTTAAGGGGCATGCAACCAAGGGGGCGGCATTGTCGTTATTGGGTAAGGTGTATTTGTATCAGAATAAATTTGTGGATGCTGCTTCAACCTTTGACCAAGTCATTGCAGAAGGTGGATATAGTTTGATTGGTGATTATTCCGAGCTGTTCACCGCTGCCAATGAAAACAATACCGAAACCGTTTTTGACGTAGAATACAGTGGTCTTGAAGGTGGAGGCTACGGCTGCTACATTTGCCTTGAAGGAAATGCGGCTCCTGGATTCCATGGGATTCGTCAATACAACGGACCTGTTTATGGTGATGGGAACAGTTATAACCTACCAACACAAGACTTGTACGATGCGTTTGCAGCAACTGATCCGAGAAGAGATTTATCAATTCTTGATCTGGATGCGTTCATCGCCGCACAGCCAAATGCAGAGAGCATTAGCTACGCAATTGGAGCAGGAGGACATACAGGTTACTACAACAACAAATACATTAAGCGAATTGGCGAAATTGGTTTGCCAGACAATGATTTAACTAGCCCTGTTAACTACAGAGTTATCCGTTATGCGGATGTTTTATTGATGGCTGCAGAAGCGCACTATCAAAAAGGAAACACGGGTCTTGCACAGCAATTAGTGAATCAGATTAGATCAAGAGCAGGAATACAAGGAATTAATCTTTCCAGTATAGAAGATATATACAGAGAGAGAAGATTTGAACTTTCTGGAGAGGGGCATCGATTTTTTGATTTGGTTCGAACGGGCCAAGCTGCTTCAAAAATTCCTGGATTCCAGACGGGGAAACATGAATTATTTCCTATACCGCAAGCTGAAATTGACCTTGCAGGAGGGAATTGGTCACAGAACCCAGGTTATTAATTTTAAAACGACTTAATTATGAAATATTTATTATTTGTATCGGTAGCAGCGGCACTCTTATCATGTAAAAAAGAAGATCCGAAATTAGGGGATGCGCCTACTGCAGATGACGCTCAGTTTTCCGTAACTGTTTCGGCTGCGAACCCAAACATTATTGATTTCGCTTCGAACAACCAATCCATTCAATGCAGATGGGATTTTGGCAACGGAAGTGATGCGCAGGGGAACAATGTATCTGCAACATATCCGTACGCCGGAACGTACACTGTTACGCTTACGGTATTTAACAATGGGGGAAGTAGAAGTTCGTCACAGGACATTACCATCGATCAAGATGACCTTTCATTGCTGAACAATCCAATTTACAACAAGTTGACTGGAGGAACATCCGGTCCAGGATTTAAAACTTGGTACATCGACTCTGTATCTTCAGGGCATATGGGAGTAGGTCCAGATCCAGAAAGCGCCTTAGGTCCTGTTCCTGAATGGTGGGCTGCTGGTCCTGGTGATAAAGGAGGCTGCGGACTGTACGACGACCGTTATGTGTTCAGTATTGATGCGTTTGGCTTTGATATGATCACGAATGGGGATGTCTATGTAAGTAATGAGTTGCAGGCGAATTTCCCAGGATCATTTGAAAACTTGGGGGATTTTACAGCTCCATTTGCCGATCGAATGGGTGAATCGTGGTTGTTGACTCAAGGAACGGATGATATTCTTTCAATTTCGGGAGATGCGTTCTTAGGATTTTATACAGGTCTTCAAGAATATCGAATCCTTGAGTTATCAGATACTACAATGTCTTTGCAATATGATCACCATGCTGGTGGATTGCACTGGTACTTGTTATTAAAGACAGAATAAATTTTTTAGCGTAGAGAAGAATGAATAGATTGATTTTAATTTTTTTCGCCTTGTCGGCACTGATCGGCTCAGGTTGTGAAAAGGAGGAAGAACCTGCTTCTGCTGCACTTCCTACAAACCTATCAACAGTGGTTTCAATCAATGATGGGGTAGTAGAAATTCAAGCGTCGGCAGAGAATGTAAATTTTTACACCGTAACGTATTCGGAAGCGGCAAACACAACAGTGGTGGAATCTACAGATGGGTTTGCAAGTTATATGTACACTGAAAGCGGAACGTATACAGTGATTACACGTGCGCATACGACCTATTCGGATTACATAGAAAAAATCGATGTCGTGGATGTCGCTGCTTCAGGGTTTGTGAATGTTCCTCCATCGTCCGGTTATGAAACGCCAATTTCGTATCCAGGGTATTCCCTCGTTTGGAACGATGAATTTGATGGTACAGCCCTCACTTCTGACTGGACCTTTGATATAGGAACAGGATCATGGGGCTGGGGAAACAATGAGCTTCAAAATTACACCAATCAAAATTACAACGTGGGGGGTGGATACTTGGAAATTTTCGCGAAAAACGAAGGTTCAAATTACTCCTCTACACGCATGAAAACGCAAGGTCTCAAATCATGGCAGTACGGGAGAATTGATATTCGAGCTGCAATGCCTTATGGTCAAGGAATATGGCCTGCACTCTGGATGTTAGGAGACAGCTTTCAAAGTGTTGGTTGGCCAGCTTGTGGTGAAATAGACATCCTTGAAATGATCGGTGGTGCTGGGGCGAATGATGCGACAGCACATGGCACGGCGCATTGGGAAAGTAATGGCCATGCGAGTTATGGCAATTCTACTACAGTGTCTGGCGGGAAGTTAGCTGATGCGTTTCATGTCTATTCAATTATTTGGGATCAGAATTCGATAAAATGGTTGCTCGATGATGTGCAGTACAATGAATTGTCGATTACTGCAGGGGATTTGACAGAATTTCATCAAAATTTCTTTTTCATATTCAATGTAGCAGTTGGTGGCAACTGGCCAGGCAACCCAAATGCATCAACAACATTCCCACAGTCGATGTTTGTTGACTACGTTCGTGTGTTTCAATGATAAGAGAGCAATTCGAGCGTTCCCATTGATTTGGAGCACCGCTATTTTCGGTTCAAATACCTTTTCTAAGGAATTCGACTTTCTTATTGTAAAAGCTACCATATAGAAACGATTAGGAAAGGTTCTTTTTTTATTCATTGCAGCAGTTGGCGGCAATGCGCCAGGCTACTCAAATGCATCAACCGCATTTTCACAACTGATTTTTGTCGACTACATTTGCGTATCTCATTGATCTAGAGAATGATTAAAGCGATCCCATTAATCTGGAATACCGCTTGTTGTGATTCATACATTTTTTAAGGAATACTTTTTACTTATTGTAAAAGTTACTATATTAGTGCAAATTATAATTAATATACTATGAAAAAAATATTTACTTTATCATTACTTCTATGTTCGACGCTTTCGTTTGGACAAATTGAAGGAACTTGGCGCTTGGCTGATCAAGCTGGTGCTTTGGGTGTTGGCCCTGGTCAGGGTGACATCTCTTGGTGGTCGAATTCGCTTCCAGATGTTACGACCAGAGCTTGTCTTTTTGATGATTCAATCACTTTTGATGCTTCAGGTGTAATGACACACTATATGGATGGTTCTACTTGGCTTGAAGGATGGCAAGGAGTGACTGAAGGATGTGGGACTCCTATTGCTCCGCATGATGGAAATCCAGCATCGCCTTACACGTATTCTTTTGATGCCGCAGCAGGAACTGTAACTGTGAATGGTTTGGGAGCGCACATTGGTTTAGCGAAAGTGTACAATTTAGGAGAGTTAGCATCACCTGCTGACGCTGTATCTACAATTACGTACATCGTGGCATTCTCTAACAACGACAACAACATGACCGTGGATATTGAAATCGCTGGTGGTGGTTTTTGGAGATTTGAGTATGAAAGAACAATTGCTCCAGTGGTTGTAGATCCTATAGTTACGTTCAGCGTTGATATGTCTGAATACACAGGAACAATTGGAACTGCTGTTAACCTTAGTGGTGACTTCAATGGATGGTGTGGAGATTGTGCTCCAATGACCGACATGGGTGGAGGAGTATACGAACTAGCGGTTCAGATGCCAGCTGGGACGTACCAGTACAAATTCTCAGTAGACAATTGGACGGATCAAGAAGCTTTGACTCCTGGAGATGTTTGTGTTGATACAATTTCGGATGGTTTCGATAACCGTATTTACACTGTTACTGTGGATGAAACACTTCCTGTTGTTTGTTGGAACAGTTGTGATGCATGTGCTCTCGGATTAAACGAGATGGGCAACGCGGAATTGTTCCAAGTGGTCCCTAACCCAGCGAACGATCAAGTAGTTGTGAATTTCGAAGGAAATGCACAAGACTTAACGATTTTGGATTTATCTGGAAGAGTTGTTAAAACGATCAATGCATACACTTCTGGCGCAGCGATTGATGTTAGCGATTTGGACAGCGGAATGTTTATTGTAACAATCAATAAAGGAGCGAAATACAGCACCGTTTTATTGAAAGAATAAACAATCTTTTAGCATTGAAAATGGCTTGTTCTTTTGGACAAGCCATTTTTTTATGTCTATTCTTTTCAGTGGTTTCTTTTCACTGAAGGCAGTTTATCCAATTGTTAGTGTGTATAAAATCTGTTTGCAAGTTGGAAAATAAGCTATAGTTCTCGTCATCTTTGTTTAAAATAGATCGATATGAAACTAGTTTGTGCCTTTTTGATTTTCTCAACCCTACTGATTTCCTGTGTCCCGATTAAAAAATACGAGGAACTCCAGGCCAAAGAACAACAGTGCAGTGACGAATTGGCGAAATATAAAAATAACGCCTTGGATTATGAAGCGTCATTCAAAGATGTAAAAACAAAATACGCCAAAGCCGAAGTGGAGTTGAAAGAGCTTATTGAGGACACAACGGTGATGCATCGTGACTACAAAGTGTTGATTGCCAAATACGACAAACTCGCGGAGATCAATGAAGTGCTTGAGAACAATTACGACAAACTGCGGCTGAGTGGTGCACGCGATGTTGCAGCGTTAAATGCCGATCTTGAGGCACGTCGGATTGAATTGCAGAAACAGGAGGACGCGCTGTTGAAAACGAGCCAAGACTTACAAATGAAGCAGCAGCACATTGAGGAGCAGCAAGAGGAGCTCGCACAACTCAATGCATTGATCGAACAACAGGAGGCCGCTACACGGCTATTAAAAGAGAAAGTGGCGCGCGCATTAAAGAATTTTGAAAACCAAGGTTTATCGGTAGAGGAGCGCAACGGGAAAATCTATGTGAGTCTTGAGGCCGAACTCTTATTCGGATCCGGAAGCACGACAGTCGAAAATGCAGGGAAAAGTGCGCTCATTGAATTGGCAAAAGTACTCGAGCAAGAGAAAGAATTAGAAATTATTGTCGAAGGACACACAGACACGGACAAAATGGCGGGCTCGAAACACCCAAAAAACAATTGGGAATTGTCTGTGTTGCGTGCAACTTCTGTAATTGGGATAATGACATCCAACTCTGAGATTGGTCCACAACAGCTGATGGCTGCAGGGAGGTCTGAATTTCATCCTGTTGATCCTTCAGACAAATCGAAGAACCGTCGAATTGAAATCATCATTTCTCCAAACCTCGACGAGCTCTTCAACTTGATTTCGGAATAACTGGAACGCCTTCTTTTGGAGAAGATGCAAATGGAGACCTCAGGATTGGAAGAAGTCTTTTGCGTACCTTTGAGTAAATGTCCACAGAGAAAGAGTTCATACGGTTGAAGCTTAAGGTACTCCCAAACAAGCCGGGGGTCTATCAGTATTACGACAAGTCGGGAACAATAATTTATGTTGGCAAGGCAAAGGATTTAAAAAAACGGGTCGCATCGTATTTCAACAAAAAGCTCGACTCGGGAAAAACTAGGGTCTTGGTCCGTCAGATTGAGGACATTAAGTATATCGTTGTGGATACGGAGTTGGATGCCTTATTGTTGGAGAACAATTTGATTAAAAAGTACCAACCGAAATACAACATCCAACTCAAAGACGACAAAACCTATCCTTGGATTTGCATCAAAAAAGAGCCCTTTCCACGTGTATTTACGACCCGGAGAATGATCAAAGATGGCTCAAAATACTTTGGACCTTATCCGAGTGTAAAAGTCGTCAACACATTGCTTGAATTGATACGTGATGTGTATGCGTTGCGAACGTGTGCACTTGACCTTTCAGAAAAGAAGATAAAAGAAGGCAAGCACAAGGTGTGTTTGGAATACCACATTGGGAATTGCAAAGGACCTTGCATCGGAGAGGAGACGGCGGAGGATTACAATCAATACATCAAAGACATCGAGCACATTGTGAAGGGAAATCTGGGCGCGGTGATTCAATCACTAAAATTACTTATGCAGGAGCGTTCAGCGCAATTGCAATTTGAGGAAGCACAGAAAATCAAAGCAAAAATAACAGTCATTGAACGGTACAAGGCGAAGTCAACAGTGGTGTCTCCCACAATCCATCAGGTTGATGTAATTACTATGGTACAAGATTCAAAATCAGCCTTTGTTAATTACTTGGTCATAAACAACGGAGCCATTATACACGGATATACTGTTGAGGTAAAGAAAAAACTTGATGAATCGCCTTCAAGTATAATCGGGTATGTGTTGCCGGAATTGCGGGACCGTTTCAAGAGCTTATCGAAAGAAATTTTAGTTGAAGATGCATTGGACTTGAGCTTGGATGGCGTTCAGTTTTTTACTCCTCAGCGGGGCGATAAAAAATCGTTGATTGATCTTTCTTTGAGAAATGCGAAGTTTTACAAACTGGAAAAGGCCAAGCAGGAGAAAATTAAAAACCCGGAGCGGCATACAGAGCGCATATTGGAGCAGATTCGTATTGACTTCAGGTTGACGGATCTTCCGGTGCACATTGAGTGCTTTGACAATTCAAATTTTCACGGTACCAATGCTGTTGCAGCATGTGTTGTTTTTAAAAATGCAAAGCCGAGTAAAAAGGATTACCGTCATTTTAACATCAAAACGGTGGAGGGGGCAGATGATTTTGCTTCGATGGAGGAAGTCGTCTTTCGCAGGTACAAAAGACTGTTGGAAGAGGGAGCGCCTTTGCCTCAGCTCATAGTTATTGATGGTGGAAAAGGACAGTTGAGCTCCTCATTGAAAGCACTCGAAAAGTTGGGGTTGAGAGGGAAAATTGCCATTGTTGGAATCGCGAAGAAACTGGAGGAACTATTTTTTCCGGGAGATTCAATTCCTATTTATATTGACAAACGATCGGAAAGCATTCGTGTGATTCAATATTTAAGAAATGAAGCGCATCGTTTTGGGATTGCCCACCACAGGAACAAAAGAAGCAAAGGCGCTTTGGTTTCTGAACTAACAGAAATAAAGGGTGTAGGAGAAAAAACCTACGAACAACTGATCCAAACCTTCAAATCCATTGGTGGTGTCCAGCGGGCCTCTCTAGAGGATTTGACTGCTGCTGTGGGGAGTGCAAAAGCAAAAATAATCAGGGCACACTTTGAGGGTTAAAAGCAATAATTAGCTATCCAAGAAAGAGAGGTATTTGTTTTCCTGAAATTCTGCATTGTAGAATTGGCATTCTTTCATTTGGTTCGATTTTTCCGAGGCAATTTCGAATGCATTGGATACATCAGCATCAAAAGAACCAATGGTATAGTAGCATCCGGCAGTTTGCATTTCTTTAATTCCTTTGTATGCTTCATGGAGCAGAAGCGGAATTTTATAACCGAATGAAACACACATTGCCCCGGACATTCGTCTTACAAAGTATTCTTCGGCGCTCTGTGTATTTGGGTGTACTAGGGGCAGAATTAAATCTGCATTTTGAACAATCGCATCAAATGTTTCTTGTGGGACAAATTCTGAATAGGTTGTAACGGTTTCATCGAGCTGGTGTTCTTTCAATTTGGATTGAAATTCAGCAACTTCCTTTAGTTCAAGGTTGCTTTTTCCAAGGAAAATAAATTGGATATTTTTCTGTCGCACTTGCAGTGCCATATGAATAAAGCCAGCGAGATCTTTTCTCCGATTTTCAACACCACCAATAATTACGATTGTTTTTTTTCGGGGAGTTTCGATTGGATGTGGCTGCACGGCATACCGTATCGGGTAGAAATAATCCAGTGTCAGACCGTTTTTTGGAACAATTGATTTCACCAGGTGTTCGCTGAGCATCAAGTACTTTTTTATTTTTTTATTGATGATCCGTTGTGTAAAGCTGTTTTTGAATTTTCTTGTATCATGGACAATTCCGATGAATTCAATTTTGTTGAACAGTGCTTTGATGCAGAGCAACCGAATCAGATTCCCTTCGGCTGTATTTAAAACGACTTTATCGCAATTTGAAGATTTGATTTTTTTCCAGATTTTCGAGACGGTTTTGCGGCGTTCGTTTTTTTCCCCTGAGGCATTTACAAAAAAAGGGGCATCAGTATATTCTTGAAAGTGGGGGTTGCGCTCAAAGATTTCACGTGATGTAATGAGCAAAACAGTTCGTTGAGAAGCTTTAATTGCGTTCATTTGACTGAGCAAGCATTCGTCGTGAGAGCCACCGATTTCAATAAGTGCAATTGTTTTTGATTTCATCTACGTGCGCAATAATTCATTCATTTGTTGAACAGGTCCATCACAAATAAACGAAAAAGTATCAAGTCTAAATTGAAACGCCAAGAATCCCCTCGATCTATTTGTCTTCTTTCAGGTAGCGATTGTAGTACTACACTTTAATTCCGCCGAACTTGAGCTGCCCAAAGGGGGTGTTTATTTTTTTGCTCATTTTTATTGTAAAATAAATTCTTTGTCTATATTTGCACTCGCCTTACGGCAATTAAAGTTGCTTCTTTAGCTCAGTTGGTTAGAGCATCTGACTGTTAATCAGAGGGTCCCAGGTTCGAGCCCTGGAAGGAGCGCAACTGAAACCCTTTACTAGCAATAGTTGAGGGTTTTTTTGTGACCTATAGTTAGACACTACAATATACGAAAAAGTGCAGTTACTGGCAGTAAAAACCTAAAAACGAGGAAAACCTAAATGATCCTCCTCTCAATTTTTCCGAATGACAATTGGTAAACTACATTCTGTAGAAGTTTTTCTTGTTCTCAGCCAACTCAATTATTCAATTTAAAATCTATTTTCATTTTAAGTAATCCATTTTATTTGGAATTACTCCTCGCACTCCACCAGTAGGATTGGATGTATCACTATTTCTTCGAGGAATCAAATGAATATGGCAGTGGAATATCGTTTGACCGGCGCTTTCACCATTATTTATGCCAATATTATAACCGCTAATTTTTTTGTCTAGTTTATCGAGGTTTGATTTTTGTTGGTTTATCAATTGATTTATCGCGTTAATTTCTGGCTGGTAAAGTTCAAAATATGTTTCGACGTGTCTCTTCGGAATAATTAGAGTATGAAATTTAGTAACTGGATATTTGTCGTATATGATAAATGCCAGTTCATTCTCAGATATAATTTCGAAATCGGAATTACAAAAAATACAATCTTTTTTTCTTTCAGAGTATGATTTTCTTACTGCTACAAGATCAGTATCATCCTTGTCTTTTTTAATTGAGTTACAAGTGTAGCATAGAGCCTGAAGATTAGAAATATCATCACTACCCCCTTTGTTTCTCGGTATAATATGATCTACTTCTAGGGCTTTTTCTCTATTGTCTACACCGCACATTTCACATTTAGTTTTAGACCTTTTAAAAACCTCAAGTCGGATAGAACCTGAGATGTATCCAGATGACTTTTTTCTATGCTGCCAAACATTTTTTCTATTCTCTAAATAGTGCAGTATCTTTTCTTCACATATGAATTTCAATTCTTCTTTTTGAGCCAATTCAAGTCCATCAAATCCATTCAATGAGTATTGATCTTTTTTTTTCGAAGTTATATTGTTGTTTTTGGTGAGCACTTTACCAACCATTGAAGTAGTAATTTTTTCGTAGTATTCCTTTTGGCTCTCATCATAAGACAAAATAGCCTCAGCAATATCTCTTTTATTGGCCAATCCATTTCTTTTAAGAAGTTCTAATATCATTACGGGTTGATAGATGTGAGACATCCTCATTTTTGTTGTGAGAAAATATTTTAATTTCTCAAAATCTGCAGAGTTCGTTGTGGCCATAAAGATGAATTTCGTGTTATTTCCTAATCTGCTTTAAACTCCAAAGTGTAGCATAAATCAAATAGCGTATCCTTGAACTTTGGAATGTCCGTTAAATTATTTGCACAAGTTGGAGGCATGCGCGCGCGCCTCTGCATCCACGGCAATGTAATCTTCGAGTGTGGGTTGTGAAATAGAAGCGACAGCATTCATGGTTTCGGCATTAATTCTTGAGATGTCTAAAAAGGAAATACGTTCTTTTAAAAAGGCATCTACAGCTACTTCATTTGCAGCATTCAACGCACACGCTACTGTTCCTCCCGTATGCAGCGCATCAAAGGCCAACTGCAAGTTGCTAAACGTTTTTAAATCGGGTTGTTCAAAGGTCAATTCGGGATAATCCATGAAGTTGAAGCGTGGAAAATCAGTTTTCAAGCGGTCGGGATAAGTAAAGGCATATTGTATCGGAAGTTTCATGTCTGGAAGTCCCATTTGTGCTTTCATACTGCCATCTTCAAATTGAACCAAGGAATGAACAATGGATTGCGGATGCACGATCACATCAATTTGATCGGGCCTCAAATGAAACAACCATTTTGCCTCGATGACTTCCAATCCCTTGTTCATCATCGATGCCGAATCAATGGTAATTTTTGCGCCCATTTCCCAATTTGGGTGTTTTAGCGCCTGCGCTTTTGTCACGTGCTTCAATTGCTCATGTGAATAACCGCGAAAAGGACCGCCCGATGCCGTCAGGTAAATTTTTTCGATCGGGTTGTGAAACTCTCCAATCAAACATTGAAAAATGGCGGAATGCTCCGAATCCACGGGATAAATATTTACACCGTTTTTTTGCGCTTCTTTCGTGATCAACTCCCCAGCAACAACCAAAGTTTCTTTGTTGGCCAAAGCAATGGTCTTTTTTGCTTGAATTGCCGCCAATGTTGGTCGCAATCCAGCATAGCCCACCATAGCGGTGAGAACGGTATCCACATCATTGGAATCCACCACCTGAGAAAGAGCGTCCACCCCAGCATACACATGAATGTCGTGGTCCCACAGGGCGTCTTGTACTTTTTTGAATTGATGTTCATCCACGATAACTACACTATTGGGTTGGTGCTTTATTGCTTGCTCAATGAGTAAGTCTGCACTTGTATTGGCTGTGATAACTTGAAGGTCAAAAACCTCTGGATACGATTCAATAACATCAAGGGCTTGTGTGCCAATAGATCCTGTAGATCCAAGAATGGCGATTCCTTTTTTTTCTTGCATGGCACAAATTTACAGAAAATTGAATGCGTAGGACGAATTCTCAAACCACGAACTGCTGGACGCCGTGATATCGGAAAATAAAAAATGAAACGAACAGCAGGCAAACCTATGTGATGTGCTATCTTTGTTGCATGAGATACAGAATGTTATCGCAAGAGGAATTGGAACTTTTGGAAGAAGATTTAAAAGCCTTTTTGATCGTTAATGGGATTCATGCAGACGAATGGGAGCAGATGAATACAGCCGCTCCGGAGAAAGCGATTGAATTGGTTGAATTGTTTTCTGATACAGTCCTGCAAAAAGTATATGAGAACCTCCGTTTTATTGAACACCGGACAACAAGGTCGTGCATGGTTTTTAATTTGAAGCCCGACCGCATCGAATTAATTTCCATAAATGCGACGGCAGACACAGTAAATCTATCGACGCCAAATTCAATTCATGATGCCCTATCGAACAGCGCAAAACAACTGACGGTATTCAAAACAGAAAAAGCCTATTCCAAAGTCCGAGAGGATGAAATTCACGAATTGTTGGAACAGGGTTGCGTGAACTCAAACGAGGCATTTTGGTATCAATTGGAGAAGGTTCTCTAGTTGAAAAATGCGCATACAAACACTTAATTCAGTTATCTTAGCGGTGTGAAAAACGAATTGATACAACGTTTTGGTGAAGAACGCGTGGTGGACCTTCCCGTTCAGGATGGAGAGCTGCCGCTTTTAATGCTCGATCTTGAAGCCAAAATCCCTGTAAATGTTCTACTTACCAATGGTTTAAGTAAGTATAAGATGCCTGTTCATGAAAAGGAAAAAGGCAAAGAATTCAATGAATTATGCTTTTGTTTGCCTGGATATTGGGATTGGGAAGACCGCTCAAATCCAAATACAAATTGGGTGTTTCATTGGATCCAACGTCTAGCAAAATACGTTCAGGAAAATGAAACATGGTTCGGACATGGACACACCATGCCCTGCGGAAAAGAGATGCAGTCACTTTCTTCAACAATGAAGCAAAACCATTTTATTTTGGTGAAACCAATGCTGCTCGAAAAGGAAATGGCTCCTGTAAAATCAAATGGAAAGGAAATCAACTTTTTGTTTATCGTTCCGATTTTTGGAGATGAAATGGACTACAAACAAGGGAAAGGAACGCAAAAACTACTTGCGAAGTTTATTAACAAAGGAATCACCGAGGAATTGGATGATTTTCGTGGGAATGCGTTAAAAAGACGTTGGATTTTTCGATCGTAGCTTGATTGATTAAAAAGTAAAAAATAAAGAAATACAGTTTTTTGAAAACCGTTTCTTTCTAACTTTTTTTAAACGATAAAAAAGAAAATCGTTTGCGCTGCAGAATGGGAACATTTTTCGTTCATTGGTTTTACACCAAGTTTTTGTCAATTAACAATTGTGCTATTTGCACGGCATTTGTGGCAGCTCCTTTTCGGAGGTTGTCGGCTACAATCCACATGTTTAGTGTGTTTGCTTGAGATTCATCCCTTCGAATCCGTCCAACAAAAACAGCATCTTTCCCCTGTGCATATAGTGGCATCGGGTAGGTGTTTGTGGTGGGATCGTCTTTTAAGGCAATGCCATTTTGTTCATGCAACAGCCTGCGCACTTCAGACAAATCAAAGTCGTTTTCAAACTCGATATTTACCGCTTCTGAATGCCCTCCTTGAACAGGAACTCGCACAGCTGTTGCGGTTACATTGATCGAAGGATCCAAGATTTTTTTGGTCTCATTGGTCAACTTCATTTCCTCTTTGGTGTACCCATTTTCTGTAAAGTCGTCGCAATGCGGCAAGCAGTTTTGATCGATTGTATAGGGATAAGCCATCTCGCCTTTGATTGCGTTTCGCTCATTTTCCATCTGTTGAACTGCTGCCACACCTGTTCCAGAAATCGATTGATAGGTAGAAACAACCACACGTTTTATTGTATAAGCGTCGTGCAGCGGTTTTAACGCAAGAACCAATTGGATTGTACTGCAGTTAGGGTTTGCGATAATTCTTTCGTCTCCTGTCAAAAGGCCTCCATTGATTTCTGGAACCACTAATTTTTTTGTGGGATCCATTCGCCATACCGAAGAGTTGTCGATGACGATTGTGCCTTTTTCAGCAAATTTTGGAGCCCACTCCAATGAGGTTGACCCACCGGCTGAAAATAGAGCAATATCTGGAGCATGTTCAAGAGCTGTTTGAAGTCCGACAACAGTGCATTCCATCCCTCCAAAATCGATGACTTTCCCCACCGATCGCTCCGAAGCCACAAGAATTAATTCTGTGATTGGAATGGATTGTTCTCGCAGAACCTTTAGCATGACGTGTCCTACCATTCCCGTTGCACCAACTACAGCAATTTTCATTTTTATTTCTTTTCTGGTTCTTAGACAAATTTAGTATATTCTACTCAGGATACCATTTACAAGTTATGAATACCTTTTTTACGGCCGTTATTTTTTTGATCTATTGTCCAATTTATGCGCAAGTTATTGATGACTTTTCGGATGGGAATTTTTCAATAAACCCTGCGTGGGAGGGAACAGTTAACGATTATATTGTCAACAATTCGAGTGAATTGCAGTTGAACAACAGTGTGGCCGCAACGTCTTACCTCTCCTTGCCGCATGGACTTACCTCATTAGAAAAAAAAGAGTGGCATTTGACCACACGACAGGAGTTTTCTCTATCGGGAAATAATTTTGCTCGAATCTATTTAACGGCAGCAGCTCCAGATCTGGCATCCGATCCGGACGGGATGTATTTGCAATTGGGCGAACCAGGCTCGGCGGATGCGGTGCGCCTTTACAAGTCCATTTCGGGTGTCGCTGTGGAGTTGCTGTCAGGAGCTACTGGACAAATTGCATCTAGTTTTTCGATAGGAATAAAAGTACTACGTGATAGCACAGGGCAGTGGGAACTCTTTATCGATGATTCGGGAGGAACGAATTATGTAACTGCGGGCGTTGTTTTTGATTCGAGCACATTGTTGGGCACGCACAGCGGGATCTTTCAACAATATACAATCAGTAATGCAACCAAGTTTTATTACGATGATATTTACATCGGCGATGAAATTATTGATTCTATTCCGCCAATTGTATTGTCAGCAGAGGCACATTCGCTATCTACGATTGATCTTTTGTTCAATGAAGGAGTGGATCAAGTAAGCGCAGAGAATGTGTCAAATTACAATGTTTCGCCTTTTTTATCGATTAACAACGCCGTCTTGGATACAGTCAATCCAGCACTTGTTCATTTGAGTACCGCTCAACCGATGACCAATGGGCAGACGTATCAAGTTTCAATCGCATCAATTTCTGATTTGGCGCTGAACGGGGAAGGAACACAATCGACACAACTGACCTGTATGGTTCCAGAAATCCCACTTCCAAAAGATGTTGTTATCAATGAAATTCTTTTCAATCCAATTACTGGTGGAAGTGATTGGGTTGAGGTGTACAACAATTCTGATAAATTTTTTGATTTGTATGGGTGGAGCTTAGCAAATGGTAAAAATGATACCATCAATGATGCGCAAGTCATATCCAGTCACTTTTTATTGTCGCCAGAGTGTTATGCAGTAGTGTCTGAAGATACGGCACACGTACTTCAACAATTTCACGCCGCAGTTGAAGGACGTTTTCTTCAATCCAATTTGCCGTCCTACAACAACGACAAAGGAACTGTTTATCTCACTTCAGATGGAGTTGTAATTGATGCGGTTCCGTATGCTGACACTTGGCATTTTGAGCTTTTAAATGACGACGAAGGAAAGTCGCTTGAGCGTATGGATCCCAACGGTGAATCAGCGCATTCGAACAATTGGCACACAGCCGCAGAGGCAATTGGGTTCGGGACGCCAGGCGGGGAGAATTCACAGTACAGACCCGCCCTAGACAACGGGGAGTTTTCCTATACAAGTGAAACTGTATCACCTGACAATGACGGTTTCGAAGATGTGTTACAGGTCAATTACAAGATGATGGCTCCTGGTTTTGTTGGAAGATTCGCTTTTTACGATGACCGTGGAAGAAAAATTGCTTCAGTAATGGAATCTGAACTTTTAGGAGTTGAGGGGTTTTTTGTTTGGGATGGAATAACTGATAGTGGCACAAAAGCAGCTATTGGCACATATGTTGGTGTTTTTGAAGCATTTCATATCGATGGAGGACACGTCGTTGCGCGGCGAAAAGCGTTTGTTGTGGCAGGAAGACTCTATTGAGAATTGATTAGAGCAAGGATGGATTTGCAGTTGTTAAGTGCATCAAATCGATCGTTCAAAAAGGCAATTCGTGCAGCGAAATTAGCCTCTGACAGTTTCTTTTTAGCTACTTGTTCGACGCTATTTCGGAAATGGATTTCATCTTTAACAACGGTGCAATAATCGCCCAATGCTGAACCGAGAATCATTTTTTCATTCACAATGATATGACCAGAAGAGGCCATACTATTGATGAGTTTTAGTTTTACCCCAGTGGCTTGGTTCGAGTAAAAAACATGGGCGTGCGCTTCTTGTATCAATTGTTCAAGTTCACGGTCAGTTGGGGTGGGAATGAGTTGAATGTGCGCTTTTTTGCACTGTTCAATCAACGCCTTCGAAGGAGACTTTCCCGCAATTATCAACTTATTTTTACGATTAATAGCAGAAAAAACGCGCTCAATCAACCAAATTGCACCGGTTTCATTTTCTTTTACGGACAGGTTGCCATGAAATAAGAAATACGGTTTTGGATCCTGTTTTTGTATAAAGTCAATTTGCGGGGCGCAGGCAGGAAGTACCTGAACATTTTTCGAATAGTGTTTAAAATGGTCAGCGTCTGATTCTTTAATCGCAAGAATTGCATCTGCATTTTTTAAGACTGCTTCGTAGTTTTTGAGTTTTCTTGCTTCAGAAAGGTGGAACCATTTTTTCATGCCTGAGGAAGCGCGAGCAAGTGCTGCATAGTAATCGTGTTCTACATTGTGGGTCCGAACAATTTTGATTCGATCTTTCAAACGAGAATGATCTAAAAAATAGCAGCAGTGAAGACCTTCAAATAGTATGGGGTCTTTGTCACTTAGTAGGTTATTTAGTAGTGCTTTTGTTGCCCGTGACTTGACAATAAAAGGTGTTTTATCGAGCGCATCAAGCACCGTTTTTTTTCGCTTGTAGTAATGCACATGGTGTACATATTTCAGCAATTCCTTTTGTTCTCCGCGACCATATTCAAAGCAATGTAACGTAATACGTATTCCGAGTTGATGCAGCGCTTTTAGTTTGTAGAACACATCTATGGCTCCACCATAATTTGCGGGGAAGGGAACATCAAAAGCAACAATATGTAGGCGTTTATTCTCCATGATTGTATCGGTATATGGAATTCAGAATTTTTGTTTCATTGTTCCAGTTTTCCACTTGTGCTGCTTTTGCACAGTTCTCCTGATAGGTGTTCAGTCGGTCCTTGTCTGACAAAATACGATTGATTGTCGCTGCTAATTGATCTGTTGTGAGCGACTCTAAAACTTCACCAATTTCATAGTTGCGAACAATCTTCACAACTTCCTTTATCTCGGTGGCTACCACAGCAGTTCCTGCATGCATGTAGTCGAATACTTTGTTTGGAAGTGATAGGCGGTAGTTCATATTTGTAGGCTTATCCAACGTCAATCCTATTTCTGCATGATACGTGTAATTCATCATTTTATCGTATGGTTTCTTACCATAGAAAATGACTTTTTCTGTCAATTGAAGATGTTCTACTCGTTTTTTTAGTTGTGGAACAACATCTCCATCTCCTACCACCATAAGAACGGCATCGATCTGGGTCATTGCTTCAATCATTTCTTCCGCACCTCGGTCGATATTGATACCTGCACCTTGAAGAATTAGTAGCCGCTTGTTTTCGGGAATATTCAGTGATTTTTTATCCAAAATAGCCGTGTTCTTCCAAAGTGGAGATATATTTCGAACTACTTTGATGTCTTTGAAATACAAATCGGCGTAGATCTTCGCAATTGAATCGTTTACAGTATAGATTTTGGTTAATTTTGGAAAGATCATTTGTTCAATTTTCAGCCAAACTTTTTGAACTCTCGGCCGGTTGATCAATTCAGGAACTTCCGTGAAGTATTCATGAGAATCATAGACCAGTTCCACCTTGCGTTTAAATTTCGATGCCCAATAATTGGCAAGTAATGTGTCCAAGTCGTTCGAAACGAGAACATCTGCACGCTTGAATAGGAGTAAAATGAAAAGGCGAAGGTTAAAGAATGCGTAAAAAAGGGCACCGGTTTCAAAAAGCAAACGCATCCGTTTTGTTTTATAGACTCTTTCGGGGAGGGCTGTACTTGTTCTTTTTTTACGTCCAATCAAAAAAACATCATACCCTTTCTCGTGGAGAAATGTACAAACTTTGTGCACACGTTGATCGGTATACAAATCATTTGTTACGGATACAATTGCCCTTGGTTGACTCGACATGGGTCGAAGGTACTAATTTTAAAAAAGGAAAAACACCGAAGCGATCAAAATAGCAATGGCAGCAATTATGGCCATGTATATGATCCACAAAACCCGGGCTGTTGATTCAATTTTTTTCCCTCGATTGGTGATGTACCTTCCTCTTGCCGCGCGCCTCAAAAAGATCCAGCCGATGGTAAAGAAAATCAGAGAAACAAGCAGACCCAATACAGGAATGGTTAACGTAATTAGCGAGAAAATGAATGAATTTCTCGAGTGTTTTGCTTGACGCTCTGCCCAAAAAGCGGCGTCAAGTGTCTCTTGCTGCAGTTCTGGTTCATCGTCTGTTGCGATGTCAATTTGTGATGAAGTAGTTGAAAGCAGTTGTTTGGGGTTCGTGATTGCTTGTTTTTCAGGCGAATCAAGAGTTGTATTTTCGAGGGGCTCAACTTCTGAGCGCATCGGCACATTTTTCGTTGCATCCTGCGTAGAAGTTTGGAGCGGTTCTTGGGTAATTTGCTGTTCGCGCTCAACTGCAGCCACTTCAACGGGTGCGGTTCGAACAAATTGAAGTCCATTATTTGCACACGACCCGAGGACGAATACTACCGAAAGGATTAGAATGATTCTCACTTTTTTGTATTGGTTTTTATAAAGTACTTAACGTATTCTTTTGTCATTTAGTTTATCAATGGGGCTCAATTTCAATTGGGCTCGACAATTCGTGCTTTTTTAATTCGTTTTTAAAATGCTATCGAGATGGCTGAAAGCACCAGAAAGTGTCTGAACACCGTCATAAATAATGCGCAAACGATCGTTCTTCTCACTTAATTTTGCAACGGAAGGATTTTTCTGCATGTAGTCCAAAACTTTTGTAAAAACTGGAGATTGATAATAGGGCGATTGGGAATTAAGAATGAAGTACCCAATCATTTTGTTTGATTTTAAGACCAATTTTTCGATCCCGAGGTCTTGTGCCATCCACCGCAACTTGAATGACCGGACAAGTTCATTGACAGGCTCTGGCACGGGACCAAAACGATCTTCTAACGCACTTACAAAGGCGTTTAAGTCCTTCTCTTCCTTAATGCGGTCCATGTCTTGATACAGACTCAATCGCTCGGTTACATTGTTGACGTAGTCATCGGGGATACGAACTTCGAGATCGGTCTCCAGTATACAATCTTTTACGAATTGCGTGAGGTTGTCCGAATTGCGTTGGTCAAACAGTTCTTTGAATTCTGATTCACGCAATTCTTCGATCGCTTCGTTCAATATTTTTTGATACATGTCAAAGCCAATATCGGCAATAAATCCGCTTTGTTCTCCTCCAAGCATATTTCCGGCACCTCGAATGTCCAAATCTTTCATGGCGATATTGAATCCAGAGCCCAAGTCTGAGAATTGTACAAGTGCTTCCAAGCGTTTTCGTGCTTCAGAAGTCATTGCGCTTGGTGTGGGTGCAATTAGGTAACAGAAGCCTTTTTTATTTGACCTTCCGACACGCCCACGGAGTTGGTGTAAATCGCTGATGCCAAAGTTATTCGCATTGTTGATGAGAATTGTATTGGCATTAGAGATGTCAATTCCAGACTCAATGATGGTCGTCGCCAAAAGCACATCATATTCGTGATTGATGAATCCCATCATAATCCTTTCCAATTCTTTTCCGTCCATTTGGCCGTGTCCTATACCAACTCGGATTCCAGGACATAGTCGTTGAATCATTCCTGAAACCTCCATAATGTTTTGCAGGCGGTTGTGAACAAAAAACACTTGCCCTCCCCGGCTCGTTTCATAGGCGATCGCATCACGAATTACCTCCTCATTGAATTGAACAATCTCTGTGAGTACCGGCTGTCTGTTTGGGGGTGGTGTATTGATGATGCTCAAATCTCGAGCACCCATAAGTGAAAATTGAAGTGTTCTTGGGATTGGCGTTGCTGTGAGGGTTAGGCTGTCGACTGTTGCACGAAGTGTTTTTAATTTGTCTTTGACTGAAACGCCAAACTTTTGTTCTTCATCAATAATCATCAAGCCAAGGTCTTTGAATTTCACTCGATTTCCTACAATGGCATGCGTACCGATCAAGATATCAATATCTCCATCTGTCAATCGTTTTAACGTTGCGGTAATTTCCTTCGCGGTTTTGAAACGATTGATATAATCAACGGAACACGGAAAGTCTTTTAGACGTTCTTTAAAGCTACGGTAGTGCTGCAATGATAGAATGGTCGTTGGCACTAAAATGGCAACCTGTTTGTTGTCTGTGACGGCTTTAAAAGCTGCACGAATCGCAATTTCTGTTTTTCCAAAACCAACATCACCACAAACCAATCGATCCATGGGTGTGCTCGACTCCATGTCCTCTTTGACGGCAATCGTGGCCTTCAATTGGTCGGGTGTATCTTCATACATGAATGAGGCTTCAAGTTCATTTTGTAAAAAAGAATCGGGACTGTACGAGAACCCTTCTTGGGCTTTTCGCTTTGCGTATAATTTAATAAGGTCGAAAGCGAGTTCTTTGATTTTTTTCTTGGTCTTTTGCTTGAGGTTTGACCATGTTGCTGTTCCAAGCTTGTTCATTTTCGGAACTGCACCATCTTTTCCCGTGAATTTTGAAATGCGATGAAGAGAATGAATCCCGACGTACAAAACATCATTGTCTTTGTATAGCAATCGGATTGCCTCTTGCGGTTTCCCATTCACATCGATTGTTTCCAATCCAGAAAAACGTCCAACACCGTGGTCGATGTGAGTAACATAATCTCCACTCTGAAGGTTGTAAAGTTCTTTTAGTGTGAGGGCTTGTTTTGCTTGGCGAAAGCCTTCCTTTAATCTGAATCTGTGGTACCGTTCAAAGATTTGATGGTCAGTGTAGCAGACGAGTTTGTTGTCTTCACTAATAAATCCTTCGTGCAGAGAAATAGTCTCAGGAGTATATTTGATATTGGGATCGATGTCCTTAAAAATTTGTTCCAGGCGCACGAGCTGTTTGGGTTGATTTGAAAAAATCGAAACAGTGAATTGGTTCTTTGCTCGTTGGATGAGGTCTTGAGCCAATAAGTCAAAGTTTTTATTGAAGCTTGGCTGTGGTTTGAAATGAAATTCTTCGCGATGTGAGGGTGCAAAATGCTGTTCTGATCCAAATTCAACAACGCTCAAGTCATTTAGGTGCGTTTCAAGGTTGCTTGGATGAAGAAATAATTCGTCTGGTATCGAATGGGACACCTCTGAAGTCATGGCATCATGGATTTTTACGGCCTTTTTGTATTCTTGTTCCAAAGTTGTTTTGGCAATGTCAAACGATGACATCCAGACTGTTCCCTGTTCTCCGAGGAAGTCAAAAAGAGAGACATTACCCGCATTGATCGTTTTATCTTGCACATTTGGTACAATATTGAAGAATGCATGCGTATTGATAGAGAGCTGGGTACTTGCATCAAAGGTTCGAATACTGTCCACTTCGTCACCAAAGAATTCGATACGGAAGGGCTGGTCATTTGAGTAAGAAAACACATCAACTATTCCACCGCGAATGGAGAATTGCCCCGGCTCATATACAAAGTCGACACGGTCGAAATTTAGCTCTAGGAGTCGTTCATTTATAAAGTCGATGCCATAGCTTTTTCCGTGCTCTAGTTTTAGCGTATTTTTGACCAGTGTTTTTTTGGAAGGGATTTTTTCGAAGAGTGCTTTTGGATAGGTAACAATCCAAGTGTTTTTCCCTGATGCTATTTTTTCCAAAACTTCAGCCCTAGCGACAACATTTGCATTGTCTGTTTTCTCCATTTCATAGGGAACGCGATAGGACGCTGGATAAAATAAAATTGCTGAACTCGATGGATAAAGTCCTTGCAGATCATTGAGAAAATAGGCAGCCTGCTCTTTGTCATTTAGTACAAATAAGTGATTGCCAGGAGCTTGCTCTGCAACGGCCGAAGCACTTAATGACCGTGAGGAGCCAATGTGCCCTTTCCATTCGATTTTAGAGCCAATAATTTGCAGTTCATTCGCAGTAGTGTTGACTTGCGATAAATTCGAAAATGCGGCCTTTAAATCTTTAATCACAGTTTATACTTTCACTCACTTTAAGAAACTCATTGCTTGCTCCACCATTTTTTTTGATCCGATAAAAAAAGGAACGCGTTGATGAAGTCGACCAGGGCTTATGGACATGATGCGGTTGCGTCCGTCTGTTGCAAGACCTCCGGCCTGCTCGGCGATAAATGCCAAAGGATTGCATTCATAAAGTAAACGAAGTTTTCCTTCAGGGTCAACGCTTGTGTCAGGATAGATATAAATGCCTCCCTTAATTAGGTTGCGATGGAAATCAGCAACCAAAGAACCAATATATCTTCCAGAATATGGGCGTGCATGACCTGGTTGTGTCTGTTGGCAATAGGTTTCGATGTATTCTTTTATGCCTTCCTCACAAATGTTGATGTTTCCTTCATTCATGGCATACATTCGTCCTGTTTCCGGCATTTTCATGTCTGGATGAGAAAGACAAAATTCACCAATAGATGGATCCAGAGTAAACCCATTAACCCCACGACCAGTTGTATAAACAAGCATTGTTGAGGATCCGTAAAGAACATATCCGGCAGCGATTTGTTCCTGCCCCATTTGCAGCATATCTTCCATGGTCGCCAAACTTCCAATGTCACTTTTTCTCCGGTAAATAGAGAAGATGGTACCGATGGATACATTGACATCAATATTGGATGAACCATCCAAAGGATCAAACAAGACGACGTATTTTCCATTTTTAGAGAATTCTGAATCAAACGCCATGAAATCATCATTTTCTTCTGAAGCAATACCACAAACTTCACCCCCAGCTTTGAACATGTTGATGAATTGGTTGTCAGCAATTACATCGAGTTTTTGTTGTTCTTCTCCCTGTATATTTGTGCTGCCTTGAGCACCCAAAAAGTTTTCGAGCAATCCTGCTCTTCGAACATCTTTACTCACCACTTTCGATGCCACAGCAATATCATTAAGCAACCGAGAAAGTTCTCCCGAGGCAAATGGAAAATCTGCTTGTCGATCCATGATGAACTCGTGTAATGTTGTAACCTTTGACATGTACAAATTGTTTTCTGCAAATATCGGGATTTAAAAACAAAGAAAATATTATCGTTAAGGAAAATCTATAAAAAAAGGGCCTCGATCCGATCGAGGCCCTTTGAAATATGATTGTTGTTTTTATTGAATTACAACTCGTTCCATGATAGAACCAGTCTCGTTCGAAACTTTGACGAAATAAACGCCAGTTCCGTGAGATGACAAATTAATTGTTGTGTCAGAAGAAACTTCTTTCTCAGTTACAACTTGTCCAACTGTATTGAAAACTTCAATTGTATTTTCTGAACCAGCATCATTTGTAATGTTAATTACACCAGAAGATGGGTTTGGATATACAGATACGCCATTCAATTCAGCTTGATCGATGTTCAACCAAGAACTACCCATCAACATCCGAATTCCCAAAGCGGTACCATTTGTGTACGATTGATCATTTGGAATGTAGATCGCAGAAGCATCAAATGGTTGAGGAACCGTCTGGTCATCTAAAACTACGATGTCACCAGCATTACTATTCGAGAACAGTTCAACAGCAGCGTAATATGCTCCAGGAGTTAAAGTAACAGGAGATGAGAAGTATACATCAATAAATCCTGCATTAATATCTGCACCAGAAACAATCGATGCATTTGTACTGAATAATGAAGTCATGTTATTCTGCCAGAACAATGAAGTATCCTTAATGCTTCCGAATACTTCCCCGCCTGGTGTAGAGCCGTTTGCTAACATTACACGAATACCTGAAATTTCAGTAGTTGCTTTGATATGGTACATTGTAGCACACACTAGAGCATCTGCAGCTCCTGTAAATGAAGCTGTACCTAATGAAGAAAGGATTGGATTCGCATAAACGTCAATTCCGTCTTGTGCATAAATCGATCCTGGGTTCGTAGAAGCTGCAGTAATTTCGAATTCACGCGTTCGGGTATTGTTTCCAAAAAGTGGTGAAGCAGCTGTTTCATCATCCGAAGTAACAGTGTACGTTCCGTTGTATACTGCAGGAGTTAAAGTAAGCGCCTCAGTGCTTTGCATAAAGATTGTTGTATCAAGACCAAAAGATGCTTCGATTGTCTGTGATGTAAACCCTCCAAAATCAGCATCCAGTGTAACGTTCGTTTCGACGTTCGCTCCGAAGTTATACACCTCAGTTCCAACAATCCAATTTGCGTCCGCTTGATCTTCAGGAGTTTTGCCGTATTCAATACCATCATTTGTAGATCCAACGACCCAAGAAGACAAGGCAACTAAATCATGATCTGGTAATGTTGAAATATTGATGTCATCAATTGTCCAGTAATAATGTGATGTTCCAGAAGCGTTTCCATCCCATGTAAATTTAAGTTTTACATTACTGTTGCCAGCAGCAGCAGTTGAAATATTCAATTGGAATACATAGCTGTCTCCATTTGAACCATAGAAGTCGTCATTTGTTGGTGTTCCATTCGTCACGTTGCTCGCTGGACCCCATGTTGCTCCTCCATCGTTAGAAACAGAAACTGTGATGTCATGGCTTCCCGCACAACAAAATCTAAAATCTTGCTGAAATTCCAACAAAGCACTTGTTGCTCCCGAAAGATCAATGGTTGGAGAAATTAATTCTCCTGTTAGATTGATGTAATTTGGAGATACTGGGAAATTCACAGAATCTGCGTCAAATAACATGTATCCATTTGCTTCAGTCGTTGACGCCATAGGATTGGTTCCTGATGACCACTCTCCGCTCGACTTGAAAAAGCTATGCTTCCAAATGTCACCATTTGTGCCGCCGACTGTCCAAGTTCCATTTGTACTGTTTAATCCGCCAGCGAAATCTTCAGTCCAGAGCACACTTTTTGCATAATGGTTTGTCACTGGTTTTACAGTCACGTCTGAAACATGATTCACTGTTTTTAATCTGTGCGGTGCTGAATTGCTTTGAGCAACTGCACTGCTAATCACCAATCCTATAAAAAGGAGGCTTACGTAAATTTTTTTCATTTTGGTTTTATTTATTCCTACCAAATATAATGCATTTAAAGTAGAATTATAAAATATGTTAAATTTATATTATCAAAGATCTTTCAAAAAAGGGAGTTTTGCCCGAACATCAAGCAGTTCATCTCGGTTTAAAATTAGAGTTTGAATACCTTCGTTTTCCTGCGGTAAAGTAGTGGTTTCACCGAGTGCGGACACCAATTTTGAACCTCCTGAATAGTCCAATCCCTTTTCATCGCTACCCACACGGTTAACACCCACAACATAGCATTGATTTTCAATAGCTCGAGCATTTAAAAGTGCATCCCAATGGCGTGCTCTTTTCATCGGCCAATTTGCAACATAAAGAATAACATCAAAAGCAGGAGAATGATCTTGAAGAAGTCTATTGCGCACAATCTCGGGAAATCGAAGGTCGTAACAAATTTGTAACTGAAGCTTCCAACCAAGGTAATCGACAATTACTTCTTGATCACCAGCGGCATAAAAAGCACTTTCATTTGCCAGACCAAATGTTTTTCTCTTGTTATATCGAATCACTTTTTGATCTCCTTGAATAAAAACACCTTGGTTGCGGTAGACTTCCCCTTCTTTGATCATTAGAGAGGTATAAATCGCTGCATTTTTTTTCTTCGAAAACTCTTGAAGCCACAATAAACTCTCACTTGAATCGACATCTTCAGCGAGGGATAGTGTGTTCATGCTGAATCCGGTTTGAAACATCTCCGGAAGCACAATTAGATCAGTTTCAACATGTTTTAAGAGGCGTTCGTAGTTGGCAAAATTGGCCTCTTTGTCCTCCCATATTTGGTTCGCTTGAACCAATGTAACTTTTAAATATCGCATAGTATTTTTGCTGCTTTAATAAGTGTTTCATCGTCTTTGGCAAAACAGAAACGGATTTTTTTGGCATCTCGTAGATCGGCATTAAATACGGAAATAGGAATGGCTGCAACTCCATGCTCGGTTGTAAGTAATTTACAAAAGTCAACATCTGAATCCGAGGAGATGGCGCTGTAGTCGGCAACCTGGAAGTAAGTTCCCTCACAAGGGTCAAGTTTGAATCTGCTCTTTGATAGATGGCCGGAGAACAGGTCTCTCTTTTTTTTGTAGAATTCACCTAATTGTGTCACATCAACTTGATCAATGTATTCACTTAAACAAGCTTGTGCAATGCTGTTTACGGAAAAGACGTTGTATTGGTGTACTTTTTTTATTTCTTTCATTAGATTGGGCGGGGCGACTGTATAGCCAATCTTCCAACCTGTGATGTGAAAAGACTTCCCGAAGGATGAAGTAATGATGCTTCTGTCTTTTAGTTTTTCTCGCTGATTTGCAGAGATATGCGGGCGGTCAAACGTGATAAATTCATATACTTCATCGGATAGCACTAAAATGTTTTTGTATTTGTCAACGAGTGCCTCCAACTGCTCAAAGTCCGACGTTCCCCAAATCCGTCCCGAAGGATTGTGCGGGTTATTGGTAATTATCAATTTTGTCTTTTCATTTACTTTGGCGTTAATTCGATCCCAATCAGGCATGAAATTTTCATCCAAAGAAATTCGAATGGGAATTCCTCCCGCTAATACCACTGCCGGTTCATAACAATCATAGCTCGGATCAAGGATACAGACCTCATCTCCGTTTTCAACCAAAGCCATAATTGTTGTAAAAATTCCTTGAGTTGCGCCAGCTGTAATTAGCAATTCAGAGTTTGGATCCACATTTCGTCCATATTGTCGTGCGATGAGCCCACTGAGACGTGATAAAAGTCCTGGAGCACCCGCCATTGGAGTGTATTGATGAATGTTTTGACCTGCCATATTGCCTAGAAGGTCAATAAGTTTTGGATCTACAGGAAAATTTGGAAAGCCTTGAGAAAGATTTATGGCTCCAGTTTCATTTGCCAGTTTTGACATGACTGTAAATATTGTTGTGGCAACTTGTGGTAGTTTCGACATTGCGTTTGTGTTATAAGGTAAATGTAAGGAATCCAATACAATTGCATCCTTGGAACCTTAATTTGGTGAATCATGAAAATGTGTAACTTTATGGTGCAAACAATAAAATTAACGCTGGATGAATAAATCAATACCAATGACTGTCCTTTTTGTCGTTGCTCTATCTGTTTGTGCTTTTGCACAAAAAGGGGAAGTAACAAAATACGGAGAAAAAGAAGCGAGAGTTGAAGTAATAAATGACATCAAAGTGCTCACCGTAACAACATTTAATGGTAATCAGGCAAGTGAAATGCGTTACACGGGTGCAGCTGCAGATCAAAAGTTAGCTGAACTCGAAGTGGAGGCAACAGAGGTAAAAATGGAAGATGTCAATGGCCAAAAAACATTGACAGTGACTACGAACAAAAATGACAATGTTACTGTTGAGGTCTTTGAGGGCAAAGCTGCAGAAGACAAGTTAAAAGAGTTGGAGTCAGCTAAAGCATCATTGGGAAGAACAATTAAAATTAAAGACAAACACAACAACCTTGAAAAAAGTCATCTCTAAATCAATCTTATTCGGGATGGGCCTATTGGCAATCTCATGCTCTGGCGAACAAAAGGAAAGTAAAGATGATCAATTTTGTGTCTGCTTGACCGCTACCCGTGATTTGAATGAAGTTTCATCCAAACTAATGGATGGCGGAATAACCAAACAAGCAGAACGAGAGGTAAAACAACTTAGAGCAAAGAAAGACAAACTCTGTAAACCTTACGCGAAACTTTCAGGAGATGAAAATCGAGAGAAGCAGGCCCTTTGTATGGATGAGCCCAAATAAGCAGACTCTTTTAAAGTGCTAAAAAATGGAGTCCAACGCTTCGCAAAAAGCACGTGCCGCAGTATCCAACTTCTCAGGTGTATGCGCTGCTGAGATGAAGCCAACTTCATAGCCGCTTGGTCCGATATACACACCGCGGTCTAACAATTCCAAGAAGAGGTTTTTAAATCCGTCCATGTTGCCATCAATTTGGTCTGCGCGTTGGATTCTTTTCTTTCCATCAAAGGAAAGCCAGAAAATTGACCCAACGGTGATCATCTCAAAGTTGTATCCTTTATTTTTCGCGTGCGCATTAATGCGATTGACAAATGTTTCTGTTTTCTCTTTTTGGTTCTCATAAAATCCCGGTTTTGCACATTCTGTTAGAACGGCAATTCCAGCTGCCATTGCAACAGGATTTCCTGAGAGCGTTCCTGCCTGATAAACAGGTCCGTCAGGTGAGACATGCGCCATAATTTCTGCACGTGCACCATAGGCACCCACCGGAAGCCCTCCTCCAATAATCTTTCCGTAGGTAATAATGTCTGGTGCGATTCCAAGGTAACCGGCTGCACCATTAAAACCAACTCTAAAACCAGAAATGACTTCATCAAAGAAGAGTAAAATATTATTTTCTGTACACAATTCTCTAAGTTCAGTAAGAAAAGACTTGTCTTGAAGCAATAGACCATTGTTTGCTGGAATCGGCTCGATGATTGCACAAGCCAAAACATCTTTGTTTTCTCTGATACAAATGCGTAAGGCCTCAATATTGTTTAATGGCAATACAAGGGTTTCGTTTGCGTATTCTTCAGGAACACCAGCACTTGAAGAAGTTCCAAACGTTGCCAATCCACTCCCTGCCTTTACAAGCATTGAATCTACATGACCATGGTAGCATCCCTCAAATTTTAAAACTTTTGTTTTTCCGGTATAGCCTCTTGCCAATCGCAATGCTGACATCACAGCCTCAGTTCCGGAACTTACAAATCGAATTTTCTCAATAAAAGGATTTTTTGATAGGATCAATGATGCAAGTTCATTTTCTAGGACAGTTGGCGCACCAAAACTCGCTCCATTGCCAAGGGCTGAAACGACATTTTCATATACTTTCGGATTGTTGTGTCCCAAGATCAATGGACCCCAGCTACAACAAAAATCGATAAATTCATTTCCATCCTCATCCCAAATCATACACCCGTCACCCTTTTTCATGAAAAGGGGACCACCACCTACTGATTTAAATGCGCGAACTGGAGAGTTTACTCCACCCGGAAAATAGGTTTTGGCAGTTTCGAATAATGCTTCTGAGTTGTCTTTTTTGATTCCTTTCATAAACTGGAGATATGGTTCTGCCTCAAAAATTTTTATAAAGTTAGCAAATTCATATTCTATACTGCGTTTTTGCGGCTGGAATGAACGAATTTAAATGCCAATTTTCGTTATTTTTTGTAATCAAAGGTTTGCTTATCTTTGAACCCTATTTTAAAGGAACGTTATGTCATATCAGAACACCTTGGATTTTTCCAGGGAAATGGACAATCAAGATTCATTAAAACGATTCAGAGACAAATTTCATTTTCCTTCATTTCATGAAAATGGAGTTGTCTATTTTACAGGGAACTCTTTGGGTTTGCAACCAAAATCGACAGGGGAGTTTATACAAAAAGAATTGGATGCCTGGGCGAAATACGGTGTTGAGGGTCATTTTTTAGCCGAAAAACCATGGTTTGAGTACCATGAATTTTTGACCGAAAAAGCATCAAAAGTTGTGGGAGCGAAGCCTGAAGAAGTTGTTGTGATGCATTCTTTGACAACCAACTTACATCTTCTGATGGTTTCTTTTTTTAAGCCTGAGGGAAAGCGGAGAAAGATAATTTGTGAAGCAAAAGCTTTCCCGAGCGATGCATATGCCCTTGAGTCACAAATCAAATTTCATGGTTTGAATCTCGAAGAAGATTTAATTGAAATTGCACCGAGAGATGGAGAACATCTAATCAACGAGGATGATATTTTATCAGCGATTGCGGAAGCGGGTGATGCACTTGCTTTGGTAATGATTGGGGGCGTGAACTACTACACGGGTCAGTTGTTCGATATGAAAAAAATTACGGAAGCGGGACACGCTGTTGGTGCAGTAGTTGGTTTTGATCTTGCGCATGCCGCGGGGAATATTAACCTTGAGTTGCATGATTGGGGAGTTGATTTTGCCGCATGGTGTGGTTACAAATACCTAAATTCATCTCCAGGAGGCGTTTCCGGAATATTTGTCCATGAGCGACATGCCAACCGTCCCGAATTGCCGCGTTTTGCAGGTTGGTGGGGCTATGACAAAGAAACACGCTTTTTGATGGAGCCCGGTTTTAAACCCATGTATGGAGCTGAAGGATGGCAGTTGAGTAATGCCCCAGTTCTGGGGATGGCAGCACATTTGGCATCTTTGGATATTTTTGAAGAAGCAGGGATGGAACGAATTGGAGAAAAACGAGATGCGCTTACGGCGTTTTTGGAGTTTGTTATCGAGGACATTTCAAAAAAGAATGCAGACCGTTGCGAGTTTGAGATCATAACGCCCAGAGACAAAAGCAAGAGGGGTGCACAGCTATCAATTTTAGTTCATGGTCAAGGGAGAGAATTGTTCGATGAGTTGACAAGACAGGGAGTAATTGCCGATTGGAGAGAACCAAATGTAATTCGTATTGCGCCCGCTCCATTGTACAATTCATTTGAGGATTGTTTTCGTTTTGGAGAGTACCTGCAAAATGCAATTCAATAGAAAACGTTAAATTGGATTCGGTTTGGATGAATTGACAATACAACAAATTATTAAAGCGCACTTTTCCGGGAGCGTAAGTGAATCATCAGTTTACCTCAGTGTTGCGATACAGACAGTGGCCGTTATAATTGGAGGGATCATCATGTGGAGAGCAAGCAATGTAATGCACAAGAGGAAAAAAGCAAAGCGGTCACGCAATTCATATTTTGAAACGCCGTACTCGAAGAGTTGGAAACGAAAGGAATAGTTTGGTCAGTGTTTATAGACGAACGAAATGGAAGAAAATAAAAAAGCAATTATTGTAGGAGCAGGTTTGGTTGGATCGCTCTGGGCAGTGTACCTTTCCAAAGCAGGATATAAGGTTACAATTTACGAAAGAAGATCTGACATCAGAAAGGCAGAGATTTCTGCTGGGAAGTCGATTAATTTATCCCTTTCGAACAGAGGTTGGAAAGCACTTGATGCAGTTGGTGTTGGAGATGAGGTTCGAGAAATCGCGATTCCGATGTATGGAAGAATGATGCATGACGTGAATGGTAAGTTGACTTACCAGCCCTACGGGAAAGAGGATGAAGCAATTTATTCAGTCTCTCGAGGAGGTGTAAATGCGAAAATGATGGACATTGCAGAAGAGCACGGAGGAGCAACAATTCGTTACAATATGGAGTGTATTGCTGCGGATACTGCGCAAGGTGAAGTGACGTTCCGAAATGCAGAAAATGGAGAGGTCAAAACAGTTCAGGCCGATGTCGTATTTGCTGCTGATGGCGCATTTTCCTCCATAAGATATACTGCTTTTCAGAAACTTGATCGGTTCAATTTTAGTCAGCGGTTTATTGAAGATGGATACCGAGAAATACTCCTTCCAGCAGCAGAAAATGGAGAGTATCAGATTGATAAAAATGCACTTCATATCTGGCCGAGAGGGCGGTTCATGTTAATTGCATTGGCGAATGAAGATGGTTCGTTTACATGTACATTGTTCATGCCTCATGAGGGAAATGAGAATGCTTTCGATAAACTGAATTCAAAGGAAAAAGTTGATGCATTTTTTAAAACAACATTCCCTGATTTTTATGACATGATGCCAAATATCGCAGATGCATGGGAGGACCATCCCCTGTCTTCACTCGGAATTATGAGGTCGTATCCGTGGCACCATGGGAAAACAGCCTTAATTGGTGATTCGGCGCACGCAACGGTTCCGTTCTACGGACAAGGAATGAACGGCGGCTTTGAAGATTGTACTGTCCTGGCCAATTTAATGGAGAAACACGATGGAGATTGGGACAAAATCTTTCCTGAATACAGCCGAACACGAAAGCCTGATGGAGATGCATTGCAGGATTTGTCGTTGGACAACTATTACGTAATGCGTGACTATGTTGCAGACCCAAGGTTCCTTTTGCAGAAGAAAATAGAAGCAAAATTTTCAAGTCTGTACCCAGAAAAATGGATGCCACTCTATTCGATGGTGACATTCAGCGACATTCGCTACAGCGATGCGTACAACAATGGAAAACGCCAAGATAAAATCATGAAAGACGTAATGGCCTCGACAAAAAACATCGAGGAAAATTGGGATTCGGATGAAGTAATGGCAAAAATTTTAGAAAAGATATAAACTATGAAATGGAGCTTTTTTTTAGTACTTCTAAGCTCTGGTTTAACTGTTCATGCGCAGAAGAGTTTGAACCCACGAAACATTAAAAAAATGTTTGGGGGTCCGCAAAGTTTTCAAGATTATAATTTGTTCGGACTACAATTTCAGCTTGGAGGGGCTACATTTTTGAATCGAACGGAAAATCCAACGATGGATATCTATTCCAACACAGATGCGCTCAATGGGAATTACACAATTGATCCCAAAAACAGGTTGGGCTTTTATGGAGAGGTGGGAATGTTTCATTTCCCGAAGAAATTCCCAAAACTCAAAATTTCACAGAAGAAATCAATTGTTCTGCTCAGTTATGTTGACTGGGGTGTTGGGTTCAAGTACTTCTCCGGAAACGAGCAAATAGAGGTCAATTACATGAATCCGCCCGGAGGGGCTGCAGCAACTGAAAGTAGAAGCTATTCCTTTACAAATGGGAATGTTTATGGCCGATTCTCAATGCATAAGAACAATTATTTCCAATCAAAAAAGAGAAAGGAAAAATTAAATTTCTTCCTTGATCATTCAATCGGCTTCAATTTTGAGTACCGACTGGTTCAGACCTCCTCCAATTACGATTGGCCTCCTATGACCACAAACGAGCAATATTCAAAGCCCTTTCAGTTCCAGATGCATTACGGCTTAGGGTTCGGGTTCAGTCCGAAACGGGGAACGTTCATCGTTCCGGGAATACGTCTTCCAATTTTAGGCTATCAATCAACGCAACCGACCATTAATGGAAACGAAGATGGAATTAGTAGTTTTGGGAAGCCTTCAATGCATTGGTTTTCTTCAAGACATTGGCCCTTACTGGTCAATGTGAAGTTTATGTTTGCTTTCCCGAAGAAAGCATCGGGCTGTGCAACTGGAATTACCAACGAACAGGACAAAAAGACCGAACAAGGAAGATAATGAAGAAAATATACCACCTCAAGTCGTGCAGCACAAATGTGCGTATTTTGAAAGAGATTAATCCGAGTAGTGATGTTGAGTTACAAAACATCAAAGAGAAGAACATTGACAGTGAAACATTGGACTTCTTAAAAGATAAGGTAGGTTCTTATGAAGCTTTGTTCTCAAAAAAGGCGATGAAGTACCGATCGCTTGGGCTGAATGAAATGGACCTTTCTGAAACGGATTACAAAAGATACATGCTCGAAGAATATACATTCTTAAAACGTCCTTTTATGATTAATGGCGATGAGGTTTTTATTGGAAACTCCAAAAAAGTGGTGGAAGCTGCTATTCAATCCTTTAATTCGTAACAACAGATCATAAACAATGTTCTCTATTGTTTGGATCACGCGTATGTCAAATGTTTTAAAAGCTCATATTGCACTTTTCACTGTGAATGCACTTTATGGCGCGAACCATGTTGTAGCTAAAGGCGTAATGCCAACGTATTTGACTCCAAGTGTTTTTATTTTGTTGCGGGCAGCCGGCGCAACAGTGCTCTTTTGGTTGTTTAAGTGGCTTTTTATTCGCGAGAAGGTCGAACGGAAGGACTTGTTATTAATGGCCTTGTGCGGCTTGTTTGGTGTTGCTTTAAATCAACTCTTTTTCTTTCATGGACTCAGTTTAACATCTCCCGTCAATACTGGGATCATCATGACGATCAATCCCATACTTGTGGTTCTTCTTTCCTTTGTTATCTTGAAAGAGGCTATAACTTGGAGACGGGCTACAGGAGTTTTGATTGGAGCAACTGGCGCCATTCTTTTGACCTTGACATCGGGAGCCGGGTCGGGGGACTCTTCAATTGGAGATGTATTCATATTTATAAATGCAGCGAGTTATGCAATGTATTTAGTACTTGTGAAACCTTTAATGAAGAAATATGCACCATTAACAGTAATTACTTATGTCTTCACTTTTGGCTTGACATACGTTTCGATATATCCACCAACACTAATAGAGGCTTATTCCATCGACTTTTCGGCGCTACCAATGGATATTATTTATATTGTACTTTTTGTTATTGTTGGAGTTACCTTTTTGACGTATTTGCTCACTGTTTATGGATTGCAGCATGTGAGCCCATCAGTATCAAGTGCTTACATTTATTTACAGCCTGTATTGGTAATGTTCTTCGCATTTGCCTTCAGTGCAATTGGACTTACAGAAGACTATACTGGATCAATAACACTTGAGAAAATTGGATATATGCTTCTTATTTTTGCTGGGGTATACATTACGTCGTCCAATGCATTCCGTAAAAAGGACAGACAATCTGCGGAGAAGGTGTAAACAGTGGCTTTTTTTTAACTTTACCCAAAAAACGAGTTTATGCTGAAATCAATGACAGGCTTCGGGAAGGCTTCAGGAACATTTCAATCGAAGAAAATTTCTGTTGAGATCCGATCATTAAACAGTAAATCGATGGATTTAAATGTTAGGATACCTTCGTTATTTAAAGAATTAGACAGTGCAATCCGAAAGTTTGTTTCGAACGAACTCGGTCGCGGAAAAATAGATGTTTTTATCAATCTCGACAGTATCGGCGAAGAAAGTAACGTATCAATTAATCAAGGGCTGGCAAAAAAGTATTTCACAGAACTCAAAGCACTAAATGATGCAGTTGGCACTTCAACAGATGATTATCTCACTCTAATAATGCGGATGCCTGATGTTATCGAAAATGCAAAAGAAGACCTGTCAGAAGAAGAGAAGCAATGGTTAATGGCGCTAGTAAAAGAGGCGGCACAAAAGCTCAACGAATTTCGCAGAAAAGAAGGGCAGGATTTGGAGCGTGAATTTTCGGAGCGAATTGATGAAATCAGAGGGTTTTTATCTGAAGTGCATCAATATGAAGATGCAAGAATTCAAACGATTCGTGAGCGCATGAAAAAAGGTCTTGAAGACATTGATGCTGGACATGATGAAAACAGGTTTGAGCAGGAAATGATTTTTTACATTGAAAAACTCGATATTTCTGAAGAAAAAATGCGTCTTTCGAATCACCTCGACTATTTTGAAGAAACAATGAAGCTCGAGCAATCAGGGAAGAAATTAGGATTCATAGGGCAAGAGATAGGACGTGAAATCAATACGCTTGGTAGTAAAAGCAACCATGCAGAAATGCAGAAGTTGGTTATAGGGATGAAAGACAACTTGGAAAAAATCAAGGAACAAATCCTCAATACACTTTAGAAGAGATTATGGAATTAAAACAAAATGGGAAGTGCATTATTTTTTCAGCCCCATCAGGAGCGGGAAAAACTACAATTGTACATCATTTGTTGTCAAAAAATCTAGGATTAGAATTCTCAATCTCGGCATGCAGTAGAGACCCGAGGCCCAATGAAGTGGACAAGAAAGATTATCATTTCTTAGGAATTGATGGGTTTAAAGATAAAATCAAAGAACAAGCACTTGTAGAGTGGGAGGAAGTATACACCAACAATTTTTACGGCACTTTGAAGTCTGAAATGGAGCGCATCTGGAGCGAGGGGAAAGCGGTGATTTTTGATGTTGATGTGATTGGAGGCCTGAATATAAAAAAGCAGTTTGGCGACAATGCATATTCTATATTCGTTAAACCACCAAGCTATGAAGAACTGGAAAAGCGTCTTCGCGGCAGGAGTACAGAGTCAGAAGATAAAATCAATCAGCGAATGGAAAAGGCATCAAAAGAACTGGCTTTCTCGAGCGAATTTGATTGTATTCTTATCAATGATAATCTTTATGAAGCTTGCGTAAAAGCGGAGCAATTGGTGATTGATTTCTTAGAAAAGTAATGAAAGTTGGATTGTATTTTGGAACATTTAACCCAATTCATGTTGGGCATTTGATTATCGCAAATTATATGGCGGAAATGACAGATATGGATGAGGTTTGGCTCGTTGTATCTCCGCATAACCCATTGAAGAAAAAACATACATTACTTGCCGACTATCACCGACTTGCTTTGGTGAAAGAAGGAATTTATAACAATTCGAAACTGAAGGTGAGTGATATTGAGTTTAAATTGCCAATTCCAAGTTATACCACTACAACACTGGCATACCTGAAAGAAAAGCATCCAGAACATATTTTTAGCTTAATCATGGGAGAGGACAATCTCCGTACGCTCCACAAGTGGAAAAATTACGAAGCGCTTTTGCAGGCGCACCAAATTTACGTTTACCCTCGAGCAATTACTGAAGCTGAAAATGCGGAGGGATCGAAAAAGGAGACTTCTATCGATTTTAAGGAGCACACGAATGTTCATTTTTGCGAAGATGTACCCGTTATGAAAATTTCTTCGAGCTTTATAAGGGATCAAATTAAGAATGGGAAAGATGTAGAATACTTGCTTACTGAGCCGGTATTGAAATACCTTTCAGAGATGAATTTTTATAAATAACGGGTGTTTTGAATCAGATTTCTAGATTCATTTCTGGCACATTATCCGGAACAATAATAGTTCCTTCAGTGGCAGCTACGATTTCTTCGACAGTAACTCCAGGAGCTCGTTCCAGTAAATGAAATTGATTTCCCTTGATTTCCAATACAGCCAAATTGGTCACGACCTTTTTTACACATCCAACGCCTGTTAGCGGAAGAGTGCATGTTTTCAGCAGTTTTGAAATTCCTGCCTTGTTGGTGTGCATCATGGCAACAATGATATTTTCCGCAGAAGCAACTAAATCCATTGCTCCACCCATTCCTTTCACCATTTTACCCGGAATTTTCCAATTTGCAATATCTCCATTTTGGGAAACTTCCATTGCACCAAGCACCGTGAGCTGAACATGTTGACCGCGAATCATTGCAAATGATGTCGCCGAATCAAAGTATACGGCACCTTTTGTTGCAGTAATGGTTTGCTTACCAGCATTAATCAAGTCGGCATCTTCATCGCCTTCGAAAGGAAACGGACCCATTCCTAAAATTCCATTTTCAGATTGAAATTCAACCTCAATTCCATCAGGGATATAATTTGCGACTAAAGTTGGGATCCCAATACCTAGGTTCACATACCACCCGTCTTGTAGTTCTTGTGCAATTCGTTGTGCGATTCCATTTTTATCTAATGCCATTGTAAGAAAGATCTATTAATTCAAAATTATGAATCCGTCATTTTGTGTTATTTCTGTCGGACTGTTCGTTGCTCAATTCTTTTTTCAAACTTCAATCCTTTAAAAATGCGTTGAACAAATATACCAGGAGTATGAATTTCATTGGGGTCAAGTGCTCCTGCAGGGACCAATTCCTCAACCTCAGCTACGGTTATTTTTCCGGCCATCGCCATCATTGGATTGAAATTGCGTGCTGTTGCTTTGAAGATTAGGTTCCCTTCTGTATCCCCTTTCCATGCTTTTACAATTGCAAAGTCTGCATGCAATGCCTTTTCAAGGATATGCGGTTTTCCATTGAACTCACGAACTTCTTTGCCTTCAGCGACTTCGGTTCCATACCCCGCTGGGGTATAAAATGCCGGAATTCCTGCACCGCCTGCCCGACATCGTTCAGCTAAAGAGCCTTGAGGAATTAGTTCCACGTCGAGTTCTCCTGAAAGCATTTGACGCTCAAATTCATCATTTTCACCAACATACGAAGAAATCATTTTTTTGATTTGTTTTCCTTGGAGTAAGAGCCCAAGACCAAAATCATCTACTCCAGCATTGTTAGAGATACATGTCAACCCTGTAACTCCTAATTTCACCAACTGAGTGATTGAATTTTCAGGAATTCCACAGAGGCCAAAACCTCCAAGCATCAATGTCATATTGCTCTCTACTCCCTTAAGTGCTTCTTCTGGGTTTGCTACAACTTTATTCATAATTTTTAAATTCCAAATGAACTACTGTTTGTTGAGTCCTCTGTGTTTTCACAGTCGAATTCGTTGGGATCGTATCCGGCAGGTTCTTTAAAATCCGCAGTGGATAGGCCAATTGATCTGTCACTGTAAAGGCTTTGCATGAAATAGCCAAATATTGGAAGTGCCATTCTAGCTCCCTGTCCCCATTTCATTGTTTTAAATCGAACAGCTCTGTCTTCTGCACCAACCCAAACTCCAGTAACCAATTCAGGAGTTAGTCCCATGTACCAGCCGTCAGAGTTGTTCTGCGTTGTTCCTGTTTTTCCTGCCATCGGGTGTTTTATTCCGCCCCAATCGCCGACCCAAGTTCCTCGGAGTGATGCCCCCGTTCCATACTGCACGACACCTTTCATCATCTGAATTACGCGGTGAGAGAGGTTGGCATTCAATACTTCTTTTGAATGCGGTTCGGCACTGTAAATTACATTTCCATTCCGATCTTCAATTCTTAAAACAGTTGTGGGTCTGTTGTAAATTCCATGATTTACAAGCATTGCTTGCGCCGCTACCATCTGGTAAACGGATAAATCCATGACGCCAAGACACATCGATGGAACTTCGTCTTCTGGGCGCAAATTAATGTCAAGGTCTTTCAATAATTTTGAAATATTTTTTGGACCGGCATAGCCTCCCATCTTTGACATTACCTGAACTGTCCCGGGGTTGTTCGAGTTTGCCAGACAATTCTCAACAGTGGCATTGGTTTTTAGTTCCCCTTTTGGGCACCATCTTTTTTGCACTTGTCCATCTGGTCCGAAAACATCTACACATGTTGTGGTTCCCCCTTCCAAAGGGGTACAAGGTTTTACAACGCCCATGGAGAGCGCAGTGGAATATACAAATGGCTTGATTGTGGAGCCTACTTGTCGTGTACCCTGTTTCACGTGGTCGTATGCAAAATGGTGAAAATTAATACCACCGACCCATGTTTTCACAAATCCAGTTGATGGTTCGATTGACATCATTCCTGCCTGCAATAAACTTTTGTAGTATCGAATTGAATCGTTTGGAGTCATTACCGTATCCGTCTCTCCTTCCCAAGAAAAAATCCGCATTGGGATCGGAAAATCAAATGATTTTAGAATGTCATCATCATTCATTCCAGCAAGTCGCATTTTTCGCCATCGCTCAGATTGCTTGCGTCCTGAATTCATCAATGTTTCTGCAACTTTATTACTGATTCGATTGGTAAAAGGAAAGTTCCTGAGTTTTCTATTGTTTTTTTCAAAGGCAGGTTGTAAGTTCTTTTTTAAATGTTTTTGAACAGCATTTTCAGCGTGTTGTTGCATCGCTGCGTTGATTGTTGTGTAAATTTTAAGGCCGTCTTTGTACACGTTGTATGGTGTGCCATCTTGTTTTGCGTATTTGTATGATCCGTCTGAATTTTTTGTTTTAAAAAGTACTGAAAGGTCTCCACGTAGCGATTCCCTGAAGTATGGAGCAATACCCTGACGGTGGTCTACGACTTGATAATCGGTTTTACAGGATTTTTTAATTAAGGAATCGTATTCCGCCTGTTTTATTTTGTTTTTTAATGACTTGTTACCGTTTATTGTGTTTCGTTTCCATTGGAAAAGTACTTGATTTCGTCGTTCATGTGCCCGCGTTGAGTCTTCTGACCGCAGCGTTTGAATTTGACTGTCAGTGACATTTTTTCTCGTAACATTGAATTTTTTGGATGCTGCAGGGCGGTAATTTTTTATTTGATATGTGTATGGATTGTATAAGGATGGATTTTTACACATTCCGACCAGCATAGCCGCCTCTGATTTTGTAAGGTCGATTGGTTTTTTGTTGAAATATACTTTTGCGGCGTTTTCAATTCCCACGGCATTGTGTAAAAAATCAAATTGATTTAAGTACATCGTTATGATTTCTTCTTTTGTGTAACGCTCTTCTAAACGGACGGCAATTATATTTTCTTTAATTTTCTCATTCAATCGCTTCATGATGCCAGATGGGCCAGATGGAATTTCTTTCCCCTCAGCACGCAGTCGGGCAATTCGTTGGCGTTCTTGCAATGTGAAAAGCAGTTTTGCAAGTTGTTGTGTAATTGTTGATGCTCCCCCTTTATTCCCCATATTACCTATCGCTCGTGCGAGTCCCCTAAAGTCAATTCCAGAATGTTCATGAAACCGTTCATCTTCAGTGGCGATTAGCGCATCAAAAACATAAGGTGAAATGTCTTTGTATTCAACACTTGTTCTATTCACGCTCCAATACCTTCCCAATTCTGTTTTCCCGTCGTCTGAAAAAATAATAGAGGCCAAAAGCTCGGGAGGATTTTCAAGCATCTCTACGGATGGCAACTCTTCTTCTGGCTGCGAGGAAAACAAATAGGTGATAACAAATAGCGGCAATAGAGCGAGAACCCAACAGCAGATGAAAAGAAGCGCACGTGTCTTTTTCGTAAACTTCAATTTCTCCGTGTCCTTTGTTTTTTTTCCTTTTGGAATCTCGGGGTTGCTTTTTTTCACTTTACTCATGATTACCGTCTCAGGGTTAAAAATAAGGATTCTCCTTTATATTTTGCGCTACAACAAGGTCAATTAAGAACATCTTTTCGTTGACTGTCCAATTTCAGTAAAATAAACATCATTATAGAAAATGACATCATAGAAGAACCTCCATAGCTAAAAAAGGGAAGTGGAATTCCAATGACAGGGGCAAATTCGATGCTCATTCCGATATTAATTCCAAAGTGATAGAACAAGATCATCGCAACAGAGTAGGCATAAACCCGGTTGAATGTAGATCTTTGGCGCTCAGCGACAACAACAATGCGAAGCAGTATGAAAAGATAGAGTGAAATTAAAAATGACGTTCCTATAAAACCCCATTCTTCTGCAAAAGGACAAAAAATAAAATCCGTTTCGCTCTCTGGAACATGATTGCTACGGACATTGGCCAAAACCCCATTCATGTATCCTTTCCCTGAGAAACCGCCTGATCCAACCGCAGTAATTGCTCTATTTCTATTGTAGTCTACACCGTCTTTTGCGCGTTCATTATCGGTCAAACCAAGAAAGAGTTCAATTCTCTCTTTTTGATGAGGAGCTAGTTTTTGGAATCCAAAATCAACAGTTTTAGTAATGCTCACGGCGAGAATAAACCCGATTGTGGCAATGATTATAGCTCGTTTTTTATCACGCTTGCTCAATAGCAATCGCAGCACAAAGAAAAAAACCAACGAGAAGATGAAAAGGAATACAAAAACACCCCAGTATCCTGAAAATGTTGTTCCTGGGAACATATCAACGGTAATGGTTTCATTACTTACCAATAGCGTGGCAATACTCAAGAATACAACCACAAAAAGAATGGGAATAAAGTGCACTCCTACCCATGTTTGTTTGAATTTTACTCCTGGAAGTAGGTTTACGGCCTTCAAAACGAGAGGGTCATACGTTACTCCTTCACGGTACATTACGAATAGAAATGAGGTGAATACGACGAAGGTCCCGGCATCCGGCTGAAGCAGAATCAGTGCCATTGGAACAAGTATTATCGTATTGGCAAGCAGAACGTTGCGAATGGTTTGTAGCTTTTGATTGAAATCAGCGAGATACCGCGCCAAGAGGATTGCTGCTGCAATTTTAGCGAACTCTCCGGGTTGAATCCCCAGTGATCCAATACCTAGCCAGGCCCTTGCCCCATTTTTTGCAGGCATAAAAAGGACGATAACGAGAAGTAACATGCTGGAAATAAAAATTGGAAGTGCAAATTTTCGATAAATTTCAGAATCAATCAAAAAGACAAGAATACCTAAGAATAAGGAGATCGAAATCCAAACAATTTGTTTCCCATAGACTTGAGAAAAGTCAAATATACTGGGATATTCTGGATCAAAGGCTGTTGAGTATACAGTTGCAACCCCTAATGCCATCAATAAGATCACAGCACCGAGTAATACCCAGTCAACACCATTTGTTATTGATTGACTTTTTCTCATTTCCAGATCGACAATTTAGCATCCAATATGCGTTGTTCTTTTATTGTGTCTTTAACTTCTCCGTTGAGGTATTTTTCAATCATTAAACTTGCAATTGGAGCGGCCCAAGTACCACCACTATCTCCAGCATTTTCTACGAAGACAGAGATTGCAATTTCTGGTTGTTTCATTGGAGCGAAACAGATGAATGCGGAGTGATTTTTTTGTTTCACTGAACCAATGTAGTTTTCGATTGTTCCAGTTTTTCCACAAACGGTATAGCCCTCTACACGTGCTCTTCTCGCTGTCCCCCCTTCTTCATGCACACAGCGTCTCATTCCTTCGATTACAGCATCGAAATGTGATGCATCAATTGAGGTGTAGTTCTTCTTTGTATATTTTTTTAATGGGCCTGTATCACCAATAGATTTGACAAAATGTGGTGTGTAATACCAACCTCGATTGGCCATAATAGCGGCAAGATTGGCCAATTGAAGAGGGGTGAGCTGCACTTCTCCTTGCCCAATGGAAATGGATTGAATTGTTGAAAATTTCCATTGATGATGACCGTACCATTTGTCATAATATTTAGGTGTCGGAATCAAGCCTGATGTTAAACCTGTAATATCGGTGTCTAACTTCTTACCCAAACCAAATCGATACATATAGTCTGCCCATTTTCCCAGACCGATTGCGGCATCTTCTCGTGGGTTTTTTCGTTTTTTCTGCTGAATAATTCTTCGTGTAACAGCGTAAAAGTATGGGTTGCACGACATTTGAACTGCCTGTGCGACATTTTGTGCTGACGGGTGATTGTGACATCCAACTACGTTTTTGTTACAAGCAAAACCTGTATTTGCTGTAATTACACCTTCTTGCATTCCAACGAGTGATTGGATCAATTTAAATGTTGATCCTGGCATGTATTGTGATGCCAATGGACGAGGGAAGAGAGGAGTATTCTTATCGGATTTTAATCCAGGATAATTTTCGGAGATGTTTCTGCGTCCAACCAAAAGGTTTGGATCGTAAGATGGCGCAGAAATCAGCGCAAGGATTTCACCTGTGGATGGTTCAATAGCAACGATACACCCCTTTTTGTTTGCCATGAGCTGTTCACCATACCCTTGAAGTTCTGCGTCCAAACCGAGATGGATTGGTGGAGCTTGAACCGCAGTAGTATCGTAAGCTCCATTTTCGAACGATCCAATCTGATTGTTTCGTGCTGATTGAACAATGTATTTAACTCCTTTCTGTCCACGAAAATAACTGTCGTAGTAGCGTTCAATTCCCGATCGACCCATATAGTCACCTGCTTTGTAGAAAGGGTACTTGCTTAGATCATCTTTATTCACCTCATTGAGGTATCCTAAGATATTTGCGGCGTTTCCAAACGGATAACTTCGCATGCTTGTTTCAAGTTCGTAAAATCCCTTAAATCGGTCTAGGTGGGGCGCAATTTTCGACATTTCATTTGCGGTCAACTCTTTTATGAATGGATACGATCGGATGCGTTGGTAATTGGAGTCGATTTGGCCAGTATGTGGGTTTTTGTATGTTCCTTCTCCATCACGGATTTCAACAAATCGCTTGCGGATTTGTTCTTGAGTCCAGCCGATTAATTCAGAAAAAGCTTGGATATCGAAATCTTCAAGCTCAGCCTCACAAACCATTAGGTTGTAATGGGTATTGTTAGAGATGACCATTTTTCCATTTCTATCGTATACGATTGCTCGGGGAGGAGTAATCTCTCTTCGTTGTTCCGTAATTTGTTGGGATCGAAGTTTCCAATGATCATCAACGACTTGCATGTAAAACAACTTCAATACATAGATTGCCCCGATGAGGATGAAAAACGTGAGAATCACATATTTTCGCGAATCATGCTTCATTTCGCTTCGGTTTACGTAGAAATAAAAATTGCAAGAAAACAGAAATTAAAAACGAGATAAGCGCACTTAAACCTGTTTTTTGAAACACATACAAAACTTCATTCAGCTTAAACATTTCAAGCATAAAAAACCAAAAATGATGGACAAGCAATAAGATTCCAAATGTTTTGACGAACCATTTGCTTCCCATCGTATACAGATTTGTTTCCAATAAGGCATCATATCCATCACGGGGTGCAAAAATTCTGAAGATTGCTGGCCTTAAATAGGCCATGGTTAATAAAGAAGATGCATGCAGACCGTATGTGTTTGACATCGCATCGATGCAGATTCCTAAGGCAAATCCAATGGCCATTAGAAAGATGACATTTAGCTCAACGGGAAGCAAAAAAATAAAAAGAGGATAAATCATAATTTGAGCCCCAGTTCCGATTTCAATTTGGTTCAAGACAAGCACCTGTAAAACAAAGAACAGTACAAAGCGCACTATATTTTTCACGGTTAGATTCATTGTGTGTTTGTGGATTGGTGATGTGCTTCTAATTGAGCTTGTTCTCTTGACAATTGGTTTTTTACGACATATACCCGCTGAACGGTTCGGAAGTTTTCGGCGAATAAGAGGGTAATGTCCCAAAGCGGTTTTCCTTCAATTATTATTGAGCTTACTATTTTTCCAATAGGAATTCCTTGAGGAAACATCCCTGCGCTACCGCGTGTCACGACAGCATCCCATTTTTTTATTTTGCTATCATTACTTATTCCACTTAATGTGCCGTACTTTGAATTCTCCCCTTTCCAATCAATAAATCCATGTTCTCCAGTCGATTCAATCATGGCTGCGATTCGAACTTTTTCAGTTAAGCATGTACGGACAACTGCAAAGTTTTCACTTACATTTTGAATGACACCAATCACTCCTTTGCTTGAGATCACCCCCATACCCCGCTCAACGCGCTGGGAAGAACCGATGTCGATCGTAAAATAATTATTCCGCTTTGAGTGAGTAGAATTAATCACGCGTGCAGGGAGGTATTCGTATTGAATTCGATGCAATGTGTCATTAATCGTAATATATTCTCGGTCAAGCTGAAGTAAGTTTTGTGGGAGTTTACTTCTTAACCGGACATTCTCTTTTTGTAATGCGGTATTGTTTTTTTTGAGATGTAAATATTGCGTTATGTTGTTTGTGAATTCAAATGCATGGCCCGATATGTAAGAGGCTGTGGTCATGTATTGTGAACGTGGGAAAGTCAAAAACGTAAAATACATGGACAACGCCAGTCCTTGAAGAAGGACAAACAGTAAAAGCACACGAAACCGCCGTATAAAAGCAAGAAAATTACGCATGTATCAAAAATACGAATAACGCCCAGCAAAAGGGCACATTGATTTATAGTTTGTTAAAAAAATAATGTTGATTAATTACTGAACAAACACAAAACGAAAAAATACTTGGTCTCTCTCGCATGAAATTGAGACGATTAGTCCCGGATGAGGAACTGGAATCGATCAATGTTCTTCAAGGCAATACTCGTTCCTCGGGCCACTGCTCTTAAAGGATCTTCTGCGATGTGAACGGGTAATTTTGTTTTCATTGAAATTCGGTGATCTAAGCCACGAAGCATCGATCCACCACCGGCCAGATAAATCCCAGTCTTGTAGATATCAGCAGAGAGTTCAGGAGGTGTCATTTCTAAGGCACTCAAAATGGCTTCTTCTATCTTCGAGATTGTTTTGTCAAGGGCATGCGCTACCTCAGTATACGTGATCACAATTTCTTTTGGAATCCCGGTCATAAGATCACGGCCCTGAACTGCCCAATCCTCAGGCGGATTTTCCAACTCCGGAAGTGCAGCTCCTACATTAATTTTAATTTCTTCTGCTGTGCGTTCTCCAACTAAAATGTTGTGTTGACGACGCATGTAGTCTTCAATGTCTTTGGTAAAATCATCTCCGGCAACACGGATTGATTTGTCACAAACAATTCCTCCAAGTGCAATGACTGCGATTTCAGAAGTTCCTCCGCCAATATCAATGATCATATTTCCCATTGGTTCTTCGACATCTATACCGATACCGATTGAAGCGGCCATAGGTTCGTGAATTAAATACACTTCTTTTGCACCCGCATGTTCAGCGGAATCTCGAACAGCACGCTTTTCCACTTCTGTGATGCCTGAAGGAATACATATGACCATACGCAATGAGGGATTGAACATACTTCGTCCCGTTCCAATCATTTTGATCATGCCTCGGATCATTTGTTCCGCAGCTTGAAAATCTGCAATTACACCATCACGCAAGGGACGCACTGTTTCAATGAGCTTGTGGGTCTTTCCATGCATTTGCTGTGCCTTCTTTCCGATCGCAACAACTTTTCCAGACTGAATGTCTTTCGCAACAATTGAAGGCTCATCAACAACAACTTTATCATTCATAATGATAAGTGTGTTTGCTGTTCCTAAGTCAATTGCAATTTCTTGTGTTAAGAAGCTAAATAATCCCATTTTTTGCCTTTCTATTGCTTGGTGTGTTAAAAATACAATTTCCTAGTTTAGTATGGGCGTATTTTATAGAAAAGGTTTCATTTTAGTGTTTAAAATGTCTATTTCCTGTAAAAACCATCGACATGTTGTGGTCATTACAATAATCAATGGATAACGTGTCTTTAATTGATCCTCCTGGTTGAATGACCGCTGTAATCCCTACATTGTCTGCAATTTCAACACAATCGGGGAACGGGAAAAATGCATCGGAAGCCATTACAGCACCAGCGAGAGAAAATTCAAAAGACTGCGCCTTGTGAATCGCTTGTCTTAGGGCATCAACTCGAGAAGTTTGACCTGTTCCGCTTGCCAAAAGTTGTTTGTTTTTTGCCAGTACAATCGTATTTGATTTTGTGTGTTTTACAAGTTTATTTGCAAACAACAAATCCTCAATTTCATTCTCAGAAGGTGCCGCCTCGGTTCTGTTTTCTAGATCAGACTTAACCTCAGATTTAAAATCTTTATCTTGCTCCAAGACACCGTTTAATAGCGTTCTGAATTGACGTTTTGGAAGTTCAGCTTCTTTCTGAACAAGAATGATTCTGTTCTTTTTCCCCTTAAGTATTTCCAATGCCTCAGCTTCAAATGATGGGGCAATTACTACTTCACAGAACAATTCATGAATATGATTCGCTGTTGCAACGTCAATTTTTTTGTTGCTGATTAAAATTCCACCAAAAGCACTTACGGGATCACCGGCCAATGCGTCAACGTATGCTTGTTCAATTGTATTTCTTGTTGCTAAACCGCATGCATTGTTGTGTTTTAAAATGGCAAACGTAGGGTCATCATTTTTAAATTCAGCCATTAAATTGACCGCAGCATCTACATCGAGAAGGTTGTTGTAGGAGAGCTCTTTCCCGTGCAATTTATCAAACAATGCTCCCATGTCGCCATGAAAGATTCCTTTTTGATGTGGGTTTTCTCCGTAGCGGAGGGTTTGATTTTGAGAAATACTTTGTTTAAAAGTTTCTTTTTTATCGTTATTGAAGTAGTTGAAGATATGACTGTCGTAATGCGACGAAATATCGAAAGCATCTCTTGCAAAATCTTTGCGCTCGCCAAGCGATGTTGCACAGTTGTTGCTTGAAATAATATCAAGAAATGTGGCGTATTGATTTTTCGAAGGAATGATTACGACATCTTTGTAATTTTTTGCAGCAGCGCGAATCAATGAAATGCCGCCGATATCAATTTTTTCAATGATTGAACCATGATCAGCGCCAGATGCAACAGTATCCTCGAATGGGTATAAATCAACAATTACGAGGTCAAGATTTGGAATTTCATATTCAGCAATTTGCGCTTGGTCTTCTTCGTGGTCTCTCCTATTTAAAATTCCTCCAAACACTTTTGGGTGTAGTGTTTTGACTCTACCTCCAAGGATCGACGGGTATGAAGTTAAGTCTTCAACACGAACAACAGGGATGTCAAGATCTTCAATAAACGACTGTGTGCCACCAGTTGAATAGATGGTAACTTCGTTTTTATGAAGTGCTTTTACAATTGGCTCAAGGCCACCTTTGTCGAATACTGAAATTAAAGCCGATTTTATCTCTTTTCTTGCGCTCATTTCTGAGAAAATTTTGAATTAATGGAAGTAGCAAATGTACTCCAAATTAATAGTTTAATGGACCTAACATTGACAAAAAATAAGATTAGTTTTCAACGAAAGACTAACATCCGTATATTGTATTAAAATTGGCGCAATGAAATGGAATGAAATTCTATTTTTGGTCGAAAAGATTGAGGAATGTCAAAAATTTGTGTTGTTGAAGATGAGAGCAGTATTGCCGAAATGGTGCGCCTGAACTTAGAGATGGAGTCACATGACGTAACGCTTGTTCAAGATGGTGCTGAAGCACTTGAATTGTTCAAACGCAATTTTGATTTTGACCTCGTTATCTTGGATGTGATGTTGCCCAATGTTTCGGGGGTTGATCTCTGCCGATTGATCCGTAAAAAGTCGAACGTTCCAATTTTGTTCCTTTCCGCAAAAGGAACAACATCAGATCGGATAGAAGGCTTGAAAGCGGGAGGTAGCGATTACCTGCCAAAACCCTTTGATTTGGAAGAGTTGCTCTTGCGTGTTGCTGTTTTGTTAAATATGACCCCAAAAGCGGGAGAGGAAATAATAACAATAGGAAACTGCCAAGTTAATTTTAGAACGTTTGTTGTTGTCGATACAATTTCAAAACAGGAAACAACACTGTCAAAAAAAGAAGTTGCTTTGTTGCAATTGTTTTATTCGAAACAAGGCGAAGTGATATCGAGAACGGAGATTCTTGATAAAGTTTGGGGGAAGGATCAATTTCCTACAACTCGGACCATTGATAATTTTATCCTTCATTTTAGAAAAATCTTCGAGGACAATCCCAAAGAACCGGTTTATTTTATTTCGGTTCGAGGCGTTGGCTATAAATTTTTGAATTAATAGGGTTTCAAGAGCGGAGTAAGTTAAGGATGATTTTAAGTTGAAAGTAGCATTCTCCTTTTCTATTAATGCCACTTGCCTTAACAATCTTTGTGTTCTTTGCTTCAAATTCTTGATTTTCTGAATGCGCAAATTAATTACCTTTGGAATGGAAAAAACTATGAAAGAACGCGCAAAGCAATTAAGATACGATAAGGCCTATCTGAGAATGGCCCGCACGTGGGCAGAATTATCCCACTGTTCGAGAAAGCAAGTTGGAGCACTCATTGTAAAAGACGGAATGATTATTTCTGATGGGTTCAATGGAACTCCAAGTGGTTTTGACAATTGTTGTGAAAATGAATCAGGAGAAACCCATTGGTATGTTCTTCATGCTGAGGCAAATGCAATATTGAAAGTTGCCAAATCAACACACAATTGTAACGGTGCTACACTGTATCTTACACTTTCACCATGCAAAGATTGCAGCAAACTGGTTGTGCAATCGGGAATCAATAAAGTTGTATTTATCAAAGAGTACAAAGACAATAGCGGAATTGAATTCCTGAGGCGTGCGGGTATTGAGGTCATTCAAATTGAAGATGTTTCTGATGGAGCAGAATAAGCGTTCATATTTACTTCCCGTGCTTCTTGCTTTTGCTATGGCAATCGGATTGTTTTTAGGCAATTGGCTGACCCCCAAAAAAGAGGCAAACGGCTATTCTGAGGAGAGTATGAAATACGAAAAGCTGAACGACGTACTTGAGGTTTTGGACAGAAAGTATGTAGACGACGTGAACGGCAATGATCTTTTTGAACAAACAATTGAAGACATGCTCCACCGTTTGGATCCGCACAGCAATTACATTTCTGCAAAAGATTTAAAGCGTGTTAATGAAGACATTCAAGGGAAGTTTGGAGGTGTTGGAATACGGTTTTTTATTATTCGAGATACTGTTTGTGTGACAAATGTGTTGCCTAATTCTCCATCAATGAGAGCAGGGATCAAGGCGGGAGATAAAATTTTGAAAGTTGACAACACTCCAATTGCTGGAAAAAATATAACGAATGCACGAGTTATGGAATTGTTGAAAGGTCAAGAAGGTAAAAAAGTAGATCTTTCATTGCTTCGAGCAGGAGCAATTAATAAAAAGACCGTAATCAGAGGGTCAATTCCTGTTGAGTCCGTCATTGCTTCATACATCATTCGCGGGTCGATTGGTTACATTAAGATCGATCGTTTTTCGATTGAGACAGCGAGAGAATTTCGTACTGTCGTTTATGAATTAAAGTCAAAAGGGATGAAGCAATTGATTCTGGATCTTCGTAACAATGGTGGAGGTGTTTTGTCTTGTGCAACTGAAATAGCAGATGAATTTTTTCGTGCGGACGTACCTCTATTAAAAACGAAAGGAGAAAATGTTGGGGAACGCACCTATAGTTCTACAGCATATGGTAATTTGAAAGATGTTAAGCTAGCCGTTCTTATAAATTCGAACAGTGCCTCAGCTTCTGAAATTTTGGCCGGAGCCATTCAAGACAATGACCGTGGAGTCATTATTGGTCGGCGCTCTTTCGGAAAGGGTCTTGTACAAGAAGATGTCCGTTTGAGAGATGGAAGTAATTTGCGTTTAACAATTGCCCGTTACTACACCCCTTCAGGAAGGTGTATCCAAAAACCTTACAATGGAGACATTGAAGATTATTATAGCGACCAGATGGTTCGGTATGATAATGGTGAGATGTATGAAGTAGACTCCTCATACTTTGTTGACTCACTTAAGTTCACAACCCCTCAGGGCAGAACCGTATACGGTGGAGGAGGCATTATGCCAGATGTTTTTGTACCTGCTGATTCCTCTGGTTCGAGCTGGTATTTGTCTGAATTAAGAATGACACCTGCTTTTACAACTTTTGCATTTGATTTCGTTCAAAACAAGCGCAACAAGTGGTCGTCTGTACGTCAGTACAGGAGCTCATTTTTTGTGACTGATGCTGTTTTGGATCGTTTTGTCAATTTTGCCAAATCTGAATATGGGATTCAGGTTCGGAATGATGAAATCCAGCACAGTAAGTCGAGAATCAAGCGTATTCTGAAGGGAGAAATTGCACGGCAAATATGGGTAGAACAAGGCTATTATCAAGTTGTAAACCCGGAAGACAATGAAGTACAAAAAGCTGTCCAGCTGGTGTCAAAACCGTAGTAATGGAAATTCAAACCCCTTCTTCAAACGCAATAAGGCGTACAACGCATTAATCGTATCTTTGTACAATGATATTATATAATGTAACCGTTAGTATTGATCTTTCGATTCAGGAGGATTGGTTGAATTGGATGAAATCAAAGCACATTCCCGATGTAATGAATACCAATTGTTTTGTTGAGGCGAGGATTTCTCGTGTTCACGGTGAGGAAGAAGGGGGTGCGACCTATGCAATTTCGTATGTTGCACCAAGTCAAGAGTTGTATGATCAATACCAAGAACAGCATGCTTCCAAATTGCAGATGGAGCATACAGAGAAATACGGGGGCAAGTTTGCTGCGTTTCGGACATTATTAACAGTTCTTGAAGAATTTAAGCATGAGCGTTAAAGCGAAAAAGCATCTTGGGCAGCATTTTCTTACGGATAAGAACATCTGTCAGAAAATAGCGAATCAATACCAAAAGAGCAGAGGATGTAAGAAAGTGCTGGAGATTGGACCTGGAATGGGTGCGCTGACCGAATTTCTTCTCAAGAACGACCTCGATGTTTGGGCGATGGATGTTGACACGGAAAGCATTGATTATTTAAAGAAGAATTTCCCCGCCCTTGAAGGAAAACTACTTGAAGCCGATTTTTTGAAGGCCGATTTAAATGCATTGTTGGGAGACGAACCATTCTCGGTGGTTGGGAATTTTCCGTACAATATTTCTTCACAAATTTTATTTAAGTGCATCGACTTTAGAAACCAAATCCCCGAAATAATGGGAATGTTTCAGCGGGAAGTTGCACAGCGCGTTGCAGAGCCGCCAGGATCAAAACAATACGGGATATTGAGTGTGCTTTTACAGACGTATTATGATATTGACTATTGTTTTACAGTGGATGAGCATGTTTTTAATCCTCCTCCAAAAGTGAAGTCTGGTGTTATTCGTTGCGTCAGAAATGACCGGGACAAACTCCCATGCGATGAAAAATTGTTCAAACAGCTTGTAAAAATGAGCTTCAACCAACGCAGAAAAACGATTCGAAATTCAATCAAACCGTTGATCAAAGGAAAAGGTCTTGATCACGAATTTTTAGCTTTACGCCCTGAGGTTTTGAGTGTTGATCAGTTCATTGAGTTAACCCAGCTTGTCGCGTCTGTGATTTGATTTTATTCATCATTATTAAGATAGAAAAATTATTTTTTTTTACAGCAAATTCAAACTGTAATGCGCAGAAGAACTTTTTGTCTCATAGATGGTGCCTCATTTTAAAAAAATCATTTTCTTTGTAGTCAATAAATCAATAGACTATGACATTAGATGGATTTTTTAGAGGACTCGGGGATGTGTTTCAATGGACATTCAATATCTTAGAAAATGACATGCCAACCACATTTTTGGTAAACACTGGAGCAGTTCTCCTCGGTTTTGTAGGTTTGTTCTATTGGCTTAATTTGCAAAGAAAATTCAATGCGCAAGCAGAAAAAGATCCGGATCAGCTAAAATGATCCCGGACCATAAACGGTTTAAAAAACCTCCTCAACAATTGGGGAGGTTTTTTTGTTCTACTGAAGATGTCTTATCAATCAAATAACTACCTTTATCTCGTGGACACATTTTCAGTTATTATAACCGCAGGAGGTATAGGAAAAAGAATGAGGGCAAAACTTCCAAAGCAGTTTATGCTTGTGAAAGAACGGCCTTTGTTAATGTACACAATTGAGCAGTTTTATTTTTTTAATAGCCGTTGTCAAATTATACTCACACTCCCGGAAGAATGGAAGGATTATTGGGAACAGTTAATTCAAGAACAAGAGTTTAAAATCCCACACCGAATTGTTACTGGAGGAAAAGAGCGCTATGACTCCATTAAAAATGCTCTGGACTTTTGTACCGGTGAATACATCATGGTTCATGATGGAGTTCGCCCTTTGGTCAGTCTCGACACACTGAAACTGTGTGCAGCTGAAGTTCAAACAGCAAAAGCAGTGGTCCCAGTGGTTCCCGTGAATGAGTCCCTTCGAATGGTTGATGGAGACGCTACAAAAGCTGTAGACCGGTCACAATTTTTAATGGTACAAACACCGCAATGTTTTGCAAACGCAATTCTTAAAAAAGCGTATGAACGTGAATTCCATTCAGGAATTACTGATGATGCGAGTCTTGTTGAGGAATCGGGTCAGGAAGTTCACACAGTAGCGGGAAATATCGAAAACATAAAGATTACAACAAGGGCAGATTTGCTTTATGCAGAACAATTGCTTAAATAAACCCTAATTCTTGGGCGGTAAAGAGCAATAAGTGTATCTTTAATGCCTTATTGAATTTCAGTATGAAAGTAACAGATCATTTAAAAACGGCGAAAGACACGTTGTTCTCATTTGAGATACTTCCCCCTTTGAAAGGGAAGGGCATTCAATCTATTTTTGATGGAATAGATCCATTGATGGATTTTAAACCAAAGTTCGTCAATGTGACTTACCACAGAGAGGAGTTTCTTTACAAGGAGCGGGAAAACGGATTGTTGGAGAAAATAGCAATCCGGAAGCGACCAGGAACGGTTGGGATTTGTGCTGCAATTATGAACAAGTATACCGTGGATGCTGTCCCGCATCTTATTTGTGGCGGGTTTAGCAAAGAAGAAACAGAGAATGCATTGATTGATTTACAGTTTCTAGGAATTGATAACGTTTTGGCATTGCGCGGAGATTCAATAAAGACAGAATCGAGTTTTCGACCACACAACGATGGTCATGAATTTGCGGTAGACCTGATTGGACAGATCAGCGAAATGAACAGCGGAAAATATTTGATTGATGACATTAAATTAGAGCCAACAAACTTTTGCATCGGAGCGGCAGGGTATCCCGAGAAACATTTCGAGGCGATGAATCTTACGACCGATTTGAATTACTTGAAAGCAAAAGTAGACGCCGGAGCGGAATACATTGTAACACAAATGTTTTTCGACAATCAGAAGTTTTTTGCTTTCGTTGATGCTTGCCGAGCAATCGGAATTAACGTGCCTATACTACCAGGTTTAAAACCAATAAAAACATTGCGTCATATTTCGTTTTTGCCTAAGTTTTTTCATATTGATTATCCCGAAGCGTTATCAAAAGAGTTGCTGAAGTGCAAATCAAATGAAGATGTACAACAAGTAGGTTTGGAATGGGGGATCGCACAATCAAAAGAACTGATGGCTGCGGGGGTTCCTTGTATTCATTATTATACGATGTCGAATTCAGAAATGGTTCGGTCAATTGCAAAAGAAGTTTTTTAGTAGAATAACAACCAAGAATTATGAAAAAGACACTCCTAATTGCATTCTTCTTTGCCACGGGATTTCTCTATGGGCAGGAAATTGATCAAATTGTTTTGAACCTGAACAATGCCGTTGTTATTGGACAGATGGACACGCCTGCCGATAGGTATTCAGTTGAAGTAAATTTAACTGAACTATTCGCCACAAATGGGGTGCGATCTCTTGCCTCACTGAATTTGATGAAATTGGGTTCAGATGCCCAGCAATTGGCCTCAGATTCGGTTGCGAAAAAGGCAAAATCAAAAGGGTTTGACACCTTTGTTGTTGTTTCCATAAAAGGGTATGACAAGCGTTTCAAGGCAACCAAACAAAAGGAGGATTTTTTATCTGCGCTCGGGCGTGCCAACATTTATGGGATTTATCAGCAAGACATTGTTTCGGTTTCTTTTGAATTCAAATTTTACCGCGATGGGGAATTGATCTATGCTGACATCGTCAAGTGTGGAAATGCTGGGAGCCGTGATAAAGTCATCAAAAAATTACGAAAGAAAGTTGCAAAGCGGCTTGTAAAAGCGTGGAAATAAGGGATTAAATGCGAGTCAAAGTCAAAACAGGCGCCATGGATGCGTCTAGGCTTTGAAGAGTTTTGCGACGTATTTCCCAATTATATCAAATTCCAAGTTTATTTTATCGCCAACACTGAGTTGATGGAAGTTAGTGTGCTCGTAGGTAAATGGTATGATACAAACAGAAAATGCTTTGTCTTTTGAATCGACTACAGTTAAGCTCGTGCCGTTTACTGTGACAGATCCTTTTTCAACTGTTACATCACTCGACTCATAGTGGAATGTGAACTTATAACTTCCATCTTGGTTCTCAATTCCCGTGCATGTTGCAGTGGTATCGACATGCCCTTGAACAATATGACCATCCAAACGACCATTCATGACCATGCAACGTTCGAGGTTTACCTTCGTCCCCTCGGTCCACTGTCCAAGATTCGTTTTTTCCAAGGTTTCAAGGATTGCTGTTACAACGTATTCACTGCCATCAATGCCAACGACAGTCAGGCAACATCCATTGTGGGCGACGCTTTGATCAATTTTTAATTCGTCTGTAAATGGAGATTCAATCGTGAAATGGATATTTTCTCCTTCTTTTTCGATCTTCTTTACGACCCCAAGGCCCTCAACTATTCCTGTAAACATAGCACAAAATTAGGGTTTCTTTCGAGATGAAATGTACATGAAAGCGATAATAATTGTGAAAGCTAAATCTGCAAAAGGAAACCAAGTAGGGTGAGGCATTGCTAGAAAGTTTACTGTATTTGCCAAAAGCATAATTGCGGTAATAATATAGAGTGATAGCTTTGATCGGCGAAAGATCAATCGGCTAATCACCAAACCACCCAAAAGGCCAACTCCATGTGCAAGAACAATTGAAATGAAACTGCCAAGGGGTTGTTTCAGTGCAAATGCACGAAATAATTCTCGATCTTTCGAATTGACAGCCTTCGTAAACTCTTCAACATCCACTGGGTAGAGAGAATGGGAGAAAAGTTCCAAAATAAATACGAGAATTGCGGCACTCAATACCCCTACTAGAACTGCGATGATGTATTTTCTATTCATAATTGTGCAAATTGGGCCTCAGCCACTTGTTTCGGTTTTCCTTTACTCTTTCGTATTCTACAACTCACTACTTTATATTCTGGACACATTGCCTCGGTACAGTGTTCATCGGATGTAATAATATTAAGCATTACCTCTGGAAAATGGAATGTTGAACTCAAGATCCCCGGTTTCATTTCATCCGTTAGTACGGCTCGGATGTCTACTTTTCCGCGCGGACTTTCAACGCACACAAAATCACCGTCTGCAATTCCTTCTGTCTGTGCATCATTCGGATGTATTAAAAGAACATCTTCTGTCAAGATTTCAACGTTGCCTGTTCTTCGTGTCATTGCCCCACAATTGTAGTGTTCCAACTCACGATTGGTCGTGATAATATATGGGAAGTCTTTTTCATACCGTTGAACTTCTCGTGATTTCTCGTAATTCTTGAATGTGAACTTGCCTTTGCCACGTTTAAACTCCTCAATGTGGAGCATCTGAGTATCTGTTCCATCCTCAAGAACTGGCCATTGTAGGCCGTTTGTACCTAGGCCGTCCCACGTTGCACCTTTGAAGAAAGGAACGATTCCAGCTACTTCAGAAAGGACACGAGGACCAGAATAATCCTCTTGTGGGTATCCCATACGCTTCATAATATCGACAATTATTTGACCATCTACCTTGGTCCCTTCCAATGGTTCAACAACTTTATTGACGCGTTGTATTCTTCGCTCTCCGTTTGTGAAGGTTCCATCTTTTTCTAAGAATGAAGCTCCCGGTAGAACTACTGTTGCTGTTTTCGCTGTTTCGGTCATGAACAACTCCTGAACAATGCACAATTCGAGACTTTCCATTGCTTTGATCACCTTCTTTGTGTTTGGATCTGTTTGTACAACATCTTCTCCAATTATCCACATTGCCTTGAGTGATTTATTAATGGCAGCATCAAACATTTCAGGGATTTTAAACCCAATATGACTAGGAACATTGTTCACTCCATAAAAGGTGTTGTAATGTTGGTTAACAGCAGGGTCTGTTACGTCCATATATCCGGCACCTTGGTGAGGTTGCGCCCCCATATCAGCAGCACCTTGAACATTATTTTGTCCGCGCAACGGATTCATTCCTGCTCCTTTTTTTGCGATATTACCAGTGATCATTACAAGATCGGCGATTAATTGAACGGTGAAGGTACCTTGTAAATGCTCTGTAACGCCCAAACCATGAAATTCCATTGCCGCAGGAGATGCGGCATATGCCAAGGCAGCCTCTCGAACCAGGTCTTTGTTAACACCTGTGATTTCTGATAACTCATCCATGTTTAACTTAAGAATTTCGGATTTCATTTCTTCGTATCCTTCTGTTCTATTTTTTACGAATTCAGCATCTTCAGCACCTTCATTTATAATATAATAGAGCATCATATTGAGTAGGGCAACATTTGTTCCTGGTTTTAACTGCAGGTGGTAGGTGGCATATTTTGCCAATTCAATTCGACGAGGATCAATTACAATGCTCGGAACACCTTTCATCATGCGTTGTTTTATTTTCGCTCCAGTAACTGGATGTGCATCGGTTGGATTCGCTCCAATGACTAAGATAAATTGTGTATGGTTTAAGTCCTCAATTGAGTTTGTAGCTGCGCCAGTTCCAAATGCACGTTGCATCCCAAGCGCAGTGGGTGAGTGACATACACGTGCACAACAATCGATGTTGTTTGTGCCAACTACTGCCCGCATGAACTTTTGCATCAAATAGTTTTCTTCATTTGGAGTTCTAGACGACGAGATTCCTGCAATAGCGTCTGGTCCATCTGAAGCGATGATCCGCTTGAATTCACTTGTAATGTGGTCATATGCTTCGTCCCATGTCGCTTCTTCAAATACTCCATTTCGTTTAATTAATGGTGTTTTTAGTCGCTCAGGATGGTTGTAAAATTTGAACGCATATCGGCCTTTTAAGCAAGTGTGCCCACCGTTGGCAGCCGCATCATATGGCGCTTGTATACTCAGAATTTCGCCATTACTTGTGGATACTTCAAGATTACATCCAACACCGCAATAGGTACAAACAGTTCTTGTTGTTTCTTCAACATGAACGGCTTTTGATTGGAAAACATCGGAAATTGCTGAGGTTGGACAGGCCTGCGAACAAGCGCCACAACTTACACAATCGGATTCCATGAAAGATTGGTCGTTCCCTTTGATGATTTTGGAATCGAACCCTCTTCCGGACATACTCAAAACGAACTCGCCTTGTACTTCATCACATGCCCTTACGCAGCGGTAACAATTGATGCATTTGGAAAGGTCCGATGTCATGTAAGGGTGGCTCAAATCTTTTGTTCTGTCCAAGTGGTTTTCTCCTTCCGGATAGCGGACTTCTCGAATTCCGACATGTGCAGCAACATCCTGTAATTCGCAGTTCCCGTTGACCTCACATGTCAAACAGTCCAGTGGATGGTCGGTCAAGACCAGTTCCATGATATTTTTACGAAGTTCTTTGATGGATTCTGAGCTTGGATAGATGTACATACCGGCTCCGACAGGTGTATGACATGAAGCCATGGCTTTTGTTTTTCCATTCTCTTCAAGTGCGACATCCACACTGCATACCCTGCAAGATCCGAAAGGATCTAAATTGGGCGCATCACAGAGTGTAGGAATGATTTTTTCACCTTCAATTCGCCTTACAAAATTCAGGATGGTTTCATCGGTCTTGAATTCGTATGCTACATTATCGATATATGCTGTATTCTTACTCATAGTCGTTTTTATTCGTTTGGAGGAACAAGGTTTAATTAAAGTAGTGTTTCATTTCGTCCTCAAAATAATGCATTGCATTTTTCACGGGTAGAGGTATACCTCCGCCATGGGCACATAGAGAGCCTTGTTCTAGCGTATTTAGTAAATCCTCAAAAAGTTTTTGATTGATTTTGTAATCGGATGTGTTCGCTTTTTTCAATAGCTCATGACCTCGTTTTGTTCCCAAACGGCATGGAAAACACTTTCCACAGCTTTCATAAGCTGCAAAATCAAACAGGTGTTCCAAAAAATCAATGATTGGCATTGTTTCAGGAATGCAAATTACAGAGGCGTGTCCGAGTAAAAATCCGTTGTTTGAAAACGATTCAAAGTCAAGTGTTAGATCGTCTATTGCAGAAATAGGGACTAGTCCACCAAGCGGCCCTCCAATCTGCATTGCTTTTACAGGAGATTTAAAACCGCCTCCGAGTTCATTTACGATCGTTTTCAAGGGGGTTCCCATTTCAACTTCGTAAATTCCAGGATTATTGAAGAAGCTGTCCAAACAGACAAGCTTTGTTCCAGAGGAACGCTCCGTTCCAATAGCCTTCCATGCGCTACCACCATTTTCAATTATGAAGTGCAAACTTGCCAATGTCTCTACATTATTTACAATTGTTGGCTTGTTAAACAATCCTTTTTGTGCAGGATACGGCGGACGAACACGCACCTCTGGTCGTTGGCCTTCAATAGAATTGATAAGCGCTGTTTCTTCGCCGCAAATGTACGAACCTTGGGCACGAATGATTTTGAAGTCGAAAGTAAATCCACTACCGTCGATATTTTCTCCAATCAGCCCAGATGCTCTCAAAGCATCAATTTCATTCTGAACGATTCGAGCGGCATCCGGGTATTCGGCTCTAATGTAGAGCACACCCCAATTGGCATGGGTAACATATCCAGCAATCAGCATTCCGTACAAAACTGAATGGGGCTGTTGTTCCAATAGATAGCGGTCTGAATAGGCTCCAGGGTCCCCTTCATCCGCATTACAGATGATGAATTTTGTGTCGTTTTCTGTTTCTCGGCAAAACCCTAGTTTGAGTCCCATCGGAAATCCAGCTCCTCCACGACCTCTTACATTTGAAGTTTTAATTTCCTCCAGCACTTCACCTGAGTCACGTTTTAATGCTGCTTTGAATGAGGCATAATAATGATCAATATTCGTGAATTCAGCTGTTAAAATCGCTTTTCCATGGGCTTTCACTGCATAATCATCCTGTGTTCCGTTTTTTGTTGCGAGAATTGATTCAATTTCATTCAGTGCACCACCAGAATAGTTTTGATTGTCATAATTGAACGCAGCATTTTCATGACACCGCCCCAAACAGGTCATGTGACCAATTTCATGCGCTTCCAAGTGCTTCCCGAGAACTTCTTTTACCTTTTCTTGAGTTCCTGCGCAAACACAAGCCGTTCCATTGCACACATATGCTTTTTTGCCTTTGTTTTCCGGCTTTAAAAAATCATAAAATGTCGTTGCCCCGTAGGTCGTTGATGCACCGATTAGAAACTCCTCTGCCAATTCATCGAGTTCTTGTTTGCTCGGAGCACCATCGTGTTCGGCAAGCTTTCCCATTCGATCGAAAAGGTTGTCTTGTAGTCCTTTTCTTCCTGATAATTCACTTAAATTTTTCGACATAGTATTGTTTCTAGTTAGCCGACTTGGCTGTTTGCATTTTCTTTAATGATTCGATAGGGGTGTGAATAACATGTTGCTCGATCTTCACGACAAAAAGCGAGCAATGTAATGCCCAATTCTTTTGCATAATCAACCGCCAAACTTGAGGGGGCAGAAACCGCACATAGAATTGGGATTTTAGCTTTGAATGCTTTAATGATTATTTCATAGGAGATTCGACCGCTAACAGTTAAAAGTTGAGCGGATTTTAGTTGTTTCGTTTGGATTAAATTTCCAATTACCTTGTCGACCGCATTGTGGCGGCCAATATCTTCCATTGAATTCAAATGCTCTCCTTCGATAGAGAACGCAGCCGCAGCATGAGAACCGCCAGACTTAAGAAAAGCATTTTGAGAGCGACTCATCGTTTCAAACATCGCATGAATTGACTCGATATGCACTTGTTCTTTTTTGTCGAGAACTTTCCCCATAAATGAGAGTTCTTCAAGCTCCGTTCTTCCACAAATCCCGCAAGAAGATACAGAAAGAAGGCTTCTGCTATTTGCATATCCATCGGCAAGTTTTTCTTTCGGGATGGATAGGTCGACAATCGTTACAATTCCTTCTTTGTTTTCTTTTTTGAGAACCACATCGGGCGAATAGCTCAGGTCGTTGATGATTCCCTCTGAATGGAGCAAACCACGGATGAGAGAAATGTCATCTCCGGGCGTTCGCATCGTAACCGTAAATGGTGCAGTGTTGATGTTGATTTGAAGTGCCTCTTCAACAGTTAAATGGTCCAATGTTTTGGAAATCCCTCTATTGCTGAATTTTTTGCCTTCATAGTTGCTCGTTGCCATTGCTAAAAGTTTCAGTTTTAAATATAGTGAAATATTGTTTTCTATGCGAAAGTGATTGGATCAAGACGGCATTAAGAAGTTGTTTTTTTGCTTTGAGAAAGTCCTTTTTTTGAGGTCATTTTTTATGCTACACGAAAAAATTCGATTTTTTTTCTTCGGGTTTAATTTTTGAAAACTCACAATATACGGGAGTCTAAACGGTAACAAATGAATATAAACGAAAAACATTCGAAAGAAAACGACAAACAACCGGATTTGACATGTTCGGCCCCTCAACTTTGTAGTGTCGATGTCAATGAACGGTTGGCGATAGGACGCAAAAATTGATTAATGTTCAAAAACAAAACAGATGAACGCATTAAGAAACAAAGTTATTTTGACTCCATCCGAGTCCAGCCGTTAGCTTGAAAAGATATGCCAAGCAGAATTTCATACTTTAATTATTGCCTTCGTTTTTGCAATGAATGTTGGGTTGTACAGACTTTCTTTGTTATAGCGAAGCGGTTTATTGTCATTTACATTAACGATACTTCCACCCAGTGCTTCCAGAATAGCTTGTCCCGCTGCGATATCCCATTCCATCGTTGGGGCAAAACGTGCATAAATGTCTGCCCGCCCATCTGCGAGTGCAAAGAATTTCATTGCACTTCCTTTTCTGAGGTACACGAGCTCACCATATTTGCGTTCTAGAAGTTGTATGTATTTGTATCCCGATCCATGCACGTAGCTGCGTGAGCAGGTTATCGTTAGCGGGTTGTTTGATTTTTTTCTTGGCTTTTGCTTTTCCCAAGTTGAAATGTCATCAATTGTATCGAATGCACATTTGTACACGCCAAATTTAGAACCGCCAAATAATATCCGTTGGTGGGTTGGGCTTGCGATGATTCCAAATACGGACTTGCCTTTTTGAATGTGTGCAATATTTACAGAGAATTCTCCATTTTTTTTCAAGAACATACGGGTTCCATCCAGTGGATCAATGCACCAGTTCTCATTCCACGATTTTCGTTCTTTAAAGGGGGCAATTTCACTTTCCTCACCAACAATAGGGATGTTTGTTGGCTGTAGGTATTGTGTGATGATCTCTGAAGAATCCATGTCTGCTTTTGTTACGGGCGAACCGTCTTTTTTTGTGATTGCAGTAAAATCCGTTTTGTAAACCTCCATAATAGCATTTGATGCGGCTATCGAAGCTTTGAGAGCAATAATATAATTGTTAGGAAGTTCCAGAAGATCTTTTTTATCAAATTTAGTGAAAATGAATCGTTCTTAAACAGAACGAGGGCGACTAAAACACCGAATCGAGAAGGTTTTTCCGGATCGGATGTGGCACAAAAAAACCTGACCTTTTGTGGGGTCAGGTTTTCTATAATGAAATGACATATTAATGTCTTACAATCACTTTTCGGTTGATCTTTTTCGCTCCTTTTGCCTCCATAGTAATGAAGTAGATTCCATTTCTGAATTCTGATACATCGATCGTCTCGGATCCACTTATTGTTTTCGATAGAAGTGTATTCCCAAGCACGTCGTACATTTTGATTGCAGCAGATTCAACTCCCATTGCTGTAACTGTCACTTGCTTACTTGCTGGGTTGGGCGCTAAATTCATTGAAAGTTGAGGCGTTATTTCTTCAATCGCCAAAGGTGTTAGTGTTACTTGAACATCCATCGAATCCAAAAAAGGATCATTTTCTGTTCCTGCAAAGTAGCGGTAAGTAACTACATCTGGATCAGCAAAACTCGGTGTGATATGTGAAGATATTTTTCCTGATTCTCCATCGAGTAATTCAACCGAATTGGTTGTGCTGGCAGACCAAGGATCCATATCCATTGATAGAGAGCTGAAGCATGTTCCTCCGAATGTATCTGTTTCATGCCCCCAGCAGATATAATCTTCCCAAGAAGCTGGGCGATTGATTCTTGTTCGCGATACGATAATATCTAAGGTGCCTCCGCTTTGGTTTTCAACATAGATTTCATGTACTTGATCTTCATCTCCCGTTGCATAAAAGGAAAACACACCTCCTCCTGAATAGTCTGTTGCACCTCCATCCACGTAGAACTCAATTTGAGCTACTGAACCGAGAGCAATTCCAGCGATGGTGAGTATTGAAAGTATTATTTTTTTCATTTTCTAATGATTTTAGTTGTACACAAGTATACGAATAATGCTTGACACAGGCAAGTATGCGCCAAATATTGAGCCAAAAAATCACAACAATTGCAACACTGCGCTTTTTTATTTCTAAAAATGCACCCAAATTTTTGGTGTTAGGATTCCAAGAGTTTTTTGAATTTCAGTATTGGGGAAACGTAAAAAATGCAGTACATTTGATTTTACGGCAGGATTTTTGAATGACGTAAGTAACAGATCTATAAAACAACTAGAAGATGAAAAAAGTACTATTATTTGTTGGCCTATCAATTGCTTTGATGACCAACGCTCAGGATGGCGAAGCCCACAACGAAGAAGCTGGTAAAAAGGTAGCCTCTGTTATTCTCGAAAACATGGATGGAGATGAGGTAAACACAGGTGAAATGGGATTTGAAGGTCCAGTAATTATAAGCTTTTGGGCCACATGGTGTACACCTTGTAAAAAAGAACTCAACACCATAAATGAATTGTATCTTGATTGGCAAGACGAAACAGGAGTTAATCTTGTTGCTGTTTCGATTGATGACGAACGAACGAAAAGTAAAGTGCCAATGTATGTAAATGCAAAAATGTGGGATTACACCGTTTTGATGGACCCCAACGGCGACTTTAAACGTGCGATGGGCGTAAACAATGTACCACATACGTTCTTGTTGGACAAAGATGGAACTATTGTATATTCACACAACAATTATGCACCCGGGGATGAAGACAGCTTGTACGAGGAATTGCTAAAGCTTGCCTCGTCGGATGTGAAAGAGTAATTACAACAAAATGATTGCTCAAAATGAATCCCTAGTAATGAATTAAAAATTACCCAATTTGATGAATAAAATTACTTTTTGCGCCCTAATCCTCTCCATTTCCACTCTCGGTAATGCACAAGAACAAAATTCTGGCGGAACGATTACCGGAAACATGGAAACATCTTTCCAGTACCTCAATGAGGATTCGCTGATCGGAGCAGCACAGCCTGATACAAAGGGACTAATGAATTCTTACATGAATGTATTTTATACCCAAGGAAACTTCAAAGCAGGGATGCGTTTTGAATCCTATCTGCCAAGAATTCAAGGCTATCCCAACAGGTTTGATGGAACGGGAATTGGAATGCGCTATGTGGGATACGAAAATGATTTTATTGACATTACACTCGGCTCATTCTATGAGCAATTTGGATCGGGAATGATTTTTAGAGCATACGAAGACCGTGCACTTGGTTACGACAACCTAATGGATGGGGGGCGCGTTGTCCTACGACCAATTCCGGGCGTGAAAATTAAAGGTGTTTATGGTCGTCAGCGCCTGTCGTTTCAAAATGGACTGATTGTTCATTCTGATGGAATCACGCGTGGTTTTGATGGTGAAGTAAATTTGAATTCAGCGATTAAGGCGCTCAAACTCAGTAAACTGAAAATTACGCTTGGCGGATCTTTCATGAGTAAGTGGCAAGATGACAGTCGCGAGGATTTGATTCTTCCTGAAAACGTTGGTGCCTATGGTGGGCGACTAAAGCTAAAGTATAAGAAATTTGCGTTGGATGGTGAATACATTATTAAAGAACAAGACCCATCGTCAGACAACAATTATGTTTACAACTATGGACATGCTGCATTGCTTAACTTCAATTACTCCACAAGAGGACTTGGCGTTGCGTTATCGGCTAAGTCAGTCGACAACATGAGTTTCCGTTCTGACCGCACGAAGACACTTCAAGATTTATTTATCAATTACTTGCCTTCAATGAATAAGGTGCATACATACAACTTGGTTTCTTCCTTGTATCCTTATGCAACGCAGCCTGTTGGAGAAATTGCTTTTCAAGGAGAAGTACTTTACACCTTGAAACGAGGGTCTAAGCTTGGCGGCAAATACGGGACTTCAATCAACCTGAATTATTCCTCAGCCTATGGTCCAAATAGAGATCTTTCTGGAGTGAATGCGCAAGACTCAACGGGAATTGCTTACAGCACAGGACTTTTCGACATGAGCGACAGCCTTTACTGGCAAGACATTAATGTAAATATGTATCGAAAGTTCAATAAAAGCTTTTACATGCGTGTCAGCTATTTCAATATCTCATTGAATAACGATGTCGGAAAAGTAACTGGCGATGCAAAAGGAATTATCAATACGAATATTGGTGTTATTGATATGGGCTATAAAATCAATAAAAAGCACTCAATTCGAGCAGAATTGCAAGCCCTTATTGTGACTCCTGATAAATATGGTAAGGTGAATGACAAGGGAGATTGGGCCACTGTGCTTATCGAATACAACATTTCACCAAGTTTGTTTTTTAGCGTTATGGACCAATGGAACCTGCCAAATGATAAGTTGAATGATATTTACGGTTCGGATACAGACGCAGGAGACGATGACCTTACAAAAACAGGACTTCATTTCCCATATGTTTCAGCGGGATATATTCATGAAGCGACGCGTGTAACAGTCGGATATGGTAGACAACGAGCAGGTTTATTTTGTGTTGGAGGAGTATGTCGATTTGTGCCGGCATCCAACGGTCTAACAGTTTCAATAACGCATAGTTTCTAAATTAAGAAAGATGATGAAAAAGATAGTATATTTAGTCATTTTGGCGGCAGGAGGTTTTACTTCTTGTGACCATATAGAAAATCCGTATCCTCCAGCACTTTCGCAAGGAACTTGGGATTTATATCCCGATGGAGATTCTGCACATTATTATCAAAATGTATATCAAGCATTTGCACCAAACTCGAATACAGACCGTAGTGTTTTGATTGAGGACTTTACGGGACATACATGCATATATTGTCCACCTGCTGCAGTTCAAGCCGAGAACATAAAGGCTGCCAATCCAGGAAGGGTTGTAATTGAGGCCATTCATACCGGCGCTGGAGGGCTCGAGTCATTTCAAGAGCTAAATCCTGCACAAGGGTTTACGCATGATTTTACGTGCCCTGAAGGTTTAGCGATTGGACAACATTTTGGGATTAATTGGCCTGGATCGCCATTTGTTGGAAATCCGTTTGGATCGGTAAGTAGAGCAGACAATGGCTCGGGATACCCTGTCGAAAATCCAAATACTTGGCCCTCATCCACGACGAGTTTACTATCTACAAATGACTTAAAGGTAAATCTGCAAGCTCAAGTTAATTATTATGAAGCAACAAGAGGATTGTTTGTTCATATTGAGGCGGATGTTTTGGATGGGAATTTAACCAATGAACTTCGTTTGGTTGCCCATTTGATCGAAGACTCCCTTGTCGCATTTCAAAAGATACCAGATGGCTCAACAGATTCAAACTATGTACATCGTGATGTTCTTGTTGGAAGCCTAGACAATAACGCCTGGGGGCAGCCCCTAGATGTTGCCCACTTGGATCCGAATGGGAATTATTACTTCAATTACATCTATGAATTGCCAGAGGGATACGATCCACAGAATATGTCGGTTGTTTTCTATGTGCGTGATGCAGTAACTGAAGAGATTTATCAAGTCATTGAAGATCACGTTGATTAAGTACCTATTCCATTATTGAATGCCTTCAGAGCGATTTTAATTTGAGAAAAGCAGTAGCTTTTTCTCAAAAAATGTGCAGTTAATCAATAAATATTTCTTATTTTCAAGAGATAATAAACTACAATCTCATGCTAGAACTCACAAAAAAAATACTGCGCGGTGTTAGTTTCGATGCGCATCTTTTTCAAAAAGAGCTATATAAATCATTAAAATGGATTACTGATGCAGAAGAGATTCAACGATTTCGAGAGTGGTGTATCACAGAGTTTGGGAAAACGTACCCAAAAATTATTGCGAAAGCATTTGCTCAAGTGTCTTAAATCTTGAAAAGGGGTTCTCCCGCTTTATTTTTTCAGTTTGTAGCTGTAACCGAATGACAACACATAGGTTGATTCTGGACCATCAATTTCAGGTTGAATCATGTAAAAAAGACCAATTGTTTGTTGCTTATCAATGGGGTAGTTTGCTCCAACTCTCAGGCGGTATTTATTAAAACGGTGATCGGTTTGAACTTCATTCCCGACGTATCTGATTTGGTCATTGAAATGATAAAAAATTGAGGCAGCAATATGTGGCTCAATCTTCGTATTGGGGAGGTTATAGTCAACTTTAAATCTTAGACGCAAATTGTCATTGTTGAGCTCTCCTCCGATGCGGGTGGCGTGAGTATATCGAATTCTCGTGTTGAGATTGAATCTTTTGAGTGCACGAATACCTTTGGTAAGATCTCTGAATGCCAGGTCCAGTGTCATCCGATGGGTGAAATGCTCGCCAAAAAAGGTTGATTGTGGGCGGTTTGCCAATCGATAATCAATACCTATACGCACATGATCTGAAGGGTCATATTGCATGTAAGGAGAGAGAAAGGTTTGACTGACTTCAGTCACATTTGACTTGAATCGACTTTCGAGCTTCAGTCCGAACTTGAATTCTTTTGATACTTTGTATCGAAAATTACTTCCAGCCCAAAGTTCAAAATCCTTTTGGCTGTGCGCACCAATTGGAAGCAGAATGCCAATGGTTACAATAAGGATATTGTACAGTCGAATCATTTAATAATATTAAGACCTGGTGCTGAAACAATTGATTTTTTTTCTGAAATCGTTACTGACGATTCAACTTGAGTTGTACTGCCATCCGAAAGTGACGTAGAAAACACAAAAATGGTATAATCCCCTCGGTTCAATCCACTGAACCGGTAGTTGCCGTTGGCGTCTGTCCGAACAGATTCACTGTAATATTCTTCATCACCATAAATCAGATATACTCTTTCATCTGCTATTGGACCCTCACTTATAAGCGTGCTGCCTGTTACTGCAGATTGACCTTGATTTTGGATGTCCACCAATAGATTCGAAGAGAGCTCGTCGGCATCGGCTACAAATCCAAAAGCAGTGTTTGTTAGTGTCAGGATATCATTGTTTATTGTTGTTACAAAATCATTTCCTGCTGTGGCATTTATGGCGGTTAATGCATTTGCGGCTACCATAGAATTTGTTTCTGTAAAGTCAAACGTAACTTGAATTCCAGTTCGACCCGCTAAATTTGGGTCGGGTTGAACTCCATTGTTCCATTTGAACCACAGGTAGTAAAGTGTTCCTCCAGCAGGCGTATTTAATAGGATGTAGTCCCCATCTGCGATGTCCTCTCCATTCGGAATAATGATTTGTGTGATTTCTGCCTCATCGCTGTTGCTGCCGTTTGTCGCATATTCTTTGGCAGTGATGTGTCCTGTAATGGCAGAAGTTCCTCCAGACCCAGCTTCTTTTTTACATCCTGTAAAGCTTATAACAGCGCCCAAAGCAAGAATTAAAATTTGTTTATTCATCGTATTAATTATTGTATCATGATTTTTCCAGTAGCTACTTTTTCTTGAAATTGTACCTTGTAATGGTAGATTCCAGCGGCAAAATTTTCAAGGCGAACCGTATGTCCTTTGCCAAACACAGGATTGCTTTTAAACAGGACTTTTCCTGCCATATCCATCACTTCAATCTGCCCATTTGAAACTTCATTTTGAAATGTAAATGTAAAGTCTTGTTTTCCCGGATTCGGAAAGACTTCAACTGTGTTTTGGGCTTCTACTTCAACTCCAAGGTCTGTGCAGGAACCAAACATATTTGAATCCATCCATGCGATACGGTTGATCAGCCATTGTTTCAAGTAGTCAATTTCTTCTTGGAATGAATTCCCCACAAAACTATTCGGCCAAACGTATTGTCCATGAATTGGCCACCGCTGAAAATTACGTTGCTGAGATTCATCTAAGTAGTCGGCATATCCATCAATTCTCGCCATTAATGAGTCTGTATTCCAAGCTCCTTGGCGCATTTCTTGCCATCGGCAATTCAAATAGTGTACATAATTTTGGTCTTGTACGAGCTTGCCCCACCAAAATGGAACGGATCCTCCACATATTTGATAGAAGTTAATTTGCCATCCAGCAACGGCTGATCCATCACAATAATTTGCATTGCCAAATCCGAGGTTGAAGTCCCAAAGTGGTCCAGCATAGAGTTTCCCTCCTTCGCTTGTACGCACTTTATGCAAAAAACTACTTATGCGGTAACCGTCCACGTTCTTACTGATTTCGTTTACAAGAAAAAAGTCAATGAACGACATCATATCAATATAAGGTGCATAGCCCAGTGTAGGATGACTGAAATTGGGGCCATTCAATGCCGATTCAAAATCTGTCACATACGTCTCAATATAATTCAATTGTGTAGGGTTCAAGCTGTCCAATGAGGGGTCATGACATTGAAAAGTACGCTGGTTGGAAGCCCCGGGGTAAGGGAGATAGGGAGATGACCAAGCGACAACACCGCCCGCCGTGAGTTTGTCGCATTTAATGACGTAATCCCCTGTTAGTTCATTTCCTTCGATATCATTGGTTTCGAGATCATTCGTTCCTACTTTTCCGTCTTTACGCTTAATTTTCTCCATAAAAACATAAACGCCATGGTAGTCTCCATTCAGAACGACTTCAACCAATTTTGTTCGTGGTGTATATTGTCCCAAGTCCCACCCCATGTCATAAGCAAGAACATTACGAATCAGTGATTTGTCGGAATACGGCGCTTGAAGTATCCAATCATTATCCCATGCCATATTAAAAACAGTGATGTCATTGCTCGCGCCAAAGTTATCTCTTGCTTCGAGCCCCCATTGTTTTTTTGGAAACATTTGAGAAGAGGATCCTCTTTTTTCTATTCCAATATTTCCATCAAATTCGTTGAAGGGATCGGTCATGTAATTGCGCACTCCTGGCCCATTGTAAATGATTCCCATTGTTGCATCAATCTTCGGTTCATCTGGGATACTTGCACCTCCTGCCGTGTTAATAACGACGATCGGAAGGTTGGAACTCGAAAAAATCAGGGGAGGATTGAACCAACTTGGAGTTGCCCCGTAATTGTTTGATGTATTATTGATTCCTAAGGAAAGAAAGACACGGGACGACATGTCGCTCGATGATTGAGATTCGTTGTGGGTTTGTATACAAAGTACATTTGCTCCTTGAACCAAATCTGAACTGCTTATGGTTATTGATTCTGGCGCACCTCCCTGATACATTTGTGCCTCATGGAGTCCATCAGCAGCTTGATTATAAGCAGGGTGTCCTTGAGATGTGATGTTGTCACGACCGACTTCAGAACCATTTAAATAAGCAACAAAGGCATCATCATAGTCAATATTAAGTACTGCTGCTTCAATTGCATTTATGTCAACAATAGTAAATTCGATGCGCTGATAACACGAGATTGTTGAGGGAAATGTGGTATTGTCATCGTTATCGCCATAACCGAAACCGCCCTGGCCGTTTGTCCACGAGGCATCGTTATAGTTCAAAACAGTCCAGTTGGGGGCAACAGCAGTTGTTGGAGTAATATATTTCCATGTGTCTGTTTCGTAAACAACAGTTTCCCAGTGGTCAATCTGCGCTTGTGAAAACGACAGAAAAAGGAGAGCAGTAAACGTAAGTATAGCATTCATAGTAGTCAGTTCTTCAAAATAATAATTCTTTCAGGTGCGCATCTTGATTAGGTAATATCCCTTTCGTTTAAGAGGACTGCAAGATAGCGAATATTTTGATTTTTATTCATCTAGATAGGCTTCATAAAGTTCTTCGATGAAGCCAAATGCAAATTTATAGAGGTTTGCATCTGTTGAAAGTAGAATAATGGCGTCATTTTCTTCTGCTTTTTCTTTGATATTGATGGTGCTCACCTCCAACGGGGTGATGTAACTATCAGGATAAATCAATTTGTTATAGTACCAAAATTCACCATCCCCAAAAAGGTCCCTTGAAAAACCATAATTGAACATCCCCCAGAAATAACTGTCAGCGATGAAAGTCACGATTTGTTGTTTTTGTGACGTATCCCAATCCCAATGAAATTGTGGATATCCCATAGGAAAGGTTGGTAATTCAAAGAGTAAGTTCATTCCTTCGCCAATATCATAGTCTCCAGATCGATTCTTTTCCTCTTTTGTTATTTGATCGAGGACCAAATCGGGCATTGGTGCATTGCGGATTTCACCGATTTTCTGGAGCAAGGAGTCAGCCGCCAAAAATTCACCATATTTGCTCCAATGAATCCCTGCTTTTCCGAATAGTGGATAGGGAGTGGTTGCTTTCATTTCAAGAAACCAAGCATTAAAATCAATATAATTTATTCCCTTTCGGTCAAAAGCCTTTCGGTAATTTTTATAATTTGTTCGGTTTTGTTTATTGAATTGATTTTTCCATTTTTCCGGAATGTATTCGTTACAATAAGATCCTTTTCCAGGAGCAAAAAGGACATAGAGATCGGTTCCTTTTTCTTTGAGGCGTTCTTGAATGAATTTCAGTTTTTCTGATTTTTCCTCAATTGCATTTTCTCCAATAAAATCAATACCCCCAGCTGCTTTGATATAATTTTCCTCATAGAGATAACTTTCTTTTCCGACAACTACTTCGTTTGCTTTCGCTCGATTGAACAGCCAATAATGGCGTTCGTTGTTGAGACGGATAAATTCTGAACGAAAACCAAACTTGGTATTCAGATATGCGGCATTCGTTTTTTGGAAGTCTCCGCTGTGCCATCCATCCCAACTAAATGGGGTAAATTGAGGTTCTGTAATTGCACCATTTAATGGGCGTTCTTCACGGAATTTGAAGTATTGTTGTAGTGCAGGAACACACAACATTAGAACGATGCCGATGAAAAGCGCATATTTCGTGATCTGTATGATTTTTTCTTTCATCAGAATCGGAAATAGATGAACGGATTAAATCCTTCCCCGGTAATAGAGCTGAGAGAGAATGTAAATAAAACACCTGCTATCAATAGATAGGTGACTTGTCGTAAGAGATGCACGTTGGCTTCATTGTAGATGACGTTTTGCAAATAGCGCCCGAACTTTGTTAGGCAGACAAATGATATTATTACAGACAAGACGAGTACGGCCACTGTTTCTCTCGACAGCTCAACAAGCTCCCAACCGTTAAAATAGAACATATGTCCCAAATAGGTCCACGCTCCATTGAGGTCTTCAATACTGAAAAAAACCCAGCCGATAACTACGACTAAAAAGGTAAATGCAACACTTGGAACAGTACCGATTTTCTCTAGAAGAGTTTTGAGAAATAAGCGGTCTAAAATTAAGAATGAACCGTGAAATGCACCCCAAATCACAAAGTTCCACGACGCACCATGCCAGAGGCCGGAGATCAGAAAAACAAGCCAAAGATTAAAAAACAATTTGAATTTGGAATTCACTTTATTTCCTCCGAGTGGGATGTACAAGTAATCTTTCATCCATTGTCCAAGTGTGATGTGCCAGCGCCGCCAAAACTCTGTGATGCTGCGCGAATTGTATGGGTTGTTGAAGTTTTCTGGAAATGTGAATCCCATCATTTTTCCCAATCCGATTGCCATATCAGAATAGCCAGAAAAATCGAAATAAATTTGAAATGTATAGGCCAAAATCCCAACCCATGATGTTAGAAATGTAAGTTGATCAGCTGGCAGAGCCATGATTTCAGTTGCTTGTAGTCCGAGAACATTTGCAACAAGTACCTTTTTTGCCAGACCAATACAAAAGCGAAAGAAACCGAAGAGTTTGTCATCAATTGTTTCTTTGCGCTCGGTGATTTGATCTGCGATGAGGTTGAATCGGACGATTGGACCTGCAATCATCTGTGGAAAAGACATGATGTAGAGAAGGTAATGGTGGATATGTTTCAGGGGTTTGTTCGTTCCCCGGTAAACATCAATCGAATACGTTAGTGTTTGAAAGGTGTAGAAGGAAATCCCAATGGGCAACGCCACTTGCGTCCACCCAATTTGTTCGAATCCAATTGCATAAAGAAGTTCAATGAAATTATCGACAAAAAAGTTGGCGTATTTAAAGTAGGCCAGTAGTCCCAGATTCATGCCAATTGAAAACACCAGGAACAAGCGTTTTCGCTTTTGATTTTTGGCTTTGTGTAAGCGCTGAACAATGAAATAATCAATGATTGTTGAGCCCAGTAAAATGTACACGAAAAAAGGAGCACCCCAGGCATAAAATGCGATACTGGCGAGTAAAATCCACCAGTTTTTAAGTTCTCTAAACTTTCCAAATAAAACATACACCACTAAAAAAGCGGGCAGAAAGTATAAAAGAAAGAGTGTACTACTAAATACCATTTGCGCTCAATTGGGATTGCCTTTTCAAGGCTGTCAAAGTAGTCAAAAATAAGGGATTACTCAAATTCAATAAGAACAGCTCCTTTTTCTACAACATCATCAGTTGAGATGTTAATTTCTTTGACAATTCCAATTCCTTCAGCCTTCAAAACATTTTCCATTTTCATGGCTTCGAGCGACAAAATTTCAGCTCCGACTTCTAAGGAATCGCCGACCGCAACGGCGACGTTCACAATACGACCGGGCATGGGAGCTTGGAGTTCTTTGAGTTTTTTGATTTTGGGTTTGTCCAGCCCCATTGCTGCGATCAAGTCATCGAGCTCTCCTTTTTTCCTAACCTCAAATACACGGTGATTGATTTTTAATTTCAATCGATTGCTTTCCGTTGCTTCTTCTAAAACTTCTCCAAAAAAGATATTTTCGCCCAGTTCAATATGAAAGAATTTTTCGTTGTCCCATTTTACCACTGCACCATTATCTCCTGAAGTTTCTTTTCCGTCAATGCTCCAAATACGATTCATCATTTGTCATGAATTTGATACAAAAATAAAAGAATCCACGTCCAATAGTCTAGAATTTTCTCTTCAATTCAATTTTATTCCTCAGATTTGTACTCTATTAAAATTCGAGATATGAAAAAAGTTCTGATTTACACACTGTTGCTTTTAGCTGCATCATGTGGAATTAATAAAGAAAACAAATCTACTGCTGAACAACCAAGCACGGAGGCTGAAGTTTCTGGGGAAATTACAGATTCAGGAAGTTCAGATCCATACGAGGTCGTTCTAGAACGTCCGAAGTACATGCCCTCTGAGACGGTACTTACAGATTTGGTTCATACAAAACTCGAAGTTGATTTTATCTGGGAAAAATCACAAATGAACGGCGTGGCAACGATTACTGCAACACCTCATTTTTATCCATCCGATGAACTTATTCTTGATGCGAAAGGGATGGAGATCAATTCAGTTCAAATGAACGGAAGCACCTTGGAGTTCTCTTACATCAATGATGTGCTCAACATTCAATTGGACAAGGTGTACGCCAAGGGACAGGCGTACACGGTTGTTATTGATTATTTGGCAAAACCAGACGAGAGAAAAACAGGAGGAAGTAATGCAATTACATCTGATAAAGGATTGTTTTTTATTAACCCGAAAAGAGCTCAGGATGGAAAGATGCCTCAAATTTGGACGCAAGGAGAAACGGAATCGAGTTCTGTATGGTTTCCAACCATTGATGCGCCAAATGCGAAAACAACACAAGAAATATTCATAACGGTTGAGGACAAATATGTGACACTTTCTAACGGGGAACTGGTTTCTAGTCAAGCTGTAGAAGGAGGAAAACGCGTGGATCACTGGAAGCAAGAATTGCCGCATGCTCCTTATTTATTTATGATGGGTATTGGAGAATTCAAGGTCGTTAAAGATTCATATACCCGTCCTGACGGAACAGAAATGGAGGTCAATTATTATGTTGAACCAGAATGGGAAGCTTCTGCGAAAGGAATATTTGGTGAAACGCCTGAAATGATCAAGTTTTTCTCTGAATTGCTTGGTGTCGAATATCCATGGGACAAATACCACCAAATCGTTGTAAGAGATTATGTCTCTGGAGCGATGGAAAATACGGGAGCTGTAATTTTTGGTGATTATGTCTATCGCACGGACAGAGAATTGTTGGATGGCAACGATCAGTCAACAATTGCACATGAGTTGTTTCACCATTGGTTTGGTGATTTGGTGACTTGTGAGTCGTGGTCAAATTTGACTTTGAATGAGTCGTTTGCGAATTATTCTCAATACCTGTGGGACGAGTATCGTTATGGAATGGATGAAGCAGATTACCAAGCTGAGATTGAAGGGAACGGATATTTTAGATCTTCCAGTATGCAAGGATATCACGATTTGGTATGGTTTGATTATGATGACAAAGAGCAAATGTTTGATGCGCATTCTTACAACAAAGGAGGTCGAATTTTACATATGTTGCGGAATTATTTGGGTGATGATGCATTTTTCGCTTCGTTGAACAAGTACCTGACGGACAACAAATTCAAGACAGCGGAGTTTCACAACTTAAGACTGGCCTTTGAGGAGGTCACTGGAGAAGATTTAAACTGGTTTTTCAACCAGTGGTATTTGGGCTCTGGACATCCTGAATTGAAGTTTACACAACAGATAGATACTGTCAATCGCAAGTTGATTGTTACCGTTGAGCAAACACAAGATTTGGAGCGTTCACCCATTTATAAAATTCCATTTGAGATTGCTGTATTTGATGCTGCAGGAAAACATGTGCACCCAATAGAACTCGATGCATTAAAAGCATCTTTTGAATTTGGATACACTGGGACATTGAATGCCTACATTTATGACGACCAACAAATGATTTTGTGTCAAAAAGAGGAGAGCAAATCGGTTGAACATTCCATCAATCAATATTATTTGGGTGAGCGCTATATGGCGCGGAAGGATGCGTTGATGAATGGCGTTCCAGAAAAAGCGACGGAGCTGAGTGATGCATCGCAGCAATTGGTTTTGGATGCTTTGGAGGATTCTTTTTGGCACATACGAACGCTTGCCTTGGGTAAAGTAGGACAATTAAATGGGGGCTATGCATCACGGGCAAGCGAGATTGTAGGAGACATCTTAAAAAATGATCCAAAATCAGACGTTCGAATTGCCGCTCTGTCTGCGATAAAAGCACTGGTAGATGACACTGCAGTATTGACTTCTTTGTACAAGAACCGGATTAGTGAAGACCGTTCTTATTCCGTTCTTTCGGTTGCATTGAAAGAATTCGCAGGTATAGATGTTGAGGGAGCCATGAAATTGGCAGAGACATTGGAAACGGAGCGTTCCTCAAAGATTGTATACGGGGTCACTCAATTGTATGCCGTAAAAGGAGGGCCTGAGAAATTTGATTTCATAAAAAAAGCCTTGAACGGAAAAGTCGTACGTGGATTTGATCGTTTGGGTGTATTGAATTCATTGAAAATCTTTGTCACTCGCCAGGAACCGCAGGTGGCTGAGCAAGCATTGGAGCTTTATGCAAATCAATCTGAAAATGGGGGGATGTATATGATGATGTTTTTACCACAGAACTTGAGCTATCTCAACAGGCACTTTTCCAAAAAGCTGAGTGAATTAAAAGAAGAGTTGGCAGCACACGAAGAAAACAACGATGCATTTTATGCTGATCAAACCCGCAAAAAAATTGCGGTATATAAAAAGGTGCAGAACAGCTACATGAACTTAGCCAAACAATTGGAAAAAGAGGCTGAAGAAGACACCACGCATGAGGAAGAAGGTGCTGGGCGTTGATTTTTTAGCTTGCCCATTTTACTCTAGGAATCCTATTTTAACGGCATTTTAGGAATATTTTTACTTTCCTTCAAACGGTGACTTTCATTGATGCCGTCGCGTTTTATTGTCTGAAATTGCTGTATTTTGGCGCAATTTTTCGCAGTTATAAAGTCCAAACTTGAAGCAGGAACAGTGGATTGGCATTCGGATTATGAAATTGTTGCCATTTCTAGAGTTAAAAATGCAAACGACGGTACTCGGACCATACGCGAGTACTACTACGATGTGCAAAAACGAGAAAAAAGGGCCGTGGAGGATTGATTTCTATAGAGATTAAAGAAAAAGCAAAAAATTAGGTGCACCACTAGGCACTCTGGTACATCTTGATTTAAAGCAAAAACTGAATTGAAAACGAATGAAATCCTGACGAAGGGAGATGAAATCTAAATTTTTCATTTCACGCATCCATTGTATAAATTTTTTTGTTTAAAATCTTGTCATGTCCAAAATTGAAAGTATATTTGATTAAATATTCGTCATAAAGATGATTAATAATTGATCAATGAAACATTTAAAAATTGGTGACCAGGCACCAGAATTTACTTCCAAAGACCAAAACGGTTCGGATGTTCACTTGTCCGATTACAAAGGGAAACGTGTTGTCGTTTACTTTTATCCAAAAGACAATACTCCCGGGTGTACCGCACAAGCATGTAACCTTCGCGACAATTACGATGCAATCATAGAAAAGGGGATTGTGATTCTAGGTGTTAGTATGGACGATGAGAAAAAGCATCAGAATTTCATTTCTAAATTCGACTTGCCCTTTCCCCTTATCGCTGATACTGAAAAAGAACTTCTTCACCTTTTTGGTGTATGGGGAGAGAAAAAGTTTATGGGTAAAATCTACGATGGCATTCACAGAACAACCTTTGTGATGGATGAAGATCATACGATTATTGGAATCATCGAAAAGCCAAAAACAAAAGATCATGCACGAGAAATACTTGAAATTTATGGAGATTAATTTTAGAACGTAAATAGTTTACGATCTAAGGTGCAATCTTTGTAGCATACAAAACAACAAAGTGTGTGTGTTTTGATGAATAGCGGCGGTGCCGTTCAACCCATTAAATAAAACATCAATACGAACCACGAATAATTAAATACGATATGGCAGGAAAAGAAATTAACGCAGAAAAATTAAAAGCTCTAAAGCTTACAATGGACAAACTTGATAAGACGTACGGAAAAGGTACGGTTATGAAGTTGGGAGACGAAGCATTTGAAGAAATTGAGGTGATTCCGACAGGGTCGTTGACCTTAGATTTAGCACTCGGTGTGGGAGGTTTGCCAAAAGGAAGAGTGGTCGAGATATACGGACCGGAATCCTCAGGGAAAACAACCTTGGCAATTCATGCCATTGCTGAAGTGCAAAAACAGGGAGGCATTGCTGCAATTGTAGATGCAGAACATGCTTTTGATCAGTTTTATGCCCAAAAGTTGGGAGTCGATATAGAGAATCTATTGATTTCACAGCCAGACAACGGAGAACAGGCTTTGGAAATTGCAGACAACCTCATTCGTTCTGGAGCAATTGACTTGTTGGTTGTGGATTCAGTGGCAGCCTTAACCCCAAAAGCTGAAATTGAAGGTGAAATGGGAGATTCACAAATGGGACTTCAGGCCCGCTTGATGTCAAAAGCATTGCGTAAGCTTACAGGGTCAATCAATAAAGCAAATTGTTGCTGTATTTTTATCAATCAATTGCGTGAGAAGATTGGTGTTATGTTTGGAAATCCTGAGACAACTACGGGCGGTAACGCTTTGAAATTTTATTCATCGGTTCGAATTGATATTCGTCGCTCAAGTCAAATTAAAGATGGAGACGAGGTAATTGGAAACCGCACAAAGGTCAAAATCGTCAAGAACAAAGTGGCACCTCCATTCAGACGCGCAGAGTTTGATATTATGTATGGAGGTGGAATTTCGAAGGTAGGTGAAATTCTCGACCTTGGTGTGGATTTGAACATCATCAATAAAAGTGGTTCTTGGTTCTCATATGGAGAAACACGATTGGGACAAGGACGCGATGGAGTGAAAGCGATTATCAAAGACAATCCTGAGTTAATGGAAGAGCTTGAGGTGAAAATTAAAGATGCTCTTTCTCCATCAGCTGAGGTTGAACTGATGGAGTAAGGCAACTGCAGTGAAGTGTGATTTCAATGGCAGCTGACAAAGAATAAGCATGGAACGAGCATATCGTAATAAACGGTGTTTCGACGAGAGTTGGAGCACCGTTTTACGGTTTTAAGAGCTAACGTGTCTGCTGTCTTAATTCAAAATCATGAAATTCAAGTATATTCACATGTGTATGGTTAGTTTGCAATAAACAAAGGCTTGTTTTACAAATCGAAAAAACAAAACGAATTTTGATGAATGTTACCGTCATTATTAATGGCTCAAGAAAGCTTTCCAGCGCGGCAAAGCTGGCTTTAAAGTTGCTCAATGCAGTGCCTGAACTCGATGTGTTGCAAATTTATACTGAAGGCCCTAAACATGCAACCTTTCTTGCAATTCAACATGCAGAAAAAACTGATTGTATTGTCGCCATAGGTGGTGACGGAACATGCAATGAGGTTGTTCAGGGAATCGTGGGATCTGGAGCTGACGTACGTTTTGGTCTTATTCCGAATGGCACTGGGAATGATTTTCTACGGATGCTTGATACTTTTGACCCGACAACCTTTGTGCAAAACGTAAGAGACAATCGGTCGTCCTTTATTGATATTGGGAAAGTAACGTTAGACGGAAATGTACGATACTTCGCAAATATTGCTGATGTAGGGTTTGGGGCAAAAGTTGTTGAATTGATGAATGCCCAACGAAAAGTGCCGTTATCAGGGAAACTGTCTTATTCGTTGGCCATCATCCGTGCATTTTTCGCTTACAAAAAACAAAGAGTTCGATTGATAGGAGACGACTTTGAATACGAAGGTAAAGTGCTTCTGGTTGCTTTTTGCAATGGGTCGACCTTCGGTCATGGTCTTACCATTCATCCTGATGCGCGGCTCAACAATGGAAAAATTTGTATTGCTGTAATTGGTGATGTATCGCTCTTTACTTATTTCAGGAAATTGAAAGATTTAAAGCGGGGGCGGAAAATTCAACACCAAGAGACGTTTTATTTTGAATCAAAATCAATTAAAGTAAATACAATGGGCGCTCAGATGGAAATGGAAGGAGACGGCGAACTTTTTGGTCAGGGAATTCAAGAGGTAGAGATTCTGCCTGAGCGGATTTGTCTAATAAGTTCAATTTGAAAGGGCATACAAATCAATGGATTTCAATTTTGCGCCTACTGCGTTGAGATCATCAATTAAGAATTGTGCAGATACAGTAGCTCCCGATATTCCATCAATGTTTTTATTGAGCTCAAATCCGTTGTTCTTTCCAATGAATTGTCGTAACCATTTTGGGCGACAGATTTCATAACCATATTGACCGCCATAATTCGCGATGTCTACTTTTTTTATGTTTAATTCTGTGTCGTAGACAACGATATAATCAAACGTCTCATACGACTGAACATTTGGATTGGTCGGTGCGGCACAACCTCCAACACGGCAACCAAAAGCAGTGGTATAACATGCATATCCAATTGTTTTACCACCTGATGTTATTTTACTCATTGTTATTATATCTGCCTTTAAGGAATTAGGAATAGATAAGGCCGTAAGTTCAACGACCCTATCTTTCCATACGCGGGAAACGAGTTTGTTCATTTTTTTCTCGGGCGTGGCGAAACCAACCAACACCACGATGCCGAGAAGAATAGATGCTATTTTAAGTGTCTGTTTCATTAGAACCAAAATCCAAATCCTACGTTAAGTATGTTTGTTGGCTTTGCATTGGCTGCTGTTTTCACCCATTGAAAGTCTGTTTTCACAATTGTTCCAGGTGTAATGTGTAGCCCTATACCAGTCGTTAAAATTTCTCTGTTGTAGTTGTCGTTCATCGCAATACGATCTCCTACCGCGTGGTGCGTATCGTAATTTTCGTACCTAACGAATGGAATCAATCGAGGATATTGTTCGCCACGATTCAAAGGGATGCGGTAAGCCGCTTCAGTATAATATCCCATGATCTGACTTCCAAGCGTTGCTCCGGTAAACTCATTGTAAGCATCAGAATTTGAAATTGATGTAATATTACCAACCGCCGTGAAGTCGAAGTTTTTAATGCTGTAATGCGCGTTGAATGATGCCATAGCAATACCAACTCGTGAGCTATCTGCCGTTTGAATTGCCATGTTGTCTGTACGATCCAACCCGTCGAAAATACTGGTCTCTGTATTTCCATAGTATCCTGAAACTCCCAGTCGAAGACCATTTAACCCATAGAAAGTCAATTTACCTGTGAAGGCAGGTGTTCTAAATGTCGCCTTCGCTGCTTTTTGACGCCCCCCTCGTAATCCGCTACTTCCAGAGAGTCTTGCCGAACCGTCGAAACTATTGAATCCATTGACCATATAGGCTTGGTACTTTAGGTTTGCTCTTTTGAAAATACCATGAAGTCCAAAACCCATTTCTCTCCATGTTGTTGGAATGATATATTTATCGAACCCCGGACGTTCGACTCCGTTGAATAATGTAGGTTCATGAAATTCATTTACATAACCCATTGGAATAAGAAGAATACCCCCTTTCAGGTTGAGTGCACTGTTGATACTGTAGTTCAAAAAGGCTTGTTCTACATATACTTCCTTAACATGTTCAAATTCAATTTCTGTGAAAAACTGAAGGTTCTTATTGAATTTGTATCCCATGAACATAATGATCCGGTGCAAATCCATATTTCCATTTTGATAGGTACCCTCCACAATGTCCTGATTGTAGTGCGCTTCACCGTAACTTCCTATTGCGAATGCATTCGGATCAGAAAAGAGAATTCGTTTGGTGGAACTGTTAATGGTACTATCCAAGTAGGTTTGTCCATAAGAGACGCTTATTAATGCAAATAAAAGTCCTGCTGTCAGTAGTATATTTTTCATAGTATTGTGTACTTTTTTTATTTCTGTTTCTGAGTACAAAGGAACAGAACAGATCAAGTTTTCACAATACCCTATTTACGGTATTTTTATTTAGTCTAAATAGTAATTACTCCTGGATCGCCCATTAAAACGGGTATTTTGAGCAGTTTTTATTTTTTATCAAAAATAAATCGGATGTATTTTACTGTTTGGATGAGAGGTATAATTGCACCCTAGGTTGGTCATGCTTTGGGATTAAATCAGTGCTTTAATTTCATGACTTTTTCCTTCGTCCCATCTGAATAGATATAGATCAAGGGCGTGTTCGGTATAAATTTCGTTTCTCTGCCCATCATGTCAATAATTTTCAGAATCTTTTTTGTTGGGTTTTCTTTTAATTCAATTGTACTTGAAGTTTCAGAACATGTTTTGTTTTCTAGGAATTCCCAAATAAGTTGTGGGGAGTAAAAATCCATATTGATTGTGCCCAACCCACCGAGGAGAGTTACAATACCGGGCCACTGATGTCCACCACCAATAATTTTTATGAGTTCGAGTGAAGCCTCACAATTGGTGTAGGTGTAGCGCTCCGGATAGGAAAGGTCCAAAATATTGGTGTTTGGCATGGAGTTCATTGTTGGCTCAAGGTCGCAGCTGTAGAAGGCTCTCCACTGCTCCATCAGTGCATCAACAGAGACACCAACTGTGGGTCCGCCATCATAGCTTACAACAGGATCTGCTGTGCCATGAATTTGTAAAATGTCTGGGGTGTATTGGGGGACACAATTCTGATAAACGGTATCGCTCATCGTTCCAGCAACGGAAGCAATTGCCGCAAAACATTGATTTGATTCGCAGGCCAACTTGTAGCTCATAAACCCACCATTTGAAAATCCACACAAATACTGCCTGTTCGGATCTGTATTGAAATCATTTTGCATAAAGATAGCGAGTTCCTCAATGAAACCGATATCGTCAGCTTGAGATACAGTAATATTCATGTCCGCGTTCCAAGAATTATTTAGTCCATCAGGATAGCAAACGATAAAATTGTTCGCCTCCGCTATTGTATTGAAGTCGGTAATACTCATTATTCCTGCACCACTTTGAGTCAAACCATGTAAAACGAAAAGAAGTGGGACGGATTCACCCTGTGTCCAGGAGGTTGGTGTGTAGTAGATAAAATTTCGACTAATTCCATTGTGTTCGAAACTAGTACTACTTTGACCAGCAACAAACAAATGAATGAATATACTAAACGTAAAAAGTAATTTTTTCATGCAGTAAAATTCAGCGAACTGTTTCGCTAATTTATTAATAAAGTGGAATATTTATTACATTGTGGTCAATAAACAAGTGCAAATGAAACGCTTTCTACTCTCCATTCTAATTGCTCATGCTTCATGTATTTACTCTCAAGAGTGGAAGCAAATGGCACGTGACCCTCAAGTAAATATTTTTGACGTTGTTAAAGAAGCAGAGCTTTATTTCGACACCATAGACATTAAAGCGAAAGGGTCTGGATGGAAGGGATACCAGCGCTGGTTGTATGAAAATGAAAAAAGATATGCTCCTTCAGGAGATCGTAGCAAGTCCGATCCTTTTTTTGCTGAAAAGGCCTACCTTTCGTTTTTAGATAATGTACCAGAATCAAATATTTTCAATGCAGGTTGGGAGCAGCTCGGTCCGCATTACATAGGACAGGTAACAGAGCACTATGCTGTTGGTTTGGGGCGTGTAGAATGTTTTTACAGTGATCCAAACGATCCAGATAGAATTTATTTAGGTTCTCGAAGTGGTGGTTTTTGGCAAACTACTGACGGTGGGCTTACATGGAATGAAAATTCTACAGATTTTCTAACAGCTTCAGGAGTAAACACCATGACAGTGCGCCCAACAAATAATGATTCGGTATTGATTAATGTTAGGAATGCTTCCAATGGTGCTTCCCATGGAATCTATCGTTCTTCGGATGCAGGTTTGACCTGGACCATTACTCCATTTAACCCAACGAATCTTGGATGGGGGGGGCTAGGAACGAATCAACAGATTTATGAAGTCATTTACCATCCAACCATTCCCGATTTGGTGTACGTTGCATCGGGACAAGGATTTTACCGTTCAACAGATGACATGTTAACATGGACACAAATCCTCTCTGCAAATACGCGAGAAATACACTTTCACCCGACTGACCCGAACGTGATGTATGTGCGCCCATCCGGTGCCAACTTCCTTTATGTTTCAACAAATACGGGTCAATCTTTCTTTTCATCTGGAGCTACACCATCAGGAAATATTAGTCGTTTTTCAACCTCGAGTGACTGTCCTGATTGTATTTATGCCGTAAATAATGACTACCTCTGGAAATCAGAAAATCAAGGGGTGACATTTACTGAGGTTTCAAATCACGGAATAGGAATGTATGGCGGGTTCGCAGTAAGCGATGTTGATACGAGCCATATTCTGATTGGAGCCATAGATGTATACATGAGCGCAGATGGGGGACAAAACTTTGAGCGAAAAACGATATGGCATGAAGGGAATGCCACATACACAACAAACGATACGTATGTTCATGCGGATATTCGTCGTGCAAGGTATATAAATGGGATTCTCTGGATTTGTACTGATGGACTGTTGGCAAGAAGTAGTGATAATGGTATTTCTTGGGAAATTTTTGAGGGAGTATCAATACGTGAAAACTATACTTTAGGTTTGAGTCAGTCAAACCATGAACGAACGATATCGGGAGCTCAAGACAACGGTACAAGCATGCACACTGAAAATGGTTGGCTTGAAGTATGGGGTGGTGACGGAATGGAAGGAATTTTTCATCCATTGAATGATGATTGGCTATTCGTAAGCGCTCAATATGGATATCGTTACGTAAGTAAAAATGGAGGAATGACAATCTCTGGAGCTACACCCCCAGATCAAAATGGGGGCTGGGTCGCACCATTGTTTTATGATCCAAACGACCACATGCGGGTGTATTCTTTTGGAGATACGGTTCATAGAAGTGATAATTTCGGGTCGAGCTGGACAAAGGTTGGGACGCCGAGTTTCAGTGGAGACATTAAGAGAGCTGCCATTTCTGAGGGCAATTCACAGAAAATAGTTGTAACGCGTTATGAAAAGATTGAAATTTCATTAAATGGAGGAACGTCTTTTTTTGATATTCAAGGCACATTGCCAAATTCATACATTTCAGACGTTTGCTTTGACCCCAATGATGATTTCACGATTGTTGTCGTGTATTCATCGCATCAAAACAACGGTGAAAAGGTATTCATCTCTAATAATAATGGTCTTACTTGGACAAACATTACTTACAACTTAGGGAACATGCCTGTGAGATCAGTAGTTATTGACCATACGAATGCAAGCACAATATATGTGGGAACAGAACACGGTGTATTTAAGAAAGCAATGTCTAGCACCACTTGGACGCCTTACAATCCTGATTTGCCAAATGTTTCAGTCAACGAAATGGAAATTATGTACGGCTCCAATACGCTCCGTGCCAATACTTGGGGGCGTGGTTTGTGGGAGTTTACGCTGGATGGGCGTGCTAATTATCCCGCAATTTTGACGACTGAGATTACAAATCCACCATCAGAAGTCTTTCCAAAAGAGGGTGTAGATGAATTTGTTACTTCGGTGATTTCGTATGACGGCACAGTGTCCAGTGCCTACGTGGAATGGTCTCTTAATAGTCCTGTTTTCGGGAATGTGATTCCTATGACCAACACATTGGATTCCACATGGGTATCAGATCAACCATTGCCGGACGCCGTGCAGGGGACGGTTGTTTATTTTAAGGTATACGCCGTAGGGGACTCCGGCGATACAACCGAGACATACAAGTTCATGTACACAATAAAACCAGGGATGTATTGTGCGTCGAGCGGCAGTATGGGTTGGCAAACTGCAGTTACTTTGGTCGATTTCAATACGATTAATAATCCAACTGGAAAAACAAATCCATATACAAGCTATTTCAATACACATTCAACAACTGTTATGGCGGGAAGTTCATATCCGTTGACCACAAATGTAAATACTGATGGGAATTATACAGTTCATGCGAAAGCATGGATTGATTGGAACCACGATTTTGATTTTAATGATCCCGGTGAGGAATACGATATGGGGTTTGCTCAAAATACCCCGAATGGACCAACAAATTTATCACCATTGATGGTAACCGTTCCTGCAAATGCATACATCGGAACAACAACGATGCGGGTGTCGGCAAAGTACAATCAATCTCCAGACACATGTGAAGTTGGTTTTGATGGAGAAGTTGAAGATTATAGCATTCAAATTATTCTTGGATGTCAACCGCTCTCTTCGTCAACAGATGTGATTGCCTGTGAGAGCTATGCTTGGAATGGAAATGTGTATTTGACGTCAGGAGTGTTTGCAGTATTGCTGCAAAATGCAGAAGGATGTGATTCTACAGCATATTTAAATTTAACTATTGAAACGCTTGATGCGAATGTTACTCAAGGAGGTCTCGTTCTGACGGCAGACGACACGGTAGGAACATTCCAATGGATTGATTGCGAAAACGGATTCTCGCCCATAGTGGGAGCAACCAATCCCTCATATATTGCTACGGCGAATGGAACGTATGCTGTAATTGTTACTTCAGGGAGCTGCACAGACACAAGTGCTTGCTTCGTTGTCGATGAAGTGAACTTGAATGAGAATACTTTGGCCAATGTTGCCATTGTGCGACCGAATCCGTCTGACGGGAATTTCCGCATTGACTTTGACGGATTGCAAGAGCAAATTGATGTAGCGGTTTACGATGCAGTTGGGAAATGTATACTAACTGAATCAAGAGAGGGTCTTGAAACATTGAATTATCAGTTAAATGTCGCCTCAGGGACTTACTATTTGCATTTACAATTGGCAAACACATCTGGAGTCTTCAAGCTTGTAGTGAAATAAAGCAGTATACGCTTCATCAAAGAAACATTGTAACACCCTAATTTTCATGTATTTCTTCAATGCGAGGGACTTCAAAGTTTTGGCAGTGATTTGCACCCGACTCCAAACAACAGCTACTTTTTAACTGGACAAAGAAAAACCCCTCCAAACCAGATGATTATGAGGGGTTTTTGTACCTGAGGCGGGAATCGAACCCGCACTCCCGAAGGAACTGGATTTTGAATCCAGCGCGTCTACCAATTCCGCCACTCAGGCATTTGATTCTCTGGTAGAGCGATCGCAAAGTTATAGTTTTTATTTAAATGGAAAGAACCTTTTTAAAATTTCGTCATTTTTTATGAGAAGACACGAATTATTCCGATTGAATTTATGTAAAATAGAGCTGAATAAGTACATATTTCTTAACATTGTGGTATGTCTAAGATTCTAATTAAAAATATCAAAGGCCTCGTTCAATATGGCGAAAATCGTTCTGCAGTACTCAGAGGAAAAGAGATGAAAGAACTTCCTATTTTGGAAAATGCCTATTTGGCATTGGAAGATGGTGTAATTGTTGCCTATGGATCGATGGACGATTGGGGAGGAATCACTGACTGGAGAAATCTTGAGGTCATCGATGCTGATGGTAAGTTCGTGATGCCCGCATTTTGCGACTCACACACCCACACGGTATTTGCCAAGACACGAGAAGAAGAATTTGTGGATCGAATCAATGGCTTGAGTTATGAAGAAATCGCCATGAAAGGAGGAGGAATTCTCAACTCTGCAAGGCGTTTGACTGAAATGTCTGAGGACGAGTTGTTCGATCAGGCAAAAGAGCGGATTGACAGATTGATGTCCTACGGCACAGGTGCTTTGGAGATCAAATCAGGATATGGATTGTCTGTGCAAGCTGAATTAAAAATGTTACGTGTCATACAACGTTTGAAACGGGCATGTCCAATAAAAATTAAAGCGACCTTTCTTGGAGCACATGCATTTCCACCAGAATATAAAAATAACCACCGAGCCTATCTTGATTTAATTATCAATGAAATGTTGCCAATCATTAAAGAAGAGAAATTGGCCGATTATATCGATGTTTTTTGCGAGCGCAACTATTTTTCTGTCGATGAAATGGAAGAGTTGTTGCAAGCAGGAATAGCAATCGGATTAAAACCAAAAGTGCATGTGAATCAATTTTCAGCCTTAGGGGGGATTCCAAAAGCTGTCGAAATGGGCGCGCTTTCTGTCGATCACCTTGAAGAATTGACAGATGAAGATATACAGGCATTGAAAGGATCTCAGACGATGTCAACACTTCTTCCGAGTTGTTCTCACTTCCTATCAATTCCTTTTGGTGATGCCCGACGATTAATGGACAACAATTTGCCGGTAGCACTTGCCAGTGACTTTAATCCGGGATCCACTCCGAGTGGGAACCTGAGCTTTGTATGGTCCTTGGCGTGTATAAAGATGAAAATGACTCCAGAGGAAGCATTGAACGCATTGACAATTAATGCTGCTTACGCCATGGATTTATCAGCTACGCATGGAATAATTTCTTTAGGTAAAAAAACACCAATTGTTCTTACAAAAAAAATACCCAATCTTGCCTATATACCTTATTCCTTTGGAGATCAGTTGATCGAGCGAATCATTTGTTAATTTTCAATATTTTGCTTTCGTAAATCAAGCAATTAACCCTATATTATACGTGTGAAATTATTCGTTACTCTCTTATTGTTAGCGCCAATATCGGCTCTTTCTCAAACAATTGATACAGCGCATGAATTGTTGTGGGAAATATCTGGAAATGGAATTCAAACGTCTTACCTCTTCGGGACAATGCATACGAATGATCGCCGGGTATACAATCTGTCGGATAGCACCTATGTTGCGTTGGACCAAGCTGAAATTATTGCTTGTGAGGTGGATATTTTTTCTGCATTTGAAGACCTTGGTCCTTTGACGGAAACAATTGATTTGAATTACGATAAATATGGAAACCCATTTACTTCGTCAAGTAGAGCAAGTAAAAGAGTATACGGAGACGAAGATGGTATGCCGCAGCCATTGGATGCTTATTTTCAGCAATTTAGCAGCAACGCAGGAAAGTTATTTGAACCACTTGAGTCCATTGAGTCTCAAATCAATGTTGTAAAAGATTTTAGTTTGACCCCATATTGGAAAGGAATTCATTTGGATGCCTTAATGTATGATGAAGTTATTCTATTGAACAAGTACATCGCTGGAGACATTTCGGTTCTTGATGAAATGATGAAAAATTCAATGAGCGGTTTTCCAGGATTATACGAAGCAATGATTGTTGATCGGAACAAAACGATGTCTCACAAATTGGACTCTTTGATGCATATTAAATCCGTTTTTTGTGCCATCGGAGCAGGACATCTGGCCGGAAGTAGGGGAGTTATTAAATGCCTAGAGCACAAAGGATATCACGTTCGGAAGGTGCTCGCCAGTTACAGTGAAGACTCGGACATTTCACGTTCAGTGCGGTCGTATCGATCAACGATTTATGAAAATGACTCCATTCGCTTTGGAGCTGTTTTCCCAGGACAACAACAAGAAGTACACCGTTTATTTGACGGTGATGATCTTTTACTTCGTCTGATCTACCGTGATTTGGGACAAGGAAATACGTATGAAGTAGAGGTGTATCTTAGAAAGGATGACTTGCCACTCGATCAACTTGCAAAAATGCACATTCCAAGTCCAAGAGAAAGTACAATTGAAAAAATTGTGCTTGAAGATACACTTGACGCCTACCAAGGGATTGGACATTCGTATACTGACGGAACACATTGGGTACGCGTTATGGCTTCCGGTGAAAAGTTTCTTGTCATCAAAGCTTCCGGAGGGAATAAATTCATGAACTCTCCCCGCCCATTTCGCTTTTTTGATGCGGTTTGGTTGGATTAGGACGATTCAAATCACATAAACCGTAATATTTAATTGATTTTAGCGGTTTTGTTGTAAATTAGTGCATTCAGTCAATTAAAACAGATGATCGAAAGAGTCCAAAAAACCCTCCTCAAGCAGAAATTAGAGACGTTTAAACTACTTCTTATTCGCGGCCCAAAACGCACAGGAAAACAGTCGCTGTTGGAATCTATTTTTGAAGAGGCAAATACGACTTTTCGTACGATTGATTGTTCCATGAAGAACGAGCGAGAAGAATTGTCGAAGACATTCTTAATGGAGCGTGAGGAGCAAGTTGTTGTTCTCCGAGAGGCTCAACATCTTGAAGATTTGGGAGATTTTATAGAAGGTGTTTTTGGAGGAGCATTTCATTGTAAATTGGTTGTTTGTTGTTCCTACAAACCGATTATTGATGATGAATTAATTGAAGCGCTCGAAATTGAGGGGATGTTGTTTACTATTTTTGCCCCCTCATTCAGTGAGTCTGCTCAGCATTTTGGTTTGATTACTGAAAGCGAATTAATGGAGCAGCGTTTGATCTATGGGAATTATCCTGCAGTATTGAATGATTTGGAGCAAGCAGAACAGATTTTACGTGAGCTTATAGATGAAATTGTAAGTGCTCAATTGGGAGCAAATGACCGAGTCAACAAGGAAGACAAATTGAAACGAATGCTTCAACTTCTTGCGTTCAATGTAGGACTGCCAATTTCATACAATGATCTGGGGGAACGTTGCGGGCTAGACAATGAAACGGTCGAACGTTACATTCAGTTGTTTGAAGATGCTTTTGTTTTGATCAAGCTACCGTCCTTTAACAATGGGAATCGCTATGAATTGAAGAAAGCACATTGTGTTTATTTTCAAGACAATGGCATACGAAATGTATTGATTAGCAATTTTAATCCAACTTTTTTGCGCGATGACATGAATGAATTATGGAGGAACTATATGGTTTCTGAGCGTGTCAAATGGATTCGGATGAATAACCTTAAAAAATCGATCTATTTTTGGAGAACACATACAGAGCAACAACTGGATTTTATTGAGGTTGGAGCAAATGGGGCAATGGCCTACAAGTCAGATCCAAAGATGATCGGTTGGGAACGCCCCAAGAAGGTGAAAATACCATTACTTTTCAAGCGTTATTATCCTGAAATAAAAACATCGGTCTTGAACAAAAAAACATATTGGAACTTTTTAACGCGCAAACAGTAATGACATTCGTAAAAAAAATAGCTCAGTACATTTATGATCAGAATGTTCAAATGGAACATTTAACGCTGGTGCTCCCCTCTGAACGGATGAAGAAACACCTCTCTGCGGAGTTGTTTGATGTATTTGAAAAACCAATTTTAGCTCCAGAAATGGTTACGATGAGTCAATGGGTTAAGTCGCATTCCAAACACACAATAATTGATTCAACTCGCGTATTGATTCGACTATTTGAAATTCATATTCAAATTGCAGAATCTGAACAAGATAGTTCTTTTGATGAATTTATGTTATGGGGAAATACTTTACTGGCAGATTTCAATGAGATTGACCGGTACCTATTGGATGCCAAGCAAATATTCCGCAATCTTGCTGATATAAAAGAAATAGAAAATTGGAGCTTTGGAGAAGCAGAACTCACAGTAAGTCAGAAACGGTTTATGGAGTTTTGGGATCGTCTTCCGGGATACTATTTCGAGTTGGAAAAACAACTTAGTCAACGCGGACAGTGTTACATGGGTCAAGCCTATAGGTATTTAGCACAACACATCGATGTATTGTTTAAGTCGGATGACCAAGCACAGTATTTGTTTGCTGGGTTTAATGCGCTTTCACCATCTGAAATAAGTATCATAAGGCAAGTTGAAAACCTAGGTCGAGCGCATATACTCATTGATGCCGACGTTTTCTATTTTCAGAAAAAATCCCATGAAGCCGGCTCCTTTTTAAGGAATTTATCATTAAGACTAGACGATAAAAAGTTAAATTTTATTCAAGACCAACTGCAGTCAAAATCACTTCAAGTTGACCTCATTGAATGTACCCAAAGCACAGGGCAAGTGAAAGCTGCTGCAACTCTTCTTGATGCAATGGAAAAAGATGAAATTGATCAAACCTTATTGCTCCTAGGTGATGAAACTTTGATTAGTTCAGTAGTAAAAAACCTCCCAAAAAACATTGGGAAGGCCAATATAACTCTTGGTCTGCCAATTCGCAATACAGCGATAAAAACTTGGGTTGAATTGCTTTTTTCCGTTCAGGAAAACAAACGAAGATTTAAAACTCAAGCCAGCTATTTCAGTGATTTACAGAATTTATGGAGCCATCCTTTTGTACTTGCAGTCCTTTCAAATGAACAGCAAGATTCATTGATTGAAATTGAACGGGAAATTATACAAATGAACCGTATTTTTATCAATCCATTAAAGTTAGGAATAAGAGATGAGAACTTTCCAAATCGTCCAGTCTTGGATTCCAATGCAATGGAGATTATTGAATGTGTTTGTTTGGATTGGAACGATGATTGGAAACAATCAGTGCGGACAATCCGAAAGTTAAATCAATTGATTTACTCTCGTCTTGAGCCAAGTCTTGCTTTTGAAAGAGCTGTTTTGGAGTGCTTTGATGCGGCAATGATTGAGTTTGAAAATCTCGTTTTGGAGGGAATTCCAGAGATGGGATTGAAAAGCTATAAGCAATTGTTCAATCAACATTGGACACAAAAGAGTATCGCTTACTATGGCACACCAATGGATGGCCTGCAAATAATGGGACTTCTTGAAACACGTGGATTGGATTTTAAACGAATTATTGCATTGGGGATGAATGAGGGGAATTTACCTCCGACCAACCCAATACAAACAATGATTCCAATGGATTTGAGAAGGTACTATGGAATGCCAACACCTCGGGAAAAACAAGGGCTTTTTGGGCATCATTTTTATCGATTACTGCATAGCTGTGAGCATTTAACGGCGACATTTTGTAGTGCTGTGGAAACGATTGGGAGTTCAGAAATCAGTCGGTACTTAATGCAATTGGAGATGGAATTGGCTCGAAGGAATCCGAAAATTAATATCAATAAGTCAATATATGCGCTGGACTCTCCAAAGGAGTCAACGATCAAGGAAATTGCCAAAACTCCTGAAATTTTTGACCGAATGGACGATCTTTTTGCGTCCTCAACCTCCTCTTCAATGTTAAAGAAATACTTGGATTGTTCATTGGATTTCTATTTCAAGTACATCATGGATTTTAGTGAGGCAGAGAGTATTGAAGAAGAAATTGAGCAAAGTACTTTAGGGACATTCATTCATGATACACTTGAAGAATTGTATCTGCCATTTGCACGTTTTAATAAGGAGGGTATTCGCAATGAGCCGCCACCTAAAAACCTCACCTCGTTCGATATCGAGGAAATGTTAAAAACGTATCCCTTGGTCCTCGAACATAAATTCACAGTACACTTCAACGGAGATAAAGAAGCATTTACAAAAGGGAAAAATTTACTTTCATATCAAATGGCAAAGGAGCTTACAGGACGGTTTTTGAAGGAAGAAGTTGCGTTTATCTCCAAACAGCGCGAACCCGTTTTTATTGAAGCTTTAGAACGGAAGTATACAGCAGAAATAGAAGTTGAGGTTCAAGGTGTTGTGAAAAAAGTAAATTTAACGGGATATGTAGACCGGATCGATTCGATAGGTGACCGGATTCGTATCATAGACTACAAGACGGGTAAGGTTGATAAAAGCGATGTTTCTCTCAGGAAAAATGACACAAGCGATGAGCTCGTTGTGGAGTCAATAGGAAATAAGAAGCATATTTTGCAATTAATGCTGTATTCTTTTTTATACCATCACAATGAAGGTAAAGTGGCAGAACCAAGCATTGTTTCTTTTGTTTCAGGGAATCATATCCCTTTTGATTTAGACCTGAAAAGTCTGGACTTAAACACGGTGATTGAAAGTTTTCCTCGTTATGTACAATTGATTTTAGAGGAACTCTTTGATCAAGATGTTTCATTTATGCACCGATCTAAAGGTCCATTCTCCTTTTGCCAATATTGTGAATGAGGTGCTCAATTAGTGGAAGTCGAGATTCGATATGAAGGTATCGGATAAAAAAACCTGAAAAGAACTGTTTGTGAAGCTCTTTTCAGGTACCTGCAAGGATTATAAAAACCAAAATATTGAAAAAACCAGAGATCAATATTCAATCAATAGACGATTTAAATATTTAAAAGGTTGGCTGTAAAACAAAAGCCACTTCGAAAGAAAGTGGCTTTGAAAAAAGAATTTAATCTACAAGATTTAGTACAGTTCCTGTTTTAAGGCACTTCTATAATCTTTAATTTCTTCACGGTTGATTTTGTGGTCCGCATTTTTCAGAAGAGACAACAAATACAACAAGTTGTCGTTGTCCTCTATTTCAATTGGATATTCGTTTTCTTCTTCATCCTCTTCGTATTGTCCTTGGATTCCGAAAGCATTTTTTTCTCCTATGTACTCGTATGATAAGCGCAACACTTTTGTTACTAAGGGATCTTGCTCTTTTAGAGCATATTCACGTAATTCCTTTAGATCTTCGATGATATTTTTAGCATTTACTCCGTCTTTTTCAACGTTTTTGATGATGCTTTCTAACTTTTGATTTGCCGCTGCCAGTTTCATATATAATTGTTTCGGGATTGTTTCCCCCTGATGCAAATGTAATCAACTTGTCGCAAATAATTGATGCGGGATGGAAACATTTTGAAAAACTAGAGCCGCTACTTCCATCTTCCAAATGAAATCTTATTTTTGTATGAACCACTCCTGAAATAAGAATGGAATTAATAGTAAAAGGAATTGTTACTGGATTTATCTTGAGCATCATGATTGGGCCAGTGTTTTTCGTTTTGTTAGAAACAAGTATTCGAAAAGGAGTTAAGGCTGCAATTGCTTTTGATATTGGTGTACTTCTGAATGATATTTTATATATCCTAATTGCCTTGGTGTTTTACAATGAAGTTGCCGAATTGTCTAATGGAGATGATAATTCTGTCCTTCGAATTTGTGGAGGTGTGCTCTTTCTTGCCTATGGGGTCGTTAACTTCAGGAAAAAGGTGAGTAATCCAAAAATTGAACTTGTCGACTCAGTAGAGAGCACAAAAGGATATTTACTCCTAGGGTTAAAAGGATTTTTATTAAACCTGGCCAATCCTATGGTTATTTTTTATTGGTTTTCTGTGATGACCCTGGGTGCGCAAAATGAAATAGACGGTGCTTCAAAATATTCCATGCTTATTTTTCTAGCAGCAATTTTGATTACATTTTTCTCCATTGATTTGTTAAAAATTTTTGGTGCGAAGAAATTGCGACCTCTGGTAACAAAAAAACTCTTGCGGTCGCTCAATCGATTGATTGGATTTGTTTTTGTTGGCTTTGGAGGAGTACTAATTGTTCAAGGAATATTGGGACTCTTGAAGTAACAAACAGCTTATTTATACTTATAATCTAAAACAGAAGATTTTGAAACATATACTTTTCACCATTGCGGTCTTTGTTTCACTAGTTTCGTTGGGACAGCGTGAGATAAAAAAAGAGAATCAAACAAAAACCAAACGGACCTATTGGGATTTCAATAAGTCACAGATTCAATCTCGTGGGCGCTATTTTACCGATGATCAGGGTGAAACAACAGACAAGCACGGAGAATGGGTGTATTATGATAGGTTTGGGGAGGTAGAAGAGGTGCGCAACTACTATAAAGGAGGACTCGATGGAGCTGTTGTATTGTTCTATCCGAATGGACAAAAAAGACAAGAAGGATTTTTTAAATACAACCGTCAAGATAGCACGTATATCGAATGGTATGAAAATGGAGAACGAAAAGTTGAAGGAGAATACAAACTTGACACTCCAATGGGCAAATGGAATTATTATTACTTGGATGGTCGCCTCAAATCAGTTGAGGAGGTTCAAGAGGGAACGAATTATTTGTGGGAGTTTTTTCTGCCTGATTCACTCCATACGCAAACAATTTCCGATGGAAATGGAGAGCTAACAACCTACTATTCTACGGGTAAGGTTCAAGAATGGTACAACTATGAGAATGGAAGGAAGCACGGTCTCTTTGAAGAAATAAGTATTTACGGGTACCCAACACTTAAGGGAGAATTCAAGCATGGAGTAAAGCACGGAACGTGGGAGTATTTTTATTACACGGGAGACAAAGAGAAGGTTAGCCATTACCAAAGCGGGAAACTCCATGGAGCATATGCGTATTTCTATGACAATGGGAATACCAATGTCGAAGGAATTTACGAAAATGGAGATAAAAAAGGCAAATGGACTTGGTATACAAATGAAGGAAATCTTGACATGCAAGGGGCTTTTGAGAAAGGGCTTCAACATGGCGATTGGACCTATTGGTATCCAACAGGAGAAATTTCCTATAAGGCGAAATACCTAAAAGGGAAGAAGTCTGGGAAATGGACCTATTTCTTCAAGAACGGAGGAATTTTCAAGGAAGGAACGTTTGAAGATGATCTGAAAAATGGATTGTGGCAAACTTGGTATGAAGATGGTACTCTTTTGATGAAAGGAAACTACACCAATGGGAAGGAGACAGGAGAATGGTTCAACCATTGGGAAAATGGAACGATAAAGAACAAAACAACATTTTCTAACGGACAATTGGATGGAGAGTGGAAGTCCTATCACCTCAATGGAAAACTTGCATTGGAAGGGGCTTACAAAAAAGATTTGAAAGTCGGAGAATGGCGTAAATATTTTAGCAACGGGAAGACAAAAGAGCTTCTTACTTATAAATTGTTTCAGAAGAAATCGAAGTTCAATGATGCAATTTTAAGTAATCGAGCTCCTCTCGAAAGTCGGTTGAACGGAAGTTACGAATCATACGCTTTGAAAGATTATAAATTAACGGAGTCAGGAACATATAAAAATGGCAAGAAAAATGGGGAGTGGACCGCATTTCATCCCGGTGGATTGGTGCCTGCAGTTGTCTCAAACTATAAAGATGGAAAGTTATATGGCCCGATGAAAACCTTCTCTCGCAGGGGCGTTCTACTTCAGGAGGCACAATACAAAAATGGATTAAGGCATGGTAAATATGTAGTATTCGATAGGCGAGGTCGTGTATTGAAAGAGTTACGTTATTCCGATGGAATGCGCGTTATTGAGGGAAAAGGCTCAGGAAGCTTCACGCCCCGATAAATGCGAATTTGATTCTTCCACAGACAGTCATTCCCCCTTGCATGCGATGTTTAATAATTGTTAATATCTCTTTCTTAGAGACAAAAGCTTGAGTGATTTATCTACTTTCGGAATTGGATAAATAGTTGAAAGATGAAAGTTATTATTGCAGGAGGCACAGGTTTTTTAGGTCATGAATTGTCTCAATTTTTCACTCAAAGAAATGATGAAGTAGTTGTGCTTACCCGAGGAGCTTCAAGAACTGAACATGGCCTTTCTTTTGTTCATTGGGATGCGACAACCCTAGGTGACTGGAAAGTCGAGTTCTCAGATGCAGATGTTTTGATCAATTTATCCGGGAAGTCTGTTGATTGTCGATTTACAGAAAAGAACAAAAAAGAGATACTCCGATCGCGCATAGACGCCACTAAAGTGCTTGGAAAAGCGGTAAAAGATACACGTTCACCACTGCGTATATGGATAAACGCAAGTGCAGCAACAATCTACGATTACTCTGAAGATAAGGCAAGGGATGAGGACAGTACAGAACTTGGTCATGACTTTGCCAAGGAAGTAGCCCAGGCATGGGAAGACACCTTTTATGAAGCAGATACTCCAAATGTAAGAAAAGTCGCATTGCGAATATCAGTAGTGCTGGGCAAAAGAGATGGAGCATATCCCGTACTAAAGCGCCTTGGGAAATTCGGTTTAGCAGGAACGATGGGGCCAGGAACACAGCGATTTGCTTGGGTTCATATTCAAGATCTATTGCGAATGATTGAATTCGCAATTGTCAATGATTCCATAACAGGGCCATTAAATTGTGCTGCTCCGGAGACACCGACCAATAAAACATTCTTAAAAGCACTGCGTGTTTCTCTAGGTGTACCAATAGGAATCCCACAACCCACATTTTTGCTGAAAATAGGTGGGTTCATTATCGGTACCGAAAGTGATTTAATACTGAAGAGTCGATGGGTGTCGCCAAAGAAGTTGTTGGAGAACGGTTTTGAATTTACGTTTTCAGACCTTCAATCAGCACTCAACGATTTGGCTCAATGAAAAAGAGCTTTTGCATTTGCACTGAACAATTTAATTGCAATGGCGAGAAGAATAATACCAAATACTTTTTGAAGTATTGCAATGCCTCCAGGGCCGAGTAATTTCTCGATAATACGCGTCAGTTTTAGCACGATAAAAACAACAATGATATTGATCAGTATGGCCATCACAATATTGATCTCAGCGTATTCAGCACGCAGTGAGATGATAGAGGTCATTGAACCTGCACCAGCGATGATTGGAAAAGCCAACGGAACGATACTCGCAGTTTTTCCAGAGACCTCATCTTTGAAGAGTCTGACTCCCAGAATCATTTCTAAAGACATGGCGAAAAGAATCAATGCGCCCGCAACAGCAAATGATTTGACATCAACGTGAAATAAATCAAGAATCCGCTCCCCCACAAACAGAAAACTAACCATGATAACCAATGAGACAATACTTGTTCGTAGGGCATGTATCTCACCGGTTTGTTCTTTTAATCGTATAATAATTGGAATAGAACCAATAATATCCACTACGGCAAACAATACCATTGTTGCTTTGAGTAGTTGCCCCCAATCGAATGCACTAAAAAATGCTACCATAATTTTAACTTAAGATGACTCCTCGGACAACAGTCGGAAAATAAGTTTGTTCGAGGTATTTAATTTTACGTTCCAAATCGTCAATCGTATCTTGCGGAGACAAAGCACAATGAAATTGTGCAATGACTTCTCCCTTATCGAATTCTTCATTTACAAAGTGAATTGTAATGCCTGATTTGTTTTCCTTATTTTTCAGGACCGCTGAATGAACATTCCGGCCATGCATTCCCTCCCCCCCATACATTGGCAATAATGATGGATGCAGGTTCACCATTTTTTGCTTGAATGTCTGAATTAGTTCGCTCGGGATCAATCGAAGGTATCCTGCCAAAACAATCCAGTCGATACTGTTTTTGGTGCACAAATCGACCAAGAATGTTCCATCTGCTACCTGTTGATTTGAAAAATGAAGTGCAGTCACTCCCATATCTTTAGAAGATTTGAGGACTTTTGCATCTTCCTTATTACTGAGTACAAAAGCGACTTCTACTGCAGGATCATTTTCAAAAAAACGAATCAAGTTAACAGCGTTACTTCCTGTTCCTGAGGCAAATATGGCAATTCGTATTTTGTTCATAGGGCAAATGTATGAAGTATCTAAAGAATCAGGACATGAATTTATTACTTTCTTGACGCGTTCGTATTTAATTTATACCTCTGCTGTAACTGAATAATATCGGATTTAACCGCTAATACCACCTTGATAGCTGCTTCAGATTGTCAAAAAACTGATGTTCATCTCGAAGTTTTGGTGCTATTTTCGATCAAAAGCGGTGAGGCAAGGGAATTGAAAAAAAATCGAACAATAGTGTCTAGTAATAATATGAGTAATAATTTTGTCTTTTCATATTTTGTGGCTTTCTTTGCGGTTGAATTAACCCTTAAAAAAAGAAGAAATGTCTGATGTAAATTCAAAAGTAGTATCTATTATCGTAGATAAATTGGGTGTTGAAGAAAGCGAAGTTGCAAACGAAGCGAGTTTCACAAATGATTTAGGAGCTGATTCTTTGGATACAGTTGAGTTGATTATGGAATTTGAAAAAGAATTCAACATTGCTATTCCGGACGATCAAGCTGAAAACATCCAAACAGTTGGAGATGCGATTAAGTATATCGAAGAGAACGCTTAATACAATTTAGTACACGAAATTTTTTGAACTAACGGCTCAATTATGGAATTGAAAAGAGTAGTTGTCACAGGACTAGGTGCCCTTACCCCAATCGGAAACGATGTTAACGAATACTGGGAAGCACTTATGCATGGAAAAAGTGGGGCAGCACCAATTACACAATACGACGCCGAGAAGTTTAAAACAAAGTTTGCTTCTGAAGTAAAAGGGTTTGATGTGCTAGAGCACATGGACCGGAAAGAAGCAAGAAAATTAGATCGATTTTCGCAATTTGCTATGGTTTCTGCTACAGAAGCCATAGCAGATTCTGCGATTCTCGACACTGATCCGAACAAAGAGCGAATCGGTGTTATTTGGGGCTCAGGAATTGGTGGACTTAAAACATTCCAAGATGAAGCTGAGTCCTACTTCGAAGGAGATGGAACACCGCGATTCAACCCCTTCTTTATTCCTAAAATGATTGCGGATATCGCAGCAGGACATATTTCAATTAAATATGGTCTAATGGGTCCGAATTATGTTACTGTCTCTGCATGTGCTTCCTCAACGAATGCAATCATTGATGCTTTCAATCTCATACGTTTGGGTAAGGCGGATGCAATTGTTACAGGCGGTTCAGAAGCATGTGTCAGTGAAATGGGAATGGGTGGCTTCAGTGCTTTGAGAGCACTCTCCACACGTAATGATTCCCCAGAAACTGCATCCCGACCATTTGATGTTGACCGTGACGGTTTTGTTTTGGGAGAGGGAAGTGGAGCACTAATCGTTGAAGAATACGAACACGCAAAAGCACGTGGCGCAAAAATATATGCAGAAATTATCGGCGGAGGAATGTCGGGAGACGCCTATCACATGACAGCGCCGCATCCGGAAGGATTGGGAGCAAAAAATACGATGCTAGCAGCACTGGAAGATGCTGAAATTGATCCGTCAGAGGTCGATTACGTGAATGTGCACGGAACATCAACACCACTTGGAGATATCGCAGAAGTCAAAGCAATACAGCAGGTGTTTGGCAAAAGTGCCTACGACTTGAATATCAGTTCGACGAAATCGATGACAGGTCATCTCTTGGGTGCCGCAGGTGCAGTTGAAGCAATTGCATGTATTTTGGCGGTCAAAAACGATGTTGTCCCACCTACAATTAATCACTTCACAGATGACCCAGAATTGGACGAAAAGATGAATTTTACGTTCAATAAACTTCAGAAACGAACGGTGAATATTGCCCTTTCAAATACATTCGGATTTGGAGGTCACAACACAAGCGTCATTGTAAAGAAGTACAACGGTTAAGTTAGTGCTTGCCTTATTCCCATTATTTTCAAAAAAAAAATCAAAAGAAGAACTGAATCTTCACAGATTTATTGTTAAAAGTTTTGGCTACCATCCGAAGGACATTCAACTCTTCAAAAGAGCACTGACGCACAAGTCCATTGCCCACAATAGTGGACAACTCTCGAATGAACGCTTAGAATTTCTTGGCGATGCAATTTTAGATGCAGTCATAGCGGAAATGTTGTTTCAAAAGTATCCAAATGAAGATGAGGGGTATTTGACAAAAATTAAATCCAAGATTGTTAGTCGCCGTACACTCAGTATGATTGGTGAAGCAATGAATATTCGAGCGTTACTGCTCTACAACAAAGGACGCTCAATGAAGCTTGAGACCATTGAAGGAAATGCTTTTGAAGCGTTGATTGGGGCTTTATATTTGGACGGCGGATATGTCACGGTTAAAGCGAGTATAAACAATCATATTTTACTGAAATATGCTGATTTGAATCAAATATTACAGGAAGAAATAGATTTTAAGTCCAAGTTATTTATTTGGAGTCAAAAAAATCGATTACCAATTGAATTTGAAGTGCTCAAGGAAGAAAATAAAGGTGTGCAGTGGGAATATTTGATTTGTGTGGTAATCAATGGACAAGAATACGGCAGAGGTGCTGGTTCTTCCAAAAAGAATGCAGAGCAAGAGGCAGCCAAAGAAACTCTCCAGCTAATCGGTGAAGTTTAGTGGTACTTCTAGTGCAGATTCCTTTCTTTTGTTTCATTTTAGGTGTTAAATAAAGCTTAAATTTTCTTAACTTAAGGAGAAAAGACTTATTTATGCACCACCTTGAACTTGGACAACTTGGAGAAAACTTAGCCGTTGAGTATTTGGAGTCCAAAGCATATAAGATACTAGACCGCAACTACAAATGGATGAGGCATGAAATTGATATTGTTTGAGTAAAGCAAATGAGCTTGTTGTAGTGGAGGTAAAAACGAGACACACAAGTAGTTTTGGAGCTCCCTATCAGGCCGTTACACGTTCGAAACAAAGACAAATCATCAAAGTAGCGAATGAATATATCGTAAAGAATAAAATCGATATGGATGTTCGATTTGATGTCCTGTCAATTGTTAAAAATCAATGGCAGACTTCAATTGAGCGCATTGAAAATGCATTTTATCCTTGTTTATAATTGTTGAATAGTACTCTACCGGTGTATGTCCTAGCATGAATTATTGCGGATAGTTAAAATCCACTATCTTTGCACCAAATCGTGCTACAGCATTCTTACTGATTAAGGACAAGTTAAAAGTGAGTCTCGATCGCTTAGATCATTGCACTGATTGTAAATAGGACAAATTTTTAAGCTCGTGAAGAACTCAAAAGGAAGAAATCGAAGTAACGATTCTCAAAACAAACCGTTTAAAGGTAAAGGTGCTCGAACAACTCGAGGGCAAAAAGGCGCAAATCAGCCGAAAGGAAAAGGTAGGTTTCAGGATTTCAAAGACAAGGTGAAGAAAGGCGATCCTTTACCATCATTCAATGATGATGCGATTCGCTTAAACAAGTACTTATCGAACGCAGGAATCTGTTCCCGGCGTGAAGCTGATGTGCTCATAAAAACTGGTGTGGTCACCGTTAATGGCGAGATGATTACAGAAATGGGTTATAAAGTAAAGCCTGGAGATGTTGTTAAATATGATGGGGGCTCAATAAAGGCTGAAACGAAGCGTTATGTTTTACTGAATAAACCGAAGGGATTTATTACAACAATGGATGATCCACAGGGGAGAAAAACTGTGATGGGCCTAGTAAGGAAAGCATGTAAGGAGCGAATTTATCCAGTAGGGAGATTGGACAAAGAGACGACAGGTTTGCTTTTGTTTACGAACGATGGTGATATGGCAAAAAAATTAACACATCCACAGCATAAAGCATCCAAAATATATCAAGTGGAGTTAAACAAGAAGATTACTTCGATTGAATTGAAAAAGCTACTTGAAGGGATTAAACTTGAGGACGGGACTACAACTTTTGATGCTGCCGAGTTCATCTCTGAGGATGATGCACGTTTGGTAGGTGTTGAATTACATTCAGGCAAGAATAGAATTGTTCGCAGAACCTTCGAGGCGCTTGGTTATAAAGTGATGAAGTTGGATCGAGTCACCTTCTCAGGCCTAGATAAAAAAGATCTGCCAAGAGGAATGTACAGGCACCTTAGTGAAAAAGAAGTTGCATTTTTAAAAATGGTAAAAGGAACCAAAGTTCACAAATGAATGGAATGAAATTGAAATATTGGCTTATTGTTTTTCTGTTACTGCCGACTGTCGCAAACGCGCAACGCACGAGAATGAAGAAAAAAGACTCGAATGCGAAAGGTACTGTTTTTGCATATTGGGGGTACAACAGGTCGGCGTATACCAAAAGCGACATTCGCTTTGTAGGGCCAAATTATGATTTTACACTTGCTGAAGCTATTGCAAAAGATAGAGCAGAACCATTCAGTACTTCAGCATATTTCAATTTTCAAAACCTGACGGTTCCTCAGTTCAATGCTCGAATAGGATACTACTTTAAAGAGCATTGGGCCTTGTCCGTAGGATACGATCATTTGAAATATATTTATGATGACAACAATAGCGTTTATTTGAGCGGATACATTGGTTCGGGAGTCGATGAGGTGACAAGTTGGGAAGGCACCTACAGCGGGGAACCTGTTACGACTCAAAACGACTATTTCCATTATGAGAACTCTGATGGGTTGAATTATTTACGATTGGAGTTAACACGTACTGACAATTTCATCCAACTTGGGGGGAAAGATCAATTTGTACTATCATCAAATCTTGGTTTGAGTGCAGGACCAATTTTATCATTTAATGATTTTAAATTTGCTGGAGATCATGATCGACGAACAATCAGTCTTTCAGGATACGGATTTTCAGCAAATGCGGGGCTTCGATTCGAGTTTTTTCGTCATGTATTTTTACAAACCAATATGGCAGTTGGGTTTCATCATCAATTGCGTGTAAGAACACGTCCAAACGACAGTTCTTCCTTTGCACGTCACAGTTATGGTTTTGCTGAAGCGGACGTCGCTCTTGGTTTTCTTTTTTACATCAAATCAAAAAACGGATGTGATAGCTGTCCCACTTGGTAGAAAGCAGAATGTCTAAGCAGTCAATTAATCTATCTTTTTCCGTCGAATCTGAAATCAACTTTGTAGTAAAAAAGTGGCAAGAATCCCAACTGATAGCGCTCTGCAACAGGTTCCTGAGAACTATCGAACAAATTTGGTGCATAAGACAGACCCAACAAGTTTTTTCTTCCCGTAACGTTGACTAAATCCAGTCCAATTTCATGCGTCACACGTTTCGCGTTTAGTTTCCAGTTGATCTTTGCATCGATTCGATAATAAACTGGAAATTGCCGACTATTAAACCCTTCATCGAGGTAAATCAATTCTTGTAGCTCACTTGTTGCGGCAGTATCAACATAACCATACAATTTACCTCCTGCAATGGTTGCTTTTAACCCCAATGAGAGAGATTGTCGCTCTCCGACTTTAAACTCTTTCCCCGCCAACAAATTTGCGATGTAATTTCCGTTGTAGGACGTGTTTCTTTCGAGTCCATCACTTGCGATGTAAGTAGAATTATAGGCTGTTGCTGAAAACAAAAAGAAAAATGATTTATCAAAGTATTTCTGGAGTGTTAATTCAATTCCATAATTAGTTCCTGTTCCCGTATTTTCCAATGCTTCAGGGAAGAACCGCTGGAACCCTGACCCCATATTAATTAAAGAGAATGCAGAAGGCTCAATTGTTACTGGAATATTATACAAGTGCTGATAATATCCTTCCATTTTTAAGTTTAGACTCTTTTTAAATGCTTTTTCATATCCTACACTAGAGTGTAGACTGCGAGAAAAGTCCATTTTGAGATTGTCATAAATTTTATTTGCTCCATCGTTACGGTGGTACAAATACGTATACATGGGTTGTGTCATACTATGCATCCCTGCTCCAGCAGAAATCGATTGGTTGTTATTTAGTTTTAATTTCCATCCAACTCTTGGTTCAATTGGACTGATGCTTTTACTTAAGGTAAAATACTGTGCATGTACACCTGCTGTGAACGCCATGTTTTCGGTGATTCTCCATTTCCATTGAGTAAATAGCTGAATGAGCATTGCGTTGCCTTTATAGTCCCAACGATTGATCCAATTTGTATGTGATGGATCAAGAACTGAATCTGTCATGTTATAGAAGAATGCATCCAGATTGATTCCAGCTTTTAGCAAATGTCTTTTGCTGAATTTATGATTGATCGCTAAGTAGCCCGAAGCTTTCTGAATTTCAAATAAATAGGCCATCATTGGATAAAGGCTGTCAACTGTGATTGTAGAATCTGTTCCGTTTATCGTTCCTGTTCGTGTAAGAAAGTCGTGATTTGAACGTTGCCGCTCCACTGAATAGGCGATTGTTGCTGCAAGGAATGTTTTTTCATTCAGTGGTTTTTTAAGTGAAAGGCCCGCCACTCCCATTGCGGTTCCAAAGTATTGATCACGATCTCCTTCACCATATACTTCTTCAGACTGTCCTCCCAAAGTTAGTGGGTACTGGTCTGAAATTTTGATTGCAATATCACTTACTCCACCTATGGCAAACAAAGAAAGAGCTCCTCCATTTTTCAGTTTCCAATTGAATTTGAAGGCACCATCACCGTAGGTAGGGACAGCATCTGTTCCTATTTGAATCCCCATGGATTTAAATAAACTTAAGGTTGAATAACGCCCCATTGCAAGGTAGCTTGATTTGCCATCTTTACTCAAAGGCCCTTCTGCGAGGAGCTCTGTTCCTAGGAAGCCAAATTGACCGGTAAACTCATGCTTTTGGTCGTTTCCCTTTCTCAGTTTTAAATCAAAGACTCCAGATGTTGAGTTTCCATATTCGGCGGGAAATGCACTCATAAAGAAATCAGAATTCCCAAGAATTTTATTGTTTAATATGGACACTGGTCCTCCTGTACTTCCCGCTATTGAAAAGTGCGATGGGTTTGGAATGTCAATCCCCTCAACACGCCATACAACTCCGAGCGGAGAATTTCCTCGAATAACAATATCATTTCTTGAGTCATCAGCACCTCCAACGCCCGCGAAATTGGAAGCCATACGTGCAGGGTCAGAGCGTGAGCCAGCATATCGATCTGTTTCTGAGACACTAAATTGTTGTGCTGAGATAAGTGCTAACTCATTAATAACTGCACCCTTTTTTCTTCCAGAAACAACAATAGCTTCTTGCTCTATGAAGCTCTCCATCATTGGAACTTGGACAATCGTCTCTTTTCCAGAATTCACCTCTATTGTAACTTCTTTGGTATCATAGGTTAGATAGGACGCTTTTAAATTGTGCTTACCAACAGGAACATTCACGATAGAAAATTCGCCACTAATATTGGTCAATGCACGATATAGTTTTGCTGAGTCAGCGGTGAAAACTTGAACTTTCGCTCCTACCAGAGGATATTGTGTTTCCGAGTCAAAAATTTTGCCTCTAACAGTTTGTGTCGGTTGTTGTGCAAACGCAACGGAGCTACTTAGATAAAATAAAAGTAGTATTGCTCTCATAAAGGTTAATTTTAAGTTCATTTAAAGATACAATAAACTTTTTCTTCTGTTCTCAAGCTTATCTCGTACAATTGAACAAGTAGATGTTGAAATGGCATTTTAGTGTTGTTTTATTAGATAGAAATAGGTTGTAAAAACCTATGAATCACTTGTGATTTAGCATCCATTTTCAAGCAGTTTTTTTAATTTAATTGCTGTGGATTAACATAAAAAGGTAGTATATTTGTTTGCGACCACCACCTATTTGTATTGATCATTAGGGGGCTAAAGGGCGAATACTAAAAAGAGACATGAAGAGGGTTTTAATTTTACTGACATTCATTTTTTTATCTGTTTCTGTGGAAGCTTCGTTGTCGCTAGAGGGAACCTATCAAGGGAAGAATTTGTATGTCCAAAATCCAATTGATGATGAAGGTTTTGGTTACTGTGCAACGAAAGTGACCGTGAATGGGGACATTATGCCTGGTGGAACGAGTGTAGGTGCATTTGAAATTGATTTCTTGTTTTTTAATATCGAAATTGGTGAGCCTGTATTTATTGTCATTGAGCACAACGATGGATGTCAGCCAAAAATTTTGAACCCCGAAGTTCTTCTTCCAAGATCAACATATGAAGTAGTTGATATATCGGTCTCTGATGCGGGAGTGCTTTCATGGACGACTACAGGAGAGCGGGGCAAACTGCCATTCGTTATTGAGCAATACCGATGGAACAGATGGGTGCAAGTTGGTGAAGTAATGGGTGCAGGTTCAAATGGGAAGAATACGTATGAATTTTCTGTTGCTCCTCATCATGGTGAAAATAGAGTAAGAATATCGCAAACCGACCACTCCGGAACTAAGAATCCTTCCCGTGCTGTCACGTTTAATTCTGGAGCTCCGAAAATCACCAAGACACCGGCCAAAGTTAGGGATGAAATTCGATTCCTTGCAAATGGTTTAACACCAGTTGAAACACGATATGAAGTATATGATGCCTATGGAAATATTGTCAAAAAAGGTGTGGGTTCATCTGTAGATTGTTCTAATTTATTGCGAGGCGTTTATTATATTAATTTTGATAACGTCAACGAAAAGTTCATTAAAAATTAGTCGGCTGATTATCAGCACAACCTCGTGCACTCTACGGAATTGGTGTAACGGTAATATTTGTTTTTATGATTAAGCGTATTGAGCATTTGGGAATCGCAGTTGATAGTATTGCTTCATCCTTACCTGTTTTTGAGACTTTATTGGGAACATCTTGTTATAAAGAAGAGATTGTTGAGTCGGAAGGCGTGCGAACTGTTTTTCTTCGAGTTGGGGATTCGAAAATTGAATTGTTAGAAGCAACAAATGAACAGTCTGCAATAGCAAAGTTTCTCAGTAAAAACAAAGGAGGGTTTCATCATGTAGCTTTTGAAACAGATGATATTGATGCCGAGTTAATTCGTCTTGAGAAAGGGGGGTTTCAATTGATTCATAAAACACCCAAGTCGGGAGCAGATAATAAACGGATTGCATTTCTTCATCCAAAATCTACTCAGGGGCTATTGGTTGAGTTGTGTCAAGAAAAAAGTTCATGAAGTGACTCTTCGGGACGCAGGTGATGGGTCTGAAGCCCAGCCGTTATAGCGCCTTGTATATGCTGTATTGAGTCATCGATAAAAAGTGTTTTTGCTGGATTTAATCCTTCATTCGTTGTTACAAGATTGAAGATTTCCACGTGTGGTTTCCGCATGTGCACTTCGTGTGAAAAATATACCTTTTCAAAGATGTATTCTATTGGTTTATTGGTTGTTCTATTCCATGTTTGCAATGCCGTATCAATGTGAATTTTATTTGTGTTGCTTAAAAGGTAAATCTTGTAACGTTTTGACAGTTCTTGAAGAAGTTCAATGCGTTCGATTGGGATATCGAGTAGCATCGCATTCCAGGCATTAATAACTTGCTTTGGCGTCGTTTCTTTTGGAAGAAGTCGCAGAAGACTGTTTATAAAATGTTGTGGAGAAATTTTTCCCGTTTCAATGGAATCAAATAAATTGGATTGTGTCGCTTGGGAATATAAATGATCAAAATTATCCAAACCAAGTTTTTTAAATGCATCGATGGTCGCATTGTAGTCAAGATTAATTATTACACCACCAAAATCAAAGATGATTGCCTCAACGTTTTTTTCGATCATGCTTCAAAGAAACAAAAAAGAGCGAATCTTTACTCAGATTCACTCCTTTTAATTTTTAGTGTGAGATTAATTTATTTTTCAAGTGATATAGCGACTTCAAATTCAATTACAGGAGAAATTTGAGATCCGTCAGGATTTGGTTGTAAACCAGGAATGTTAATTGACGTTAGATCAAGGGTGAAATCTCCAGTGATACTCGCTCTATTGGGATCTGTAGTGACTGTTGCAGCTACAGATTGCTTCAATTCTTTACCTAAAATTAGCAATGTTAAGTCGAGGGTGTTGTTTTTGTACCCATTAATAGATACAGAGATGTTGGGGAATTTCACTACATTAAAAAACATATCGGCTGGATGATTTTCATCTACCAAATTTCCAGTGAGATGTCCAACCAATACCTCTCCTTTTTGAGGGTTTAAGTCCGTATTTTTTAATGTAGTCATATCCACAGTAAACTGGCCATCAACCACGGTCTCTCCGCTTATATTGAGAACACCTTCTGAGAAGTTTAGAGTTCCTGCGTGACCATATTCGGGACTCATTTGTCCTTTCCATTTGATCGAAGAATTCTCTAAATCGATTGTGTATGTTAATTTTTTGTTGTCGGTATCTGATACCGATTGTTGTTCAGACGAGCAAGAAGTAATTGCGAGTCCGATTAATCCGATTAATAGTATTGTTGTTCTTTTCATGGAGCAAATATATATATTTACCATGGTAAATAAAATAAATCAGGATAAAATTTTTATTGTTAGACATTCTGAATTCAGTATCTTCGACTTTATGAAATTATTTCTGGACAACGATCACTTCATTGATACCAACTCACCATTGGATCTGTCGATTGTGCTATCCGATGATATCCGTAATCCTCGTGCTTGGTATGTTGAGCCTCCGAGATTTGAACCAGTTCGCACTGAATGTTATATTGGCTCGGTTAAAGAGGGTGGAGACGTTAATTTTCGAGATATTTACTTTAATCCGCATGGACATGGGACGCACACAGAGTGTTTGGGTCATATTACCGAGGAAATTCATTCAGTCAATGAAACGATGCACAATTATTTTTATCGTGCAAAGTTAGTATCGATATTGCCAAAACGGATTGAACGAGAAAATGGTGATATTGATTTTGTGATTACACCTGAACAAATTAGCGCATTGGATATTTCGGATTCAGAGGCCCTCATTATTCGAACAATGCCAAACGATGCTACCAAGACGAGTAGAAATTATTCCTCATCGAATCCTCCTTATCTGGATGCTGCATGTGCAGGGATTGTCATTGAAAATGGAATTGAGCACTTGCTTATTGACTTGCCATCAGTCGACCGAGAGAGCGATGGTGGAGTTTTAGCCTTCCATCATGCCTTTTGGCAGGTGCCTCATTCTCCCAATTACAAGCGAACAATTACGGAATTGATATACGCTGACAACAGTATTAAAGACGGAGCATATATTTTGAGTTTTCATATTGCGCCATTCAATAACGATGCTGCCCCAAGCCGCCCCGTGCTTTATGACATAAAAATGCGATGATCTGAGCGTAGTTTAGAATCGAACATAGTTCATAAATAAAGAAGAGCGTTAATCATATGATTAACGCTCTTCTTTCAGTAGTAGTTAGTTATTCAGTTGCCATAGCGTAACAACTAATTCTTCTGTAGCGAGAAGAAAAAACTTTTAAAACTAGGAATAAAAAATCAGGAATTTTCTTTAAGCTGTGCAAAAGCACGACTTTGAAATTAGAAATCTTAAGAACTGTTATACTCTTTAATCAAACTAGAAAATGAAACTGCCTCTCCAAGCAGCATAACTTCTATTTCAAAGCGAAACCAAAAGAAAATATCCTGACATTTCTCCTTATTTCTTGATTAAGTATACTGAGTTAATTTCAATTGTCCTCAAAGCAATGAATATTGAATGGGAAAAATTGAATAAACTGCTTGTTTCATCGAAATTTGAGTTACAGATTTTCTAGTTTCTTGAAGAACAGTTCTCGTTTTGCAGGAGATAAAGGAACTTCAGCTCCATTTTTCATTACAACAGCTCCGCCATTTTTCTTATCGTAGCGGTCCACATAATTAATATTGATTAAGTGAGATTGTTGTACTCTTAGAAAGTTATATCCTGTAAGTAGGATTTCATATTCCTTCAAGGTTTTTGATACCAGTATCTTTTTATCATCTTGTAAGAAGAAAGAGGTGTAGTTGCGGTCTGCTTCACAACGGATAATCTGATCCAATTCAACGACATGAACACTTTCTTGTGTTTTCAAAACGAGCCTTCTTTTTTCATTTGGAAGAATATTCTTTTGAAGGGCTTCAAATTGATGAGGTTCAGCGTTATCAGCTAACCTTACCAAAGCTTTTTCTAAGGCCGAACGCAATTCATTGGTATCTACGGGTTTAAGCAAGTAATCCAGTGCACTAAATTTGATTGCTTTGATCGCGAATTCTTCATGCGCAGTTATGAAAATAACTTCAAAGTTCTTGTTTTCGATGGATCGAAGAACGTCAAAGCCCGTGCCATCGGGCATTTGAATGTCAATGAATACAATATCAGGTTGATGTTTTTGAATGGCCTCTATACCGGATTGTACATTTTCCCCTTCTGGGATGGCTTTTACATCAAGCCCGAAAGAATCAATCATTTTTGCAATCAATTCTCTTGTTCGATTTTCATCGTCTATAATTAAGACTTTTCTCATAACAATATTTTCTGTTTAGGCATTGGTTAGGCGTCTACAATGTAAGGTAGTGAAATTAAAACTTTTGTGCCAGTTTCTTGTTTTATATTGTAGTCTGAAACAATCATTGTTCCATCAGTTTTATATTTTTTATTCAAATTCTCAATTCGATCCCGCGTAATATTCATCGCCATACTTTTATGAGCAGAACTTTTTTTGGTTGCTTCTGATCCTTTTCGGCCAATGCCATTGTCTTCAATTTTTATTTTGAGCATTCTGCCTGCTTTGGAGAGTGAAATATTAATGAAGCCTCCCTCAATTGTATGCAATTGACCATGTTCGATTGCATTTTCAATAAATGGCTGCGTAATCATAGGTGGAATCTTAGCCCCTTCAAGAAACAATTCTTCATCCGCCTCAATATTGAACTCAAACCGTTCTTGAAAGCGCAGTTTTTGCATTGCTAAGTATTTTTCTAATATTTCTAGTTCTATGCGAATAGGAATATGTTCTTTGGGAGAATTTTCCAAAATTAAACGCACAAGTCGAGAAAAATTCACTAAGAATTTTGACGAGTTTTCGGTGTCATTCTCATAAATGTAACTTTGAATTACCGACATAGCATTAAAAACAAAATGAGGATTCATCTGAGTTCGAAGAAGTGTCTGAGACATCTCAGCCTCTTTCTGGCGTTGTTTTATTTTTGTTTGATTCCATCGGTAAAATAAAATCAAGCCAGCCATTACAATTATGATGATAAAGCCAACGATGATGTACATCTGAAAATTATTTCTAAGTTGACTATTCTCAAGACGTGTTGCCGTCATCACACGCTCTTGCTGCTGTCTTTCAATCGAATCTGATTGAGAAGTAATGAGTCGCTCTCTCTGTTCTGCTCGGTAGGACTCACTCAATTCTGCGATTTTAGTTGCCGCCTGAACGGTTGTATTGCTGTCCACATAATCTAGATAAAGCTCCATGTAAAAAAGGGCATTTTTGACATCATGAATGTCTTTGTAGACTTCTGAAATAATGCGATAGGTCCTGTAGATTTGATTTTTTGCCCCGAATTGCTTTCGAATATCAATGGAACGATTGAGGTAATTCAGTGCGATGGAATTTTTTTTTTGCTCCTTAAATACTGTTCCAACATTGTGGTAAACGTTTGCAATTTTTTCTTTGTTACTCGTTGATTCGAAATAGACCAATGCTTGATTAAATTGACTTACTGCCGCAGGATATTTCATCTGCTGTTTGTAAATTAGTCCTAGTAAATTGAAGGTTTCGCCAAGACCATTTAAGTCATTGAGCTCAGTCAAATAAGTTATTGATTTTTCTGAGTTTTTAATTGCTTTTTCAAATTGCTTTTTATCTAATTGTACATTTGCAAGATTGGTCAGGGCAAGAGCCATTTGTCGGCGGTCACTTATTCTTCTTGAATATTCGAATGAGTTTCTGAAGTAGCGCTCGGCATCACTTAAGTTCAAGATCAGTTTCTGAGAATACCCAATTTCTCTTGAGTATTTTGCGAGCAGCATGTTATTCCTGACTTCTTCAGCAAGTTTCAAGCTGACAAAGTTCTTGGCCACACTTAACTCTATTTGTCCGAAGAATTCATAAATCAAGGCTTGATTATTGAATGCTAGTGAAAGCGTCGACTTGCTGCCACTTCTTCGCGCTGTATTAATGGCACGCGTTGAGTAGAACATGGCTGAGTCTTTTTGATTCGTTTGCATAAAATTCAAGGCCAAATACCGATAAGATTCCGATTGCTTTTCGAAGTCTCGAATCGCTTTTGATTGTTCTAAGGACAAGCGAAGGTAATTTTCGGCGACGTCGTATTTTTGCATGTTACTGTGGTAGTAGCCCAAATGACGAAACACACTGAATTGAATGTTTGGGTCAGTTAATTTATTCAGAAAAGGCTGACAAGCAAGAATATATTCATTGTAATCGTCAAGATCTCCGAGGATTAATGAAACTTCAGCATTGTAGAAAAGAGCTTTGAATCGCAAAGAATCTTCAAGACTTCTACTTTTTTCGATGATTACTTTTCGAATAGAGTCCGCCTTTTGGATGTTATTTTCTTTGTAGAAGTTTGCCAACTTCAAAGTTGCTTGAAACCGCTCATTGACATCACTTTTCTGATTAATGGACTTAATCATTTTCTGTTCTGTGTCATTTTGAGCATGCAAACTTGGAACAGTCCAAAGCATAAGAAGAACACAGGAAGTGAATATGTTGAGGAGTTTTTGTTTCATTGCTTTAGTAAAAGTAACATTTTATCACTGATAAGCTGAGGCGTTAGAGAACTTGAATTTTATCAACTTCGAGCCGATTCATCGAATGAAATTAAAATTTTAACCTCTTGAGAGTCCATAAAGTAAGCAGTAACTCGTAACTTTGCACTTTCAAGTCAACAGTAGTATGGAATACAATTTTAGAGATATAGAGGCGAAGTGGAGAGCTTTTTGGGCTGAGAACAAAACGTTTCGTGCTGAGGATCAATCTGAGAAAGAAAAATATTATATCCTTGATATGTTTCCTTACCCATCTGGTGCTGGCTTGCATGTTGGCCACCCTTTGGGATATATTGCATCAGATATTTTTGCGCGCTACAAGCGCTTGAAAGGATTCAACGTATTGCATCCAATGGGTTATGACTCGTTTGGGCTGCCAGCAGAACAGTATGCTATTCAGACCGGACAACATCCAAGAATTACTACGGAAAATAATGTTGCCAGGTACAGAGACCAATTGGATCGGATTGGATTTTCATTTGATTGGGATCGAGAAGTTCGAACATCATCTCCTGATTATTACAAATGGACACAGTGGATTTTCAAGCAACTCTTTGACTGCTGGTATTGCAAAAAGGAAAATTCAGCTTTGCGTATTTCTGAGTTGATTTCAATTTTTGAAAAAGAGGGCAATGTTACGGTGGAAGCTGAGCACGACTTTGAAGGGGTATTCTCCGCCGAGGAATGGTTAGCGATGAGTGACGCACAGAAAAGTGCAACGTTGATGAGTTACCGATTGACATATCTTGCCGACTCATGGGTGAATTGGTGTCCAGCTTTAGGTACTGTCCTGGCAAATGATGAGGTTGTAAATGGTTTGTCGGAGCGAGGAGGGCATCCTGTTGAGCAAAAGTTAATGCGCCAATGGTCAATGCGAATTAAAGCATATGCAGAACGCTTATTGAAGGGCTTGGATACACTCGATTGGTCCGATTCCATTAAAGATCAACAACGCAATTGGATTGGAAAATCACAGGGAGCCTCTGTCCATTTTAAACTTGAAAATTCTTCTGATACAATTGAAGTCTTTACCACACGTCCAGATACAATTTATGGTGTGTCATTTATGGTTTTAGCGCCTGAACATCCATTGGTAGATCAAATCACAACTGAAGAGTTTGCTTCGGAGGTTGCAGAATATAAAAAGCAAGCATCACTTAAATCGGAACGTGATCGTCAGGCAGATGTGAAAAATATATCAGGACAAAATACAGGTGCATTTGCCATACATCCATTCTCAGGCAACAAGGTTGAGATTTGGATTGGCGACTACGTTTTAGCTTCTTATGGAACAGGAGCCGTAATGGCTGTTCCATGCGGAGATCAAAGGGATTATGATTTTGCCAAACACTTTGGCATAACCATCAAAACTATTTTTGACGAAAAAGACATTAGTGAGGGTGCATATACGGAGAAAGATGCGGTGATTGCCAATTCTGACTTTTTAGATGGTCTTCCAGTAAAAAAAGCAATCAAGGCAGCAATTTATGAAATTGAAAAGCGGGGAATAGGCAAAGGAAAAACACAATACCGCCTTCGAGATGCGGTGTTTTCCCGACAGCGCTACTGGGGAGAACCATTTCCTGTTTATTACAAGGATGAAATCCCACATTTGATTGATGATACCAATTTGCCAATAACACTTCCAGACGTCGATAAGTACCTCCCGACTGAAGATGGAGAACCGCCTTTAGCACGAGCGAAAAAAGATGCTTGGGAATATGCGCAGGGAGATCGCATGGAATACAATACAATGCCAGGTTGGGCAGGTAGTTCTTGGTATTTCTTGAGGTATATGGACCCAAAGAACGACAATGAGTTCGTTTCGAAAGACAAGGTTGAATATTGGAAGAATGTTGATTTATATATTGGTGGTTCAGAACATGCTACGGGTCACTTGTTGTATGCACGCTTTTGGACAAAATTCTTATATGATCTCGATTTGATTCCGTTCGATGAACCGTTTCAAAAGATGATTAATCAGGGAATGATTTTGGGGCGAAGTAATTTTGTTTACCGCATCAAAGACACCAATACATTTGTAACGGCTTCTCAAAAAGACCAATTTGATGTTGTGTCACTACATATTGATATTAAATATGTAAACAATGATATTTTGGATATTGAGTCAGCATCAAAGGATCCTATATCTAATTTTCTTCTTGGCGCAGAATTTATATTCGAAGAAGATGGAACCTACCAGTGCGGTTATGAGGTTGAAAAAATGTCAAAATCAAAATACAATGTGCAAACACCTGATGAATTGGTGGATACCTTTGGAGCGGACACCTTGCGCATGTATGAAATGTTTCTCGGTCCATTAGAACAGAGCAAACCATGGGATACTAAAGGGATAAATGGGGTAAACAATTTTTTGAGAAAACTTTGGCGTTTATTTCACGATCAGGAGAATAATGTCGTTTTGACCGACGAAGATCCGAATTCTAAAGCATTAAAATCGTTACATAAAACAATCAAGAAAGTTGGAGATGATTTAGAGCGGTTTTCTTTCAATACAGGAGTTTCGAACTTTATGATTTGCGTCAATGAGTTGAGTGATCAGAAGTGTAACAACAAGACAATTTTGCAACAGCTAACAATCCTACTCTCTCCATACGCCCCTCACATATGTGAAGAATTGTGGGTAAAACTCGGAAATCAACCGGGGACGATCAGTTTCGCAAAATTCCCAGTATTCAATGAGGCATTTATGGTTGAAGCAAATCACACATATCCGGTTTCGTTTAATGGAAAAATGCGATTCAAAATTGAACTCCCTACAGCAATGTCAAAAGAAGATGTTGAGAAAGAAGTTTTAGCGCATGAAACGGCTGTAAAATGGTTGGAGGGCAAACCGCCAAAGAAAGTGATTGTAGTTCCTGGGAAGATTGTAAATGTAGTCGTTTAAGAATTTCTAGAGAAAACCCATTCTGATACCAAATAAAAAGTTCAATCTCATAAAGTTGAATAGAATTTTTCTGGCACATCCTTTGTACTTGTCTTATAACTTCAAATTCTGTCGCTATGAGAAATCTCACTTATATTTTTTCTGTATTGATCCTTGCCCTGTTAATTATAAGCTCTCAAAAAGCAGTCACTTATCCTTCTGTTTCGAATAGCGCATTCACGACAGGTGAAAAACTAAGGTATCGCGTCACTTATGGCTTTATGGATGCTGGAGAAGCAATAATGGAGGTTAAGTCGACATCAAAAAAAGGGAACAACAGAGCCTTACATCATGTGAAAGGAACTGGTAGAACCCTTGGGGGATTTAATGCGTTTTATAGTGTCTATGACATCTATGAAAGTTATATCGATAAGAAGTCAATGATGCCTTGGTATTTTATTCGAAATGTGAACGAGGGCGGATATAAAATAAATCAATCCTATACTTTTAAGCAAAACTTAAATCGAGTTTACAACGGGAGCAAAGATTTCAAGGTCTCCATCGGAATTCAAGATATGATTTCCTCTTTCTATAAGGCAAGAACTCTAAATCTGGATGGCATCAAAAAAGGAAAGACTTTTTCTTTTGATTGCTTCATGGACGATGAAGTCTATACTTTAAAGATCAAATACGTTGGAACTGAAGAAGTGAAAATTCGTAAAGGAAAATTTAAATGTTTCACGTTTGTTCCCGTCGTTCAAACAGGTCGGTACTTTAACAATGAAGAAGATGTAAAATTTTGGGTGACAGCAGATAAGAATAGAATCCCCATTTTGGTTAAAGCTAAAATTCCTGTTGGAACGGTAAAAATGCATCTGGTTGAATGGGAGGGATTGAAAAATCCATTAACGAGTAAAATCGAGCGGTAATTTTATAGAATCTGTTGCGAAAGAAGTTTTATTGGCACTATTTTAATCGTTCAGTTTCAGTACAGCCAAGAACGCCTCTTGTGGAATTTCTACTCTTCCAACCTGGCGCATACGCTTTTTCCCTGCTTTTTGTTTTTCCAACAGTTTTCGTTTCCGCGTGATATCACCTCCATAACATTTTGCTGTAACGTCTTTCCGTAGTGCTTTTATTGTTTCTCTTGCGATAATTTTTGCCCCAATGGCCGCTTGAATAGGAATTTCAAATTGTTGTCGTGGAATAAGGTCCTTTAATTTCAGACAGATTTTCTTGCCGAGATCGAAGGCATTGCTTCGGTGTACCAATGCAGAAAGTGCATCAACTTGCTCCCCATTTAGTAATAAGTCCATTTTAATTAGATCAGATTTCTTGTAACCTATTGGATGGTAATCGAATGATGCGTATCCACGAGATACTGTTTTTAGACGGTCATAAAAGTCAAAAACAATTTCTCCCATTGGCATTTCAAAACTCAATTCAACTCGATCCTGCGTTAAATAGATCTGATTGGTTAGTTCACCTCGTTTTTCGATACACAAATTCATTATTTGTCCCACATATTCAGCTTTTGTAATGACTTGTGCTTTAATGTATGGTTCTTCGATCATTTCCATTCCCGATGGATCTGGAAGTTCTGATGGATTATTTACTATGAGCGCATGATCTAGATTCTTTTTCATGTATGCTTTGTACGATACGTTGGGTACCGTGGTAATCACCGTCATATTAAATTCACGCTCAAGGCGTTCCTGAATTATTTCCATGTGAAGCATTCCCAAGAAGCCACATCTAAATCCAAAACCAAGAGCGGCAGATGATTCTGGTTCAAAAACTAAGGAAGAGTCGTTCAGTTGAAGCTTTTCCATAGAGTAACGTAACTCCTCGTAGTCTTCTGTATCAACAGGGTATATTCCTGAGAAGACCATTGGTTTTACATCCTCAAATCCTTGGATGGCTCCACTACAAGGGCTTTCTTCTGTAGTTATTGTATCTCCAACTTTGACTTCTGCTGCTTTTTTAATTCCGGAAATAATGTATCCAACATCTCCCGCTTTCACCTCTTTTTGAGGGCTTAGATCCATTTTAAGAACTCCGATTTCTTCAGCCCCATAACTTTTCCCAGTATTGAAAAATTTGACACGATCACCTTTACGGATGACGCCATTTCTAACACGATAGTAGGCGATAATTCCACGAAATGAATTGAACACAGAGTCAAATATCATTGCTTCCAAAGGAGCATCTTCATTACCAGTTGGTGCAGGTATACGGTTGATTACCGCATCGAGAATTTGATCAACTCCCAATCCAGTTTTTCCTGAGGCTGGGATCACATCTGTTGGATCGCAACCAATTAAGTCAACAATTTGATCCGTTACCTCTTCAGGCATCGCACCAGGAAGATCCATTTTATTGAGAATTGGAATGATCTCAAGATCGTGTTCTAAGGCCAAATAAAGGTTCGAAATTGTTTGGGCTTCTATTCCTTGCGCAGCATCAACGATCAAAAGTGCTCCCTCGCAGGCTGCGATAGAACGGGAAACTTCATAAGAGAAATCAACATGTCCCGGGGTATCAATTAAATTCAGGATATATTCTTCACCTTCATGTGAATGGTTCATCTGAATAGCGTGACTCTTAATGGTGATACCACGTTCACGTTCCAAGTCCATATCATCGAGTGCTTGGTTTTGCATTTCACGATCCGAGATCGTTCCTGTAGTTTGCAGTAAACGATCCGCGAGAGTACTTTTCCCGTGATCAATGTGTGCGATAATGCAAAAATTTCGAATATTCCTCATAGTTCCAGTGTGCCTCGTGATTGCACTTAGCGCGCCCAAAAATACGGCAAAATAATGGAATTTAAAGTCAGAAGAATGTGTTTATTTCTTGAAGTTTCTTTGATTCAATTTCTAGTTCATAATTCTGCGGCTTAAATAAAAGAAAAGGAAAGATGGGTATCTTTCCTTTTCAAAACCTAAACTACTACTATTTATGAAAACTTAATTTTGGTAATTAACTAAGCAGTTCCAAATTGCGTGCCAATTTTCACTGCTTGTCAACTTAAGCATATATTAGTTACGATTTGATTGTTAAAATATTGTGTCTGGCGGTTTTTTTAACATAAGTTATCAAACATTATTTCTTCAATGAATCAAACTTGATGTGAATAAAAAAGCGCCTCAGATTACTGAGGCGCTAATATTCCTTACTTTATTGGGTTCACTAAAGCAAACCAAAAAAGAACATTTTTTTACTTGATAACAACTTTCTCAATGTGAGAGCCGTTTTCATTTGAAACGTTCACTACGTAAAGCCCTGATCCAAATGATGACAAATCAATTGAAGTATCCATTGATACCGATTGATTGTAAACTACTTTTCCTGTCGCATTTGAAATCACGATTGTATTTTTTTCATTGTTGGCATTTGAGATTGTGATGAGACCTTCTGATGGGTTTGGATACACACTAACACCTTCGAGGGCAATCGTCTCTACTGCTAAAGAAGCATCAAAATTCGCTCGGATATAAGGAGCAAATTCCCAACTATTATAATAGTTTACAGCGCCTCCAGTTCCATAAGGACCGTATCCAAAGGTTGAGAAGTCATCATCTTCAGTTGAGGAATCAGATCCTCCCAGTCTTAATTCTTCACTTCCACTTGTTCCATCAACTTTATATACATCGACCATATATCCTTTTCCTGCTTCAAGCATAGAAGGGCTTGGGAATATGATTGTGGTAATTGCCGAACCAACTTCGCTTTGTGCAATTGTGTGCCCTGTTTCATTGTTAAATGTCAATGGATCCTGAATTGATCCTGATGCATCCATTTCTTGAACACGCACTGTAACGTAGAGGTCAGGTGTTGTTCCAGTTGCAAAGTTAACATCGACTCCCCAAATTTGTTGGTCTACTTCAGGGTAGTAAATGTTCCCCCATGAATGAGGAGCTTGCGCATTTGTTGGGTCTGCAGCTGCTGGGTTCCAACCGTAAGAACCGACCGCACCATAATCGTGGGCCATCAAGTTATCATTTACGTTCAGCGTACTTGTCATGTATGTATCATCAGAAGGGTCTTGGTCAGCAGGAATACTGAACTCTGCCCAGTAATCTCCATTTGCAGATGGAGTGAATCCAGTGTTGAACCAGATGGTGTCATCATCAGATACAGCAAGCGTAATTGTTTGCATTGATGTTGAAACAATTCCTGACGCGTCATAAACATCACATGTTAAATCAAATGTTTGATCCAATCCTCCTTGGTTTTCAACAACAACACCCGCAATCATCTCACGTACTTGCGTTAATGGAGTCATTGAATATTCCCAATCGTTTAAAATATCTCCGTGCCATCCACGAATTAACCCGATGTCATTATCTGGAAGGGTAACAATGGAAACATCATCAACCATCCATGCGTAGTCGCATCCTCCGATGTAACGGAACCCGATGTAAGCTGTAGATGATCCACCTACAACAGCAGATACATTTGCTGTTACGATATCAGGGTTTGGGCTTGAGGCATTAACAGAAAGGTCATCGTGAACAGGAATTTCTGTCCATGTAACACCGTCTGTACTTGCAATTACGTAACAATTACCTTGATATTGTCTGTAGAAAGATTCGAATTCAACTGCGACAGCAGTATTTGCAGATAGGTCGATAGGTGTGTTGAAGTAGACATCTGCGTTTTGGTTTCCTGAACACATTAAGTCGGAATCATACAAAGCAAAACCATCTGCTGCGGTAGTTGAAGTAATCCCGTCGATAGCAAATGCGCCTGATGGCACTCCGGTGCCAATAACCCAGTTGTCACCTGATGCTGCATTGTCTGTAAATGACCATTCACTTGGTGTACTGAAACTATTTGGGCCCCATAAAATGGCTTTTTCCGAAACAACCTCTGGTGCTTTAATTCCTGATTTAATAATTGGTGTTTGTAGTGTTTTCCCTATCACTTGATCAGTGTTTGTTTGCGCAGAAACTGCACTAGCAATAGAAAGTGAAACAATACTCAAAGTTATTTTTTTCATAGTGTTGATTTTTCACGAAGATAATAGATATATTCCTTTACTGCAAAGAGATCACCGTTAAGATCAAATGATTTTCATTTTGTGAAGTAAAAACGATGCATTCATATTTTGACAAACTCCTTTTTTTATTTTGTAATCGAAATGCAATTCATTTTTTATAATGGATGCCTCGAAATAGTAGTTTCTTATTTGAGGGAGTTTCTTTTCCATGGCACAAATACTCAAGTCGTGAGTGGCAAGTAATCCCGTGGCAGATGAATTCACTAGTTTTTCGATGAACTTCTGTGAGCCTTCCGCTTTGTCTTTGCTATTTGTTCCTTTTAAAATCTCATCAAGAATAATGAAATAGCTTTCTTTTTTGATGGCTTCAATAATGAACTTTAATCGCTTAAGTTCCGAAAAGAAGTAGGATTCATCGTTCAATAATGAATCTGAAGTACGCATACTAGAGATTAACTTTATTGGGCGATATGCAAAAGATTCAGCGCAGACTGGTAGACCACAGTTAGCTAGAACCAGATTTATTGCGATTGTTCTAAGGAAGGTGCTTTTCCCCGCCATATTGGCACCCGTGACAATAAAAAAGTCATCATTGTGAACTTTAATGGAGTTTTTCACCATTTTCGTTGCGTCAAGCAATGGGTGCCCTATGTCTTTCACCTCAAGTTGGATTTTGTGGTCTGATTGAACAGTGGGGTAGACGTAATTTTTCTGATTGAAACCAAAATTACCAAAGGAGTTCATTGCATCAAACATTTCAACAATAGAGAACCAATCGATCATTGCATTATCAAATTTTTTGATCCATTTTTCGATACGATAGGTGTATCGTAAGTCCCATAACAAAAAACCATTTGCCAATGGAGCAAATATCATATTGTTTCTATTGGATAGCAGGTCGATCTCCTTTGCGAGTTCATTGAGTCGTTCTGATGCATTTATGCCACTCGTTTTGATAGAATTTCCCCAGTTTTGGAGTAGTTCACATTCAAACTCTTCTTTTTCTATGGACAAAAGGAGTTGGGCATATTGCGCAAAAAAGTCGTTAATTTTGCTTGTGATTTTGTAAAGATCGGTTGTCTTTTTTAAATACCTTCCTGTGATTCCAAGTCCGAATAAAAACCAAGTTAAAAGAATGTATCCATTGATGAATCCCACCCAATAACAAAGGATTCCAATAAATGATAGTATAGAAAATAAAATCGGAACCCACTTAAAGATATTCGGGGTAAATGCTTTGTACGAACGAACCCACTGCGTTATTGTGTCAGACTCAACATCAGATTCAATTAGAGCAGCAATAGTGGTATAGTTTTGACGCCAATTTGCTTTTTCCGCAATCTCTTGAGTCGCTTTTTGTTTTTCCTTGATTTGATCAATATTGTTGGAGTTCAGCCACGCTGCCAATTGTTTCTGTCCGTTTTTAGTGGCAGTCCGGTTTATAATTTGGAACAATGATCCTTCGCCAAATAAATCGATATCCTGATTGAAGTGATGTCCTTCAAAAATATATTGGTTTCCATTTTCTAATTCTGATAAATCCCCATTTGAGACTTTAATTTCTAGCTGATTTAGTTGATGTATTTTATTTAAATACTTCAACTTGTTTTTCAGATTAGAATACTGATTAACAAGCAGTAGAAATAAGATAAATCCAACAGATAATGCAATCAGGATTAGTTGACTATTTCTGAAGAAAAAGTAGACAGAGGCTGCCATTGCTAGAAATACGAAAAGCCGCAGCATGGATAACGCGAAAATGCGTTTTTTCAATGCTGAAATTTGCGTTTCAAATATCTTTATGTTTTCAGTGTAAAAATCGTTTGGAGTCATGGGTATAAATCAAAAACTAATGTAGCTATTTCTTGACCATTTTATTTCTTAAAAGATGTGAAAGATTGGATGAAGTGTTGATTTTCTCATCCGTCGGGTTTATTGGCAGCTTATTTATCATTTCTCCTTAATCTAAGAAATGTCAGCGATTCTAAATAAAAAACGTCCTACTTGCAAAGTAGGACGTCTCGATATGAATTTGGATTCTTAAAGTCCCAGCAATACTTCTAATGGATTTTTTGCGCCGAACAGCATTCGTTCCGGATTTTCTAGCATTTCTTTTACTTTCACCAAGAAGCTCACACTTTCCTTACCGTCAATAATGCGGTGGTCGTATGAGAGTGCTAAATACATAATTGGTCGGATTTCTACTTTTCCATCAATAGCTACTGGACGCTGTACAATGTTGTGCATTCCGAGGATAGCAGATTGTGGAGGATTAATGATCGGGGTCGATAACATTGATCCAAAAACACCACCATTGGTAATTGTGAAGGTGCCACCAGTCATTTCGTCAGGAGTGATTTTCCCGTCTCGTGCTTTTATTGCGAGACGTTTTATTTCGCGCTCAATTTCTGCCAATGACATTTGCTCCGCATTTCGAACTACAGGAACCATCAATCCTTTTGGAGAAGATACTGCAATTCCTATATCAGCATAATCGTGCAAGATCATTTCCTTACCATCGATTTGAGCGTTAACTGCTGGGAATAAATTTAATGCTTCCGTCACCGCTTTGGTAAAGAACGACATAAATCCAAGATTGACTTCGTGATGTTCTGAGAATGCTTTTTTATATTTTGCACGAAGGTCCATTATTGGCTTCATATCAACCTCGTTAAACGTCGTGAGCATTGCCGTCTCGTTTTTAACTGCAACTAGACGCTCTGCAATTTTACGACGCATCATAGACATTTTCTCGCGATTTTGTTCACGTGTTCCTCCCCATCCTTGAGTTGCTCCAGCGTCAAATCCTGCTGCCATTGCCGATACAACATCTTGCTTTGTGATACGCCCTCCTTTTCCTGTACCATTGACTTGATTTGGATTTATATCATTTTCAGCCATAATCTTAGCCGCTGCAATTGAGGGTGTTCCTGCGGCATATGATTTTTTCTCAACTGGATCAGGGCTTACCGTCTTTTCTTCTGGTGCAACCTTCGCTTTAACAGGCTCTGGAACCGCTACGGATTCTGTTGTATCTGCAGTTGATTCAAATCCTGCGGGACGTTCTGCTGATGTGTCAATAAGGCATACTATAGCGCCTACTTCAACGGCATCACCTTCCTCTGCTTTCAGCGTTATTGTTCCACTTTCCTCAGCAGGTAATTCTAATGTTGCCTTGTCAGAATCAACTTCTGCAATGGCTTGGTCTTTTTCAACATAATCACCATCAGATACCAGCCATTGTGCAATTTCTACTTCTGAAATTGACTCTCCCGGACTTGGCACTTTCATTTCTAATACCGACATATAATTAATTTAATTAAGCTTTGACTTTTGTTTTTCCATATTGGAACAGTTCGCTAAACAGTCGTTCCAACCTGCGTTTGTGAAGGTCATGCGATCCTTCTGCAGCAGCAGCAGAAGGCCTCCTGCATATTCCTTGAATATTTATGTGCCTTAACTCCATGGCGACATGTGTCCATGCCCCCATATTAGCAGGTTCTTCTTGCGACCAAAGAATATGCTTTGCGTTTTTATATTTCTTGAGGATTCCATCAATTTGTTTAGTAGGCAACGGATAAAGTTGCTCAATTCGAACAAATGCCATGTTTTCTACTCCAAGTTCTTTTGCTTTTTCAGTTGCCTCGTAGTAGTATTTCCCTGTGCAAAACACAACGGTATCAGCAGACGCAACTTGTGCATTTGGATCATCAATTAGTTCTTTAAAGTTCCCCTTTGCCATTTCATCCAAGGATGATGTCGCCCTTGGGTGACGCAAAATCATTTTTGGTGAGAATACAACCAATGGCTTTCTGAACTCACGTTTTAACTGTCTTCGTAATAAATGGAAGTGATTCGCTGGGGTAGAGGTGTTTACTACTTGAATGTTCAAGTCTGCACATTGTTGCAAGAAACGCTCCATTCTGCCACTTGAATGCTCTGCGCCTTGTCCTTCATAACCGTGTGGTAAAAGCATAACCAATCCGCTTTGTGTGGACCACTTGTCTTCACCTGCTGTAATGAACTGATCGACCATGATTTGAGCCCCATTGTAGAAATCTCCAAATTGAGCTTCCCAAATCGTTAACCCTTTCGGACAGGCCAATGAATAGCCATATTCATAACCAAGAACACCATATTCCGATAGCAGTGAGTTGTAAATCGTGAAAGGCGCCTGTTGTTCTGAAAGTAGGTTTAAAGTTACAATCTCTTCTTCAGTATCTTCTGTTTTGATGACAGCGTGTCTGTGAGAAAATGTTCCTCGTTCAACATCTTGACCTGTCAATCTTACGGGGTGGCCTTCTGCCAAAAGAGTCGCATAGGCTAGCATTTCTGCTGCTCCCCAATCCAATTGGTCTTCTTCAATGCCTTTGAGGCGATCCCGGAAGATTTTGGAGATTTTACGAAAGTATTTTTTCCCTTCTGGAAGTGTCGATAGTTTTTTACCCAATTCATTTAATTTCTTCTTTGGAACTCCAGTTTTTGGTGAAACTTCAAAATCCTTTTCTTTTCCGTGTCGATATCCCTCCCAGGCATCACTCAAGAAGTCGTAGACCAATGCTTTCTCATGCTCCTGCGATTCTGCGTATTCTTTCTCGAGAAAATTGTTGTAATTGTCTGTGATTTTTTTTGCGTCCTCACGATTGATCACTCCCTCAGATTCCAATTGTTTGAAATAGATATCTCTGGGGTTTGGGTGCTTTGCAATCAAATTGTAAAGGTGCGGTTGGGTAAACTTTGGTTCATCTCCCTCGTTGTGCCCATATTTTCTATACCCTAGCAAATCAATGAATATATCGCTATTAAAATGCTGTCGATACTCTACAGCCATTTCCATTACTTGAACAACTGCTTCAACATCATCTCCATTGACATGAAAAACAGGGCAAAGTGTTGTTTTAGCAACATCCGTACAATATGTGGACGATCGTCCGTCCAAATAGTTCGTTGTAAAACCGACTTGATTGTTGGTTACAATATGAATTGTCCCTCCAGTTTTGTACCCTTCCAGTTGCGCCATTTGTATAATCTCATACACAATTCCTTGTCCTGCAATTGCTGCATCTCCGTGGATAAGTACTGGGCATACTTTTCTTACATCATTATCGAGGGAATGGTCTAATTTTGCACGTGAAATTCCTTCAACTACTGGGTTGACAGCTTCAAGGTGGGATGGATTTGGAGAGAGGGTAAGGGTAATGTCTTTACCACTTTCAGATTTTATAAATGATGTAAATCCTTGATGGTATTTTACATCACCATCGAAGCGTTCGTCTTTTTCAAATTCTTTGCCTGCAAATTCCGAAAATATATCGCGTGGTCGTTTTTCAAAAACATTTGTGAGCGTATTCAATCGCCCACGGTGTGCCATACCGACAACAAACTGTTCAACTCCATTGTCTGCTCCTTTTTGAACTAAGGCATCCAATGCTGGGACCAACACTTCCAACCCTTCCACGGAGAACCGTTTTTGACCAACAAATTTTTTGCCAAGAAATGATTCAAATCCAGCCGTTATTGCGAGCTTTCTGTAGATCTCTTTCTTTTTTTCTGCATCGTATTTTGGTCGATTGCGCAGTTCAATATGATTTTTGAACCAAGCAATATGATCGGGTTCTCTCATATAGGTGTACTCAATACCTATTGATTGGCAGTACGTTTCTTCTAAATCTGCGACAATAGTATGCAAGGTAGCTGGTCCAATTCCTATTTCCTCACCCGCTTGGAATACACTATCCAAATCAGCTGCTGTTAGACCAAAATTCTCAATGGCTAAGGTTGGAGCGTATGTTCTTCGCTCACGAACAGGGTTCGTTTTTGTAAACAAATGTCCGCGGTCGCGGTATCCGTTGATAAGGTTAATTACTTTAAATTCTTTTTGGAAGTTTTCCGGAATTTCTCCGCCATCTTCAAAATTAATTCGCGCAAAATCAAAGCCTTCAAAAAACTTTTGCCAACCGATATCAACGCTTTCAGGGTCTTGAACGTACAATTTGTACAGGTGGTCTATTGCGTTAACATCCGCATTACCAACATATGATACTTTATCCATTCTTCTTTGTCACAATTATGGAAGCCCAAATTTAGACAAAGTCATGCACTTAACACAGCTCGAACAAGGAAAAATCAAGGAAAAGTGTTAGAATTTTAAACTTTAGTTTTATAACTTTTGATTTGAGCTTCTGAGATTATCCTGAAAGCGTTGATTTTATATAAATAATGACTGTTTGGAATTCATATAAGAAAGTCTGATTTATTTGTTGATATGTTTACCACGTGGTGTTCACCATGTTGGTCGTTTCACTCTCAACATTATTTAGAAGATTTGAACACCGAGTTCGGACCAAATGGAACGAATGAAGTTGTAATTATAGCCTACGAAGATGACCCCAGTACAACATTGGATGCGCTCAATGGTATAGGGCCAAACACATACGGTGATTGGACTGCAGGCGTATCTTACAACATAATTAATGGTACTAATTCTTTGCCATCAGAGTATGGTACTGGATACCCAACAGTTAGTGTTATTTGTCCGAGCGATAAAGAAATTAAGTGTAATTTGGTTAGTGTGAGTTCATTGCAAGAAATGAGAACTTGGGTTCAGGATGTAATTACGCAGTGTTCATCTAATTCTGTAGAGGAAACTCCTCATGCTTTGGAATTGTTTGTTGCACCAAATCCATTAACAGATAAACTGCACGTTGCATTTAACGCGGTCAATTCAGAAAATGCTGAACTGAGTATTTATAGTGTTTCTGGAGAATTGATCTCGGTATCATCCCATCAGGTTCTCGAAGGAGAAAATGTTCTCGAATTGGATTTAGGTTCAATTGAAGCGGGAACCTATTTTTTAAAGGTTGAGACGCCAACTCAATTTAGCACATTAAAAACCATTGTAAAGCTATAACGGGACATTATTAGAATCGAATTTAGGTAACTAAGTTCGATTCTAAAATCCGCTTAGTTTTCTAAGAAAACATATTTCTCAAGTACACTTTATAGGCTGTTCTTCGGACAATTAACTCGCACATTTTTGGGATGAAATTGGTACTTGTTGTAAGTGCTAAAAAGTCATTCTGTGGAATGTCTATTTGATAGAGCAATTGAAGTGTTGCAACTTCCCCTCTTTTGAGTATTTCTTCAAGCTTTTGCGAGATGTGTTGGATAATTTCATTCAATGAGAGCGCTTCATTTGTGAAAATCTCCTCAAAATGAATTCCACTTTGCATGAAGTCTTTTGCTATTTGACACTGTGTTTTGAGAACAAAGCCAGGAGATTGAAACTGGACGGATAAAATAGATTTTTCGAGGTACGATTTCATACGTTACTCACAGCGGATTAAATTATCGAATATCGGCACCAGGATGAAATTCTTTTTCTGGAACTACAAAACTCAACTCACCTTTGTCATTTTCAGCCATTAATATCATTCCTTGAGATTCCACACCTCGAATCTTCCGTGGTGCTAAATTCAGCAAAACGGTTACTTTTTTACCAATGACCTCCTGTGGAGTATAGTACTTTGCAATCCCTGAGACGATTGTTCGTTTGTCCAATCCCGTATCAACCAAAAGCTTTAATAACTTATCTGCTTTCTTTATTTTTTCCGCCTCCAAGATAGTACCCACTCGGATGTCCATTTTCGTAAAATCATCAAATGACGCTTCTTCCTTTTGCGGTTCAAATTGCGGCACATTCGTTTTTGATGCATTCAGTTTTTCGATTTCTTTTTCAACCATTGTATCTTCAATTTTTTGGAACAAAATAGATGGCTTTGCCGTTGGTTGACCCGCGCTTAATAAGTTGTGTTGACCTGCAGCACTCCATTGGTCGTTTGAGTAATTCAAGAAGGTCGAGATTTTAGAAGCAGTTGCAGGCAAGAAGGGCTGCAAAACAATGCTCAAGTTTGCTGTAATTTGCAGTGCGATATTCATTATGGTCTGGACACGTTTCGTATTTTTCTCGTCTTTTATTAATTTCCAAGGTTCCATATCGGCCAGGTACTTGTTTCCAAGTCGCGCCAAATTCATAGCTTCGGACTGAGCCTCTCGCAATTTATAGGCGTATATAAGTTTTGAAATTCTATCTGGAATGGCAGCCATTTCTGCAAGTACTTCCTGATCGTAATCTGAAAATTCACCCACCTCAGGTACAGCCCCATCGTAGTATTTTTGTGTAAGAACCAATGCCCGATTCACAAAATTGCCGAGGATATCAGCCAACTCACTATTGATGCGCGTTTGATATTCTTTCCAGGTAAATTCACTGTCTTTCGTTTCTGGTGCAATCGCTGTTAGAACGTATTTTAATTCATCAACTTTCTCTGGATATGACTCCAAGTATTCATGCAACCAGACGGCCCAATTTTTGGATGTAGAGAATTTGTCTCCCTCAAGATTTAAGAACTCGTATGCTGGAACATTATCCGGGAGGATGAGTCCTTCATATGACTTCAGTAAAATTGGAAATATAATTGCGTGGAAAACAATGTTGTCTTTGCCAATAAAGTGGACCAGTTTGCGGTCGCCTGTCCAATAATCTTCCCAATTTTTATTGTTGTCTATAGCCCATTGTTTTGTTGCAGAAATGTAACCAATTGGAGCATCCATCCAGACGTACAGTACTTTTCCATCTCCTCCTTTTACAGGGACTTTGATTCCCCAATCGAGGTCACGTGTCATTGCTCTTGGTCGCAAACCATTATCTATCCAAGACATGCATTGTCCAATCACTTGGTTCCTCCATTTTGAAGCATCGTGCTGTTGAACGCCGCCAAGTTCGCCCTCTTTAATCCAATCTTTTAACCACTCTTCATGTCGCTGCATTGGCAAATACCAATGAGATGTTTCCCTCATTATGGGTGTTTTCCCGCTTAGAGTCGACTTTGGATTGATCAAATCTGTTGGGCTCAGCGCTGAGCCGCATTTTTCACATTGATCTCCATAAGCTTCTTCGTTTCCACAATTTGGGCATGTGCCAGAGATGTAGCGATCTGCTAAAAACTGATGGAACTCTTCGTCATAATATTGTTGGCTTGTTTCTTTGGTGAAATGGTCCTTTTCTTCAAGTACCTTAAAGAAATCCTGAGCTGTTTCATGATGTATTTGCGCTGAGGTCCGATGAAAGATATCAAAAGAGATATCGAAGTCATTGAAAGCTTGTCCAATGATTTTATTGTACTTGTCAACGATTTCCTTTGGTGTTGTTCCTTCTTTTTTGGCGCGCAGCGTAATTGCTGCTCCATGCTCGTCGCTTCCGCAAATGAAAGTAACGTCATGATTGTTCATGCGTAGAAATCGAGTAAAAATATCTGAAGGTAAATAAACGCCGGCTATATGTCCTAAATGAAGGGGGCCGTTTGCGTATGGGAGTGCCGCGGTAACGGTGTATTTATTTTTTTGCATTCTGAAATGATAGAATTAGACCTCAAAGATAGCAATCCAAGTTGGATTTTACATCCGTTGTTGGACTCTATAACGATTGAAGCGATTCAATCAGGTGTGAAAACAGCAGTTTTATCCAAGTTTAATTTCCTTTTCGAGGAACCGAATGTCATAGGACTCCAATTCCTTTAAAATTGGTGTGTAGACTTCCTTTTGAACTGGTAGCGTTACACCTTTGCTTTTTAATTCGCCTAAAAGAATCATTTTGGCACAGATTGCCACCGGCAGCCCAACTGTATTTGACATTGAGGTAAAGACTTGATCTTCTCCAATATTAACCATCGATGAGGTGATTTGATTTTTTGAACCGTTCAGCTCATATTTAAATTCGTGAATCATAACCAGCATGTCCTTGTCTCCATCTTTCAATGAAAGCTTATTCACAAGTATTTTCTGAAGCACCTGAGCTGGACTTGCATTTTCAACCCCAATAATTGGCTCGTCCTGAAACAAGCCAAGCCATTCAAAACGATCATAGGTGTCGATTCGGTCTTCCCGCAAGAACACTTTGAATTTTTCTTCTACTGATACGTTTGCATTGTAAGGAAGAAAGGAGTTGAGAAAAGTTCGAGGTGTTAAATTGGCAGTATTTGCCATTTGATAGCTGTCGTCTGTCATTCCGAGCTCTATGAATACATCCCATGCTTTGCAATATCCTGGTCGTCTTAGTGTACCTCTAAATAGGGTTGGAATATCCTGAATTCCGTATGTTTCACGGTAAGACAAAGAATCACGATTTGCATATCCAACAAAATCACCATATCCATCCACACTCATGTGATCCAAGCGTCCAAAAAGACGGTTGTAGGGGATGTATTTATGACGTCCATTTCGCAGGAAACTTGCTGCTCCACCTTGACCCGCCAAAATGACGTTTCTTGGATTCCAAGTAAATTTATAATTCCACGGGTTGTCGTCACTCTCCGGAGCAATCAATCCACCAGTGAATGATTTAAAGCTCGTCAGTTGGCCTCCACGCTCTTTGATTTCGTTAATAATTTTCATGGCGCTCATGTGATCAATCCCAGGGTCAACGCCAATTTCGTTCATAATGACAATTCCAGCGTCCTTTGCTTTAGTATTTAATGCGCGCATTTCGTCTGAGATGTAGGAGGGTGTAATCAAGTTTGTTTTTAGCGAGATACAATCTTGTGCTACACCAATGTGAAATCGAGCAGGAAGCATTGAAATGACCAAATCGGACTGTTCAATTTCTGGTCTGCGTTCATCGGGGTTTAATGCGTCAAAAGACAATGCTATTCCGTTGGCATGACCTTTAATCTTTGCTTTTACGGTCTCAATATTTTGATCTACAATTCGAACTTTCCAGTTGTATTCGGTTGAGTTTTCTAATAGATATCGAATAAGTGAAGATGCAGACAAGCCAGCACCGAGAACAAGAATGTTTTTCATAGCAAAGAGTATAAGTCAAATGTATGTAATGAATTTTCCGTTTCAAAGTGTTAAATAAAAAACTTTAAAAATCCAATAATGTTAAATTATCTCTGCTTTTGTTATTTCGTTTATCATGAGCTCTTTATGCGTTTTGCTCCGCTCGTGCTCGAGCTGTTAAATTTCTGAAAGGAATTTTGGCGAGGTTTGGATTCCAAAATGAGTTTAATTTTGGTCTCTTTTTCTTGAAAAGAACGTCATTTCATTTCAATTTTGTTGTTTTTTATCAGGATTGTCATGATTAAAATCTTATCGTCTTCGAATTTGTTACAATTTCAAATCTTCAAATTCGCTTGGTCACTCTGAATTTTTTAATTTTGCCTCAAACAATCGTTAACATGGGTAGAGCATTTGAATATCGAAGAGCAGCAAAAGAAAAGCGTTGGGATAAAATGTCCAAGTTGTTCCCAAAGCTAGGAAAGGCCATAACAATGGCAGCAAAGGAAGGCGGCTCAGATCCTGATATGAATGCGACATTACGCACGGCAATTAAGAATGCCAAGGGGCAAAATATGCCGAAAGACAACATAGAAGCTGCGATTAAACGTGCAACATCAAAAGATGCTGAAGCTTATTCTGAGATGAATTACGAAGGGAAAGGCCCACATGGCGTATTGGTTTTTGTTGAATGTGCGACAGACAATCCAACGCGTACAGTAGCGAATGTGAAGTCCTACTTCAACAAAGCGGGTGGGAGTGTTGTTGCTAACGGGTCTCTAGAATTTATGTTCAACCGAAAATCAGTTTTTGAGTTTGATGCGTTAGATGAAGTTGATCTGGAGGAGTTGGAACTTGAATTGATTGATGCTGGACTTGAAGAAATTGAGGAATCAGAAGGGAAGATATATGTATATGGAGAATACACGGCATTTGGTTCACTATCGGCAGGATTGGAAGCAATGAATATTGATGTTACAAAATCGAACCTACAGCGTATCCCGACATCGCCGGTTGAATTCACGGAAGAACAATTGATTGATATTGAGAAAATGTTGGATAAAATCGAAGATGATGATGATATTCAGCAAGTCTTCACGAATATTGCGTAAGAATAAAGAAGTACGGTATAATAAAATCGATTTTTAGGAGTTCTTCTGAAGAAGAATGAAATTCACAACGGGAAATGTTTAAAAGTATAAAGATAGTAGCAGTTGGATCATTGATTGTAATGATTGTTTTCTCGTGTTCGACAGAAAAAAACACGTTTATTAATCGAAACTTTCACAGTCTTACTGCGCACTACAATGGCTACTACAACGCAAATGAGTTGATTGACAATGCAATGTCAAGTTATCAAGGTTCAAGATTAGAAGATTACTACATGCGGCTTCCAATTGACCCTGTGCCCGGAGATTCTGAAGTCGTTAGTATCTACCCAGCGATAGATACAGCAATCGCGAAATGTAAAAAAGTGATTCGTAATCACAGTATGCCTAGTAACGACCGTCCAGCCAAAAAGAAAGAAGAGCACAACCGATGGATTGATGAAAACTGGACAATAATTGGAATCGCTTCTTTTTACCGACGCGATTACGAAGGGGCAATGAAAAGCTTCGAATATGTTCGTAAATTTTATAAAAATGATCCCTCTTTATTTGTCGGGCAACTTTGGATGGCAAAAACGAACATTGCGCAGGGCAAATTGACTGAGGCCAAGTTACATTTAGACAACTTAGACCGCGCCATTGAAGAAGAGGAATTGCGCAATGAAAAGAAGAAAGGATTTCGTCCATCATTCAACTTAAAAAAACCTAGAAAAAAGAAAAGTAAGAAGGATGAAATTGCCAAATTTCCGAAGCACATTCGGTTCGAACTTGAAAAGACCAAAGCTGATCTCGCATTGCTGAAAGGAGAAACCATTGATGCAATTAATTATCTCGAGCAATCAATAGAACAGGCGCGCATGGGGGATGACAAAGGTCGTGTTCATTTCATATTGGGTCAATTGTATCAGGAGGTATCCAATTATGAGAAGTCAAAGTTTCATTATTCAAAAGTAATTGCAGGTAAAGCAAGGTATGAAATGAGCTTCAATGCAAGACTCAAGCGGGCTTTTTTAGGGAATGGAGAAAAGGTCAAGAAGGAATTAAACAAAATGCTTAAGGATGCCAAGAATGCCGAGTACAAAGATCAAATATACTATGCGATGGCTGAGGTTGAATTCAATGAAAACGACGAAAGAGAAGCTATTTATTTTCTGCATCAAAGTGCTTTTTACTCAACAACAAATACGCGCCAGAAAGGGATGGCCTATGAACGGTTAGCAGATCTGAGTTTTTTAAAACGAAATTATGTTCCCGCACAGAAATATTACGACTCTTGTGCTCAAGTAATTACGGACGCATATCCAAATGCAGAAACAATCCGAAATAAAGCAAACAACTTAGCGGCGCTTGTGCGTGCGGTTGAAACATCTCAAAAAGAGGACAGTCTTCAGCGAATAGCGTCAATGGACGAGAAGTCGAGAGTAAAGTTTTTAAAAGATGTTATTAAGCAAATAAAAGAGGAAGAAGCCGCTCGTAAAAAGAGGGAGGCTGAACGTTTGAGAGAACTTCAAAAAAATCAATTGCTTGCTTCAAATACTGGGAACGGCTCTAAGTGGTATTGGAACAATGATAAATCTCGCACGGAAGGGCTTGAAGATTTTAAACGTCTGTGGGGTCAGCGAGAAAATGAAGATGATTGGAGACGGTCAGGAAAAATCCCTGATGCGACATTTACTAGTATTGAAGATGCGACTTTATCCGATTCGTTGCGCCAAGAGCCTGAAGATACGCTTACAGTTGCGCATCTTATGACATTTGTTCCACTAACGGATTCAATGCTTGCGCTTTCAAATGAACGTTTGATGGAGGGGTATTACGCGGCGGGTATAATCTATAAGGAGCAGTTGAGTGAGCCACAAATGGCGGAAGATCAATTTTTAGCAGCATTGAGTAAAGATTTGAAAAGTGATCCACATGATTTGATGAGTGCCTTTCAACTCTACAAACTTGCAGAGAACTCAAACAGTGCTGTTGCGAATGAGCAAAAAGAGTATATCATGAACAATTATCCCAATAGTGATTACGCCAATTTCTTGAGAGATTCTGATTATTTCGTGAAAAAGAAGGAGCGTGATGCATTGGCCGTAAAGGATTATGTAAAGTTTCTGAATCGCTACTCTCGGGGACTTTATTATCCTGTGATTCTGAAAGCAAATGATGTTATTGAAAATGAAAAAGAAAATATTTATCGCTCAAAATATATGCTTTTAAAGGCCATGTGTCTTGGGCAAACGGAGAACAATAAATCGAGATTATTACCTGTTTTAGAGCAATTGATTGCAGAATATCCTGAGGCAGATGAGGTCCCTCGAGCAAAAGAAATGATAGATATAATCCAAAATGGATATTCTGAAAATATACCTGCAGATTTTTCGAATAAATATCCGTTTGTTTATAACGATCAAGTGAAAATGACAATTGTTGTTTTTCTTGGTGAGAAAACGAGTGTGACGAGTGCAAAAACGCGAGTTTCTAATTTTAACCGAGAATATTTTAGCCGTGAAAAACTGAAAGTTGTCTCAAAGATCTACGGAAAAGACCAAGGCATTCTTTTAATCAGTAACTTTAGCGATGAAATGGCTGCGTCAAATTACATTCGAGCGTACAAAACAACCAAAAAACATTTGCTTGAAATGCGAAACGCTCAAATCGTAATGATTACGAAAGATAATTTGAGGGTTCTTTTGACAAAGCAAAACAAAGAAGACTACGAACTATTTTACAAAGAATATTATTAGATAAAGTTATGAAGAAGAAAGGAGCTATATCGTACGATAGTCCAGACAAACTGAATGTTATTGTTCAGGGGTCTAAAGTGATTGGTGATATGATTACAGAATCCAATTTACGGATTGATGGGGTTGTAGAAGGAAACGTTACGACTTCTGCAAAAGTAGTAATTGGACAAACGGGTCACATCAAAGGAAATTTAACCTGTGGATCAGCTGATATTGAGGGGAATATTGATGGAACACTAGTTGTTGAAGGGCTATTGTCTCTTCGGGCAAATGCAATAATCAATGGAGAAATATCAACTTCGAAACTTCAAATTGAAGAAGGCGCTTCGTTTTCAGGAAATTGCAGCATGAACAATCGAAAGCCCGTAATAGATCCAATCAAAGAAGAATCTTCAGAAGACAATATGGTGTATTAAATGCCAGAACAAAAGCGCCCTCAAGGACCGTCTAGGTTTGCTCGTCTTTCAGGTATTGGGCTTCAAATGGGGCTCACTATTTTTCTGTTCGCGTCTTTTGGGAAATATCTCGATCAAGACACTACTGGTAAAAAATGGTGGACAATTGGTTTGACGCTCTTTGGTGTGGCAATCTCTTTGTACAATGTATTGCGGCAAGTGAATAAAATCAACACGGAAGATGAGTAAAGCGGCATTACATTTTACACTTTTGATTGGATTAATATTGGGGGTGAGCTTTGTAATACATTCAAGTATTCAACATTATACGCACATTGGGTCTTTTGAATTTCACCTCATTCTGAACTACCTTTTTAATTTTGTAATTACATGCGGAGTTACTATGCTGTTGATTTTTTTCGATAGTCGAACCACCAATAAGTTGGGTTTTGTATTTCTCTATTCTTCAATGTTCAAGTTCCTATTGTTTTTCATCTTTATCAAACCAAACCTAGCTTTGTCTGAAGGATCAAAAGAGATGGAATTTATGAGCTTTTTCATTCCGTATGGAATTTGTGTGGTTACAGAAACAATTTATCTCGTGCGATTGCTGGGAAAACGATATTGATTTTACCAGTAAAACGGGGTCCTATTATCATTCTGTAAATCAGAGGGGTAGCCCCTGTTTTTATGACCTATTTTGGATAGTTATCAACTTGTGGTAAAGATTTACCAACATATGCTTTACCTATTCTATATTTATGCTTACTTTTGCCCCGAAATTAGTGAATAATAGATCGTGTTATATGCATAGATTATTAAGAATTTTATTTGTCTTGGCAGTCACCAGTCCGTTGATTGTAAACGCAAACACTCACGCAGACGAGGGACATGGAGGTGGGCCTGAAACAGAACTCACTCCAGAGAAGCAGAGAGAAAAAAATAATGAGTTTGTAAAACATCACACAAAAGATTCTCACGATTTTGGAGTGCTAGTTGACGAGTCAGAGGATAAGCACTATGGTTTTCCACTTCCTGTTATACTTTACGACAACGGGATTCACTTTTTTTGGTCTTCAGCATTTGAGCACGGCCATAAGGTGGTTGAATCAAATGGTTTGTATTACAAACTTGACGCACATGACGGTAAGATCTACAAGACAGATGAGCATGGGCACGTACTCAAAAAAGTAGTTATTGATGAAGATACCAAGGAAGAGAGCTTGGAGGAGTTGATGCCACTTGATTTGTCAATTACGAAAAATGTATTTATCATCTTTTTGATGTCTATATTAATGTTTTTCTTGTTCAGAGGAATCGCAAAGTCCTACAGAACAGGTTTAGCTCCAACCGGAGCTGCAAAGTTTTTTGAGCCGATTATTCTTTTTATCCGTGATGATATTGCAATTCCAAATATAGGAGAGAAGCAACACAAAAAATACATGGTCTATTTGTTGACGGTGTTCTTTTTTATTTGGTTTTTGAATTTAGCGGGGATGACTCCGTTAGGGATCAACGTTACAGGGAATTTAGCAGTAACTGCAGCATTGGCATTGTGTACGTTTGTGATTACTACATTTACAGCTAAAAAAGATTATTGGATGCATATTGTTTGGATGCCTGGCGTTCCTGTCCCAATGAAAATCATGCTGTTCCCAATTGAGGTAATAGGAATGTTTGTAAAGCCATTTGCCTTGATGATTCGTTTGTATGCGAATATGCTGGCCGGACACATTGTACTTGGAGCGTTAATTGCCGCAGTCTTTTTCTTTGATGCGTTCTTAGCAAAAGGGGCTTTTATCGGATTGACGTTCTTTATGAATATTATTGAATTATTAGTTGCCTTGTTACAGGCATATATTTTTACGATGCTTACTGCGTTGTACTTTGGTGCAGCAGCAGCGGAAGGGCATCATTAAACACGTATATTTTTAACCCTAAATATAATTTAAGATGGTAGAAACAGCAGCAGCAGTAAAGTTAATCGGAGCTGGATTAGTAGTAATCGGAGTAGGTCTAGGAATCGGAAGAATCGGTGGATCTGCAATGGATGCAATTGCACGCCAGCCAGAGGCGACGAACAAAATTCAAACAGCAATGTTGATCGCAGCAGCGCTTATTGAAGGGATTGGTTTCGCGGCATTATTTGCAGTATAAGACCAATTACATTATCTCAATGCCGCAACGGTTGGTTGCGGCTAAGAGATTTTAGAGTTAAGAAAAAAATCAGAGAGAAATGGATAAGTTATTAGGAGAATTTTCGATTGGATTGTTCTTTTGGCAAACAGTGTTGTTTTTGGCATTGTTGTTCTTGCTAAGAAAGTTTGCTTGGAAGCCAATTTTAGATGCAGTTAATGAGCGTGAAGACAAGATCTCAGGTTCTTTGGAAGAAGCCGAAAAGATGAAGGTCGAGATGGCCGCTTTGAAAGCATCAAATGAAGACTTGCTTAAAGAAGCGAGAGCTGAGCGAGATTTAATGATTAAAGATGCAAAGGAGACTGCTTCTAAAATGATCGAGGAAGCGAAAGAGAAGGCCAAAGTAGAAGGCAGTAAATTACTTTCATCTGCAAAAGAGTCGATTAATGCTGAGAAAGCTGCTGCAATCACAGAATTGAAAACTCAGGTCGCAGCATTCTCAATTGAGATCGCTGAGCAGATTGTTCGCGCGGAATTGTCATCTGCTGATAAGCAAAAAGCCATGGCAGATAAAATGGCTGAGGACATTAACATGAACTAAGAGCTGAAAGATGAAAGGAACAAAAGTAGCTTCAAGATACGCGAAAGCATTACTGGATTTAGCCGTCGAACAAAAGAAGGTTGATTCAGTTCTTGGTGACATGCACTTTTTGCTTCAAACCAATAATGATGCAAGAGAGTTTGAATTGTTGATTGCAAGCCCAATTATTGATGCAGAGAAGAAAATAGCTGTTTTCAAATTGGTGTTCGAACAATTCGAAGAAGTTACAATGTCTTTTGTGGCGTTGATAACAAAGAACGGTCGCGAAGCACTATTACCTGCGATTGCTCAAGAGTTTGATGCACAGGTTAAAAGTTACAAAGGAATCGTTCCGATGACACTCGTATCAGCGGTACCTTTAGAGCAAGAAACAAAGGAATCAATTATTCGGAAAGTTCAAGGCGCTGTGAAAGGCACTTTGGAAATTACTGAGGAAATAGATGAAGCTTTAATTGGTGGATTCGTGGTAAAAATGGGGGATACTCAAATTGATGCTTCCGTATTGAACCAATTTAATAATTTAAAACAACGTTTAACACGCTAATACTTACAGAAGATGGCAGATGTAAAACCAGCAGAAGTTTCTGCAATATTAAGAGAGCAACTTTCAGGATTCCGATCGGAAGCTGAACTGCAAGAGGTGGGAACCGTACTTCAAATTGGAGATGGTATTGCTCGTATTTATGGATTGAAAGGAGTTCAATACGGTGAATTAATTGAGTTTGACGAAGGTCTCCGAGGAATCGCTTTGAACCTAGAAGAGGACAACGTAGGGGCTGTACTTCTTGGAAAATCTACTGAAGTAAAAGAAGGAGATACGGTAAAGCGTCTTGGACGTATTGCTTCAGTGAAGGTTGGAGAAGGAATGGTCGGACGTGTTGTTGATACTTTGGGTAACCCAATCGACGGTAAAGGACCAATAGAAGGTGAGTTGTTTGAAATGCCTATCGAACGCAAAGCACCGGGTGTTATCTACCGAGAGCCAGTAACAGAACCGCTTCAAACAGGAGTGAAAGCTGTTGATGCCATGATTCCTGTTGGTCGTGGTCAACGTGAGCTCGTAATTGGTGACCGTCAAACAGGCAAAACAACTGTTTGTATTGACACAATCATCAACCAAAAAGAATTTTACGATGCTGGTGAACCAGTATATTGTATTTATGTAGCAATTGGTCAAAAAGGATCAACGGTTGCAGGTATAGTTAAGAAATTAGAAGAAGCTGGAGCAATGGCTTACACAGTTATTGTTGCAGCAAATGCATCTGATGCAGCTCCAATGCAATTTTATGCTCCAATGACTGGTGCAGCGATTGGAGAGTATTTCAGAGATACTGGTCGACCAGGATTAATCGTTTATGATGATTTATCAAAACAAGCAGTAGCTTACCGAGAGGTGTCCCTTCTTCTTCGTCGTCCTCCAGGTCGAGAAGCATACCCAGGAGACGTATTCTACCTTCACTCAAGATTATTAGAACGTGCAGCAAAGGTAATCAATGATGATGCAATTGCAGCAACGATGAATGACCTTCCAGATTCTTTGAAAGGAAAAGTGAAAGGTGGTGGATCTCTAACGGCGCTTCCAATTATTGAGACGCAAGCGGGAGATGTATCGGCATACATTCCAACAAATGTAATTTCGATTACTGATGGACAAATATTCCTTGAAGGAGATTTATTTAATGCGGGTATTCGTCCGGCGATTAACGTAGGTATTTCGGTATCACGTGTTGGAGGTAATGCACAGATTAAATCAATGAAGAAAGTAGCTGGAACATTGAAATTGGACCAGGCACAATACCGTGAACTTGAAGCGTTCGCCAAATTCGGATCTGATTTAGATGCAGCAACAAAATCTGTATTGGACAAAGGTGCAAGAAATGTTGAGATTTTGAAACAAATGGAAGGTGATCCTTATCCAGTAGAGAAGCAAATTGCAATCATCTACGTAGGAACAAAAGGTTTGATTCAAAATGTTCCAGTTGAAAAAGTGAAAGAATTCGAAACTGAATTTTTGGATTACTTAGATGCAAAACATAGAGATACCTTGGACGTCCTCAAGTCAGGAAAGTATGCCTCAGAACAAACAGATGTTTTGGAGCAGGTTGCCAAAGAGATTTCAGCGAAATACTAGAAAATGATAAATGCACACTTCAAACAACTGTTTGAAGTGGCATTTGTTCTTTATAATTATATAAGATGGCGAATCTTAAAGAAATAAAAAACAGAATTACCTCGATTTCATCAACAATGCAGATTACTTCTGCGATGAAAATGGTTTCTGCTGCGAAATTGAAACGGGCGCAAGATGCAATCACGCAAATGCGGCCATATGCGGAAAAATTACAGGAGATTCTCGGCAATCTTAGCGCTACGTTGGACCTGTCTGAAAATGCATATTCAGAGCAACGCGAAGTAAAGAATGCGTACATTATCGCAGTTACGTCCAATCGTGGTTTGTGTGGTGGGTTTAACAATAACGTCATTAAAAAAGTAAATGCTTTAAAGGCAGGGGAATATGCCCAATACAACACGAAAATAATTTCGATTGGTAAGAAAGCAAATGATGTTTTTGGAAAAGACGCATTGAATGTGCGTCCTGAGGGCATAGGTGCAGCAGAGGATATGTTCAATGATCTAACGTTCGAACGATCTTCAGAGGTTGCACAGTATTTAATGGATGTATTCGCGGCTGGTAGTGTCGATAAGGTTGTAGTGATTTATAACAAGTTTAAAAATGCGGCATTACAAGAGGTAATGGAAGAACAGTTTTTACCAATTGTAGCGAACGATGAAGAGGGAGGAGCTGCTGCCGGAGACTATATTTTTGAGCCTTCAAAGTCTGAAATTGTTGAGGATCTATTGCCAAAATCATTGAAAATTCAATTATTTAAAGCCCTTTTGGACTCCCATGCTTCCGAACACGGCGCTCGAATGACCGCGATGCACAAGGCAACGGATAATGCCGGGGAGTTGAAACGTGACTTAACGTTACAATACAATAAAGCACGACAAGCAGCGATTACAAATGAAATTCTTGAAATTGTTGGTGGTGCTGAAGCATTGAATGGATAATTAAGAACAAAATTATACTACAAAGTCCTGGACACTGTGTCAGGACTTTTTTTTACACCAATTAGTTGTTTTAAGCTTTTCCTTTTTCAAAATTGAACTTGGGTTTACCGCGACAAACACGTCTAGTTACAAAGAATATTCCATTAACTTTAGATCAATTATAGCTTGTGGAAGTACATTGGATTTTTCTTTTAATCTTGCCCTTGGTTGCTTTTTTGTATGCTGCAGTTGGACACGGAGGGGCATCCGGATATCTTGCATTGATGGCATTATTTTCATTTTCACCTGATGTGATGAAACCAACAGGACTTCTTCTGAATTTATTTGTGGCGGCGATTTCATTTTATCATTTCTGGAAGCAAGGCTTTTTCAATAGAAAATTGTTTTTCTATTTTGCCATTGGTTCCATTCCGATGTCTTACATTGGAGGAACCTTAATCCTTGATGTCACGACTTACAAAATTATTCTTGGTGTACTTCTGATTTTTGCATTGCTCAAAATGCTTGGTATTTTCGGGCGAGAGTCAAATAAGATGAGTAAAGTAAACTGGATCAAAGGAACGATTACTGGAGGTGCAATTGGTTTTTTTTCGGGCCTTATTGGTATAGGTGGTGGAGTGATATTGAGTCCAATTATTTTATTGTTTAAATGGGGAACGATGAAAGAAGCTGCTGCAGTATCAGCTCTCTTTATATGGGTTAATTCGGCGTCGGGAATGTTGGGTCAGTTATCAACGGACATTCAATTTAGTACAAATGCATGGATTTTTGTTGGAATAGCCACTCTTGGAGGTTATTTGGGAGGTTTGGTCGGTAGCAGCATGATGAACAATCGTACACTTCGGTATCTGCTTGCTTTCGTCCTGCTTTTAGCAAGTATTAAATTATTTGTTGTTTAAAGTGACTTACAAACGACAAATTTCTTTGTGGTACTGCGACCATTTTCATCAGCAAACTGAACAAAATAAACTCCGTTTGCATAGTTAGAAACGTCAAAATAGTTTGACACCAATTCTTCTTTTGCCATTTGTATTCCTGCAGCATCGAGAACAGTGTAATTTAATTTGGTTTCGTTTGATTTGCTTATAAAGATGAAATCAGATGTTGGATTTGGATAGATCGAGATCGTTAATGTGTTCTCCAAAGGCTCTAATGACAGGGGGAGATCGTACATCCAAAATTCATATTCTGCTCTTTCAGGATTCAACATTGTTGCATTTGTATTTGTTGCTCGAATATAGAATTTGGCAGTTTTGCCTCCCATGTACCACGGGAATGCCCCGGTATAATTTCCATCATTTGCAATAAGGTCGCCATTCGTGCCATCATCATACATCGATACCGACTTGAATTTTGAATTGTATACACTTGTTGTTGCCATTAGTTCAACACTTGTGGCGTTTGAAACTTGAGCAGTTACGAAGTTTTCACCTGAACTACCTTGGTTTAGTACAATTGGATTTCCTATTGTTGGCGGAAGCGCACTAATTGGCGCAAGTGATTCTAGGTAAGGCTTTCGGATATCCACGCTTGAAGTAATTCCACCACAGCTAAAAACAAAAGGGATAACTAAATCGCTGTTTACGTTATTATAATATTCCGTCATTCCAAAAAACATATTTGGGTCTGAACTTGCTGCTGCCGCTCCAATTACTTGAATGTCATCTACAAAATTCTCAATTGTTGAAGAATTCAAGCTTTCATTGATGACAGTTCTAAGATGTGCAGAGTAAATTTTACCATATTTCGAATATGGATTTGATGTCAATTCTATTGACAAAGGATACCACCAGGAGTTATAGCCATTGTATGGGTCGTATTGAAACAATGCCATTGAATTCATGTTCGCACCCAACAGTGCACCTAAAAAACTTTCTGAGGCATCCCACGGGATCATTTGAAACAATCCATCTCCGGTCTGATAAAGATAATAGTTGTGTTGATACAGTCCATTGTACGTGTCGAGGTTTAAAATTGCTTGATTGACCGCAAATGCCCATAGGACTCTATCAATATTTAGAACTGTGTCAAGGTGGGACGGAGAGTTATTGAGGACATTAATAAAGTTGACAAGCTCTTTCCAGCCATGGTCTGTTTTACAATCGTAATGATTGTAATATTGGGTCGAATCTGTGCCATACCATGTGAGGTCTGAATTCCCGATTGGTCCGTTATTTTGCCCAAATTGTTGAATTGGGTCGCATTTAAATAAAACGCCCTTATTTTCTCCAAAATGCTTTTTCAAAAATTTACGATCAACAGATTCGGTATTTACGTACAGTCCGAGGTAGTTGCCCTGAACTGTTAACTGCATTAAATTGGCCTCTGGAGTTGGCAGGTAACGTTTATAGATATTATAGGCTGTTATTTCTTTTGCAAATGTAGGGTCGAATATAGCGTTTGCCAGTTTTATTTTATTGTAACCCATTAATTGTTGCCCTTCAACAGAGTCATTGAAATCGAGGTTGTATGGAACTTTAGGATTTCCTTGATCTCTTGGGATAGCATAGGTTGAGTTTCCTTTGTAGCGAACCATTACGTTGGGATATAATTCTCCACCGTCAAGTTGAACTGTAGCTGGCAGTCGTATGCCAAGATTTGATTGCCAACTGGCATCGAGAATATTGTTGTATTGGGAATCGTAAAACGTGATTTCCATGGAACGTAAAATCGATGGATCCATAACTCCGCCAGGAGCATCATATAGTATTTGAGGGTCGTATAGTGTTTGTGCACCGCTATTCAATAGAGCGAGTGTAAATAGGAGTAATAAGTTGTTTTTCATAACGAACAAGATACTAATATTTTGTTTTAATTCTTTTACGGTGATTTTAGAGGTGAGATACAGATTTTACTGAAAAAACCAATAGTCTTTATTCTTAAGCGAGGCAGCAATTGTCATCTGATCATTTGGACCTGCAACAGCAATAATTATTTGGGGGTTGTGCAGTGAATTGATTGAATCGTAGTGATGCATTCGCATGCCATAGATCTCCTTTCCAATTTTGTTTTGATTGTCACACACCCAATGAAAATTCGCCTCTTTTTTAAGTAGAAGTTGTGCCAAGTCTTTTCCATTTTTCCCTCCGCCCCAGAGGACAAGAGGACGTTCACGTTCACGGTCTTTGATGTAGAAATAATTCACTTTAAGCGCAAAAAATCGATTGTCCTTGTACACCTCCCAATTACGTGAAATTCGATCTGGACGGTCTCTCCATTTGTGCAGTATCGCATCCAGCCCAACGATTTTGATCCCACCGCAATAAAAGCGAAAACACAAGTCATAGTCTTCAGGAAATGTATTAGGATTGAACCCTCCGATACGGTCAAAATCCTCTCGATGTACCAACCAACAATTGGAAGCGATAACACTTTCTCTATAGATGTTTTCTGCATGTGTATTTTGAGCTGACACATCAGTTAACCATTTTGCATAGCGTATGAAACCGTCACCTAGCTCTCCTTGGTCGATAAAATATTCAACACCACCGGTGATGACGCATCCCTTTCCATGGATCTTCCAAGCCTCCATCATCCGCTCTAATTTATTTTTAGGCATTAAATCGTCAGAGTCCATTCGGTGAATAATAGTACCTGAGGCTTTTGAATAACCATATCGCAATGCATTAAGCAGTCCGGGATTTGGATTTGATACGATTTTAATGCGTTTGTCACTGGTGTAAGGTAGCATTACGCCCAATGAATTGTCTGAGGAGTTATCATTAACGGCAATTAATTCCCAATTTTGGAAGGACTGATTTACGATTGAATCCAGTGTTTCACCAACATAGTTTTCCGTGTCTCGAACAGGCATAATGATAGAAATGAGATGTTGATTCTCAGTCATTGTATTAAAAGTTGTTCGAAAATTTTAAATGATTAGGACAGTCCGGAGATTTTACCATTCTTATCTATAGACATTCCCTCAGATGCCGGAGTAGCAGGCAAGCCTGGCATTCGCATCATTTTCCCGAGAATTGGTATGATGAAACCTGCGCCGGCAGCAAATTCAAATTCACGTACTGTGATTCTGAAGTTGGCAGGTCGCGCCAACATTTTATCATTGTCAGAGAATGATTTTTGTGTTTTTGCCATACATATGGGAAGCGCATTTAATCCAAGGTTGTTTATTTTGGCAAGATCGGTTAATGCTTGCTTTGAATAATCAACTCCAACGGCTCCATATATTTCTTGAGCAATTGTTTCAATTTTATCTTTAATTGGAAGCTCCCAATTGTAGAGTTGTGTAAAATTATTTTTACCTGATTCTACTTCATTTACTACTGCTCGAGCAAGTTCTTCCATGCCATTTCCTCCATTTGCCCAGCCTTCTGCAACTATAGCATTCACACCCATCTCTATACATTTTGATTGAATCAATTCAATTTCTTCTTCTGTATCAGTAGGGAAGGCATTGATTGCAACAACAGGATTCAATCCAAATTTCTTAATATTTTCAATGTGTTTTTGGAGGTTCGGGAAACCAGCCTCGACCCGTTCGATTGAAGCGGTATTGTACTCTTCCTTTGGTGCTCCTCCGTGGTGTCTAAGTGCTCTTATTGTAGCGACTAAAACAACAGCTTCAGGCTTTAATCCAGCAGAAACACATTTTATATCCAAGAATTTTTCTGCACCGAGGTCTGCACCAAATCCAGCTTCAGTAACTACAAAATCGGAAAGAGACAGACCTGCTTTCGTTGCAATAATTGTATTTGTTCCCTGTGCAATGTTTGCAAATGGACCACCATGAATAATTGCTGGATTTCCTTCCATTGTTTGTACTAAGTTGGGCATAATAGCATCTTTTAAGAGGATCGCCATTGCATTTTCGGCATTCAAATCTCGAGCATAGATTGGTTTTTTATCGAAGGTCAGTCCAACATAGATACTTCCCAGTCGTGTTTTTAGGTCTTCAAAATTTTCCGCCATGCATAAGATGGCCATGACTTCAGATGCCGGTGTGATATTAAAACCATCTTGACGTGGTATCCCATTTGCAGTTCCACCAAGACCAATTGTGATGTCACGAAGAGCCCGGTCGTTCATATCCATCACACGTTTCCAGCCAATGGTTCTTGGATCAATTCCTAAGTTTCTTGTTTTACTTTGAATGTTATTGTCGATCAGCGCTGAGAGTAGATTGTTTGCCTTTTCAACAGCTGAGAAGTCACCAGTGAAGTGTAAGTTTATGTCTTCCATTGGTACTACTTGTGAGTATCCACCACCTGCGGCACCTCCTTTAATTCCGAATACGGGACCAAGAGAAGGTTCGCGCAAAACAACAGTTGTTCGTTTTCCAATTTTGTTCATTCCTTCGGTGAGTCCTATCGAAGTTGTTGTTTTACCTTCACCTGCTGGGGTTGGTGTCATTGCTGTAACTAGGACGAGGTGACTATTTTTGATTTTATCTTCATCGATAAGTCTTAATGGTATTTTCGCCTTATATTTCCCGTACAATTCAAGATCATCTGGAGATAAATTTATTTTTGCAGCAATTTCCTCAATGTGCTTCATTTCGCATTGCTGCGCAATTTCAATATCCGATAGTACCTTCTTGCTCATTCTTCTTTTTTATTTATTTCTTAAATATACGGTGTAAACAACAAATTGATTTGTATTTCCTTATCTTTTATTAAAGGGTTTCTCCCAGCCACTTGTAGAATTCTTTGTGCCAAATCAAACTGTTCTGGTAGTCTAATACCCAATGGTTCTCCTCTGGAAAAAAAAGTAATCGGCTTTTAATGCCTTGAAGTTGCGCTGCTTGAAAGGCCTCTAATCCCTGGCCAATTGGAACACGAAAATCCCGTCCTCCTTGAATAATTAAGATAGGGGTGTCCCAATCTTGAACCCGTTCTGAAGGGTTGAAAAGGCTATGACTGGCATGTGCATCTTTGTTTGTCTTGTCCCAGTATGCGCCACCAAGGTCCCAATTTAAGAAGAAGAGTTCCTCAGTAGTACCGTACATACTCTTCCAATTAAAGATTCCGTCATGAGCCAGAAATGTCTTGAAGCGTTCATTGTGGGTGGCTGCCAGATAAAATGCTGAATAGCCTCCATAACTTGCCCCAATACATCCAAGTCGCTCAGCATCAACATAAGATTCTTTAGCAAGGTCATCGATTGCCGTGAGGTAATCGTCCATGTTTTGGCCACCATAGTTTTTACTAATTTGTTCATTCCAATCAACACCATAGCCCGGCATTCCTCTTCTATTAGGAGCGATAATAATATAACCGTTCGCTGCCATCAATTGGAAGTTCCAACGGTATGAGTAAAATTGACTTAATGCACCTTGTGGCCCTCCTTGACAGTAGAGTAGTGTTGGATATTTTTTGTTTGGATCGAAATCAGGAGGGTAGATCACCCAGGAATGCAAATCAGCGCCATCTGTGGCAGTTGTAATCCTACGTTCAATATTTCCAAGAGTTATACTTTCGTATAAATCATCATTGGCATGTGTCAATTGTTTCATTTTTCCTGAACTCAATTCGACAGAATACAATTCAGTTGCATGATTCATGTCTCCTCGCGCTACAATCATTGTTTGGTCTACATCGCCCACAATTCCACGAATATCAAATTGACCTTTGGTAATTTGTTTTGGTTGGGGTTGCATCAGTGCAAACTTATTGGCTGATTTCGGAAGGTCAATTTGAAATAAATGTACTGTACCCATTACCGGAGCAGTAAAATAAATCTTTTTGCCATCATTGCTCCAGTGAAATCCATTTACTGTCCCATCCCAGTGGTTTGTGAGATTTATTTTTATTCCGTTTAGGAGTACGATAATATCGTTTTTGTCTGATTCGTATCCATCTCGTTTCATTTGGCAATATGCCAGTATCCCTGAGGAGGAATAGGCTGGTTGGGTATCATACCCTTTATTTGCTTCTGTAAGGTTGGTTGTTTGACTGGTAGCAAGGTCGTATTGATAGATGTCAGTATTCGTACTCAGTGTATATTGTGTTCCAAACAATTTTTTTGTCACATACAAAAGGCTCTTTCCATCAGGAGCCCAAACATAATCTTCAGCTCCACCAAATGGTTTTTGCGGACAGTCGAAAGGTTCATTTGCCATAATGTCCATCTTACCTGATCCATCAGCTTTTGAGACCATTATGTGACTGTACATCCCGTCTTCCCAGGTGTCCCAATGACGGTAATTTAATTCGTTGTACACCATCATATTTGATTCTTTCAATTCAGGGTAAAAGTCATTTCCTTTTACGTCACGAATTTTTACCTCTTCAATTCCAATCTTATGGGCTCCATCAGGAGACTCTTTTTTATCTCGAATTAAATTAGATGCATAAGGAACTTGTTCGACATTGCTTCCATCCAAGTCCATTGTATAAGACTGACTTGTTCTTTTGTTTGAAATGATATCAACTTTAGAAACGCGAAAAACAATTTTTTTATCTTTTGTGATTCCAACACCAGAGACGCGATTTGATTCAATTAGTTTTTCAGGAGTCATATAGCTTTGTCCAAAAGAAGTTCCCGAAAGGAGAAGAAATGAAACTAAAAAATACGTTTTCATAAGCATGATAAAATTGGTATTTAAAGGTAGTAAAAGTGAAGTAATTTTTGAACACTTTTTTAGCCCAAGTAAATGCTCTTCCTTCTAACTATTTGATTTTATTTAAACGACTTTTTCGTTGAAATCCCCAAGAATGGATCTTTTAGCGCGCGTTCAATCAATTTGGGATCTTTTTTTCTTGCGTATATCAGATTGAAAGTTTCGAATACGGTCAAACTTTGAGGGTTTGATTCGATGCGTTCGACTCTATCACCGGTTTCAACAAATCCTTCATTGAGGATTCTCAAATAGCAGCCACTGTAATTGAAGTTAACGAACTCTTTGACTGCTGTTTTTGAATTAAATCGAATGTTTAGTTTGAAGCACGGCTGCCTTGGTTCTGATACTTGAACTTTTGCACCTCCTATTTTGAAAACATCTCCTATTCGAATCATTTTCTCATTTAGCCCCCTCACAGTTAAGTTTTCTCCAAACATACCATAATTCCATTCCAATTGTGGGAATTTTGCTTTCCAAGCCAAATAATGATCTTCTGAAAACATGTAACACGCTTTATCTATCCCTCCGTGATATTTGCGCTCAATTACAGCATCGCCTTGAACGTCTGTTCTCCCTAGGTAGATTCTTTCATGAACTGGGTATTTAAATATCCCTGTCTTTATTGTTTCATTCTTCCAAACAACAATTCTTTGCCTTCCAATATTTGTTGATACAATCTTCATGTTGAAATGTGGTTTTATTCAAAACTCAAAGGAATTACAATATAGTGAATAACCTTTCAATCCATAAAAAAAGCCCCAACACATCGTTGGAGCTTTTAATTATTTAGAATGTTCTAGATTACATGACCTAACAGGCTTTGCCTTGAGACGAGCAATCTTTTTTGGAAGCACCATCTTTACAAGATGATTTTTCACTACTACAGCATTCTTTTTGTTTTTTTCCTGTCCAGTTCCCTTCGGAGTCATAGTGTTTTGCACACATTTCTTTTTCTTCTTGAGAACATCCTTTAGCATCACAGTGTGCCATACATTCATCGAATGTCATTTCAGCACATTGTGACATATCACATTTCATGTTTTTTTCATTGCAAGAACTCTTTTTTGAAGAGCACTCAGATGCGTCGCTACAACGGTCTTTTTTTGAAGAGCACTCTATTTTGTCTCCTGCACATGCTGCTGCTGATTCATCTTGGCCACCATGACCATTTCCTAAGATAGGAGCAATAACAAGTCCAATAAGACACGTTAATTTGATCAAGATGTTCATTGAAGGACCAGACGTATCTTTGAATGGATCTCCAACTGTATCTCCGGTAACTGCTGCTTTATGAGCTTCTGAACCTTTGTATGTCATTTCTCCATCAATCATAACTCCTGCTTCAAATGATTTTTTAGCGTTGTCCCACGCGCCACCAGCATTGTTTTGGAAGATGGCCCAAAGAACTCCAGACACAGTCACACCAGCCATGTAAGATCCGAGTGCTTCTGCTCCCATTAAAAAACCTACAATAATTGGAGTAACAATTGTAATTATACCAGGCAGCATCATTTCTTTTAATGCAGCTTTTGTTGAAATATCAACACACTTCTCGTATTCTGGTTCGGCCTCCCCTTCCATAATTCCAGGGATGTCTTTGAATTGACGACGGACTTCTTTTACCATAGCCATAGCTGCTTTACCCACTGAGCTCATAGCCATTGCAGAGAAAACAACCGGTATCATGCCACCAATAAATAGTGCAGCCAATACGTCTGCTTTAAAGATGTTAATTCCTTCGATTCCTGTGAATGTTACATAAGCAGCAAACAATGCCAATGCAGTCAATGCAGCAGATGCGATTGCAAATCCTTTACCTACAGCTGCAGTTGTATTACCAACAGCATCAAGGATGTCTGTGCGCTCACGCACTTCAGGAGCCAGTTCAGACATTTCGGCAATACCACCTGCATTGTCAGCTATCGGTCCGAAGGCGTCAATAGCCAATTGAAGTGCAGTTGTAGCCATCATCGCAGAAGCGCCAATCGCAACTCCGTAGAAACCAGCACATTCATAAGCTCCCCAGATCGCACCAGCGAAAAGGATAATTGGAGCGGCAGTCGACATCATACCTAGTGATAGACCAGAGATAATATTTGTCGCGGCACCCGTCGAGGAGTTTTTGATAATGCCCATAACAGGACGCTTGCCCATTGCCGTGTAATATTCGGTTAACATGGAAATTAATCCTCCGACAGCAAGACCAATAAGCACGGCATAAAATACACGATTGTATCCGATTTCCTTAGTTCCTTCTCCAAAAAATTCCATTTCCATTTTGGCAGGAAGCATCCATTGAATGATGAAGAAAGAAGCAACAGCTGTCAAAAGAAGAGACCCCCAGTTTCCTAGGTTAAATGCTCCTTGTACTTGCTTTTCTTTGGCGTCGTTGTTTTTGATTCGGATCACCCATGTTCCAACAATAGAAAAGATCAGTCCTACACCTGCAATTAAAACGGGCATTAAGATTGGGCCCATATTTCCGAAGTTGTCAGTGTATCCTGGCATCCCTTCAATGAGGTAGTTTCCTAAAACCATTGCCGCCAACATTGTTGCTACGTATGAGCCGAACAAATCCGCTCCCATTCCCGCAACATCACCAACATTGTCACCTACGTTATCAGCAATAGTTGCTGGATTACGTGGATCATCTTCTGGGATTCCAGCCTCTACTTTACCTACTAAATCAGCTCCAACATCGGCAGCTTTTGTGTAGATACCTCCACCAACTCTTGCGAAAAGAGCGATACATTCAGCACCTAAAGAAAACCCTGCTAATGTTTCAAGAACAACACTCATTCCCGCGCTATCTAATGTTTCAGCACCTCCAGCGTTAAAAAGGAGAAAAATGAAAATTGTAGACAATCCAAAAATGGCCAATCCTGCAACACCAAGTCCCATTACGGTACCTCCACGGAAGGCAACTTTCATCGCATTAGGTAAACTTGTTTTTGCTGCTTCAGCAGTTCTAACGTTTGCTTTTGTTGCGATGCGCATACCAATGTTACCAGCGACAGCTGAAAAAACAGCACCTATTACGAAAGCCGCGACAATGAACATTCCTGCAGGGATTAGTTCAAGTGCAGATAAAGCTGCAAGAGCACCTCCAGCAATCACAACGAATACAGCAAGCATTCGATATTCTGCTTTAAGGAATGCCAAAGCACCATCTGCAATGTATCCTGACAATTTCTTCATTTTATCACTACCAGACGATTGCTTCTTTACCCATGATGATAGGAAAAGCATGTAGACCAATCCGATAATACCAAAAGCAGGCAATATATAAATTAGATTTTGTTCCATAATTTTTGTTCTTGTAATTTGAGGGTGCGAAATTAAAATTTTAACGCTTCAACTGCAAACATAAAGCATAAATAATCATTGTTTGATGAGGAAAGAGACCGATATAGGGGATTGAAAACGACTGAGCAACCTATTTTTGATGTGAATATGGTCATTGGATTTTTCCTTTTGAAAGCAGTTGCGTTCTATTTCTGGCTCTATTCTGCTATTTCTTCTCATTTTTTGAGTTTTCTAGCTCATGTTACGAGCTTCAATAGAAATACTGATGAAAAACAAGTACTTTTATAGCGTGAAAATTCTCATCGTTCGATTCAGTTCTATCGGGGATATTGTCCTGACCTCACCTGTTGTTCGTATCCTTAATGAGCAATTGAGTGGTGTTGAATTGCATTTTCTTACGAAAAAAGCATACGCATCAATTGTGAGGTCCAATCCAAGAATTGATAAGGTCTTTACAATTGAAAAATCGGTCGATGAGGTTATTTTTGATCTGAAAAAAGAGCAGTACGATTGGGTAATTGATCTTCACAATAATATTCGAACGCGCTCATTAAAGAGCAAGCTTCAGAAGCCTTCAAAAACTATTCGAAAATTAAATTGGAAGAAGTGGCTTTTTGTCAATTTGAAAATTAATAGAATGCCCAATAAACATGTTGTTAACCGCTATGTTGAGACGATTGAGCATCTTGGGGTCCGGAATGACAATAAAGAACCTGAATTTTATATTTCACGTGAAAATGAGATTGATCCGATGAATCAATTTGGTTTTGAACACTACGTTAGTGTTGCAATAGGTGCTCAGTATGCTACAAAGCGGCTTTCAACGGATAAATTGATTGAGATTTTATCGCAGATTGATCTACCTGTTGTTCTTATTGGAGGGACCTCAGATCGTGAAGTTGCAAATAAAATTTGTACATCGGAACAAACAAAGACTGTAGTATCGGTATGTGGGGTCCTCAATTTGCAGCAAAGTGCAAGCGTCGTAAAACAAAGTGTTCATCTCTTAACGCACGATACTGGAATGATGCACATCGCCTCTTGTTTTGATGTTTCAATGTCTGTTGTGTGGGGAAATACAGTTCCTGATTTTGGAATGCATCCTTATTTACCCTCAGCAAAGAAAAAAGTAAAATACCATCAGGTAGATACGATTTCATGCAGGCCTTGTTCGAAAATCGGATATCAAAAATGTCCGAAAGGTCATTTTAAATGCATGCAAATGCAAGATTCAAATGTGATAGCAGAGTCAATCTTGAGAAAATAGTTTTTTGAGTTCTGTAGCATCTGAAGCTTTCATTTTTCCCGCTAAAATTAGAGAAAGTTGTTTTCTCCTCAGAGCGCCTTCAAATCGAATTTTTTCCTCTTCAGTCTCAGGGATTAGCTCAGGAACTTGAATCGGTCCTCCATTTTGATCTACTGCAACGAATGTGTAGATCGCCTCGTTGCACTTAATACGTTTTCCCGTTACGTGATCTTCAACAAAAACATCTACAAAAATCTCCATTGATGAGGTGAATGCTCTTGAAACTTTTGCTTCTAAGGTCACAATTGATGCGTGGGGAATGGGTTGCTGAAATGAAACATTGTTTACCGAAGCTGTAACAACAACACGTTTGCAGTGTCTGTGTGCCGCAACGCTTGAAATTACATCCATCCATGCGAGAAGTTCGCCACCAAATAGGTTTCCTAAGGTATTTGTGTCATTTGGAAGAACAACTTTTGTCGTTATCGATAATGTTTCTTTGGCTGTTCGTGCTTTCATGTGCGTAGTTTGTGCAAAATTACGATTCTATGTCTGTTGAATCCCAAATACACTTGTTTTTTTGAAACTTTTTAACGTTTTTATCGAACAATAGTGCGATCAATACATCATTATATTCTTGGTAATTGTAATTTTACGACCTATGAGTGAAATGAAAAAATTAATTAGTGAGTTCCCAAACAATTTTGACGAGGCAAAAGCAATTGCTTTAGGAACAAAAATTCAAACACCAAATAACGAAATCCAGAACGTTATTATCTGCGGTATGGGAGGTTCTGGAATTGGTGGAGATTTTGTTTCCAAATGGTTGGAAGATGAAATAATGGTTCCAATCAAAATCATAAAAGATTATGCGATTCCTGCATTTGTATCAAAGAACTCATTGGTCATTGGGTCCTCCTATTCTGGAAATACGGAAGAAACTTTGAGTGCTGTCGAGCAAGCGATAGGTAAAGGGGCTCATGTGATAGGAATTACTTCGGGAGGGAAGATGAAAGCCTTGTGCGAATCGCATGGTTTTGATACGATTATTGTTCCTGGAGGAAATCCGCCACGAACCGCTTTGGCATATTCCATCTTTCAGCTGGTAAATATTTTCGTGAAATTGGGAATGGCAGATTCACAACGTTTGAATGAGTTGATGATTGCTCAAGAGCGCATTATCAAAGAAGAATCATTGATAAAAGAATTGGCAGTTGAACTCGCCAATTATTTGAACGGGAAAGTAGGAATCCTATATGGAACATCAGATTTTGAACCTGTATTGGTGCGAGCGCGTCAACAGTTTAATGAAAATAGTAAGGCTTTGAGTTGGCATCATGTATTGCCTGAAATGAATCACAACGAACTTGTTGGTTGGGGTGGAGGTGATTCGCGTTTTGCGACTGTGTTTTTTGATACTGTTGGCAACCATCCCCGTAACAACAAAAGAATTGAAATTACGAAGTCAAAAATTAAAGAAAAGTCAACGATTCATACAATCAAAGCCAAAGGACAAAGTAAAATTGAGCAGTCACTTTATATTGTAAATATTGTTGATTGGGCCTCCCTTTATTTGTCTGAATTAAAAGAGGTTGACCCTGTAGACATTGCAGTGATTGACTTTTTGAAAGGAGAGCTATCTCGTTTCTAACTATTGCTTTTAAGCATTTATTTATAACGTTACATTTCATGTCTGAAGTTCATTATCACAACCTGGGCTTAATCGATTATAAGGAAGCGTGGGATTTTCAGGAGAAAATCTTCAAGGCAACAGTCGATCAAAAGATACGTATCCGGAATGGAGAGAGTAATGAACCCACTATGAATCATATTCTTTTCTGTCAACACCCACATGTTTTTACCTTGGGGAAAAGTGGCAAAAAAGAACACTTGCTTCTGAATGAACAGAAACTTGAAGAGATGAATGCCCGATATTATGAAATTAATCGGGGTGGAGATATCACGTATCACGGCCCAGGTCAGTTGGTAGTCTATCCAATATTTGATTTAGATCATTTTTTCACGGACATACATAAGTACCTCCGATTTTTAGAGGAAGCGGTGATTCAAACTCTTGCAGAATATGATATTGTATCTGGTCGAGTTGACGGATTGACCGGCGTTTGGATTGACAGTGATAAACCAACAGCAAGAAAGATATGTGCATTGGGAGTGAAAAGTTCGAGATGGGTAACGATGCATGGCATAGGATTCAACGTTAATTCTGATCTGTCGTATTTTTCCCATATCGTTCCTTGTGGAATAAATGACAAAGCAGTAACTTCAATTAAGGAGGAATTGGGAAGAGAGATTGATTTCAATGAGGTGTCATCTATTCTAAAAACCAAATTGGCTCAACAATTTGGATATACGTATAACAATAAATAAGAACCGAGATACTTTATACTTTCAGGTATTTGATAAGTGTCACAAATCAAAAAATAAATGCGGAAAGAGCTTTTGGGGCCGAAGATGGAAAATGTTGGAGTAGCGATCGTTCAGGAGTTGAATGATCTTCAGGAGAAAATTCACACTGTTTATTTGATCAACTTTCGTCCGGATATCATTGATGAGATTCTTATTACAAGCAAAGGTTATGGCGTTGATATGACAACTGGAGAAAAAATAAGTACATCTATCTTAAGACATAAAATAGATGTTTTACTTCCTAATGAGGCAGCTAAAATAGAACCGATAATGGTAGATGTTTTTGGCTTGACGAATGAATACTGGGTCAGCTTCTGGGAGCATGACAAAATGTATGACAAGAAGTTTATTTTTGTACCGGATTCAATTACGGAAGAAAATATGAAAAATATTCCCATAATTGGTGTAAAAGGAGTAATGATTCTCTAAGTTTCTGCTGCATCGAAAGCATTTTGTATATTTGTGTATCGACTTGCAATTAGGTGTAGCAAATTGAAGGTTATGATGAGACGAATTCTTTCAAAAGATTTTATTTTTATTGGTGCTTTGGGTTTGTTATTCCTTTGCTCATCATGTTCTGACGAAGAAAAATCCGCTCCCAATTCCAACAGTTCAATCGACGATGATTATTTTGGATTTCAATCTTTTGACATGAGTGATTACGGAATCGCTGCCACTATTTTTTTACCCGACGAAACGGCGAATATTGGAGCATCAACAAAACCAGAAGTGACGCGTTATGAAGATCATCTTTGGCGAATTACCATCGGATTGAATTTCATAATGAAAATTGAAGATATGGCCAATATCTCAGATTTGATTCTTTCGGAAAAACGAGCTATCGAGAGTAAGAAGTTCTTCAAGGTAAACTATTTAGTCAATGAGCCAGAACTTATTGTTTACGAGCGAGAGCTGATTGTTTCCGGAGCAGATGATGCTTCAGAGGCGGTCGGACAAGAACATCGATCTTATCATGTATATGGGCTTCGCACGGTCAATGGGATTACATACGCATTCAAGTCACGTGAAGAAGGCGATAAAAAAAAAATTATTGAATTAATGGCCAAATCAATTCGTTCTTTCAAAGAGAAATAAATGAATTTTTCCACAGGTCTCTAAAACAAATCATGGAATTACTACGAGAAAACATTTTAGATGTATTGGGTGCGGTTATGGAACCTGATCTGAAAAAAGATATTGTCACAGCAAATTTAGTTGAACTTCAAAAGATTGAAGAGGGCTCAGTCTCTCTAAAGGTCTTGGTTACCAATCCAGCACTTCATGCGCGTCGGCGAATGCAAGAAGCCGTTGAGTTTAACCTCAAGAAGAAATTTGGTAAGGAATTGATTGTAATCTGTGAAGTAATGGCAATGCCTGCTGAGGCAAAAGCGGAGCAGGTGCAACGTAAAATCCTTCCAGAAGTAAAAAATATAGTTGCTATTGCTTCAGGTAAAGGCGGTGTTGGGAAGTCAACTGTTACTGCAAATTTGGCCGGAGGGCTTGCAAAGGCGGGTTATAGAGTGGGGGTTGTCGATGCCGATATTTATGGGCCCTCTATGCCGACAATGTTCGATGTTGTTAAAGAGCGACCAACGATGCTTGATGTTGAAGGTAAGCCAATGATTAACCCCGTAGTAAGTTATGGAATAAAATTACTTTCGATTGGATTTTTTACCGAGCAGGACAATGCTGTTGTTTGGAGAGGTCCGATGGCCTCAAAGGCCTTAACACAAATGTTTACAGATGCGTATTGGGGTGAATTGGATTATTTGTTAATTGATTTACCGCCTGGAACAGGTGATATTCACCTGTCATTGGTTCAGACGGTCCCTTTAGATGGTGCTATTGTAGTAAGTACACCCCAAGAGGTGGCTCTAGCAGACGCACGAAAAGGAGTAAATATGTTCAAGTTAGATACAATTAAAGTTCCAGTAATTGGAATGATTGAAAATATGGCTTGGTTTACCCCAGCAGAACTTCCCGAAAACAAGTACTATATTTTTGGGCGTGATGGTGCAAAAAACTTAGCTTCTGGAATGGGAGTTCCATTTTTAGGTCAAATTCCCCTTGTACAAGGAGTGAGAGAAGCTGGAGATGTTGGTCGTCCGGCGGTGTTTCAAGAAAACACGCCGATTTCTGAGGCATTTGAGGAATTAGTTCGTAAATTTGTAGAGCAAGTAAACGCATTGAAAGAGAACTAATGTCAGTAAACACGAAAGCTATAGAGGCGAAAGTATTGGAAGCAATGGAACAGCTTCGTCCCTTTTTGCTTGCAGATGGGGGTGATATGGAACTCGTTGAGGTGAGAGAAGATGGAACAGTTGCTGTCCGGTTAATGGGGGCTTGCAAAGATTGCTCAATGTCTATGATGACATTGAAAGCTGGGCTTGAGGAGCAGGTCAAAAAAGTTGCTCCAGAAGTTACACAAGTTGTGGCAGTCAACATGACAGAGTTCGCCTAAACAACTCTATTGAGAACCAAATATACCTATCTTATTGCACTGGCTTTCCTGGGCACATTACTTGCTGTAATGCTGCAGGAATCAAACCTTTCTTACGTAAAGAAAAATCACGCACATCGTGAAGCATATGGACGGATTCTAACAGCTGATGACGCAAGTTATTTGGAACCTCCAATCAATTGGGTGACCAAAGGAACTTGGAAAGATGGTTCGCGCGGCAACAGTTCATTTGTTCAAAGACCACCCGGATACGGAATACTATTCTTGGTGGGGAACTTTTGTTTTCCTTCAAATCCCTATTTCTTTTTAAAATGGATTCAAATTATTGGTTGTTTCTTCTCTATTATAATTGTTTTTAAGTTACTGATATTGTTTGAATTGAGTCGTAAATGGGCTTATTTGGGCACAGCTATATTTGCTTTTTCTCCAATATTTAGCAGTTTTTTATATCACGTAATTACCGAAGGAATTTCTCCATTTTTATTGCTGTGGTCGTTTTATGAATGGGTACTGATCCTTCGGAGTAAAGGGAATGTTTATCGGTGGATTGGTACAAATGCTTTTTTGATTTTAGTTCGACCACAATTACTGATTCTGATTGTGTTATTTATGGGATACCTACTTGTTAAAAAGCAATTCAAACTAGCGCTAATTTCGAGTATTATTTTGATACCTTTTGCACTTTGGATGTTACGAACGTATATTCATACAGGATCATTTTCGCTGCATCCAATATATTCAGAAAACAACTATTCGTATTACAGGTCTCCTCATCATAGAATGGGCGAGTTATTCAAGATTTGGGAGTTTAAAAGTGATCGTTTTCACGAAACGATGTCATTGTTGCAAGAAAATGAAAGCAAAGAGAATTTAGATAAAGCAATCGGCAATGTTCCGCTTTCCTATCAAAATAAGGTTATTGATATACTATCAGATTATCAGCAGATTTGCTCCTATCAGCGGAAAGCGATGGCTCAAAATGATTTTTCAAAACTTATCAAAAAAGAACGCTATTTTTCCAAGAAAGTTATGAATCTGCAGGACGGTTTGATTCGTTCGAATCTCATGGACGCTTATGTTTACACCCCATTCAATAGTGCGAGCGAATTGTTTATCAATTCACACTTGCATTTAACACTATTTCAGACAAAATATCGCGGTGATTTTTGGATGGAGGCATTGCGATGGACAAGTTTATTACTGGTGTTATGTTCAATTATAACGGTATTTATAATTTCATTTTTATCGAAGAATGTTCCAATTGAATTGTGGCTGATTTGTATGGGTTCAGTAATTACAATTCTTTATTTGATTTTTGAACAGCGCCTGAATGAAGAGCGCTACTTAACACCTATTTTACCAATTGCATTTATTGCATTCATCTGGTTTATCAACGCTCTGATGAAAATGAGTAAAAACAAAAATACATGATTGCCTACTCAAATTAACACATTCGATTAATGGATAAAAAATAAGCCGTTTCTGGATATAGAAACGGCTTCGTATTTTTGTTTGATCTACCAGTAAAGGTCACATTAAGATCTAAAGGGCTGCTGCATAGTTTGCGCTTACCTTGTCCCAATTGATTACATTAAAAAAGGCATTGATGTAATCAGGTCTTCTGTTTTGATAATTTAAATAATAAGCATGCTCCCAAACATCCAATCCAAGAATTGGCGTTCCTTCACATCCGTGTCCCATAATCGGGTTGTCTTGATTTGGCGTTGAGCACACTTCTAATTTACCGTCAGTTACACACAACCAAGCCCATCCTGAGCCGAAACGTGTGGCTGCAGCTTTTGCAAAAGCATCCTTAAATTCGGCGAAAGATCCAAATGTACTATTGATCGCTGAAGCGATATCCCCTGTTGGCTCTCCTCCGCCATTTGGTGACATAACTTCCCAGAATAAGCTATGATTCCAGAAGCCACCACCGTTATTACGAACTGCTGGACTGTCAGCACATCCTTTTAAAATTTCTTCGATTGACTTTCCTTCAAATGCTGTTCCTGCAATTGCATTGTTTAAGTTGTTTGTATATCCATTGTGATGTTTAGAATGGTGTATTTCCATTGTTCTGGCATCAATATGTGGTTCCAAAGCATCGTATGCATATGGTAATTGGGGTAATTCAAATGACATAATTCTATTATTATTTAGATTCATTCCAAATTTAATAAATCAGACTCGAAAACCATCTGGTGTTTTTCATTTATTTTGCAGAATCTTTTGAATATCGTCCGAAGTTGTTCTCTTTTGGTCTTGGGAGAGTGCTGTTTTTTAGATGTCAAAACAAAAGAGATTGATGTCTTCTGAAAAATAGGAAATAGTTGTACCTTAGCAAAATATGTGTCGCTACATCCTTATTTTATCTCTGTATTTTACTTCTTTCAGTGCCTTAACTCAATTTAGGACTCCGAGTCATACCGTATACCTTTCTGATGCACCAATAACGATTCAAGCCGATTTGTCCAGCAACTGGAATCAAATAAAATTCGATGCCTCAGCACGTTTTAACGATTTGACTTATGCACTGATTCAATTTAATGACATTCCATCGGCCGATGAGAAAATTCGTTTGCGAAGCTTAGGAATTGATTTATTAAATTATATCCCCAATTATGCATGGGTTTCGTCTATCAGTCCTGATATTGATCTTGATGATTTGATACAGGCAAATATTCTAAATATCACGAAAGTACTGTCTGATTGGAAAGTTCCTGATGAGATTAAATCTGGAGATATACCTCAGTATGCAGGGAGAAAAGAGAATGTAAAAGTTAAGGTGTTGTTCTGGAACTATGGCAGTACTATTGACATTTCTATAATTGCGAGTGAATTTGGTTCAAAAGTAAACGAGATAAATATCGAGAAAGGCAGAATTTCAATTGAATGTCCATTAGAACTTCTGTATGAAATCGCCGAGCACCCGATTGTACAATGTATTGAATTCATTGCACCTCCTATTGTTGCAGACGGTATTTTGGATGAGTCCGAACGGATCATAAGTACTTACATCTCCGATAATCCAGGCAAAGGCTTTTATTTTGATGGATCTGGTGTTAAAATTGGTGTAGAGGAAGGTGGGATTGTAGATCCTATTCAAGATCCAAATTTTCGAAGCCGTATTGACCGATCAAATGAAACAAGCACAAATATAAGTGGTCATAAAACTGGAGTTGCCATGAGAATGGGGAGTGCAGGGAATGTCAACCCTAAAGATCGAGGTACAGCGTTCGGAGCAGAGGTTCATTCGGGAGGGTTTGATTTTGCAAATGCAGCCCTAAATCAAGTAACTATAATTAATAGGTCTGTTGGATGGGGGTGTCCCTCAGGCTCTGAAACATACAATTCGTCATCTCAGAATTACGACAATTTGGTCCGCACCTATCCATCCTTTATGATTACGCATTCGGCGGGTAATATTGGCGGATCCAATTGCTATGCTGGGGCTGCAGGATGGGGAAATATTACAGGGTTGCCAAAGATGGCGAAGAATATTTTTGTGGTCGGTTCGTCTGGGAATGACGGAACACTGGCAGGATTTAGTAGTCGGGGGCCTGCAAAAGACGGTCGCATACTGCCCAATATTGTTGCTCCAGGTGCTGGAGGAACTTCTCACGCATCTCCTAATTTGGCAGGTGTATACGGACAATTGAATCAGGCATATCGCTTCCATAACGGAGGAGTAATACCAAATTCGGGATTGCTGAAAGCAGTAATTTTAAATACGGCGGATGATATGCTAAATCCAGGTCCGGATTTTAAGACAGGTTTTGGTCACGTGAATGCGCGTAGAGCATATGAGGTGATTCGTCAGGGACAGCACAGTGTATCAGCAATTGCTCAAGGAGCCAGTAATACGCATACAATTGCAGTACCTCAAAATTTGAAAGAATTAAAAGTACTCGTTTATTGGGTTGATTGGGAAGCGACACCTGGAATTGTTTCGCGTGCTATTGTGAATGACCTAGACATTGTTTTACAGGACCCGAATGCAATCAGCTACCAGCCTTGGGTACTCAATCCAAATTTTAGCACGGTTACTCTTGATGATTATGCCGTTCGTTCAACAGATAGCTTGAACAATGTCGAACAAGTGACTCTGAAGGATCCAATAGCAGGAAATTATTCATTATCAGTAGTAGGTACGATGGTGCCTCAGGGGCCGCAAGAATATTTCATAACGTACGAGTTTGTATATGATGATATCGTTGTAACACATCCTCATGGTGGAGAAAAGTGGGTGCCAAATGAAACGGAGAGAATTCGTTGGGATGCCTGCGATAGCAATTTGACTTTTGATCTTTCTTTCAGTTCGGACAACGGTTCAACATGGAATTTAATAGCGTCAGGAATTAATGAAAACGACCGTTATTACGATTGGACAGTTCCTGAAACATTTACGAATCAGGCACGGATAAAACTCGAAAGAGGAACTGTTGTTGGAATAAGCGATACCGTCTTTACGATTTTGGCACAGCCCTCAGGATTGGATCTTGTATGGAGTTGTTCTGACTCTTCGCTGTTTGTTTGGGATGAATTCCAAAATGCAGATGGTTATGTTGTTTATCGTATTGTAGGGGATTATATGGATTCTGTGGGATATTCATCAGTGAATTCTTTTGTTTTGAATGGCCTTTCTACCACAGAGATGGAATATGTGTCAATTGCAGTTGTTCAAAATGGAATCATAAGTAGGAGAGCTATTGCAATTGAGCGGTCTCCAAATGATTTAAATTGTAATTTCAATGATATTGGACCATTACAATTTGTGAGTCCTGGAATAGAAAATATCCCCTCATGTATGGCGGGATTAACTCAGAATATTGAAGTTTTATTTCGAAATTGGGGTGTCAATGCAATAGATTCGATTCCTATTGCTCTGAGGGTGAATAACGGAATGGTTTATCACGATACTATTTATGGTTCTATTTCTACTGGAGGAAGTTATTCACATACGATTTCAGCGACTCCCTATTTGGGCCTAGGGACCAATCTTATTCAGGTTTGGACAGAGCTTCCGGGGGATATGATTTCATCAAACGATACGATTAGTTCACTTATTGAAGTGTATCCGAGTTCAAGCAGCAGTGCAACGCTTACTCAAGATTTTGACAATTTTACGAATTGCAGCACTTCATGGGATTGTGAACTTGTGAATTGTACCTTGCAAGATGGATGGTACAATGTTCCAAATGGATCCGGTGATGATATTGATTGGAGAACGGATAGTAATGGCACAGGCACAGCTTCCACGGGACCATCAGGAGATCATACAACTGGGACAGGAAAGTATTTGTATCTGGAAGCGTCTGGGCCATGTGTAAATAGCACAGCGAGATTGTATTCTCCATGTTTGGACATGACAGGAGTCAACCAAGCAGAACTCTCATTTTGGTATCATGCTTATGGAACATCAATCGGAGAATTACACGTCGATGCAATCGCTGATGGAGAATTATATGAAGACATTATGGTTCCAGTAATAGGAGCTCAAGGCGATGAATGGATCAATCAAATTATTGATTTGTCACAATTTACAGGAAGCAAGCTAGTGGTTGTTATAAGAGGTTCTACTGGTGGAGGTTTTTATTCTGATTTGGCCATTGATGATATAGAAATTGTGACATCTCCTCTTGCAAATTTTTTCAGTTTGAATACAGAACTTTGTAATTCAGATGTCGTGACACTAAACAACTTCACTGTATATGGAGATTCTTACGAATGGAGTATTCAGCCAAATACGGTTACTTTCCAAAATGGAACCAATACCAATTCGATAAATCCTCAACTTAGCTTTGATTCGTCTGGTTATTATTCGATTCAATTAATTGCAACAAATTCAATTGGAACTGATACTCTATTGTTTACAGATTACATTCATGTTTGGGAAGAAGTACCTTCATTAAGCCCGACATCCGCTTTTTGTGAATACGATTCAGTTCTCATTTTCAGTAACAACAATGCGCAGTCAGTAGATTATTATTTAAATGATTCAATTGTGAATTCAAGTAATGCTCCGAGTTACAATTATCAAAATATTTCAGAGGGAGATACGATTCATGTAGCGTATCATTTGAATTCCGGCTGTACACTCTATTCCGATTCAATCATTTTTGAACTTGTTGATGTTGAAGTCGGAGTAACTCAAAATGACATTCAATTAAGTGCAATTGCTAACGGAGCCATTTATCAATGGATTGATTGTGAAAATAACAACTCCATAATTTTAGGAGCAACAGATCAGATATTCGTACCATTGATGGATGGCGAATATGCTGTGGAGGTGATAGAGAATGGATGTAAGGACACCTCTGAATGTTTTGTTTTTGAATTGAATGGGTTGGATGAAAATGAATTGGAATCACTTGTGTTTTATCCCAATCCAACATCGGGAGAATTGACAATTGATTTTGGAAAGGTCCAGTCCGAAGTTTCTGTTACTGTTCGCAGTTTAATTGGTCAAGTTGTAGAAGTTTTGAATTTTGAAAAGAAATCAAAAATACAGCTTGAAATAAAGGGTGTTCCAGCGATATACCTTGTTGAAATTCGTTCAAATAACGTAAATCGAACATTACGAATTGTCCGAAAAAACTAACGTTCGTCGCTGCAATTTTCATTTTGAAGTATTAGTTCTTATACTTCTTACTGTATTTATTATAGAGTTCTTTTTGCATGTTACTTAGTTCTACGAATGCGCCATCAATCAGGGCGATTATAACGTCATTTGTGCGCATATCCAATGCATTTCCTTTGGATACAAAGAGAGTGGCAGACTTTCCTTTTTCAATACTTCCATATTTTTCATCAATCCCAAGGATTTCGCAGCTAGATAAGCTAACTGCTCGTACAGCTTCCTCCTCTGTCAATCCGTAGGCCATTGCGGTTCCTGCAAGGAAAGGAATGTTTCGACTATTCATTGCCTCCATATCTCCTGCATTTTGAATGCAGAATTTCACTCCCCCTGTTTGAAGAAGTGCAGGAAGTTTATAGGGAAGATCAATATCATCTTCCTCATTTTCCGGCAAACTATGAGGTCGAACAACCATTACTGGAATTTTGGCATCTGACAATTTTCGTGTAATTAAATGGGCATCATATCCTCCTACAATAACAGGGTGTTTGATCTTATAGGTTTCAGAAAAAGAGATGACATCTTGAAGTTCTTGCAATTCATTTGCATGAAAATAAACGCGCTTGTTTCCTTTGAAGCAGGATCGCAATGCTTCAAGACGACCATCTTGTTGCTCTATTTTTTTCCCTGCTGCATATGCTGAGGCCATGGTAAAAAAGTGCTCCAATTCCTTCACTTGATCTCCATATTTTTTATTCGCCGATTTGGGTGCTGGTTCAGCCCACCAACCATTACTGTTCATCGAAGAAGGCCAATTTATGTGGATTCCATCATCTTTTGAAATGGTAGCATCTTCCCAATTCCATCCATCGAGCTTCATTACGGACGATGACCCCGAAATACTTCCTCCGCGCGGCGTAGGTTGTGCAATTAATACGCCATTTGTTCGCACTGTACTTATTATTTTTGATTCAACATTAAATGCAATTTGAGTTCGAATGTGCGGGTTATAAACACCGACCTCCCGGAAATCATGCGATGCACGAACTTGATCTATCTCGGTAATACCCAAAGTTGTATTTGGAGCAACAAATCCAGGATAAATATGTGCACCTTTGAGTGGAATAATTGTATCCCAATCTTTTTCATTAAAGGAGTGAGCCAATGCATTTTTAATTAGGCGAATTTCTCCATTTTCAATCCCAATTAGAGCTCTCTCTATTGTCTCACCATTTCCGATGTGTAGAAATCCATCTACCAGTAGAATTTTTGATGGTGCTTGTCCATACCCATTGGAGCACAAAAAGACAAGTAATAGTGATAGTAAACTCTTTTTCATATTAATGATGATTTTCTTCAGTTGATTTTTCTTCCCCAATCGTGTTACAGTGGTAATGTCCTTTTTTCTTTTTGTAAAATGGACGTTTCCTTCCACCGGCATTATTGTCTTGTAGCATTTTTGAAACGATTCGTGCTTTCTCCTGTTGATTTATTTTTCGCAATGCTGCATCTCGTTTTTTATCGAAAAGTACCATTCCATCGACGACAGTACATTCTACTTTTGCTGTAATTGAAAGTGGATGATCCGACCATACGACAATATCTGCATCTTTTCCAACTTTTAAACTCCCCATTTGATCGTCGAGGTGCAAAAGTTTTGCAGGGTTTAGAGTGACCATCTTCCATGCCTCTTGCTCATCCATGCCTCCGTATTTTACTCCTTTTGCCGCCTCTTGATTCAGTCTTCGACCCATTTCAGCATCATCAGAATTGATTGCAACAACGACTCCTTGTGCGTTCATCATGGCAGCGTTATAGGGTATGGCATCATTTACTTCATATTTATATGCCCACCAATCCGAGAATGTTGATCCACCAACGCCGTGTTTGACCATTTTATCAGCAAGTTTATATCCTTCAAGAATGTGTGTGAATGTATTGATATTGAAGCCCATTGAGTCGGCTACATGCATGAGCATATTGATTTCAGATTGAATGTAGGAATGACAAGTTACGAAGCGCTTGCGGTGCAATATTTCAAGTAGAACATTAAGTTCTAGATCAACTCTTGGTTTTTCATCAGCAGTACCTTCATTCCATTGTTGCCATTCTTTTTCGTATGCTAAAGCTCGAGCAAATGCGTCGTAGTATACTTGTTCGACGCCCATGCGTGTTCGAGGAAACCGTCTGGAGTAATTTGAGCTGGACTGTTTTACATTTTCGCCAAGGGCAAATTTAATAAAGCCAGGTGCTTGATCAATGAGCATTTCTTCAGCAGAAAACCCCCATTTTAGTTTAATTAATGCCGATTGACCTCCTATGGGGTTTGCTGAACCATGAAGTAATTGAGCCGTTGTTACTCCGCCCGAAAGTTGACGGTAAATATTGATGTCCTTTGGATTTACCACATCAGATATACTCACTTCAGAGGAGATTGCTTGTCCACCCTCATTTACTCCTTTTGAGATCGCAATGTGCGAATGTTCATCAATAATTCCAGATGTGACATGTTTGCCATTGGCATCAATAATTTTTGCTCCCAATGGTTTAGGATAATTTCCAGTACCCACAAAGATAATTATACCATCTTCAGCAACGACAGTGGCATTTTCAATTATGCCATCCGCTTCATTTGTCCAGACAGTGGCATTCTTTATGATCAAAGGTTCTTTTTCAGGCAATTCTGAGAATCCATATGCCAAGTTTGGGTACCATGTTTCGACCGCAGTATCTGCTGGAACGATGAACCCTGTTTTCTTTTCCTTTGATTTTGCAGAGTTGCTTCGAATCGCAGTCCATTTTACCCAATCGCCGTTGGGCAATAAGCCTTCTCCTTCAAAAACTCCCATTCGCGAAGAAACTTTTCCGCGAAGTGCAACACTTCCGTTGAGCTCAGAGTTGTTAATGTTGAATTGTAGAGTAATGTCATTCTTGTTATGAAAAACATATAAATTAACAGTTGTATCTGCGGTAATTCCGCTTTTTAATTTGTATCGAAGTGTGCCTTTCAGAGTCTTTTTTCCATTCCCGCTTTTAATTTCAATTGGGTAGGTTGTTCCATTGAGTGAAATATTGTATTTGCCAAGAATTTTGTTTTCTGTTGAAAGTTCGTCGTGTATAGTTCTATTTCCTAGGAGCCATGATTCCAAAATCACAGCGTTTTCTACAAGTGGATTTAAATCATAAATCATGAAGCTGGCATATTTGCCCTCTTCGAGTGAGCCGAGCAGATTTTGTGCATGTATCGTTTTCGCAGGTTCAAGGGTCAATGCATTCAGTGCATCTTCCATTGATAATCCATGGGCAATACTTTTTCTCAAGTTTGACCAAAAGTCTTTTGAGGAAACATCTTTTCCCGTTAGGCAAATATTAATGCCATTTTTGTGCAAGATGGAGGGATTCATTGGAGCCAATTCCCAATGTTTGAGTTCGCTTAAAGGTATTTGTCTTGAGATATATGGGTTTTTAACGTCGTATGCTTTTGGAAAATTCAATGGGAGAATAACAGTTGAATTTAATTCAGAAAGCGTCTCCAAAATTTCATACTCGTTTCCAGACCCCAAGTAGTTGAAACGAAGTTCAAATTCATCTGCAATTTTTTGGGCCCGCAGAATTTCAAGTTTATCTCGTGTTTTGAAGAACATTGTTGAATTTCTCTGACGGTTTAACGCATCGAGCGAAAGGTTCAAATAATTATTAGTTTCATCGTGCCATTGAGCATCATAGAATGCTTGCCTCAAAAGTGCAATGGCTCCCATTTGAGATGACGGATATCTTTGTTTTGAGCTTCCTTTTTCAAAAGAAAAATAGCTTGTATTGATCAAAGAAGAAATGTTTGATTGAGCCTCAGGATTGAGTGAGATCAGTGCCCCTTTCCCTCGCGAGATACCGTCTTCTTTGTGGGTTAGTGCAAATCCAAATCCTTTCTTAATCATTTCTTTGGCTGCATTTTCACTGAAGCTGTATAGTTTGGATGCATCTACTTCAGGATGTATGGCCTGATTCCAGTAGTAAACACCATCGCTTTTACTCGTTTTTCCCTCTTTTTTGGATATTCCATTACTTGAATGTAAGTCAATAAAAGCCGGTAAAATTATTTTATCCTTGCAGTCGATAATAACAGCTCCACTTGGAATTTTTGTCAATCCTGTTTTCCCAACGCGTTCAATTTTATTTCCTTTAATGATAAGCACTGCATTTGAAAGCTTGACCGTTGGTGAAACATAGACCGTCGCATCTTTTAATGCATAATATGTTGGTTTTGAATCTTTCATTCCGTTGCTAGGCGCTGATTGCGCAATTACGAAGTTCCATAGACACAAAAACCCGATAAATAAAAGTGATCTCATTACAATTAACTTTTGTTAAAACGTGAAATTAAAAAAATGTAAGGACATTGCGTCGACTGTGGAATGATGCATTTTCGTATTTTTGCAAATAAAAATTATGTACAACGGATTAGTTCATGCACATTCAGGTCTAAGATGGGTTGTTTTAGTTCTTCTGCTTGCTGCAATTCTTAATGCTGCAAAATCCCAGTCATCTGGTCGTTATGTAAAGAAAGACAAGATGTTGAATCTTTTTGCCATGATTTCATTGCATACGCAATTACTAATTGGAATTGCTTTATATTTTATTAATGCCAAAGGGCGTATTGACTACTCAGAGGGCTGGATGTCGAATTACAGTTCTCGGTTTTATGGGATGGAGCATATCATAGGAATGGTATTGGCAATTGTAATAATTACAATTGGACGAAGCCGTGCCGAGAAGAAGCTAAGAGGAACACGCGATAAACACAGAAAAATCTTGGTCAACTACACGGTTGGTTTATTGATTATTTTAGCTTCAATTCCGTGGCCATTTTCTTATTGGCAAGTATTGGGAGGACAATGGGCTTAAGGTATTTTTGCACTGGTTTACTTTTGGTATTCCTAATTGTTTCGTGTGAATCTGGAAATGAAGAAGTTTCTGATAGTTATGTTTCTCGTTCAGGCAAAGAACTTTATATGAAGCATTGTGTGGTTTGCCACGGGATAGATGGTAGATTGGGTGCTTCTGGTTCCAAAGATTTAAGTCGTTCAAAATTAGATTCATCAGCCATGATTCATATCATCAAAAATGGAATAAATGGTATGCCAAGACAAGGGAGGTATTTTAAGACTGAACAAGAATTGGCCAATACCATAGAATTCGTAAAATCTTTGAGAAATTAATATGGGACAAGGGCATGTTTTAGTTGATGCTGTTGATGAACGGTGTATTTTAGTTGGTGTCATAAGTGGCTCAACAACTGAAGCCCAAGCAGAGGAGTATTTGGATGAATTGCAATTTCTTGCCTTAACAGCAGGAGCAATTTCAGAAAAGCGGTTTGTCCAAAAATTACAGTTTCCAAATCCAAAAACATATGTTGGATCTGGTAAATTAGAGGAGATTCGAAAATACGTGGAATCAAATGCGATTGATCTTGTCATTATCGATGATGAATTAAGTCCCTCTCAGGCGCGCAACATTGAAAAGGTACTCGGTGTTTTAATTTTAGATCGGAACAATTTAATTCTTGATATTTTTGCGAGTCGTGCTCGAACAGCGAGTGCAAAAACACAAGTTGAACTTGCTCAAATGCAATACTTACTGCCTCGTTTGACCAATCTGTGGACACACTTAGACCGTCAAAAAGGAGGTATTGGAATGCGGGGACCTGGAGAAACAGAAATTGAAACGGATAGACGTATTATTCAGCAAAAAATAGCCTTACTCAAAGCAAAGCTTAAAACAATTGATAAACAGAAGAAAGTGCAACGAGGCAATCGTGGTCAATTGGTTCGTGTTGCTTTGGTGGGTTATACGAATGTCGGGAAGAGTACCATTATGAATATGTTGAGCAAATCGGATGTATTTGCTGAAAATAAATTGTTTGCTACGCTTGATACTACGGTTCGAAAAGTTGTAATTGAAAATTTACCATTTTTACTTGCGGATACTGTTGGGTTTATTCGAAAACTACCGCATCAGTTGGTAGACTCTTTTAAGTCTACGTTGGATGAGGTAAGAGAATCAGATTTATTGGTTCATGTTCTTGATATTTCTCATGCAAATTTTGAGGATCAGTATGAGGTTGTCAAAAAAACACTTGCTGAAATTGACACTGAGGACAAACCAACAGTTGTTGTTTTTAACAAAATTGATGCATACGATTACGTTGAAAAAGAAGAAGATGATATGACTCCAATGGAATCCAATAATTATTCATTGGAGGACTTAAGGAAAACATGGATGAATAAATTGCAGGACGCAAATTGCGTGTTCATTTCAGCTCAGAACAAGGAGAATATAGATGAGTTGAAAAAGGTAATTTATGGCGAAGTGAAATCAATTTTCCAAGAACGTTATCCCTACCATCACTTTTTGTATTGATAGATCGGATATGTCCAATAATAGAGTAAAAAAGCCCTGTTTGCAAATCGCAAACAGGGCTTTTTGATATTCGTGCAATAGGAAGGTTTAATTCAAGACGAGTTGAACGAACCCATGACCATCTGTTTTGTCGCCACCGGGACCTGTAGCTGTATATTTATAGAAGTAGGTTCCTTCGGTTGCTTTGACCCCGTTTATAGAAGTCCCATCCCATGCTGGGTTAATGCTACTGCTTTCATACAAAACATTTCCCCAACGGTTTAAAATGATCAGTTCAATATTTACTGTATTGGTTGATTCGAGATAGAATACATCATTTATGCCGTCACCATTAGGGGTGAAAATATTTGGAGCGCTAACAGTTGGCAATGGGTATACACATGATCCGTCATCAATTGTTGCTAGCGGATTGTAATTGGATGCATTTGGATCTGTACATCCACAAGGCTCTACGATTAAGTTGACGTATGCAGTATCCGAGCAATTTGATGCGTCAAACGCGACAAGCATTACAACAGCACTGTTTGTGTACGTTTGATTTTGAGATGCCATACCATTCACTGACTGAACAGCTCCATTTCCAAACGTCCATTCAAAAGATACTGCATTTTGACTCGTATTAGTGAAATCTACTTCCAACGGAGAACAACCACTCGTTATATTTGGAGTTAAACTTGCTTGAGGCGCGTTGGCTACATCCACAAAGATGCTATCCTCAGCGTAGCACACATCATCTTGAACAGAGAATGTATACCATCCGGTTGGAATATCAGTCATAACGGTTCCATCTACTGAAAACTGTCCTGTTTGTCCAGGCCCTGTCCAGTTGTAAAATGGTTGACCATTGATTTGTGTTATGCCAACAGCGGTTCCTGAAACCCAACCGTCAGGCAAACAGGCGCTTGCTGGATTGGATATCATGGTATCAATTTGTAATGTCTGATTTAACGTTATTGTAACTGTATCGGTATCGGTATAGCCACAGTAATCTGTAACTGTTACAATATAATCGATACTACCTGTTGTTTGTCCAACAGTGGCTAAATAGACAGTATCTCCAACTTGGTTGTTAGGATCATCCCATGAATAGGAGTAAGGAGGGGTTCCTCCTTGAGCCGACACAACGACCATTATTGAGTCATTGGCACAAGGCACAATAGGATCTGGCTCATCAATAGGAATTGGGACAGAGTCTAAAAAGTACAGCGTACCCGTTGAAACGATTGTGTCTCCACAAATAGAAATTGTGGTTGCTGTGATTGTTACGAATTCCATATTATCAGGAACACCATCTGCTATTGGGTCAATTGTCAAGGTAATGGTATCTTCTCCAGGAAGAAATGTAATTGGATTTTGAAGATTTAAATAATCTGTTCCCATTGTTGCAGTTCCTCCAATTTGATAGTTAATAGTAAGTGTATCTCCCAATTGCGATTGAGGGCGAATGAACAACAAATCAGCAGTGGAACACCCTTCGACAACAGTTGTATCTCCTGAAACTGTTGCAACAGCTATTTGAACAGCTTCCGAGCTGAATGAATTTGCTTGAATGAATACTCCAGAATCGTAAGATTGATCACCTACGTTCGAGATGCATAACTTTATGTGATAGGTCTGTCCACATTGAACCGAAGCGTTTGCCGATAACAGAGTGGTGGTCCCATCATATTCAATAGCAGTTCCATAAGCAGCACCGTTCAGATTGTTCTGATAGAATTGTGGATATTGTCCAGCACCAGGCCCCAAGTTATTAATCGTCACAGGGGTTGTTGTTCCTGGAATAATTGCAAGATTTTCTCCTCCTGCAGGATAACCCGCTAAAGCGTATGGGCCCGTAATACCAGGCCCCCAAAGGAAAAATCCGAAGGCATCATTAAATGTTGAAGGGGAGAATTCAGGATATTCGTCAGATCCGAAGATATAATTGAATGAGATGGTATCACCGGAAGGGATGAAATCAAATTCTAAAACGGTTCCATTTGTAACGCCACTGTTTGCAATTGCATTTAAATGAGGGTCGGATGAAACATCAGGTGTTGCTGGATTGTTGTTTGTTGTTCCTCCACCAGAATTGGGACCAACAGCTGCAATACCATTACCTGTTGTCATTAAGACACCGGAGTTAATTGGAAATGTTGTTCCCGCAGCATTGAAACTTGTTATGTTTCCTTGAATCAGATTCGAGTTGGCTGCTGCTCCATTAACGGTTACGTTGGTCGCAGTAACACCAAATCCGAGAATTATATTTTGTAACAACCAGTTTGGATTTTGGCTATTGTCTACAGTAATTTGGGCTTGTGCTCCGCTGTAAAAACATACAATGGCAAAGATCGTGGCGAGAAATGATGGTTTCATTTGTTCAATATTTTGGTTATTCACACTTGTTAGACTCGTATTCAGAAAAAACCGTTGCATAAAAATGGAATAAAGTGAAAAGAAAACCTAATCTTTTTAATGAATTTCCGACTTTTGTATATCAAAAGAAAATTATTGATGAATAAGACACAAGCATACATAGCAAAAAATAAAGAACGGTTTTTAGAGGAATTATTGGATTTATTGAGAATTCCTTCAGTAAGTGCTGATATTTCATTTAGTGCAGATGTTAACAGGACGGCGGAAGAGGTGGCAAAACGATTGACAGAGGCAGGCGCTGAAAATATTGAAATATGCCAAACTGCGGGATACCCAATTGTTTATGCAGATAAAATTATTGATCGCAGTTTACCAACTGTTTTGGTTTATGGGCATTATGATGTGCAGCCTGCTGATCCAATTGGATTGTGGGACAGCCCGGCATTTGAACCTGTTGTAAAAGAAACCAAAATCCACCCTCAAGGTGCAATTTTTGCTCGAGGAGCTTGCGATGATAAAGGTCAAATGTATATGCACATTAAAGCATTCGAGGCAATGATGCGGACCGATGAATTGCCGTGTAATGTTAAATTCATGATTGAAGGAGAGGAGGAAGTTGGTAGTTCAAACCTTGGGGTTTTTGTAAAGAACAATCATGAAAAACTGAAAGCTGATGTTATTCTTGTATCGGATACAGGAATGTTAGCCAATGATGTTCCTTCGATAACAACTGGATTAAGAGGTTTAAGCTATGTTGAAGTTGAGGTTACTGGACCAAATAGAGACCTACACTCTGGCTTATACGGAGGATGTGTGGCGAATCCTCTCAATGTAATGGCACAGATGATTGCCTCATTACATGACGAGAACAATCGCATTACCATACCGGGATTTTATGATAAAGTGATAGAGTTGTCAGAAGAGGAGCGCGCTGAAATGGCAAAAGCACCTTTTAGTAAAGAAGATTATTGCGATGCCTTGGACATTGATGAAGTTATGGGGGAGGCAGGATATAGTACTCCAGAGCGTGGCTCGATTCGTCCTACACTAGACGTCAATGGCATGTGGGGAGGCTATATAGGAGAAGGAGCGAAAACGGTAATAGCATCAAAGGCTTATGCCAAAATTTCAATGCGTTTGGTTCCAGATCAAGACCCAGAAGAAATAACTCAGTTGTTTTTAACTCACTTTGAACGCATTGCTCCTTCAGGAGTAAAAGTTAAAGTTACACCACATCATGGTGGAGAGCCTGCAGTGACTCCAATAGACTCTATTGGCTATCATGCTGCAAGTATGGCTTATGAAAAAACCTTTGGAAAAAAACCCATTCCAGTAAGAAGTGGAGGATCAATTCCAATTGTGGCGATGTTTGAAAAAGAACTCGGGTTAAAAACGATTTTGATGGGGTTTGGTTTGGATAGTGATGCAATTCACTCCCCAAATGAACATTATGGATTGTTTAATTACTACCGAGGTATTGAGACGATTCCATATTTTTTCAAATATTACAGCGAATTGGTTGACTAATTTTTATGCGTTCACTTACAATAATCTTTTTTTTGTTGGTGCTTTTGAATTCTTGTGGATTCTTCACATTTCTTGAACCTCAAATTCGGCAAGGTGAGGAAATTCACATTACTAAGATCAATGGGAAACAAATTGACTTCTCTTTTGAGGCAACCGTGTATAATCCGAATGGTTACGGACTTAAAGTAAAACCCTCTTTGTTGGATGTCTATGTCGAGGGTGAGTATATTGGGAAAGTTAGACTCAATGAAAAAGTAAAAGTAAAACGCAAAAAAGAATCAACTGTTGAAACTTTTTTAACGGCTGAGTTAGTCGATGGTGTATTGCTTAAAGCGTTGAGATACGCCGCAAAGAAGGAAATAAAAATCCAGCTGAAAGGAAGCATTAAAGGCGGAACATTTATCTTTTTTAAGAAGTTTGAATTGGATGAAACATTCAACGTTCCTGGAGCAAGCTTTAAATTCAGCCGTTAATTTCTATAGGATTCGTTTTAATCCCAATAAAATCGATTGTTCGGCAGTATCCATGTGGCCATGAGCATTAAATACTTCTTTCATATCATCAATTAATAAGTTGATTTCATCCGCCGAGTAATTAAGATCATGAACAGCAGTTTTTATTTTTTCTATTCTTTGATAGTCATTGTCTTTCTCAAACTCTCTATGTAACGCTTTGTAACGCTTGGTATCAATTTGTGAAAGTATTAGTTCAACCTCTTCTTCAAACTCGATAAAATCGGCATTTGCGCACCAAATCAATAGGTAGGCATGTAAATCATCTTTGGTCCAGTTCATAATATCAATTGTATTTGAGATAATAAATTTATTCTTTCAAAGATAGGTGACTTAATTGAGAATTTTAGACCGAAATCTTGTTGATTCTATGATTCTTAAAAAGAAAAAATGAAGAGAGTTTTTTGATGCGATTACTCGTCAATATAAACTCGATGCACCCTTCTTGATATTCCAGTAAGGACTTCATATGGTATTGTCTCCATCACTCGTGCGAGTTGGTCAAGTGATTGAAATTCTCCAAGTATTTCAACGGGATGACCGCGTTGAATGTCAAGGTTCCCTAAGTCGATCATGACCATATCCATGCATACATTGCCAATGATAGGACAGAATACCCCCGAAATGTAAACACCTCCTTTTCCATTTCCAAGCGATCTTCGAAAACCATCTGCATAGCCTACGGGCACAACACCGACATTTAAGGATTTCTTGGCGCGTCCGCTTCTGCCGTAGCCAATTGTCTCGCCAGCTTTAATTGATTTTATTTGCGAAATAGAACTGAACCATTTTATTGCGTAATTCAGATAGGACTTATGCTCCTCTGTCTTCGTATAACCATACATACCTATCCCAAGACGTACCATATCGAAATGGTGTTTGGAATGATTTAGGACGCCTTCCGAATTCAAGATATGACAGTCAAAAGAATAGTTCATGTATTTTTTGATATAGCTGATCGCTGATTGGAATCGCTCCACTTGTTCAAGAACAAATGAAGAATGAATATTATCTGAGTCTGCCAAATGAGAGTAAATGGACTTTATTCGAACTTCGGGTTGTGATTTTAAAGTCTCGATAAGCGCAGGAAGTTCTTTATTGTTAAACCCAAGGCGATTCATTCCTGTTTCTATTTTAATATGAATTGGATAAAGCGATATACCGCTGTAGATCAATTGTCGAATGAAATTGTCCAATTGCTGAGAAGAATAGATGCATGGTTCAAGTTGGTATTGAATACAATCTTCAAACCCTTCATTTTCTGTATTCATTACCAGAATTGGGATAGTAACTCCTGATTTTCTTAATTCGATGCCTTCATCCGTATATGCAACTCCAAGATAATCTACGCCGATGCGTTCAAGAAACTGTCCAATTTTTTCAATGCCAGCTCCGTATGAAGAAGCCTTAACCATTGTCAAAATTTTTACGTCTTCCGGCAGTTGCTGTTTGAAATATGAGATGTTGTGCTTTATGGCATTTAGGTCGATTTCAACAAATGTTTGGTGTTTTTTTAGACGCAGTCGCATTGCGTAGCGCTCCATTTGCATGGATCGTTTTCCTTTTACCAAAACGACTGAATTTTGAAAGTTGGTTAGTTCGTTTTTCTCTGCGTTAGAGAAATGAACTTCAATTGGCTCAAATTCTTTAAGTAATTTGGTTAATTCATCATTTTCGGTGTTGCCTCCGATGACTACCGTGCGATTCCTTCCTTTTGCAATGCTGAGTTGGTATTCGAGTGATGAACGAAAAGCATCAATATCTAAATTATAGGTGTCGTTAATAATCGTACAGTTATTAATACCTTCAAATGTTTCAAGACGTAGAGCAATACGTTCAATTGTTTCAAGTTGTTTTTTTATTTGGGGATCACTGACACCTAATTTCTGGGCACAAGCAACGATCAGAGAGGCATTAATTGAACTTGTTTCGTCGCCAAATGACATGTGTTGAATGAACTCTGAATAATCGCTAGTTTTAATAATTTGAAAACGTTCGTCATTCATCGAAAAAGGGATTAATGAATGCATAAAAACGTGTTCCGTATTTTTGAAAAGCTTGAGTTTTTCAAGAATTTTTTCCTCTATTGAGTCAAAGTTTTGACTGTGTGATGTACCGATTGATGTAAATATTCCCAGTGTTGGTTGAATCATATCTTCCAAAAGGTCCATCTCATCCGGCTTTGAAATTCCAGCTTCTATTATTGCCAAATCTGCATCTTCGTTAAGTTCTAACAATGAAAGGGCAACTCCGAGCTGTGAATTATAACTTTTTGGACTTCGAATCACTTTAAATGTTCCGCTTAAAATTTCATTCAACCATTCTTTTGCAATTGTTTTTCCCGCACTCCCCGTGATGCCAATAATTGGATAGTCAAATTTTTCACGGTGATTTTTAGCTAAAAGTTGTAATGCTTTTAAAGGATCCTCAACTTCAATGAATATTGCATCAAGTTGCTTGAAGGGCAGCGCGTCTGTTACAACAAAGGTTCGAACATTTTTTTTATAGGCCTCATGGACAAAGTCATGACCGTCTCGAAAGTTTCCTTTGAGTGCAAAAAATAGTGAGTTACTTCCATTGTTGATTTTCCGCGTATCGAACGATACCGTTTCAATGATTCTATCTGATAGAGGCAATGAAATTGAGAAAACTGCAGCTAAATCTTGATATGAAAGTGATAGTTTCAACGGGACATTTTATTAAAGCACGTTCTACACAGCGGTTGATAGTGCTCTATCGCACCGACCAAAACTTGCGCTTTGTCTTCTGCTGTTCTGTGTGAGAATTGTGCCAAGTCTCCGCAAGATACACAAATAGCATGTACTTTTGTGACATACTCTGCTATTGCCAAAAGTCGGGGCATTGGCCCAAAAGGCTCTCCAGTGAAATCCATATCGAGTCCGGCAACAATTACTCGAGCACCTTCTTTTGCAAGATTTGAGCACACCTGAACTATACTGTTGTCGAAAAATTGAGCTTCATCAATTGCAACAACTTTTTCATTTTTCCACAGGCCAATGATTTCGTCAGGTGCATCAACACATACTGCCTCAAAACTAGTTCCCTGATGGCTCACCACTTTTTGGGTGTGGTAGCGATTGTCTATGCGGGGTTTAATTAGTAGAAGACGTTGGTTGGCAAATTGAGCCCGGTTTAAACGACGAATTAATTCTTCTGTTTTTCCAGAAAACATCGATCCACACACTACTTCAATCCATCCGTTTTGTCGTCTTTCGTTGGAGATTTGCTCTAAAAACATGCCTTATTTTACTGATTTGAGGTTATTAACAAACATAAGAAGAGAAAAAGTCATTAACTGCATTTACAAACATTTTTTCTTGATTAAATTTGATTGTGAAATGTCGTCATTTTGTAGCATAGTTTTTGTACAACGTTAGCAACTTGATTAAAATGTTGAAAAGTTGAATTTGAATTCAAACATGAAAAAATTAGAAGGATATAACTCAAGAGTAGAGAGATTGGGCGAATTGGTTGCTCAGCTGGAGGCAGGTAAATTAAATTTGGATGAGCTGATTGAGCTTGAATCAATCACCCGGGAATTGCACGAACGAAGTATTATTCTTCGTTACAATGCCTTCAAAGAAAAGACTTCTGAAAGCGATTTGATTGAAGAAGAAGAATTTGAAGGAATTGAGGTCGAAGTAACAATCGAAGAGCTTGATCAAGAAGAGGTTACTACTGAGGAGGCGCCTTCGATTGATTTGTCAATTTTTGATACTATTGAAGAGGAATCCAATACATCAGAATCTGCTAAGAAACAGGAAACGGAGGGCCAGAGTCTTCAGGAAAATGTGGAAGAAATTATTGACGACTCCTCCTCGATTGCAGAGGATTCAGGTACCGAGGACCTCATTTTTGATGAGACGGTCACAAAAGCAGGCACTTCTGAATCGTTCCTTGAGCGCTTGCAACTCGATGATGATTCGGTAGCATCGCGATTTTCTGCAGGAAAGTTGGAGACTTTGATTGGAGCATTTGGATTGAATCAGCGTTTGCGTTACATCAATGATTTATTTGATGGTTCTAGTGAAATGTTTTCTGAAGCGATTAAAATGTTAGATAGCCAAACAGCACTTGATGTAGCCAATGAAAAAGCTGCGCAGTTAGCTGTTCAACACAGTTGGGATCCTGAAGAAGAGGTAGTTGTTGAATTTATGAGTTTTGTAAACCGGCGGTATGCTTAAATTCCTCCTTTCCATAATTGTATCTACCAGCTTTTCTTCTTTTGCTCAGATTGATGAAGTAAGGAGAATCACAAAAAGCTTGTGTTCTCCAGAATTTTATGGGAGAGGTTACTATAAAAAAGGCGATTCATTAGCGGCAGACTACCTGGTTGATGAGTTTAAAAAATTAGGGATTGAAGGTTATAATGGCACCGTTTTGCAGCCATTTGAAATACAATCCGTCAATACATTTCCTGGTCCCATGATAGTTAACAATGGCTCGTTCTCTTTAAATCCAGGAGTTCATTTTGTTGTTGACCCTTCATCATCTGGTTTTGTCGGAGAACTAAGACCTTTTAGGTTAACTCCTAAAATGCTTTTTGATCGTGAGGGGTTAAGCAAAATCATTCGAGACATTCGAAATGAAAAAACAGATAGAAATAGTGTAGTCCTAGACTTGATTGATTTGGACTTGGATACATTAAAACAGTTGTCTGGAATTTCTCAAGCTTTAGCAGCCTATTGCCATGTGATTGAAATCACAGATGAAAAATTCACATGGTCTGTGAGCACAGAGCAATTGCCAAATGCTCTGATTAAAATTCAAGACTCAATCTATTCCGGAGGTCCATTGAATGTTGAGATTGACGCACAACTATTGAACAATTATATGTCGCAGAATGTCATTGCATACTTGCCTGGGAAAAAGAAATGTACAAAAACAATTCTGTTTACGGCACACTATGATCATTTGGGGCACATGGGGTCGAACACCTATTTCCCCGGGGCGAATGACAATGCCAGTGGAACGGCAATGCTATTTACAATGGCCAAGTACTTTAAAGAAAATCCATCTGACTACAATGTTATGTTCATTGCTTTTGCGGGGGAAGAGGCAGGGCTGTTGGGTTCAAAGTATTTCGTTGAAAATCCTATTCTGAAACTTAAGAAAATTAAGTTTCTGGTCAATCTAGATATTATGGGTTCAGGTGAAGATGGAATTACAGCAGTGAATGCAACAGTTTTTGAAAAAGAGTTTGAGCTTCTCCAACGCATAAATGAAGAAAAAAAATTATTAACCAAAGTGAAAAGACGCGGTCCATCGGCCAACTCAGACCATTATTGGTTCACCGAGAATGGTGTTCCTGCATTCTTTATATACACAATGGGCCCGAACAAACATTACCATGATATATTTGATACCTATGAAGAATTGAGCTTTAGAGAGTATGATGATATCACCGACTTACTCATCACGTTTGTAAGACGCCTGAATTGATTGAGTAATGGTTACCTGATTTTTCAGAGCTTACTTGGTTTTACATCTTGTGAAATTTCTGTATTTTCGGATAATAAATGATTGTCTTATGAGGTTTGTTCTCCCAATACTTATTTTATTCATCTCTTGTAATTTGTTTGCGCAGCCATATGCGGGTAAGGAGTTGGCCCAAACTGCAGGTCTCGACATCTCAAAAGCAGCGAATTGTACTCCGCCTACAGCAAGTACTACAATGGAGCTGAATAATGTTCGGTTTTTGGTTCACACTGCAGGTAACTTATGGCAAATACCCGGTCAAAATTTAGCGCAATATGAGGTCCCGAAAAACTCGGGAATAATGGCGCTTTTTACCTCTGCATTATGGCTCGGAGGAACAGACATCAACGGGCAGCTTAAATTGGCTGCATTGCGTTACCGCAACGGACAAGATTACTGGACAGGTCCGCTGTCTCAGGGTCCAGCAGAAACTACATGGGAAAACTGCAATACATACGACAAGCACTTTATTACTGTACAAGATGAAATCCGCCTTTTTGATGCATGGTTTACTGCTGGGATGGAAGATGCCGCAAATGGGACAAATCTTCAATCGGAGCTGTTTCAGGATTATGAGATTCCGGATATTATTAAGGAATGGCCTGCACACGGAGACATTACGCAGGGACAAGATTATTATTTAGCTCCTTTTTTTGATAGAAACGAGGACGGTGAGTACAGGTGGGAGGATGGAGATTACCCATGGCATGACATTTATAAAACGAAAGCCTGCGAAACGGATCGCACTGTGTCGTTGTATGGAGATTTAAATTATTGGTGGGTGATGAATGATAAGGGGAATATTCATACGGAAACAGGTGCTGACCCTATTGGTATGGAGATTCGTGCTCAGGCATTTGCTTTCTCGTCGAATGATGAGATCAACAATATGACCTTTTATAATTATGAACTAATTAACAGGGGAACTCAAACACTTTATGACACCTACTTTGGATATTTTACTGATGGTGCATTGGGCGATCCGTTGGATGATTATGTAGGGTGTGATGTAAGTCGTGGTTTGGCCTACTACTACAATGGAGACAATTACGATGGAGACAATGCGGGTTGGCTTGGTTATGGGAGCATTCCACCAGCCGTTGGTGTCGACTTTTTCGAAGGTCCATATCAGGATAATGATGGTATTGACAATGCATACGGTATAGGTCCCAATGAGGCATTAAATGGAATTGGGTATGGAGATGGTGTCATTGACAATGAGCGTTTTGGAATGCGTCAATTCCTATACTATAGTAACACAACGCTTGGTGCAAACCCGAGTCAAACTGATCCAGTTTCTGCGGCAGACTATTACAGTTATTTGCAGGGGTATTGGAAAGATGGCACATCATTTTTCTATGGCGGTACCGGTCATATTTCAGACGCAGAAACAGACCCAACAGTTCCGTGTGATTTTATGTTTCCTGGAGATACAGACCCATTGGGTTGGGGAACTGGAGGTAATCCTCAAGCACCATGGACAGAGCAAACTTCTAACAATCCGCCGAATGATCGTCGATTTGTTCAATCTGCAGGTCCATTTGTACTTACACCTGGCGCAGTGAATAATATTACAGTGGGCGTGGTATGGGCCCGAGCGACCTCCGGAGGCCCTTTTGCTTCGGTTGAGGTCCTGCGCCGCGCAGATGACAAAGCACAAGCCTTGTTTGAAAATTGCTTTCGTGTTCTTGATGCACCACATGCCCCAAATCTTTCCATTCAAGAATTAGAAAATGAGCTGATTTTGACTCTAAGCAACTCTTCATCTTCAAACAATTTTAATGAAGGATATGTAGAATTTGACCCATTAATCACTCCAGAAGATAGTTTGACGGACAAATATTATCGTTTTCAAGGATATCAAATTTATCAGTTAAAGCAGAATGACGTGGCCCTATCAGATATTCAAGACGTATCCAAAGCAAGGTTAGTCGCGCAATGTGATATTGAGGATGGAATTGGTCGTATCATCAATTTCGAGTTTGATGAGGATCTTGGAGCGAGTGTGGCAGTTGAGCGCGTTGATGGTGCTGATGAGGGGATCCAACATAGCTTTAGTATCAAAGAAGATGAGTTTGCCCAAGGGGATAAGGAATTGGTTAATTTTAAGCGGTACTATTACATTGCTATTGCCTATGCTCATAACGAGTATGAGAAATACGACCCGACAGATCCATTGGCGTTGAATGGACAAAAAAAATCATACATCGCAAGTCGAAAAGCAGCAATAGGTGAAGTTAAAGTTGTAGAGGCTATTCCTCACAACCCCACTCCAGAGGCAGATGGTACAAGTCAAAATATTGAGTACGGCTCTTCTCCAATTATTCGCAGAATGGACGGATATGGAAACGGAAATCGAGCAATAGAATTAACGGATGCGTCAAAAGCGTACATTGTCCAAAATGGATTTATGGAAAAGCCAGAGTACACGAGAGGAAATGGTCCAATTCATGTAAAAATAGTAGATCCACTAAATGTAACAGACGGATATTTTGAATGCGAGTTCGTTGATTATACGCCAACCAATTTTAATGGGGTTGATACAGCTTCTTGGCTTATTAAACGATATGATACAGAAAACGGAATACTTTTAGAAACCTATTCTTCAGAACGAACAATTGCATCGAATAACGAGCAGATTATCCCTGAATTGGGGATTTCTGTGCAGATCAAACAACAGAAATATACCATTCCAAACGGAGTAAATGGAGCGCAATATACCACAGAAATGATTTCCTCTGAGCTCAATTTTTCGGACAGTTCGAAACAATGGATGTCTTTTATTTCGGATAATGATGGGTTTTTTCCAACCAATTGGATTCGCTCTGGAACGTATTCACCTGAGACTGATGCCAACGATCCAGGTTATGAATGCTTGGATCAGACAAGTCCGTCTTATAGAGATTATTTAGACCCTTGTAATTATCCAGATTGGGGTGGAACGAATAACTTTATCGATCCAGATAAGACTTTTTCGAAACTTCTGGGTGGTGGAATTGCACCACATGCACTTACTGGATTTGAAGGAAGTTACATGCCGATGGCTTATTACAATTATGGAACCCCGACATCTGCAAAAAATGCGTCATCTTTAAGTTTTTTACCTAGTGTTGATATTGTTATTACATCAGATAAAGCCAAATGGACGCGCTGTCCTGTTATTGAAACAGGTAGAATAGCAGCATTAAATATTAATGGAGCGCTACCAGGACAGATGCGTAAGAGTCCATCAGTCGATAAAAATGGTCAGCCAGACAATTCTTCAACAACTGGAATGGGATGGTTCCCGGGTTACGCAATTGATATTGAATCAGGTGCACGCCTTTATATGGCCTTTGGAGAGAATTCATTTTTGGTAAACGATAATGGTGGAGATATGATCTGGAATCCATCAGAGAAGCTTGTTGATTCGGAAGGGGCACCAGTAATGGGAGGTGTTCAACCGTTTTATGTTTTTAGCTATCAAACATCAACGATTAACAATTACATCCAAGGCTTTGATTTTTCCGCTTACATCCCAGATGAGGCAGAGAATGAGCTTACGAATTTAGCGCGGATGAAGTTGCTCGAGGTTGAAGCGGATAACAATGCCGCAAAACGTCAGTTCTATGGGAGCTTATCTTGGATTGGATACCCATTACTTCGAGCGGGAAGAACGCACATGGAGTCGGATGTAACGATTCGCCTACGAGTAAACAAAGAGTACAAAGAGTTTGTTGCAACAAATGATTTTCAAGGCAGACCAGCATACTCATGGAACATGTCAAACATTACTACTGAAAAAGGACTAAAGAGTCAATTGGTTGAAGCATTAGAAATGATTAATGTTGTACCTAACCCATATAAGGCATATTCTGAATATGAGCGCAATAGAATTGATTCGAGAATCAAAATCACCAATTTGCCCGAACGCTGTACAATTAAAATTTATTCGGTCAATGGAAAACTGATTAAAACATTTAATAAAGACAACCCATCTACGTATCAAGATTGGCTTTTGATTAACAACAAAGGGATTGCGGTATCTTCAGGAGTTTATTTGATTCATGTAGAGGTTCCGGGTGTAGGAGATCGAATAATCAAATCGTTTGTGGCAATGCGACAAGTTGATTTGAATGGCACGTAAAATTATCTGGGTAGACTAATTCGAAATGTAGTTCCAATGTCTAATTGAGATTCCAAAACAAACACATTTCCTTTGTGGTATTCCTTTACAATTCGTTTTACAAGAGACAGTCCGAGTCCCCATCCACGTTTTTTTGATGAAAAACCGGGCTCAAAGATTGTAGAGAGCTGATGTTGAGGAATGCCTTTGCCTGTATCCTTAATGTCAATATGAACCCAGTTGATTGCCTCTGAAACATGTACTTCCAATTGCCCCTCGGCAGCCATAGTGTCAACAGCATTTTTTGCAATATTCTCAACAACCCATTCAATCAATGACGCGTTATGCTTGACTTGAATATTTCCATTCGAGTTCACAATCACATTTATTTTGTTTGAAATTCTTGGCTTTAGATAAGACATTACATTGCGAACTGTTAGGCAAATGTCGTTATCTGAAAGCTGTGCGTTTGATCCAATTTTAGAAAACCGGTCGGTAACTTTTTCCAGGCGGTCAATATCTTTTTGCATTTCTTTCGTAACCATTGGGTCAATTTCCTTCGATTCTAACAATTGAACCCATGCCATTAATGAAGACAGTGGAGTGCCAAGCTGGTGAGCAGTTTCCTTCGCCATCCCTGCCCAAACTTGGTTTTGTTCAGCCTTTCTAAATGTACTGAATATAACGTATCCTATAAAGGCAAATAAACCAATTACAATGAATTGTATATATGGGAAATATTGGAGTTGCTTAAGCTCTGGACTTGCGCCATAATACAATTTACTTTTGGTCCCATTTTGAAAGTCAATCAGAAGCGGTTCGTTTGAGCTCATGCTTTGAATGAATTCCTTTGTTCGACTTTCTTTTTTATTGACTTCTGGAATATTTGTTCGAATTAATTTTTTTGTTGTTCCATCTACCAACAGCACGGGAACGAGGCTTTCGTTGTTAATCAGGTCTGTATTAAAGGCTTCAATGAGTGAGTCACGCTTGTATTCAAGTTCAGTAATTCCTTTTGAATCGGTGTAATAATATGAAATGAAAAAACCATCGAAGACTTCTACAGTAAAGCTCGCATTTTTCTTCTTCCAAATACCCGCAAGAACGAGGAGAGAATCGTCATAATTTTGAATGATTTCTTTTCGCGTTGCATTGGGATAAAGTCCTCTTAGTGAACTTGTATCAAAATCTAAATTTCTACTTCCTGAAATATATCCATCATCGTCTACAGCGATGACAGGAATGTCTGTATTTCGTTTTGCAATTGTAAGGGGGAAGTTGTTGCTGAAATCTTCATCCAATGGACTTTTTTTCGCAGCTTCTGTAGTCGCTTCAACCCAAAGTGACATTTTATCTCTTTCTTGTTCTCGAAGCTCAGAAAATGTTTTATTGGTCAGCTGGACCAATTCGATTTTTTTTTGAATTGCACCGACCCAATGCTGCGCTCGTTCTTTTTCTCGTTCTGCAACTTTAGAAACAATTCGGTTAGACACGAACAAAGACACCCCAACCAATAGCAGGGCAAACACCAATAATGCTATTTTCCATTTCTGTTTGTTCGAATACAAGTTCATTCTTCTTCACTAACGATATAAAAACAGTATTCGTGTAATCAATTCTAAATTGAACAATGTCTTGAATCCACGAAACTGACCTGATGACTGCAGTGTCAGTTGTAAAATTAAAAGTAATTTTATCCTGTACAAACTATGCAGCAATTGCCTATGAAGAATCAATATCAAAAACCAATCATTGTTTTCGGACTCACCTCTCTTATTTTGGCACTTTTGTTCTTTACACTTCCCATTAATTTATTTGATGGAATCATTGTAAAACAAGACGGGCTTCAGGAAGTTCAATTTGAGGCTCCACTGAGCTTATCTTATTTTATTGGATTGGGCTACAGTGAAGCAGATTTAGAGGGTGTAAAGACTTTTTATTTATTACCGAAGGGCTATTTGGTTGCAGGCATTTTGTTGTTTGGAATTCCAGGATTATTGGCGTACCGAATTTATCTTAAAGCCACAAAATAGTGAAAGAAATAAACCCATTGAAACTTATGTTACAATGGATGTAACAGCTTACGTCTATTTTTGAAAAAACGATGTATATGTTTCAAAATTTATTCAAAAAAACAGATTATAAAAAGCTTTTGGAGGATGGTGCAATTGTTATTGACGTTCGAAATCCTGGAGAATTTTCAATGGGAGCTCTTCCGGGATCAGAGAACATTCCACTCGCAACATTAGGGGGTAGAGTGAATCAAATTAAAGAACGAAAAGTTGCAGTTATTTGTGTGTGTGCATCAGGAATGCGATCAGGAATTGCCAAAGGACAATTAAAGTCCGCTGGAATTGAGGCATACAACGCTGGGGCATGGACGAAGCTAATTTTTTCTCATTTTGAATAACCAATCTTTAAATTAGAGGGACTTTCCCTAAGTTTAAAATCTCCTTGTTAGTTGTGTTAGAATGAGTTACCTTTGCATAAAAATTCTTTGAATGGATTACCTCGAAGTCATATCAAGTGCCTACGAATCTTCATTAAACTATCTATGGAAACTTGTTACTGATCCTCTTGGAAAGGGATATTTGAATGGCCTTTATTTCTTAATTTCTATTTCTCTGATTATTTGGGGATTGGAAGTATTATTGCCATGGCGCAGAAATCAGAACAGAATACGAAAGGATTTCTGGATGGATACGTTCTACATGTTTTTCAATTTCTACATTTTTGATGTGATCGCTTTTGCAGCACTCGTAAAAGTGACCTATTTATTGTTTAGTGATTTTACGGCCATACTCGGCTATAAAGGAGGCGTTCTAGTTGATTTTTCAAATGTTCATTGGTTGACTCAAATGGCATTGTTTTTTGTTATCATTGATTTTGTTCAATGGTGTGTCCACATGCTGTTACACAGGGTTCCATTTTTATGGAGATTTCATAAAATCCATCATTCTGTAAAGGAAATGGGTTTTGCAGCACACCTCCGCTATCATTTTGTTGAAAACATGGTGTATAGACCTGCGAAGTATGTAGTTGTATCTTTATTGTTCGGGTTTCAATTTGAAAATATTTTTTACATCTATTACATATCTGTACTAATTGGGCATTTGAATCATGCCAATTTGAACTTAGATTATGGACCTCTTAGGTATCTGCTTAACAACCCGAAAATGCACATTTGGCATCACGCAAAAGAGTTTCCAAAATCCCATCCAAACGGGATGAATTTTGCAATTTCATTGAGCATTTGGGATTATTTATTTGGTACAAGTTATGTTCCGTCGTCTGGTCGTGATATAGAACTTGGGTTTGCGAACGACGAACATTACCCAGACAGTTTTTTCGGGCAGCTCATTGAACCTTTCAGAAAGAGAAAATGAAAAAATACCTCGGGATTACAGTTGTCGCTGTTTGCACACTCGGACTGGCACCATTTTCTCCAGAACCTCATATTTGGAAGCAAATCAAAAATATCTGGTTTGGACGTAAGATGCTAACCATAGATTGGATCGATTGTTTGATACATGGTTTGCCCTGGATTGTATTAGTAGCCGTTGTCATCCAAGTAATTCGTGGAAAATAAGAAATTGAAAAATGTGCTGAATTAAATTCAGTTAAGTCAAGAGGTTTGTCATTGAAACTTTTCCATCAATAATGTTGGCCAATTCACTTATTTTTACTCGGTCTTGCTCCATTGTATCGCGATCTCGAATTGTCACTGTTTCATCCTCCATGGTCTGGTGATCGACCATTACGCAATATGGTGTTCCAATTGCGTCCTGTCGGCGATACCGTTTTCCTGGAGAATCTTTTTCGTCGAATGCACAATTGTGATTGAGTTTTAATGTATTCATTATTTCGCGTGCCTTTTCTGGTAGACCGTCTTTTTTAGTCAGCGGCATTACTGCAACTTTGTACGGCGCTAAAGCTGGAGGAATTGAAAGGACAGCCCTAGTTTTCCCATCTCCTAAGTCTTCGTTCTTAAAAGATGAACTCAATACGGCTAGAAACATTCGATCCAACCCGATTGATGTTTCGACGACATAAGGGACATAGTTTTCATTGATTTCAGGATCAAAATATTGTAGCTTCTTTCCAGAGTGCGCTTCATGTTGTTTGAGGTCAAAGTCAGTTCTTGAGTGAATTCCTTCCAGTTCTTTGAATCCCATCGGAAAATTAAACTCAATATCAGCGGCTGCATTGGCATAATGCGCCAGTTTAATGTGATCGTGAAATCTGTAATTCTGTTCTCCAAGCCCCAGTTTTTTGTGCCATTTGATACGCTGCTCTTTCCAGTAGTCATACCATTTCATTTCCTCTCCTGGGCGGACAAAAAATTGCATTTCCATTTGTTCAAATTCACGCATTCTAAAAATAAATTGCCTTGCAACAATTTCATTTCTGAAGGCTTTTCCAATTTGAGCAATACCAAATGGAATCTTCATTCTACCTGTTTTTTGAACATTAAGGTAGTTCACAAAAATACCTTGAGCGGTTTCAGGCCGCAAATAGATTTTTGATGCATCACCAGAAACAGAGCCCAATTCTGTTGAGAACATCAGATTAAATTGGCGGACTTCAGTCCAGTTTTTAGTTCCAGAGATTGGGCACGAAATATCTAAATCCATGATTAGGTTGTAAACACCTTCGAGGTTTTCCTTCCCGAGTGTTTCTCTCATGCGCTGTTCAATATCGTTAATTTTGGCTTGATTTCTGAGAACATTTGGATTTGTTGCTAAAAATTGTTCTTTATCAAATGTATCGCCAAATCGTTTGATTCCTTTTTTGACGTCTTTGTCAATTTTTGAACGAATTTTCTCGATATGCTCTTCAATGAGTACATCAGCACGGTATCTTTTTTTCGAATCTTTATTGTCTATTAATGGGTCATTAAAAGCATCAACGTGACCTGATGCTTTCCATGTTGTAGGATGCATGAAGATGGCAGAATCGATTCCTAAAATATTTTCGTGCATTTGAACCATTGATTTCCACCAATAGGATTTAATGTTGTTTTTTAATTCAGCCCCCAATTGACCGTAATCGTAAGTTGCTGATAACCCATCATATATTTCAGATGAAGGGAATACAAATCCATATTCTTTCGCGTGCGAAATGATATCTTTTAGGTTGTCTTCTTTTTGCATGGTGTAAAATTAAAAAAGCCCCGACATTTATCGTCGAGGCTTTCACTATTTTTTAAGTATTATTTCAAGGTTGTGGGACAAACATAAGTCGTTTTAGGAATGGCAGTCTCACTTAATGCAGCAAATCCACCTGCAACATCGATTAAGTTTGTGTAGCCATTCTTTTTCAAAAGAGAAATAGCAATCACACTTCTGTATCCTCCGGCACAATGAATATGATAGGATTTATTTTTATTCAATACAGTTAAATTGTCGTTTAGGTAATCTAGCGGCAGGGTAGTCGCATTTTCTACATGTTCTGCCTCAAATTCACCTGGTTTACGAACATCAATAATCGCTGCCCCATCGTATTCTTTAGCGAGCGTTTCACTTGAAACTGAAGTGATTGTTTCTAAGTTATTCCCTGCATTCTTGTAGGTCGCTACGCCTCCCTTTAAATAGCCGATAGTATTGTCGTAACCAACGCGTGCGAGACGTTTAACGGCCTCTTCTTCTCTTCCTTCTGGGACAATCAAAATAAGCTTTTGGTTGAGGTCTTCAATGAGAGCACCGACCCACATTGCAAAAGTCCCGTCCAGTCCAATGAAAAGAGAGTTTGGAATGTATCCTTTAATAAATTCACCTTGGGACCTGACATCTAGAACCAATGCTCCATTTTCGATTTCTTCATTGAATTCATCTAAATTGAGCGCATGATTACCGTTTGCCAGAACAGCATCATAAGCACCGTATCCCATTTTGTTCATTATTGCATTCTTCGGGAAGTATTGTGGTGGAGGTAAAATACCGTCTGTCACTTCTTTAATGAACTCTTCTTTGGTCATGTCTGGACGAAGTGCATAATTTGTTTCTTTCTGCTCGCCGAGCTTACCCACAGTTTCAGAACTCATATTTTTACCACAAGCTGAGCCTGCGCCATGGGCAGGATAAACAGTTAATTCATCTGATAGAGGCATTATTTTATTCCGCAACGAATCAAAAAGCATTCCTGCCAATTCATTTCTTGTAAGGTCTGTTTTAACTGCTAAGTCAGGACGCCCTACATCACCTAGGAATAATGTGTCTCCTGTGAAAATAGCTGTTTCATTCCCTTCTTCGTCGATCAGTAAGAACGTTGATGACTCCTGCGTATGGCCGGGAGTATGTAAAACTTTTAAGCGCACATTTCCAATTCTGAATTCTTGATTGTCTTTAGCAATGATGGCATCAAAACCTGGATTTGCTGTTGGACCGTATACGATAGAAGCTCCGGTTTTATTCGCCAAATCTACATGACCCGAAACAAAATCAGCATGAAAGTGGGTTTCAAAAATATACTTGATCGTTGCTGCATCATCCATTGCCATTTTTATGTATGGATCGGTTTCTCTTAACGGATCAATAATTGCGACCTCACCGTTACTTTCAATGTAATATGCGGCTTCAGCTAGACATTTTGTATATAATTGTTCTATTTTCATTTTAAAAATTTATTCAAACAAATCTCGGAATTTAATGACTTCGGAAACGTGACAAAGGTCACATTTAAAAGACATTATGAATACCTTAGCTTTGTTCTTCAATCGCAAGATTGATCTGTTCAATGTAATTTAACAAGCGTTCACGACCAAATTTTGATTCACTTGATGTCGTATAAACTGGGGGAAGTGATTCCCATTGTTTGAGCATTTCCTTTTTATATTTTGCTAAGTTTTTTTGCAGCAAAGAACTGGATAGTTTGTCTATTTTCGTAAATACCATTGAAAATGGAATTTGTTTTTCTCCACACCAATTCATGAATTCTAAATCGATTTTCTGAGGTTCCAATCGTGAATCAATCAAAACAAAAACATTGACCAACTCTTCTCTTTTAGTAAGGTATTTAACAATGAACTTTTCCCATTCTGCACGATTTGTCTTAGAGGACTTTGCATATCCATAACCAGGCAGATCGACCAAGTACCATTCATCGTTAATAATGAAATGATTGATGAGCTGTGTCTTCCCAGGTTTACCTGAGGTTTTCGCAAGCTTTTTGTTGTTGGTGAGCATATTAATTAATGAAGACTTACCGACATTGGACCGCCCAATAAATGCATATTCCGGTTTCCCATCTTGCGGGCACTTGGAAATATCTGTGTTTGAAATCACAAAAGATGCGGTCTTGATCTTCATTAATTTTTTTTGTAAAATTACGATTAAATTTCTTTTTTCAGAGGTAAAAATGCCCATCTGTTTTTTCAATTTTAACAATCATTACTGCGACAACTAGTGAATTTCATTTACCTTTGTACAAACCTTATTTTATGAAATTTACCTTTTTGATATCCTTTGTTTTGACTCTTGTGGTTGCATCCTGCAGCTCTGATACTCCACATGTTGAAGTTGCTGTAAATCAAGATTTAACGTCACAAAAAAAGGAGGTGCCTGTTGATGTGCTCCCAACTAAATTGTTGAAAATGAATCTTGAGGGAATGGTTTGTCAAATGGGATGCGGCGGTGCTATTCGTAAAGAACTGAATGCTACGAAAGCAGTCGCGAATTGTGATTTTGATTTTGAAGAAGATCGAGCTGTTGATTTGGCAATGATTTCCTTCGATGAAAATAAAATAACAGCCGAAAAAATCATTGATATTGTGTCAGAAATGAACGGCGGACAGTTTGATGTGGGTTCAGTTACAATTGAACCACTCAAGGAATAATTTACTTGGTTCAAACAACCCTAATTAAATTCTATTTGGTTGAAGGAGTTGTGGTGGAGAGCGCTCCTAAATTTATCCGAATGCATGTTGCCAAGGGGGTTCAATGTTGTTCCTCGAGAAGTACCGATTAATGTCTTATTGATTTCGTTGGGACTTTTTTTATTCCTTAACTTTGTGGCAAATTTGACGTTTTTATGAAACTGCATTATCGCGAAATGGGAAGTGGAAAGTCGCTTGTCATTCTCCATGGCTTGTTTGGGTTTTCTGATAATTGGCAAACCCACGCAAAAAAATTTGCTGAATATTATCATGTCATTCTTGTAGATTTACGGAATCATGGCCGCTCGGATTGGAGTGAGTCCTTTTCCTATAAGGAAATGGCTGATGACGTAAAGGAATTGTGTGATGACCTTCAGCTTTCTGACATTATTTTAATGGGGCACTCAATGGGTGGGAAAGTAGCGATTTGTTTCGCTCAGCATTATGACGTTTTGTTGGAAAAGATTATTGTTGTTGATATGGGAATCAAGCAATACCCGATGCACCACGAACATATTTTAAAAGGGATTCATGCTGTGAATTTATCAAACGTATCTGCTCGAAGAGAAGCTGAGAGGCAAATGTCTCCCCACATTGAATCTGATGGAGTGAAACAATTTTTATTGAAAAATTTGTATTGGAAAGACAAGGGCGAGTTGGCGTGGAGAATGAATTTTGTTGTTTTGGAACGTGAGATGGCACATATTCTTGAGGCATTGACTATCGATGAGGTTGTGATTCCTACTTTGTTCATTCGCGGCGCACTTTCCAATTATATACTCAATGAAGATCTTGAACTTTTGGAAGAGAAGTTTCTCGACTGGGAATTAATTACAATTCAAGGTGCTGGCCATTGGGTGCACGCAGAAACGCCAACACAATTTTCTGATTCTGTATTGGGTTTTTGTCTGAGGTAGTTAAGAATTTGAGTTTTTCTATTTGACCGCAGGGTGGATCAATTGTATCGTTCCATTCGTTGCATCCATCAATACATCTGCTCCAATAGGAAGTGTAAATTTGTTCAGCGTATGTCCGATTTGAGCTCCATAGAATACCGGAACAGGATGATTCATGAAATAATCTTCAAAAATTTCTTCTAATGTGAATGAATGTTCGGGCTCCTCTGCAAAGCACTTTCTGAAATTACCAAGAATGATTCCATTGACCTGATCAAAAACCCCATTCAGCTTCATCTGCATAAGCATTCGATCGATGCGGTAGGGTTCTTCTTTTACATCTTCTAAAAACACTATTTTTCCATTCCAATCTGGCAAGTACCCCGATCCAATAAGACTTGTAATTACACTAAGATTACCTCCAAAGAGCGCTCCTTTTGATTGTCCCCCCGAATAGGTTTTGATTGGGGCATCTCCCAGTTTGTTTTCATACTTTACCTTTGATTTTTTTATTAAAAGTTCTTCAATATATTTTAGTGAATAATCATTCCAAGTTGAGTTTCCACTGGGACCATGGAATGTAATAAGCCGAGATCGCACTGAAATGGCATTGAGCAAGGTTGTAGCATCACTAAACCCCATTATTATTTTTGGGTTTTTTGCTATTGTTTCGAAATTTATGTAAGGAAGTAATCTTGCACATCCCCAGCCGCCGCGAATAAAAAACACAGCTCGAATGTCCTTATCTTGTATTAACTTCATAAACCCTTCCGCACGTTCTTTATCAGTTCCAGCAAAGTAACCGTGTTTGTTTGTGCTATTTGTTGCTCGCTTTGTTTTAAATCCAAGTCGATGCAATATGTCTTCAAATTCAGAGATTTCTTTCTCCGATTTCACAATTCCTGCGGGTGCGCAAATACCGATAAAATCACCTTTTTTCAGTCCTTTTGGGATTTGAATTGTAGAATCTGTAGTTGCTATTGATCGAAAGGAAAGAAGCGGTACAGTTGCAATAGCACCACCAATCAATGGAATAACCTCTCGACGTGATAATTTCCTCATCCTGTTAAGGTAAGAAAAATGAGGGGATAGCTGAATGGGTTATTTGATTTTTGAAAAGAAGACTTTATCGCGGTCAATCTGCTCTTCCAAAACTTCGAAAAATGCATCGCGGGCATCTTCTTGAATACAGTCCAAAGGAAAAGAGAGTTGAAGACTTTTGATGTAGTCAAAGAATACGGTTTGTTGATGAACACTTACTTTTCGCAGTCCAGTAAAGTACATAACTACCACTTCACGATCTGCAACAATCAATGCTTTTGAAGACAAACCAACACGGTAGGATTTACTTACTAGTGCAATGAGTAGATTGTCCAGTGCACCGATCAAGAATGCAAGAGCCGGAAAAAGTGCCTCTTCAGTAATCGAGTAGAGTGCCACACCAGAGAAAGCCATAACAGCTGTTTCAAGAAGTAAATAGGTTCGAACACGCGATTTACGGTCTTTACTAACGGGTTGATTCCATTTGAATTTTGTGACCTTACTTACAATTCTGATCCCCATCCATCTTCGGAAGCTTTTGCGCAAAATGACAACCATAAAAAACAGTCCGATAGTGAGAAAAATTTCAAAACGAAATGGAAGGTTTTGCCCTGTCATCCTTAAGAATGAAATGGGCATGTCAAATCCAACATAAATACAGAAAAGCAATGTTGGAATGAGTAAAAAAAGTAGCAAAACATTTACAACCCTATTCATTCGGAATCAGTTTAAGTTTTTGTTTGATATCGTCAATGGTTTTTTGTGCACGATTGATTTTCTTTTCGACGTCTTTTTTTAATGCATCTGCTCCTTTACTATTGGCAAAGAAACCAAGGTTATTGCCGAGAAGTGTAATTTCTTTTTGATGCTTTTCGATGTCCTTGCGAAGGTCATTTTTCATGTTTCTAAACATCCGAGCGGCATCAGGACTGGATTGAATTGTATCAATCTTCGCTTTAAACATAATTGCATTCTTTTCTGCACCTTCAACCTTCAATGCTCCATAGTGCGTGTCCATTGCCCCTTTGAACCGTTTAAAAATACCATCTTTCTGACGCATCGGCACTTTTCCGATTGCATTAAATTTATCGGAGTAGGCTTTCAATGCAGTTAGTGCCTCTTTTTTGTCAGCGGGTAGTTTATATGCTTGTATTTCTGTCAGTAATGCTTCTTTGTCGGCGAGATTATTTTCAAATGCTTTGTCTTGATCATCAAAATAAGCTTTTCGTGCATTGAAGAAATTGTCGCAGGCCTCACGAAATGCTTTCCACAATTTTTGTTCATTCTTTCTTCCAGAATGCCCTATTGTTTTCCACTGCTTTTGAAGCTGAATCAATTTGTTTGCAGTTTCTTTCCATTCAGTCGATGAACTTAATTCTACTGCCTTCTCAATAAGTACTTGTTTCTTTTTCGCAATGCCGTCAAATGCTTCATTGACCTTTCCAAAAAACACCTTTTTTGCATCAAAAAAGACATCACATGAGGCACGGAATGCTTTCCAAATTTCGTCATTCTCTTTTTTTGGACCAAAACCAATGGTCTTCCACTCTTTTTGAATCGCAAGAATTTCAGAAGTTTTTGCATCCCATTCTTTGACTGAACTTAGTGTTTCAATCGAGTTCGAAATTGCATCTATTGTTTCGAGGAGTGCTTGTTTTTTCTTCAGGTTTTCCTGTTGCTTTGAGCGCTGGTCATCGTAGAAGCGATTGATTCGTTCATAAGATGATCTTACCTCGGTCCAATAGGCATCTTTTACGGCTTCCCATTTCTCATTTGGAACAGGACCAATGTCCTCCCAATCATTTTGGATGCTTTTGAGTTGAGATTCCACTTCTTTGATACTTTTAACCTCTATCAGCGCTTTCAAGCGTTCAATTACTTCTGTTTTCAGTTGGTAATTGCGATGAAAATCGTGGTCTTTTAACTCTTTGTATATTTTGATATTGTAGAAGAAGTCTTCTAGTAATTTTGAATATTCCGCTTGAATCTCATTGCGTTTTGCTCTTGGGATATCCCCAATAACTTTCCAGTTTTCTTGAATCTCTTTGAAAGATGCGAAAGCAGTGCCAATATTTTCTTCTGTGGTTACAACTTTTTGAAGTTGTGCGATCAATGCACGTTTTGCGGTGAGATTTTTCGATTCTGTCTCATTTCGTGCATCAATAATTTCTTTTTTCTTTTTCTTGTAATCATTGTAGATTTCATAGAAGGATTCCTTCAGTTCGAGGAGCGCATCATTGGACAGGACTTCCTCCGAAGATTGATCTAAAGATTCATCTGCTTCTTTTGAGGCGTCTTCTTTTAATTGAGCTACTTGTTGTTTGCGCTCTTCCTCAAGCACATAATCGTTAAATTTTGTTCTTAATTCATTCACATCATTGCTGATTGCGAGAAGGTCTTCTTGTGCGACATGCGTTTTTAACTGTTCAATAAAATCTACGTATTCCATATCTGATTAGCTGATTACTTGGACCATATCAAAATTTGTTAATGCAACAAACTCCTCAATGCGTTCTTCTAAATCTTTTTTTGTAATGTTCATCAATCGTTCAGTCCCGAACTCTTCCACGCAGAAAGAAGCGAGCGCTGATCCGTTTATAATTGCTCGTTTCATACTTTCAAATGAAATATCTTGTGTGCTTGCAATATATCCCATAAAACCACCGGCAAATGTATCTCCAGCTCCTGTTGGATCAAAAACCTCTTCTAAAGGCAATGCTGGAGCAAAGAACATATGGTCTCCATGGAACAATAATGCACCGTGTTCTCCTTTTTTGATGATCAAGTATTTGGGGCCCATAGCACGAATTACTTTTGCGGCTTTCACCAAAGCGTATTCATTTGATAGTTGGCGGGCTTCTTCATCGTTAATAATGAGCACGTCTATCAATTTTAAGGTTTCTTTTAAGTCGTCCATTGCGATGTCCATCCAAAAATTCATGGTATCCATGGCAATTAATTTTGGACGTACGGTTAAGCGCTCAATCACCTGACGTTGCACTTGAGGGCTTAAATTTCCAAGCATGAGATAATCACAGCCTTGATAGCTATCAGGGATCGTAGGGTTAAAGTGTTCCAAAACATTGAGCTCAGTGACAAGCGTGTCTCTAGAATTCATATCGTTGTGGTATTTTCCAGACCAGAAGAATGTTTTCTCTCCTTTTTTTATTTGCAGTCCCTCCAAATTAACATTTCTGTTCTTTAGTTGATTCAGCATTTCTTCTGGAAAATCCTCTCCAACAACTGAAACGATATTTTGCTTGTTGTTATAGAAAGAAGCTGCCAATGCAATGTAAGTACCTGCACCACCAATAATTTTGTCTGTTTTACCGAATGGCGTTTCGATTGCATCAAAAGCCACTGATCCTACTGTAAGTAAACTCATTGTTCTGTTTTAATTCAGGCGCAAAGATAGAAAAAAGCTATCGGTTTTTGGGTGTATTTAATGGTTGCTCTGCTTGTTTTCTCTAAGAACCTTGTGTGTATTTGAATTTTATTTGAAAATGAACAAGCCCAGCCACAACATACAGAACCTTTCGTTAAGAAAGAATGAACCGGCAGCAACAGAATAAAATGAGAAGAATACCTTGAAAAAAAGCAATTATTTCTTCCAATTGAAGGTATAGGTCAATCCTGAATTTAAATACAAGAAATGGTCGCGTACACCAAAATTTGATGGCTCTTCAATTCCGTGATTTGTGTAAATATAAGAAGGAGTAAGGTAATTTGAAGATAGGGAAAAATAGAACAAGATGCAAAAGGTTTGCTTGAATAAAAGAGGTAATGATGACATTGTATGTTTCCATTAGTTAAATGATTCCTCATTGAGACTATTGGCTTGAAACAACAACAAATCCCAACATTATGGCGTTAATAAGTAAGAGGGGGTTTTGTATGGAATCAGTAGTAATAGCATAAATTTGTTCAATGCGAAAGAGGCGTTTGTTAAAGATTGGAATATGGTTTTTCAGTATTGCAGTTGGATTGTTTCTGCTTATTTCTTTGTTGCTTTGGATATACAAGGATGAAATTTGTCAGCTAGCAATTGGCAAGCTGAATGAAAACCTCAAAGCAAAAGTAACCGTTTCTGAAGTTGATTTGACCTTTTGGGGAACGTTTCCAAATTTATCCATTGACTTTAATCATGTATTTGTTCAGGATGCCATTGAGGGTTCTACAGAAAGAGATACCTTGCTGTATTCCGATCGCATTCGTTGTAAATTGAATCCGCTAGATATTTGGTACGAAGATTATAACGTGAAGACCCTGGAGGTCAACACTGGAGTACTCAAATTAAAAGTAGATTCTCTGGGAGCAAACAATTACGACATTTTAAAGGAAACCGATTCGGAATCCAGTTCAGAGAGTTTTAATTTTCGCCTCGATAAGGTCGAAATGGAGAAATTCCGATTTAGTTACTCCAATGTTGCAACTGCTCAAGAGTATGATGTTCAGATTAATACGATGGAATTGAATGGGGAGTTTTCAGAGGAAATATTTACTACGAAAGCAGATGCAGATATTCAAATTATTTCTGCGAAAAGTGGATCCGTTCCTCTTGTATCAAACAAGCCAGCGAAATTATCTATAGGCCTTGACGTAAATGCCAAGACGGGAACTTTAGAGATTCCACAATCCCTCGTTTACATTGCAGACCTTCCATTTCAATTTGACGGAAATGTGGATGAGGACGGATTTAATTTTAATCTAAAAGGGAAAGATATCCCGATAAAAGATGCTGCGAACAACCTATTCGTAGAACAAACGCAAGGGATTAAAAAGTTCTCTGGAGCAGGCACCTTATTGTTCGAATTGGAAATGAATGGAACAAATGATGCGACATCACCAGTGGAAATTGAGTGTTATTTTGGTGTTGAGAAAGGAATGCTCCGTGATCCGGACAGTGGCATTCAACTCTCAGACTTATCTTTCAACGGGAAATATTCAAACATCGGAGGTGCTGAAAATGAATATTTGAAGCTTCAAGAAATTGGATTTAAAACACGTGGTGGCCCTTTTAAAGGCGCTATTTATTTGACTAAATTTGAGTCGCCTCACCTTTCAGGTTCGATGAATGGAGTGCTGAATTTGGCTGTGCTTAGGTCCCTGTTCAGTTTGTCATCTTTCCAAAAACTGAAGGGATCGGTTGATGTTTCAACCAATTTTGAAGTTCAGGCAGAACCAACAAGAAATGATTCATACAATTATCGAATAGATCGCTGTGAAGGAAAAATGCGTTTGTACCGGGTCGATGTGCAATTGATTAATGACAAACGAGTCTATAAGAACATCAATGGCTTGGCGTATTTGCGAAACGATCGAATTGGAATGGAGGATGTGTCGCTCAAGGTGGGCAGTTCCGATTTCAAACTGGATGGTGTTTTTAAGGACGTCATCAATTATTTCAGAAACCGCGGAAATCTTGTTGCTGATGTCCAGCTAAAAAGCAAATGGATTGATTTAAAAGACCTAGGTGCTGACACAAAAGAGGATAAGATGATTCGTGAACGATCGTTCATTCTTCCAGATGATATAGAGGGCAATATTTTTCTCGATGTTGATGAAATCCGTTATGAAAAACATATATTTTCTCAGTTGAGAGGAAATATGAACCTACGAAATCGAAAAATTAGCTTCCCACAAATTTCTGTTACAAGTGGCGGAGCTGATATCAGAGGTTCTTTGATTATTGATGAGGGTAAACCTGAAATTTTTTATATCAGCAGTCAGATTGTTTCCAACAACATTAACTTTCAGAAGCTATTTGCGGAGTGGGACAATTTTAAGCAGGATGTCATTCAATCAGCCAACATTTCTGGAACCGCCCAAGCGAATGTAAAGTTTGACGCCCCTTTTGATTTAAGGAATGGGATATTAATGAATGCAATAAAGGCTCAGATCGGCGTTCAAGTGGACAATGGTCGATTGGTTGGTGTTGAGTCATTCAAAGAGATTACGGAGAGTTTAAAAGCAACAACAGGAGCTCGCTTGGTTATTGGCAAGGACAATATTGACGCCTTTGAGCGAAAACTAAAAGACCTAAAATTTAATCGACTTAAAAACACCTTACTGATAAAAGAGGGAGTGATCTCTATTCCGTTGATGTCGATTCAATCGTCAGCTCTTGACATTGAGATGTCAGGTAAACATACATTTGAGAACCAAATAGATTATCGATTTGGGTTTCGCTTTAGAGATATCAAACAAAATGAGTACAGTGAGTTTGGGACGATTGAAGACGACGGCACGGGAAGATTTGTATTCATGCGCATGTATGGAGATTTGTATGATCCAAATTTTGAGTGGGACAAAACATCCAGTAAGGCCCACAACAAAGAAATACGTGAAATTGCAAAAAGAGATGCAAAATCAATTCTTAAAACTGGATTGGGATTGTTTAAAAATGACACTACCGTGAAGCAATATATTCAAGAACGCCGCCCCCATGAGGAACTTATTATCCATGTGGATCCATTGGATGAGATTGATGAATTGATGAAGCAGAAACAACCTAAAAAGGATACCAAGATTCGAAAATGGGTCAAAGCGATGCGTGAAGAATCGGAAAAAGAAAACGCAAAAAAAGAAGAATTTGATTTCGATTAACTAAAGCGTTTTCTCTTTTTCAATTGGGTTCAATTCATAGAGATTTGTTTATTCGATGTATCTTTGCATTCAGATGGCAAAAATTCGTGACATAGAATTGGGTGATTTCCCTCTTATTCTAGCACCTATGGAGGATGTGAGTGACCCACCATTCCGTGCTTTGTGTAAAAAGCACGGGGCCGATTTGATGTATACCGAATTTATCTCTTCGGAAGGCTTAATTCGAGATGCCATGAAAAGTGTTCAAAAACTCGATATATATGAATACGAGCGCCCAATAGGAATTCAAATTTTCGGTTATGACATCGAAAGTATGAAGCAGGCAACACGGATTACAGAACAGACCAACCCCGATATTATTGACATTAACTATGGCTGTCCAGTAAAAAAAGTTGCATTGAAAGGTGCTGGGGCAGGAATTCTACAAGACATTCCCAAAATGGTTGAGATGACCAAGGAAATAGTGAAGTCGACCCACTTGCCAGTTACTGTAAAAACACGTCTCGGCTGGGATGAAGATTCGAAATATATTGTCGAAGTTGCGGAACGGCTTCAGGATGTTGGGATTGAGGCGATATCTATTCATGGCAGAACAAGAAAACAAATGTACAAGGGTGAAGCGGATTGGAGTTTAATTGCTGATGTTGCAAACAATCCGAGAATGAATATTCCTGTTTTCGGAAATGGCGATATTGACACTCCTGAAAAAGCAGTTGAATACAAAAACCGATACAATGTTGATGGTGTGATGATTGGTCGCGCAAGTATTGGATATCCATGGATTTTTAATGAAATTAAACACTTTATCAATACGGGAGAACATTTGGCTCCACCTACAGTAAATGATCGAGTGGAGGCGGCTATTCAACATCTTGAAATGAGTGTTGAGTGGAAAGGTGAAATTCTCGGTATCGCAGAAATGAAGCGACACTACACGAATTATTTTAAGGGGATCGCCCACTTTAAAAAAACAAGGATGAAACTGGTGACTTCGTTTGATTTGAATGAAATTCGTGAGACGCTGGATGAAATCAAGGAGAACGCCGATCGCTACGAGTTTGTGAGTTAAACCCATATATTTGATCGCCAAACACCTCCCCATTTGTGAAATAAAATCACATATTTACCAGTAAATATTGACAATCACTTTGATAAATTTGTCAGTCACAGTCATTTTATAAGGTGATGGAAATATGGTTATCTTAGCAACGTAAAAAAGGAATATTATGCAACGGTATAAAAGTTACATTCAAGGACAATGGGTAGATGGTGATGGAGTAGAAACTCAATTGATCAATGCGATTACAGGTTCAGTTATTGGGGAAACTTCCAGTGCTGGATTTGACTACAATGCAATCCTTGAATATGGGAGAAGAACAGGTGGACCGAAATTGCGGAAAATGACGTTTCAGGAGCGGGGGAGAATGCTGAAAGCGCTGGCCTTGCACCTTTTGACGTTGAAGAAAAAATACTACGAGGTGAGTGCTTGGACCGGAGCGACTAAAGTAGATTCATGGATTGATATTGAAGGAGGCATCGGAAACTTATTTGCGAATGCGTCGTTGCGACGGCAATTCCCGGATCTTCCCTACTACGTGGATGGAAGTGCAGCACCTCTTTCAAAAGAAGGAACATTTATAGGACATCACATTATGGTTCCGAAGCAAGGAATCGCCGTTCATATCAATGCATTTAACTTTCCCATATGGGGAATGCTTGAAAAGATTGCAGTGAATTTGATGGCTGGTGTTCCAACAGTTGTAAAACCGTCAGAATATACTTGCTTTTTAACTGAAGTAATGGTGCGTGATATTATCGCATCTGAAATTTTACCTGAAGGGGCGCTCCAGCTGGTTTGTGGGCTCGGTCGGGGAATCATTGATCATGTTGATTCAGAGGATGTAGTAACGTTCACAGGAAGTGCACATACAGGAAAATTATTGAAGGGATTGCCGCATATTACTGATAGAAGTGTACCATTCAACTTGGAAGCTGACTCCTTAAATGCCTCTGTCTTGGGACAGAAAGCCATACCCGGAACCGCTGAATTCGATCTATTTATAAAAGAGGTAACTCGAGAAATAACGGTAAAAACAGGGCAAAAATGTACAGCGATTCGACGTGTGATTGTACCCGATAACTTAATAGGTGAAGTGCAGGAAGGCATTGCCGCTCGTTTGGCTAAGACAGTGATTGGTGATCCAGCTCAAGAAGGTGTTCGAATGGGTGCGTTGGCGTCTCGAATACAAGTGGATCGCGTTCGTGAGAGTGTGGAACATCTGTCAAAGTCACAAGAAATTGTATTTGGTGATTTGGACAATTTTGATGTTGTTGGGGCAGACAAGTCAAAAGGAGCATTTTTCTCTCCAATTTTGTTCAGAAATGATGACCCATTCAACAAATTGGATGTCCACAATGTTGAGGCGTTTGGACCAGTATCAACTATTATGCCTTACAAAAATATGGATGAGGCAATAGAATTGGCACGAATGGGTAAGGGATCATTGGTTTCTTCGATCGTAACACCGGACAACAGAGAAGCAAGAGAATATGTAGTCGGTGCTGCAAGTATGCACGGACGTATTTTAGTTTTAAATGAGGATTGTGCAAAGGAAAGCACAGGTCACGGTTCTCCAATGCCACTGTTAACACATGGCGGCCCTGGTCGTGCTGGGGGCGGAGAAGAAATGGGAGGAAAACGGGGAATATTGCATTATCTTCAAAGAACTGCGATTCAGGGTCACCCTTCAACATTGACGGAAATTACACAACAGTTTCAGGTGGGTGGCGCAATGCCAGAAGCCAATCCTCACGTTTTTAGACAGCATTTTGAAGAGTTGGTGATTGGTGATACTGTCTTTACACACAAGCACACTGTTACTGAATCTGACATTGTCAACTTTGCTAATGTTTCGGGCGATAATTTTTATGCACACATGGATGAAACTTCTTTGGCCGGTACAATTTTTGAAAAGCGTGTTGCACATGGTTATTTTCTTCTCTCAAAAGCGGCAGGTTTGTTTGTCGATCCAAAGAAAGGGCCTGTTCTTTTGAATTACGGTATTGAAGAAGCACGTTTTACAAAACCTGTTTATCCAGGAGCAACAATTGGAGTGCGTTTTACGGTTAAGGAGAAGATTGATCAGGAAAAACGTTCGGAGGACGACATTGCAAAAGGGATAGTAAAATTCTTCGTTGATATTTACGATGAGACTGGGGAAACGGTCGGCTTGGCAACCATCCTAACGATGGTTCGTAAAATTGATCAGAGTAGTTAAATCTCTCGATTCATTTTCTAAGTGCGATTAGAACTGCAAGTAGACAAATGGAGGCTGCTCTGCACCGATTGCTTGATACAATAAGAAGATAATGATGGCAATAACTGGAATCTGCAAAACAACAGGAAGTGCTGTGTATGCTTTTTCATACAATCCTTTGAACTTATTTGGGAGCCAGTGGATAGCAAATCCAGCAATCATAATGAGCAAGGGAACTTCGAACATGTCCCAGAACCTCCAAAAATACGACCAATCAAACTCAAACTGATACCAGATGTGTTGCAGCATTTTTCCTGGTAAGGCATTTGCTTGTTCGTGAGGCAAACCACCTTCGTTGAAAGCACTGATCCTTGCTTCATCCAGCTTGAACCAGATTCGTGTTAATGTGATAAAATTGAAAGTAACCAACATCGGCCAGAAACCTAAATAGCGTGACTTTGTTCTCTCATACAATTCGTGGCCTTTTGATTCATAGTTGAGGTAGGCAAACAAGCCGGTGATTCCTACAATCGAAATCAAAGAATAAAGAACAGTACTATTTGTGTGTATGAGTTGATTTGTTGTTAATCCTGTGTAAGTGAAGATTGCGCAAACCGAGAGAATAAAGAGGATGAGATGGATTCTTAATTGTACAATAAATGCGATTGGTTTCCATGCAATTTTACCAAACAATCCGAAAGTTGTAAGAGCGATCCAAAGAGCAAAGAATACGTTGATTAAAAGATGATTGATGGAGGGCATCAATTGAATTAAGCCGGCATAGATAGCAAGAGCAAATGCCGGTTTTAAAAAGTGCCAGTACCGCAATTTGCCATTGAAGAAAGCACTAATTTTACTCCAGTACTTGAAAGTTACTAATGCTACACCATTCATCGCTCCCCAAATCACAAAGTTCTCACTCGGTCCATGCCACAGACCACCGATGACCATTGTAATAATGAGGTTTAAATCTCGATGGACGTATTTTTTGAAGTTTGTGAACAATGCAACGCCCATCAAATATACAATTGTCAGGCCACCATATACCCAAAGCAGTTCCCACCATTGGGTGATAAAAATCAGAAAGGTAAAAATGAATAAAATTGCGATGTAGGACCCTATACCTCCCGTTCGATTCCCGCCCAACGGGATGTATAGGTAATCTTTCAGCCATGAACCTAGAGAAATGTGCCATCTTCTCCAGAATTCAGCGACACTCCTCGCCTTATACGGAGAGTTGAAGTTCGGCTTTAATTTGAAACCCATTAATCGAGATAGACCAATAGCAATATCCGTATATCCAGAAAAATCGGTGTAAATGTGAATTGAATATGCCCACATGGCGATGACACTCACGAAGCCCGGATAAGCTTCAAAATCAAAAACTATTTTATTGATGAGATGAACAACCAAGAAATCAGCAATTACTATTTTTTTGATCAGCCCCTTAACGATTTGTATTACAGCCCAACTAAAATCTGTTTTATTGAGTTGGTATGGTTTTGAAATTTGAGGTATAAAATCACGCGCCCGAACAATAGGCCCCATAACAAGTTGTGGGAAAAAAGTAACGAAAAAAGAATAGTGGAAGAAGTTTTTAACGGGTTCAATTTCTTTTCGGTAAATGTCGACAACATAGCTGATATTTTGAAATGTGAAGAAAGAGACGCCGACCGGGAGCATTATCTTCTCAATAAAGGTACCGTCACCGAAGAAACCATTTCCGAATTGAGCAAAATGATTCACCAATTCAAAGTTGGTGTTGAACATTTCATTAAATGAATCCGTGAAGAAGTAGGCATATTTGAAATACGCCAGAATGAGCACGTTAAAAATAGCGGAAATTGCAATGATCCACTTTCTTTTCGATTCCTTTTGTGTGTTGTAAATTCGCCTTCCCAGATAGTAGTTGTAACATACACTGACAATCAATAAGAGCATATACAAGCCAGAAGTTTTGTAGAAGAAAAACAAACTGACTGCAGTCAAAAAAATACTTCGCACCAACTTGCTTTTATTCAAAAAAGAAAATACGAGCATTACCAGCAGAAAAAACAACCAGAAATCCAATTTTGTAAATACAAGAGATGATCCATCTCTTATGTGCCAATCGAAGGTGCTTAGGAATCGGTTAAAAAATTCACCGAACTGCCAATCTAGGGATGTTATGAAGTCTGTCATTTTAAAAATCTAAACGTTCTACGTACCGATCCATTTGGTCAATATACTTAAGAAATGCATCAATGAATAATTCTCCTTTGAAATGATATCCTTTTTGGGTGAAGTGAATTTTATCACTTCTCATCAATTGGTTTCGCTGCCAGGTATTGCTTGAACCGAGTCCGCCCATTAAACCATACAAGTCCCATACCGCCATATTGTACTCTTCAGCCAATTCAACAATTACAGTTCGTTCACGTGCAATATTTTTATTTGCATACTTACGGTAATAATAGGCATCGTTTGGAACAGTCAGCAACAAGGCACAATTTGGATTTGCACGCAATGCCATTTGCATCATTTTCTCGAGATTTTGCTTGTAAATCTCTGGATTGAACTTTGAATAAGGAACGTTTCCGTCGTTGGTACCAACAGAGTACGCGAAAAAATCAGGCGGATATGTTTTTAGTTGCTCTTCAAAACGAACATTGCCCAAATAGGTATACAGTCCGGCACCATTAATTCCAATTGTAGAATAGGAAATTCCCGGCGCATTATTCATTAGTATGAAGCCATAAATTTCTAATTCAGGGGCATGTGATCCCGTATACTGGAATTGGATGTCTAGTGAATCGAGACAGTCTGAAAAATAAATATCTGAGCAACCAATTTTCGGATTGTGATTGATTTCGATGACCATTGTTTCATTCGGACCAAAATGCATTCGATAGGGAAACTCTCCGATGTTATGAAAGATTCGGATATGATTGAAACTAGGTTGGCTCGTAGTGCGGTCGTATTTAAACTTTACACCAATGATCGAGTCGTCACAGGTGACGCCCGCGCCCAATAGACCGTAATCAAAATCATATTTTTCTGGCTTGTGAGGAATGGAACGATAGGGTGTCCATGTATTTGGAGACGAGAACTCATAGTTTCCAGGATTGTTTGTCTTCGCTAAATCAAAAGGAAAAACCCATCCTCGCTCTCCCGGAACGTCCGACCAGCGTTCTTGCAAGTATTCTCGTATATCATTCGTATAGATGTCCGCCTGAATATGGGACCCTCCTATGTGGTACATATTTATTTTTCCTTTTTTTTCGTCGATCAATTGACGCAATTTCTTGTGAAAAACCTGAAAGTTATCACTTTTCTCAGTGTAAAATTTATAGTTGTTTTTTGAGAAATTGACGAATGGGTAGATGCTTTTATTTGAGGAGTCCATGTCTCGAAAATCATCGAAATCATAAGTATCCAAAGTAAGTGCAGTGTTCGTCTCTTGCAACGTGTCTTTTGTTACAGGAATTGAATCCTGACCCAATGCAATAGCGTGAGCCAATACTGCAAATATGTGCAGAAGACGCATCAATTATTGAGGGGTTTGCCATTTACCATATTCGGCGATGAATGCTTCGTAAAACTTTTGAGAGGCAATTTTTGCACCGCTGCTGCTAAAGTGGATATGGTCTTTTCCAGCCAACCCTTTTTCCACCCATGCTGGCATCGAGTTTTTACCTCCCATTGAATGGTACAAGCTGTAAAATGCACCACCTGCTGCAATCGTGACCTTCTTCATCTGCTGCACGCAGTAGGGTAAGTATTTATAAGTCGAGTAGATAGATGCTTCCAATTTGGACATGTCGCTTGGTCCAATCACAACAACCATTGCCCCGGGATTTATCTTCTTAATTCGGTTGATTTGACTTTTGAAATAACGTGAGAACCTCTCGACAGCTAAAATATCTTTGAAGAAGGGTACAGAGTTCCCTCCAAATTGCATGACAATTAATTCGGTTCCGATTTCATTGTACATCGGTTCAAGCACTCCAGCATTCATTCGTCCCCAAACTGTTCCACTTGATCCGCGCATTGCAATGTTCGACACTTGAACACCGTAGTCACCCTCCAATGAGAATCCGCAGACATTTGGACTTAACTTTCCTTCAAATTCATACTTTAGAACTCCAGGGGTTTCTTCAAAAGTCAGCAAAACTGAGTGCTGTCCACCATCTGTATTTAAAAGTTCTTCATGAACCAAGACGCCATTTTTAAACACATTGAGTTGAACGGGGGCACGACAATCGTTGTAATGCATTCGCACATTGTTAAACTGCCGGGCTCGACTGTACGCTACTCTAGATGGTAAGATTTCAATCCATCCAGTTGAAGGAGGCAATGAGTCAATATTAAAGGTGCTGTCAATTTCATATTCTGGTGTAAATCGTGATGCAGATGCCATCACACCATATTTCGCACTTTTAAGTGATGCTCCCCCAAAACATGTGTAGCGTTTGAAGTTGTCCGAGTAATTTTGTTTGAATGTAAAGGAATTATAGACGTCCATGGCAGGAATTAATCCTGGTCCCGTTCCTCCAAATTGCAATTGTATTTTTTGACGAATATAGCTCGTCATTCGGTCTCCTTCGATCTGAGAATCGCCGTAGTGTAAAATGGATAATTTTTCTCTTTTGCTTGATACTGTGCTTAGTTTTTCAAAGAAGTCATATAGGTTCTTTCTTCCTGTTTCATCCATTTGAAGAGCTGTGGTCGCATTCATATCGAAATTCCCCTTTATTGGGGCGCCATAGTCACCGTTTGAATTGTTTTCATGCGTCAATAGTGGATCCTCTGTCATCGATGTGTCTAAATTCGAGACGATTTCCTCGATGTTCTTTTTTTCTTGAACTTTTGGTTGGATGTATTCCTCTAATGTCAGAAACTTATAGCGACTTCCAAAGACATTCCACCCCTCATCGGGAACGAACCAAGTCACTGCAAAAAGAAGCACTAGCACTCCAGCAACAAACAAGGCAACCTTATATGATTGTATTTTTTTCAAATTGGTAAGGTAAATTTAAGTACAGATTTCTATAGATTAACGTTACTTGAGCGATATTTATTAAGAATTAAAGTGGTATAACTTCAGTATTTTTGATTTTAATCAAAAAATACGACCACGATCATCCATTCTTCCGATTTGTTTTTCTATTTACATTATTGTTTACCATGGATGGTATGCTACATATTATACCGTATTTTTGTAACATGGAAGAATATACCAACGAGCTGATTAATGAAACCTCTCCGTATTTGCTTCAACATGCCCACAATCCTGTGAACTGGGTAGCATGGTCCGACACTATTTTTGAACGTGCTGCGAAGGAAAACAAACTTGTACTTGTTAGTATAGGTTATTCTGCGTGTCATTGGTGCCATGTAATGGAGCATGAGTGTTTTGAGGATGAAGAAGTCGCCGCATTAATGAATAAATTATTCATTAACGTAAAAGTAGATCGAGAAGAGCGTCCAGATGTTGATCAAGTCTACATGACAGCGGTCCAACTTATGACACAACGTGGAGGTTGGCCTTTGAACTGCTTTACGCTTCCTGATGGTCGCCCCATTTATGGTGGGACCTACTACCCCAAAGAGCAATGGATGCATATTTTAAAATCCTTGCACCACACCTATGAGAATGAAAGAGAGAAAGTGAATGAATACGCTGCGAATTTGCACGAAGGGATTATTTCAAGTGAGTTGATTACATCTTACACAGCAGATCCGATGTTCTCCGGGGAGAAATTACATGAAATGATGTTGAGATGGTCAAAAAGTTTTGATCGAGAGCACGGTGGAGACAGTAAAGCACCAAAATTCCCTTTACCAAGTAATTATGAGTTTCTAATTGATTATGCGTTAAATAGTGGAGATCAAAAAGTAATGACGCATGTTGAGAATTCATTGGATTGTATAGCCATGGGAGGGATCTATGATCAAATTGGAGGTGGTTTTTCACGCTACTCAGTAGATTTATTGTGGAAAGTGCCGCACTTCGAGAAAATGCTTTATGACAATGGTCAGTTGGTCAGTTTATTTACGAAAGCATACAAGGTCTTCCGCAAGCCATTGTACAAGAGGATCGTTCATCAGACTATTGAGTGGTTGGAACGTGAAATGACCGATGATTCAGGAGCTTTTTATTCTGCGCTTGATGCTGATAGTGAGGGAGTTGAAGGTAAATTTTACGTCTGGACGGTTGAAGAATTAGAGCGTGTTTTACAAGATGATTTTTTATGGGTGAAAGAGCTATATGAAGTCAATCAAAAAGGGCATTGGGAAGATGGAAATTATATTTTATTGCGCCGCCAATCCGATGATGAATTTTGTCAGCATATGAATTGGGACGCGGAAAGGCTAGAATTTGAGTTGAGCCGAATCAATTCACTTTTATTTTCAGAACGGATCAGTCGAATTCGTCCAGGGCTAGATGATAAATGTCTTACCTCCTGGAATGCAATGATGTTGAAAGGCTTGTGTGATGCCTATACAGTTTTTAGAGAAGATTCGCACTTACGTTTGTTAATCCGCAATTCAAAATGGCTCGAATCTGTTCAATGTAGAGCGGATGGGGGACTGTGGCGAAATTACAAACAAGGCACATCGAATATTGAAGGCTTCCTTGAAGACTATGCGCATGTCATTGATGCATTTATTGCGCGCTATGGGGTTGATTTTGATGAGAAGTGGTTGAATAAAGCAAAGCAATTACTAGATTATGCAATAGCGAATTTTGGAGATGATGCCTCGAAAATGTTCTTCTTTACAGATCGCAACTCTAAGTTAATTGCGCGTAAAATGGAAGTCAACGACAATGTAATTCCTGCCAGCAATTCTGTAATGGCAAGAAACCTGTATTACCTCGGGCGGTTTTTCAAGGAGGATGCATATATCAGGCGAGCAAGGGCAATGCTTGGTAACGTATATGATGGAATGGAAATGTATGGATCTGGATATTCAAATTGGGCACTTCTTCTCAATCACGAAGTGTTTTCTCTTTATGAAATTGTGGTAATGTCAGATGCAGCTCAGTGGGATACACTTCAAACGGCACGGATGCCACATGTTCTCATTGCGAGGCAAACCAAAGACACATCACTTCCCATTTTTTCAGATAAAAAAGATGCCAAGAGCGATTTATTCTTTGTTTGTGTTGATGGAGCTTGTTTGCAACCTACCACTGATACAATAGAGGCCATCAATCAGGTTATACAGTAAGATATTTTAATAAGTAATAGGCTTTGTTGTATTCGTAATGATGAGATGTCATTTCTTTGCGGTGTGAAATTATTTTTGATATTATTTTTTGGAATTGTTTTTACAGGACATACCCAAGTGCTTGACAATCGGAATGGAGAGGCATTTACAGATGCACCTTTTTTTAATACGATTTTTGTGCATGCCAACAAGCTCAAAGCACTAAAAGGTGAATTTCAGTATATGAGACATGGGGAGGGGCTCCGTTCAACCGATTTCAAATATGTCTACAACTTCGATAAAAAAGGAAGATTGATTTCAACATTTGAAACCCGGACAGATGGTGGTTCCCTTGATACATTCTGGAACAGGTATGAATATAATTCCAGGGATCATTTGATTCAACATAGCAATTCGGATCTTGATGGTTATCAAACAATTCAATATACACGTGATTCGCTCGGGCGAATTCTGACTGAAGAGTTTATACGTGAGATAGATAGTGCTGGGGTTAGAGTGCGTTCTTTGACGTTTAATAAAGAGTCGGTAAAATACTTTGATTACGAACTTCAAACGAAAAGTACACGATACAACAATTACAACCTTCCGTATTTGGATGAATATTATAACTTCAATGAATTCGGGTATTTGGTCGAACGCGTTCAGCGTCTAAAAATGACAGGTTCGGTATACACACATACATACGAGTACAACGAAAAAGGAAAGTTGTCTGCCATCCGAAAATCGAGCAATAAAAAGGACGGATATCTCAAAGAACTTACCTTTAAATACGATACGTTAGGAAATTTAGTAGAAAAACACATTTACAAAAAAGGAGTCTTCACAACGGACATACAGATCATTTACAGTTCGAAAACAAAACTGTTACAATCGGTTATAACACGTGAAGTTGCAACCGATTCTATGATGATTCTTCGGTTCAGAGACTATGTGTTTTTTGATTGAGATCTGCTTGATGCTTTGACTTTTTTATTCGATTCTCCCTGAGATTGCATTCCTTACCTGTTCTGATAACGGTCGAAATTGAAAATCTAGTTTTTTTGTGACTTTCTTCGTGTCGTATGTTTTTGTGGCGTAAAGACTGTCAATAGTCTCTTTGGTAATACTGCTTCGGGTACCAAGAACCGAATGAATGAAACCAAGTGTCCTACGGACTAGTGTTGCTAATGGTTTGCTCACTTTTTTTGAAGGAGCTCTTGTTCCCATTTGATTTGCGATAGCAGTCATTAACGTTTTAAAGGATTGATTTGAGCCAACACATAAGTAGCGTTCTGCATTTGTATTTGATTCAACCAATTGAACCATGATTTCCACAACATCTCTCGCGTCAACTGTGGCGTTGCTACCAGTTGGGTAATAGGAAATGCCTCTAAGCGCAGTCTTGAAAATAGTCAGCGAGCTTTCGTTCCAGTTCCCAGCTCCAAAAATCACACTTGGATTCACAATGACCGCATTCAATCCTTCTTCAATTCCTCGCCACACCTCTCTTTCAGCACAATACTTGGAAACAGAGTAAGCACTTGTCGTTGGCGACTTTTTCCATTTTGCTGTTTCGTCAATTAAGGTTTTATCACCTCCTCCAATAGCGGCAGTCGAGCTTACATAGCAAAGCTTTTCAATGTTCTTGGCCAAACATGCATTTACTATATTTTCAGTTCCTTCTCGATTTATTTTCATTAATCGTGTGAAGTCTCTCCGATGGAATGAGACCAATGCAGCACAATGGTAGACGATTTTAGATCCTTCAATTTGATCGAGTAAGGAGGAAATATCTAAGATATCTCCTTGAATCCACTCAATTTTAGCCCACTGATCTTCCCAGTTTTCAGAGCCATAATACTTGAATACGGATTTGGTTTGTGCAATTCTATTCTGTGATCTGTAGATTGCTCGAATGGGTGTGTCAGACTGTGTTAATTTATATAACAAATGGGCGCCTAAGATTCCTGTTCCACCGGTAACAAATATCATAAAACGAAGTTACAATCTTTGTTCGAATTAGCACCTATTAATATCACTTTGAATCGCAATAAAAATTACTTTTAGATAGTGGTGATTAAAGTTTCAATTCATGCATTGGGTCCCAGAATACATCCTCAAAGTTGCGTATTTTGTCATTTTCAATATTGAGTCCTTCATTGGTCAGAAGTTGTTCCATTCGTTCTGGAGGGTTAAAGTGCATTTTGCCGGTTAATAAACCATTTCGATTGACGACACGATGCGCAGGGACATCCTTTAAATTGTGGGAGGCATTCATTGCCCAGCCAACCATTCTGCTTGAGCGAGGTGCGCCCAGGTAGTTTGCAATTGAGCCATAAGAGGTTACCTTACCCTCAGGGATCAATCGAACAACATCGTATACGTTCGAAAAAAATTCACTGTTTTGTTGGGATATCTTCATTAAAAGGACCTGATATAAATGTTAATTTGCATGGCTTAATACAGTATTTTTCCTTACCAAATTCACTGGCTGTCTAACGCAATACAATTTGTAATTGAAGTAGAAAGATACACTAATTTTTCTCTAGAACGTGCAGTGGTTACTCTACGGTCAAAGACTTAATGATTCCAACCCCAACTAGATTAAAATATATCCCTTTATTAAAATTTGGTTCTAGGGTGACATTAAAAAAAGGAAAAACTTTAAATCAAAATTATTCAGACTTTGAAATTCAAATAATTCAAAATAGATTATTTAGTTTTTGATTTGAAATTGATTTGATATTGAACTCTCTTATTTTGGATTAGGGAAGTGTACTCATTATAGTCTAAGAGAATATATTTTTTAAGTATTGTATGAACTATACACAATCTGTAATTATCTATAGATTTAAATAAGTTTTCTTCATTTTCAGTAAATCCAAAAAAAACACCATATGGTAGTTCTTTCACAGATTTTGATGATGTTGTTTTAATCTCTATTAGAGTAAAGTCTTCTTTTGATTTAACATCTTCAAAAGAGTTAACATTTAAAAGAACCCCATCAACACTCCTTGAGTATTTTTTATAGTCAATATTAAGTATATCGTATAATTTTTTTAGTTGTAATTTATTTGGAACATCAAATCCTTTAAGAAGATTTCTTAGTATCGTTATACCAAGTTTTTCAGTTTTAAGATTTTTAATATTTTGTTCCCTCATATCTAAATTCTGGGGTTGGAAAAAATCACTCGACTGTTACAGACTTTGCAAGGTTTCTTGGTTGATCCACATTGCATTCGCGCATTACTGCGATATGATACGAAAGCAATTGGAGTGGTACGGTAGCAAGCAAGGGTACCAAATGTTCATCTGTAACAGGGATTTCAATGGTGTGATCGGCAATTGTTTTTACCTGCTCATCACCTTCAGTTACGATTGCAATTATTTTACCTTTCCGTGCTTTAACCTCTTGAATGTTACTGACTACTTTTTCGTAGGATGTTCCTTTGGTTGCGATTACAATCACGGGCATTTCCTCATCAATTAGGGCAATCGGTCCATGCTTCATTTCTGCTGCAGGATAGCCTTCTGCATGGATGTATGATATCTCTTTCAATTTTAATGCACCTTCTAAAGCCACAGGAAATGAACTTCCTCTTCCTAAATAGAGTGCGTTTGAAGCATTTTTGTATTGCTCGGAAATATATTCAATGTTGCTGTTCTGATCAAGAACGCGTTGTACTCGAGAAGGAATCGCTTCCAATTCCGATAACATCGTGCGAAACTTGGATTCACTGATTGTTTCTTTTTTCTTCGCTAGTGACAATGCCATTAACGTAAGAACGGTCACTTGTGCCGTAAATGCTTTTGTTGAAGCAACACCAATTTCTGGTCCTGCGTGTGTGTAAGAACCTGCATGCGTGATCCGTGAGATGGACGATCCAACAACATTACAAACGCCAAGTATTGTTGCGCCTTTGGATTTTGCTAATTCCAGTGCTGCTAGGGTGTCAGCCGTCTCTCCAGATTGCGATACAGCAATAACAACATCATTTTCGTTGATGATTGGGTTTCTGTACCTAAACTCACTTGCATATTCAACTTCTACATTGATTCTAGCAAGGTCTTCAAACAAATATTCTCCCACAAGACATGCATGCCATGATGTGCCACAGGCGATCATTATGATGCGATTCGCATTGATCATTTTTTGCTCGTAATCTTTGATTCCACCGAGTGCCACCCATCCTTCTTGTGCATTTAATCGACCTCTAAAGCAATCTTCAATGGATCGTGGCTGTTCATGAATCTCTTTAAGCATGAAGTGGTCGTAGCCTCCTTTTTCGAGTGCTTCAAGATGCATTTCTAGTTCTTGGATGTAAGGTGTTTTTTCAACATCATCGATTCCGTAGAGTTTCATTTCTTCTCCTGAACGAAGAACAGCAATCTCCTCATCATCCATGTAAACTACTTTCTTCGTGAATTCAACGATTGGTGTTGCATCGGAAGCACAATAGTAATCGCCATTATGACCGATTCCAACAACGAGCGGGCTACTTTTACGTGCTGCAATCAAAAGGTCGGGTTCACTTTTCGACATGACAACAATTGCATATGCACCAATAACTTGTTGAAGTGCCAACCGGATAGATTCACCCAGCTTTACACCCGTATTTTTACGAATATCATCAATTAGATAACAAAGTACTTCGGTGTCTGTTTCACTTCTGAATGTATATCCTTTACGAATCAGCTCTTGTTTGATTGCGTCGTAATTTTCGATGATTCCGTTATGAATTACAGCGATGTCCCCATCTTGTGAATAATGTGGGTGTGCATTAATATCGTTTGGTTCGCCATGCGTTGCCCACCGCGTATGCCCAATGCCGATTGATCCTCCTCGGTCTTGGTTTTCTGTCCAATGCTCTAGATTGGCAACTTTACCTTGTTTTTTATAAATGTTGATATTACCGTTGTTGTATAATGCTACTCCAGCACTATCGTACCCGCGATATTCCAGACGTTTAAGTCCTTTTACAATAATTGGGTATGCTTCTTTTTCTCCAATATAGGCAACAATTCCACACATAGTTCTTAGAATTCAGTATATACAATATTTAACGACGGCTTTGATTTGTTCATGGAGTTGCTTCCATTGAAAATGATTCTATCACCTGAAGTAATATACAAAACAGGAGATAAAGCCAATCCTGTGTTCTCTACTTGTTCATTTACAACAGCCTGGGCATAGGAGCGAAGATCAATTTCATATTGCTTGTTGTAGCTGTCATACGCTGAGAAATTATAAAAGCTGTAGCCACCTCCTATTAAAGGGGTTGTTACTGCGATATCTTCAGCTGGACTATATTTTGTTCCAGTTTGATGTGCAATTGGAAGACGCAATGTGGCCTTGTGGATAATGGCATTTTTAGGGATGTTCTCGAGTCCTGGAACGTGGATTCTTGCTCGTGTTCCAAACGCCTGTGCATAATATTGGTTCTGCCCTTGCGTGGAATCATTCAGCACAGTTTCAATATCGGTAAAGGTCCGATCAATTGACATTGCATTGAATTTTGGACAGGAACTATTGATTACCAATGAATATCTTTTCGACTCTCCGTTTAGTTTGTAGTATATCGTAACTTCCGAATCAACGTCGTTTAGATCAAAATAAAAGAGCCCACCTTGTCCAGGCAATTGTATTCCATTGTTGACTTGAATCTTGAACCCTTTCAAGAAAGTTGTAAATGCTTCTTGCGAACTAAAATCTCCTGGGTAGTTGACGGATTGATCGATAATTCTCCTCCCGAAACTTGTATCCAAATGAATTCTAAGTTGTGGATCCATTTCAGTTGTATCTATAAATGTTGGAGTGCTCGGGTTGAGGTTTAGGTTGGCCATTCCAGCGGCGACAAAGCTGCGCTGGTTGGTAAGGAGTTGTGATCCCATAAAGTAATCGACAGTATCAATAAGTCCAACATTATCAGTGATTTCATACACCTCAACTTTCTGAATACCTGTAAGCCCGTAATAATCAGCATATTCCAACCCAGCATATTCTAGACCCAGAACAACTGAATCAATCGTGATAGTATCGTCAACTGATGGGTAGAAATTTGGACTAAATGCTTTGAGTCGCACTTGTGTGTAAATCTGTGCATTGGCTGGACCAAATACGGGATCGTTATAAGAACCAAGAACACCATATACCGCATTGCTTGTGACTAGAGAATCAAGGTTATCGCTAATTGTATATGTTGTGATAGAGAATGTATCGACTCCTGAGGAGGATAGTAATTCATTTTGCTCGATGGTGTTTTGACCAACGCTATTGACTTTCTTTTTGCACGATACACTTAAAAAAAGTGCGAATAAAAAAGTAGCGGAAAGAACGAGACCTTTCCGCCATACTACAGGTTTAATATTGTTCATTTTTCTATATAAGAACTTCTGCTTCAATTATTTTGTCTATAAACTCCGAGACTTCCTTTGTGAGGTTTTCTTCAGAAACGAAATCAAGTTTTTCACATTCTGAAGCCTCAAATATTGCGCGTAAATCTGGACTTAATTCTTCACTACCAACGCTAATTCCGTCCGCATATTTCATGGCTGACTTCGATATGGATTCAAAACTTGAATCGGTGAAGTCTTTCACCACGTCTTCTTGGAATCCATCAAATTTAAGTTTTTCAGAAAATCGTGCGTCCCAATTTGTGTTAACACCATCATTAAACATGTTGTAAATCACCTTTGTGTTGGCAAAATGAGGGTCGTCTTTGTACAAGTTTTTGATGTAAAGTGGCATTAGAGAAGTCATCCACCCATTGCAGTGAATTACATCTGGCTGCCATCCCAGCTTCTTTACTGTTTCGAGTACGCCACGACAGAAAAACATTGAACGTTCGTCGTTATCTGCATGGGGTTGATCATTTTCATCAACAACTGTCGACTTTCGTCTAAAGTACTCGTCATTGTCGATGAAATACACTTGCATTCGAGCGGCAGAAATTGATGCTACCTTAATGATTAACGGATGGTCCGTATCATCTATAATCATATTCATACCGGACAAGCGGATTACTTCATGAAGCTGATGTCTTCTTTCGTTAATAACTCCAAAACGCGGCATAAATACACGAATTTCTTTCCCTCCTTCTTGAATCCCCTGCGCTAAGCTTCTAACTGTTGTTGATACCTCTGATTTTGGTAAAAAAGGTGATATCTCTTGAGAGATAAAAAGTACTTTCTTTTTCTCCATGAAATTTTTATTGATAAAGTTTTACAAAAATATAGAAAAAAAAGCGGAACTTCAACAAAAACGGATAGTTTTGTCTTGTTCAATTCGTTTCTAAATGAAGGGTATCGAGGTTTTTTACTCAGTCGATGCACTGCAGTCAAGATTGCAGTCAGAGCAAGAGAATACTACAATAGGTTTTGTGCCAACAATGGGTGCACTTCATTATGGTCATTTGACTTTGGTGCGTGCTTCAATTAAAGCATGTGATGTAACAGTTGTAAGTGTTTTTGTCAATCCAACACAGTTCAATAATCCATCGGATTTAGAGAAATATCCTAGAAATTTTGAAAAAGACATTCGCCTTTTGCGTACAGCAGGTGATGTCATTGTTTTTGCTCCTTCCGTCGATCAGGTGTACCCGGCAAATTATCAAACAATAAAGTTGGACCTTGGACGAATGGGTTCGGTCATGGAAGGGAAGTTTCGTGAAGGGCATTTCGATGGGGTCGTGAATGTTGTGAAACGGTTCTTTGAAATTATTGAACCCACAAATGCATACTTCGGAGAAAAAGATTTTCAGCAACTGGCTGTTGTTCAATATATGGTTCGCTACTTCGATATGAAGGTCAATATCATTGGTTGTCCAATTTACAGAGAGTCGTCTGGCCTTGCTGCCAGTAGTAGAAATGAAAGACTTTCAGAATACGACAAAAAAGATGCGTTAGTCATCAGTCAAATCTTAAATGAAGCCAAACAAGATGCTCTAAAATTATCACCTCAAGAGGTTGTGCGAATTGCAATTGAGCGTTTTGGGAAATCAAAGTTGGAGTTGGAGTACTTCCAAATCGTTGATCCGAGTACTTTGATGGACCTTGACACTTGGAAACCTGGTGCTCATGCCTGTGTCACTGCATATTGCGGAGAGGTTCGTTTGCTCGATAATTTACAGCTTGTGCCGAACGAATAACGGTCGAAATTGTATAACTTTGCACCCCTGCAGGGTAAATCAATCTTGTAAAACATAAAATTACGTCCGCACATGTTGATTCAAGTAGTAAAGTCAAAAATCCACCGTGTATCTGTAACTGAGGCAGAGTTGAATTATATTGGCAGTATCACCATTGATGAAAACTTGTTGGAAGCTGCAAATATTATTGAGGGAGAACGTGTTCAAATTGTTAATATTAACAATGGTGAGCGTTTAGAAACCTATACAATCAAGGGGGATAGAGGGTCAGGAACGATTTGTTTGAATGGTCCTGCGGCTCGAAAAGTAGCTGTTGGAGATAAAATCATTATCATTGGGTATGGTTATATGGACTTTGAGGAGGCTAAATTATTTAAGCCTACGATCGTGTTTCCGGACGAAGAAACCAATTTAATTGAAGACTAGGTGAAATCCAAAGCACTCAAATTGTTGAAAATTATCGTTCCAATTGCGATTGGAATTTATCTCACGTGGTACTTTTTTAGTGGGATGACAGCACTTGAATTACAAGATACAAAGGATGCATTTTTTGATGCAAACTACTTTTGGATTGTTATCAGCTTATTGATTGCTTGGGCAGGTCACTTGAGTCGTGCCTACCGCTGGTTGTTTTTGCTTGAACCATTGGGGTACAACCCGAAATTAGTGAATGCTTATCATGCGGTAATGGCGGGATATGTTATAAATTATACTGTTCCTAGATCTGGAGAAATTGCCAGAGCAGGCTTGATGACTAGCTATGAGCAAATTCCTTTTGAGAAGGGGTTTGCAACAATAATCATTGAGCGTATGATTGATGTTATTATGTTGGGCTCGATTGTTTTCATTACGGGGGTCTTACAATCGAATTCATCAGATTTTAATTCGATTATGGAATCCAATCAAGAAGGATCGGGGAATCTGAAATGGTATATTTTGGCGGGTGTTATTCTTGCTGGATGCATAGGCTTTATCTTTTATCTAACAAATGAAAAGCTGCAAGCATTTGCGAATGCAAAATTAAAAGGTTTTTGGGAAGGCCTAAAAACAGTTTGGACCATGAAGAAGAAATGGGCATTTATTTTCCATACGCTGTTCATTTGGTCGAGTTATATTGGAATGATTTGGGCATCCTGCATGGCTTTTCCTGAAACAGCGGACTTACCAATAGAAGCAATTTTAGGAGCATTTGTCGTAGGTGCAGCAGCGGTCGCACTTTTCCCGGGTGGCATTGGAGCCTATCCAATGTGGGTAACTCAAGTACTCCTTATTTATGGTGTCACTTTTAAAGGGTTTGGAATCTATATTTGGGTTGTTCAAACATCCTTGTTGATCATTTTAGGATTACTTTCATTATTTTTAATTCAACGACAGCCAAAACGCATACAAAGGAAGTAATGAAAGGTGAACGACTGATATACATAGAAAATAAGATCATGGACCATGATACAGCGGTTAAGTGCATCTCAAATTGGAAGTTGAAAAACGACAAAGTGGTTTTTACGAATGGGTGTTTTGACCTCCTTCATAAGGGGCATGTATCCTACTTGGCTCAAGCGGCCTCATTGGGAAGTCGTTTGGTTGTAGCATTGAATACGGATGGTTCTGTCAAGCGTCAAGGGAAAGGAGATGACCGGCCAGTAAATGATGAAAATGCACGGGCGTTGGTTATGGCTTCACTCGGTGTTGTAGATGCCGTAGTTTTTTTTGATTCTGATACGCCGCTTAGCTTGATTGATTTGTTGAAGCCTGATGTTCTTGTCAAAGGCGCAGATTATGATCCGAAAGAAACAAACCCGCAGTCAAAATCATTTATTGTTGGATCAGAATCTGTGAGAGCAAATGGAGGTGAGGTGGCTGCAATTCCCATTGTTGAAGGATATTCTACTACTTCGATCATAAATCAATTACAAAAAAAGTAAGGCACGAATCTCGTTTTTACGCGCGGAGTTTCAGACCAAAGAGCTTCCTGTCATTTCTGAAGGTTGTTCAATGTTTAAAATTGACAATACGGTAGGTGCAACATCGGCAAGGATTCCACTGTTTATTCGAGCCTCCTTTTTATCTGTTACGTAAATTACTGGAACAGGATTTAATGAATGTGCTGTATTGGGTGAGCCATCCGAATTTATCGCATAATCTGCATTTCCATGATCTGCAATTATGATGAATTCATATCCTTTTGAGGTTCCAGTTTCTACAACCTCTCTCAGGCACAAATCAACAGTCTCTACAGCCTTCTGAATTGCTTTATAATCTCCAGTATGACCAACCATATCTGGATTGGCAAAGTTTAAGCAAATGAAATTTGGGCCCTTTGTAATTATATCGTTGACAATCTGATCTGTAACCTCTGGCGCGCTCATCTCAGGTTGTAAATCGTATGTGGCAACTTTCGGTGAGTTTACAAGTAAGCGACGCTCTCCTTTGAATTCAAGTTCACGTCCTCCACTAAAGAAGAAGGTAACATGAGGGTATTTTTCGGTTTCGGCTATACGGACTTGTGTTTTTTTCTCATTCGATAGGACCTCTCCCAATGTCATATTTAGATTGTCTTTTTCGAAAATAGTTTCGACCCCTTTGAATGTTTTGTCATAATTGGTCATCGTAAAGTAACGAATGTCCAGTTTCGACATGTCGAACTCGTAAAGGTCTTTTTGGGTTAAAGCAATCGAAATTTCTCGGGGACGATCTGTTCTAAAGTTGAAGCAAATAACGACGTCTCCTTTTTTTATTGTACCGTCTTTATCAATGATACATGGATCTATGAATTCGTCAGTGATCTCTTTCTCATAGGAGGCTGAAATGGCTTCGATCGCTGTATTGAATGAAGTACCGTGCCCATGAACCATCAAGTGATATGCTTTTTTGATGCGTTCCCATCGGTTGTCGCGGTCCATTGCGTAGTAGCGGCCAATCAATGTTGCGATTTTCACATTTGTCTTGGCAATGTGCTCTTCTAATTCTTGAACAAATCCAAGCCCACTCTTTGGATCACAGTCTCGTCCATCAGTAAAAGCATGTACGAATGCGTTATCAATACCATAGTGTTCTGACATTTGGCAAAGCGCATACAAGTGATTTTGTGAGCTGTGCACTCCACCTTTGGAAACCAATCCCATAAAATGAATTGAGCTGTTGGTCTCTTTTGCTGTTTCAAATGCTTTTTGGAGTACAGGATTTCTGAAGAAATCACCATCTTTCACTGCTTTGTTGATACGCGTCAATTCTTGATATACGATGCGTCCAGCGCCGATGTTCAGGTGCCCTACTTCTGAGTTCCCCATCTGCCCATCGGGCAATCCGACGTCCTCACCGCTTGTTGACAGGGTCGAATTGGGGTAACGTGACAGCAACATGTCCATGTAGGGCGTATTTGCATGGTAGATTGCATCGGATTCACTTTTATTACCAATTCCCCATCCATCGAGTATAATGAGACCTATGTTATTCGGCATGATTCATTTGTATTTCAAAATTGACACCATTGGGTTCATTGTCTATGCACCGAATTGTTCCTCCTTGAATTTCAACAAGCTGGGAAACAATATAAAGTCCGAGTCCGGTTCCTTTTTGGGAACGTGTTTCCTCGTTCTCCAATCGATAAAATTTCTTAAAAACATCTTGTTTCAGCTCTTTCGGAATGCCTGGCCCAAGGTCTTTGACACCAAAAGTAGCTGCGTTGTTCGGGGCACTGTGGCCGTAAATTACAATGGGGTGATCGTTTCTAGCATATTTCAAAGCATTTTCAACCAAATTGCTCAAAATCGAGCTAATCATTTGTTGATCAGCAAACAATCGTAGATCTTTGTCGATTTCTAATTTGATTTCGGCACCACTGGAGAGTGCACCAAAACGTTTTTTTATTTGATTTGAGAGAAGGTTAAAATCTACATCTTCTTTTGTGGGGTCAAGGACTTTATTTTCTAGTCTAGAGGCGTTTAAGATGTTATCAATCATTTGCTCTAGGCGTGAATTTTCGTCAATGGCTTTGGTGAGTAATTCATTTGTTTGCTTCTGGTTGAGGTTTCTTTTCGTTACTGTTTGGATGTACAATTTGTTTGCTGCGAGAGGTGTTTTTAGTTCATGTGTAACGGAGAGCAGAAAGTTTTTTTGCCGCTTTGAAAGTGCCAATTCCTTTTTAATTGATCTTCGTATTTGCCAAATACCAATGAGAAGGAGTAGTAGGAATATCGCTCCCTCGCCAATGATCATTACAACCCGCTTCGATACTAGATCAGAAGAGTCATTGATTTGGCTAGTTAATTCAATTAGATGGTACCCCCACCATACAAACTGCACCACTACGTATACACTTAAGACATAGAATATGAGTGCTGTTCGTCTATTCATTTTTTAGTACGCTCGTTCGTTTTTCCCTTCTTTCCAGTTAATGAAAGCTTTATTGACAACTTTGTTTCCTCCATTGGTTGGGTAATTTCCAGTAAAGTACCAATCACCTGTATTTCCAGGACATGCTTTGTGCAGATTTTTTACCGTTTGATAAATGATTTCGACATGTGCCTTAATAGATGGCGGTGTTAATAGTTCACTAATTTTTTTAGAGATTTCTTCATTTGAAAATGGAGCATATATCTCTTGGACATAGTTTTTAATCTGTTCTTTTGGTAAGCTTTCTTGCTCTTTACATTTTTTGTAAACGGATTCAATGACGTAAATCATATTTCGTTCGTGTAGTAACGAAATAGCAGCTTCAAAGGCAATAAAATCTCCTAGTTTTGCCATATCAATGCCGTAACAGTCCGGGTAACGTATTTGCGGTGCAGATGAAACAACAAGAATTTTTTTCGGTTCGAGGCGGTCTAAAATTCTTAAAACCGACTGCTTTAGAGTTGTCCCACGCACGATGCTATCATCGATGATGACTAAATTGTCTTTTCCACGATTTACACTTCCATAGGTGATGTCGTATACATGTGCTACTAGATCATCTCTGGAGTCGTCCTGTGTAATGAAGGTTCTCAGCTTGGCATCTTTAATTGCAATTTTTTCAATGCGGGCTCTTTGGAGTAGGATTTTGCGTATATCTTTCTCTGATGGATCATTTCCGAGCGCAACGATTGCCTTTATTTTTTCTTCATTCAGATGATCTTCCAGTCCTTTGATCATCCCGTAAAATGATACTTCGGCCGTATTTGGGATAAATGAGAAGACTGAATTGTCAAGATCGTTTGAGATGCTTTCCATGATTTGAGTGACAAGGTTTTTTCCCAATTGTTTTCTTTCGTTGTAAATATCTACATCGCTTCCACGGGAGAAGTAAATACGTTCAAACGAGCATTTGGCCTCAATTTTTGGTTCATTGATAAGGGTTTCCTTGATCAGGCCATTTTTCTTCATTATCAATGCATGCCCGGGCTGTAATTCATTGATTTGCTCACTTTTAAGATTGAATGCTGTTTGAATTACTGGTCGTTCCGATGCCACTACACAAACTTCATCATCTTCGTACCAGAATGCTGGACGAATTCCCGACGGATCTCTGAGAACAAATGCATCTCCATGTCCAAGTAATCCCGCCATTGCATATCCTCCATCCCAATCTTCAGATGCGCGTTTTAATATTTTTTCGATGTCAAGGCGTTCTGCTATTTTACTGTAAATTTCTGCATTTGAGTAGCCTTGTGGCTTTAATTCTTTATATACCTCATCATTTTCCATATCAAGAAAATGTCCAATTTTTTCGAGTACGGTAACTGTATCACTTTTTTCTTTAGGATGTTGGCCGACATGCAGCAAGACATCAAATAATTCATCTACATTTGTCAGGTTGAAATTTCCTGCGACGACCAGATTTCGCGTAATCCAGTTGTTTTGACGTAAAAATGGATGGCAACTTTCGATTGAGTTTCTTCCAAATGTTCCGTAGCGCAGATGTCCTAAAAACAACTCTCCTGTGAATCCTGAGTTTTTCTTTAGATAGTCTACATCTTTTAAATTTTCTGGATTTTCTTCACCAATTTTCTCAAATTTATCGTTGATATAATCAAAAATATCTTGGATCGGCTTGCTATTCGTTGACCTGTATCTGGATATGTATCTTTCACCCGGTGACATGTCAAATTTGATGTTTGCTACACCCGCACCGTCTTGTCCTCGATTGTGCTGCTTTTCCATCAACAAATGCAGTTTATTTAGCCCATAAAAAGCTGTCCCATATTTGTCTACATAGTACTGTAATGGTTGTTTTAAGCGAAGTAATGCGATTCCGCATTCATGTTTTATTGGGTCACTCATTGGTGGAATGTGTAAATTATTCATCAAATTTACACATAATAAATCGACCAATTGTGTTATATTAAGTCATTGTTTTAATCTCGTGAACAAGCAACGTTATCTATTTGATTTCGTATTCTGATTACCATCGTTTGTTCACAACGGTTACTACTAGGTAATTTTTAATTTTTTGAATTGAAGCACTTACGTAAAATAATTCCTGTTTTATTGATTTCGAATGTATTCGGAGTCTATGGACAATCTGTTTGGATGCATCCAAATAGGGGGCAATGGGATGATCGGATAGAGTATAAAGTCGATCTTAATATGGGGGAGATGCTTTTGGAGCAAGATGGATTTACTTATTTTTTTTCCGATGGAAAACAAAGACACAACCATGAACATCACGGTCCAGCTGTCGCTCACGACGATGACCTGATTAAATCTCATGTCATCAAATCAAAATTTACTGGATCGTCATGGAATGGCGGTACGGTAATCATTGATTCCTCTTCATTTTATAGGAATTATCTTCAAGGCAGCGATCGAACCAAATGGAGGAGCAATGTTCACAGCTACAGTTTTTTGCACTGTCCAAATTATTATCAAGGAATCGATTTAATCATGGATGGTAGGGAAGAGGCCTTGAAGTATTCATTTCTTGTACATCCAAATGTCGATGTAGATCAAATTAAAATGGCTTACTCAGGTCACGAGAGTTTGTTTATCGATGAAATCGGTAACTTACACATTCGTCATCGTTTTGGGGAGATTATTGAAGAGGCCCCCACTGCATGGTTGGAAGAAAATCATCGGAAGATTCAAATTAATTTTAAACTTGAAGGAAACAATGTGAGATTTGATTTCCCTGACGGATATGATGTGTCCAAGACCTTGATTATCGACCCAACATTGACATTTTCTTCTTATACTGGAGCCACTGCCGACAACTGGGGCATGACAGCAACGCCAGATGAAAATGGAAACTTGATTGCAGGCGGAGTTATTTTCGGCTTGGGTTATCCAATTACCTTGGGTGCTTTTGATTCTACATTTAACGCTGGAAATATTGATGCAGTAGTAACAAAGTTCAATGCGGACGGCACGGCATTGTTATTTTCGACTTACCTCGGGGGTTCCGGAGAAGAGACAACGAATAGTCTGGTGTGTAACACAAATAATGAAGTATTTGTCTTTGGTTTGACATCATCTGCAAACTTTCCCATGGCAGGAGCATCTTTTGATGTGACTTTTGGAGGTGGGCCGAATGTATCGTTTGCATCGAATGGATTGGGTTTTAATGCAGGTACAGATTTATTCATTGCACGGCTTAGTTCTGATGGAACAACGTTGATTGCTTCGACATATGTTGGTGGTTCAGGAACTGATGGTCTGAATGATTCTGGTTTAAATTACAATTACGGAGATCAATTTAGAGGAGAGATAATTGTTGATGATAACGGTTTTGTCTATGTTTCTTCAACAACTCAGTCGGCAGATTTCCCAACCCTTCAAGGTGCCCAGGGAGCTTTGAGCGGAACTCAAGACGCAGTAATTTTTAAAATGCCCGAATCTTTGAACTCTATGGTATGGTCAACATTCTTTGGAGGCACGGGTATTGAAACAGGAAATTCAGTTCAGTTGGCCTCGAATGGTGAGGTTTTTATAGCGGGTGGGACGACCTCCTCAAGTTTGCCTTTCGTTATTGGAAATGATCTCAACTATGGTGGAAATAAAGATGGTTATTTGGCTCGATTTAATGGTAATAATGGAAGTATTCTCTCGGGTACATACATTGGACTCGGAGAATATGATCAGTCCTATTTTGTGCAGTTAGATATTGACGATAATGTGTATGTTTTTGGTCAAACAGAATCTGATTTAGGAATAACTCCTGGTCACTACGGAACGTCAAATTCAGGTCAGTTTATTCGTAAGTACGATCAGAATTTAAATACACTTCTGTGGAAAACGATGATTGGGGCGGGATCGGGACACGTAGAAATTTCACCAACTGCGTTTCTTGTTTCTGATTGTTATGATATCTATTTCTCTGGGTGGGGTGGGAGCTTGAATCAAAATAGCTTAGCGACTTTCTCCACAACGAATGGGTTCGATACAACTTTGGGGGCATGGCAAACTACAACCAATGGTGAGAATTTTTATATTGCGACCTTAGACCAAAATGCCTTTAACCTCAAGTACGGAACTTTTTTTGGAGGAACAAGTGCAACCAGTCCTCAGCATGTTGATGGGGGAACGAGTAGGTTCGATAAATCAGGAACAATTTATCATGCAGTCTGTGCCGGTTGTCAGGGAAATTCTGCAGGTTTCACTACAACTCCAGGGGCGTGGTCTCAGGTTAATGGTTCTCAGAATTGTAACTTGGGAGTATTTAAGTTTGAGTTAAATACGATATCGGCTGTAGCATCTGCGCCACAAACGGTAATCTGTCTTCCAGATTCAGTATTTTTCACCAACAATAGTCAGAATGGAAATACTTTTTTGTGGGATTTTGGTGATAACACAACATCAACAGATTTCAATCCAATCCATGTATATCCAGGCCCCGGCAATTATACTGTTAGTCTAGTAGTCTCTGACTCCAACAACTGCTACACACCAGATTCAACTCAGTTGGATATCGTTATCGGTGATTTGTCAGGAGGAATCGTTCCTCCTTCTGGTCCAATCTGTCCCGGCGAAACGCTGCAATTGGAGGCGTATGGTGGGGCATTCTACGCATGGAGTCCAGCCCAGTTTTTAGATGATTCTACGATTTTCAATCCGACAGCAACGCTTTCACAGACCACTACTTTTACGGTTATAATTTCTGATACATGTGGTGTTGACACGGTATCGGTGACAGTGTTTGTATTGTCAGATATTGCGACGATTTCGAACGATACTACAATATGTATAGGGAGCGATGTACAACTATTTGCTACCGGTGGAGTTAATTATGTCTGGACTCCACCCACTTTTTTAAATGATCCCTTTTCCTCTACACCGATCTCAAGCCCAACCAATACTACACTGTACACTGTCGAAATAACTACGACGGATGGGTGCGTATTAACTGATAGTGTTAATGTAGAGGTATTAACTTCTGCTCCATTACCTGTAATGCCAGATACATTGCAGTTGTGCTCGGGCGAGTCAATCGAAATTATTGTCTCGGGAGGAGAAAGTTATCTATGGTATCCAGATTTATCGATTAGTGCTACTGATACCAATGTGGTAACAGTATCTCCCGCAAGTAGTACTACGTATTACTGTGATTTTACCAATTTATGCGGAATATCCACTGATAGTGTTTTTATTGAGGTTGTTTCTGTAGATGTTGTGGCAGGTAACGATACAATTATTTGTCCAGGTGAAACAGCAACACTATGGGCTCAGGGTGGTGTAAGTTATGTCTGGTCTCCATCAGCTTCATTAAACAATAGCACATCACCACAGGTATATGCCACGCCAATTTCACCAACGCTTTATTATGTAATTGGAACAGATGCAAACGATTGTACTGATGCTGATTCAGTATATGTCGATGTTTATCCCCAACCTTTTATACAAACTGTCCCTGATGCATATGCTTTTGAAGGTGATGAGGTTCAGCTTTCTGCAACCAGTGCCACTCCAGGGCCATTTGTTTGGTCTCCTGCTTCTTATCTGACGTGCACAAATTGTACCAATCCAATTGCAAATCCTGATCAAAATTTCACTTATATCGTTTCGTATACTGATAATAATGGATGCACTGCATCTGATTCGGTCACTATTTTTTACGATCCAGTAATTTGGATCCCGAATACTTTTACGCCAGACAGTGACGATTTCAACAATTTCTTTAACGCGATTGGAGCAAATATTAGGTCATTTGAGATGCTTATCTTTGACCGCTGGGGAGAATTGATTTGTACATTGAATGACATCAATGAATCATGGGATGGGACATTTAAAGGAAAACCATGCCAGGATGGAACTTATATTTGGAAATTAAAATACGTTGATCTTAATAATGATGAGAAGATTATGACGGGGCATATTAATCTGCTTCGTTAAAGTGGGGCAATTTAGAATTGAAATGTTCTTTTGAATTAAATGTAACGCTCGTCAATTTCCATTATCGTACCACATTTCTCGCAAGTCCGATGAGATTCGGAGCTATAAAACTCCCTGAATCTGGTTAGAAAATCACGTTCAATGTCATGAAGTGGGAAGCGGTATTCATGGAGCTTGTGATTGCATGAACCGCAAAACCACATGAGTCCATCTGATAGATCAGTCCCTTTTCGCACACGCTCCACAACGAGGCCGACGGTATTCGCACCTCTCACAGGATTGTGAGGTATGTTGGGAGGGAGTAAAAAGATATCTCCCTCTTTTATCTCAATTTGTTTGGGCTGCCCATCCAATTGCACTGTTACTGTGATATCACCTTCAATTTGATAGAACAATTCCTCACTTTCATTGAAGTGGTAATCTTTGCGTGCATTGGGCCCACCGACAATCATAACAATAAAGTCTCCCGCTTCTACATACAAATTCTTATTACTAACTGGTGGCTTCAGTAAGTCGCGATTATCATCTATCCAGCGTTGAAGATTGAATGGTGCTAACATAATTTTAATTTATACAAGTAAAGTTAGGAAATATAGGCGTAAAAAAAAGCCTTTCCAAATTAATGGAAAGGCTTTAGTTTGTATTGGGTTATCTTACGATTTCCCTAGAAAGGAATGCTTTCTATTATTGTTTTACGATTCTGAATGTCTTTTCAGCATTGGCGTTGAATACGCGAATCAGGTAGAATCCTGTTTCGAATTGTTCAAGACTTACTTCAGTCGTTTCAGTTCCGTTGA
>JAQWHI010000022.1 GCA_029249445.1 Crocinitomicaceae bacterium | reverse complement strand
AGTCGCAGTGGTATTTGCACCACCATTAATATTATACGTAACAACATGCCCTGCTGTTCCTGATAAGGTAAACTGACCGTTCAATCCAGTACAAACTGTTGCATCAACAGCACTCACTGAAACTGTATATAATGCTGGCTCAGATATAACCACACTGCTATACGTTTCCTCACAGCTAGAAGTTCCGTCAGAGGCAGTGATAGTATATGTTCCTGCAGGCAGTCCGGTAACCTCGTAAGGATAACTTCCTAGGGCAGGCGCGCCCGTAGGTGTTGATGATGAATAACTTGTACCTGTTCCAGTGTTTGTAACAGTCAAAGTTCTTGGCGCAGTACCGCCTTGGATTTCTGCAGTTATCGATGCTGTTTGATCTCCATTACAAGCAATAGTAGCATTTTGTGCCGGAGTAACAGATGAATTGAGAGATAGTAACGGCGCACTGGACACACTGATAGAATTTGATGCCACTTGATTGTTACAAGCGTCAGTTACAGTAACAACATATGTACCCGATGACAAATTAGTTGGTGCAGAGGCAGGTGAGGCAGTAAAAGCCGACCCGTTAAGTGTCCAGGCATAAGAATAGGGTCCGTCGCCACCTGTGAGCGTAATTGTTGCTGAACCAGTTGCCGTATTACCACATGGTCGGTCGTCAACCGCAAGTACAACTTGCGTTAAAGGATTAGACAATACTTCTCCAGAAACTGCGACATTCTGATCGGTCGCTCCAGTGGAAGAACACCCTATGTTACCACTAGGGGTACCCGTTGCAGTTGATGTCAGACGGACATAAACAGTTGTCGCCGCAACAGTTCCAGCACCATAAGGCAGTGTTAGAGTCGAAGCATAAGTCGTATTGTCGGTGGAGTATTCGTATCCGGACAATGCAGCTATTTGTATATCGGCAGTTAAACTCTCTCCGGAAATTGAAAAATCTTGTTCAGATGAGACTACACCAGTACAACTTTCAAAAGCCGATAAGGTGCTGTTAGTCAAAGTAATACTTTGACTAAATCCAAAAACGGAAAAGATAAACGAAAAAGTAAATAGTAAAGCTTTGTTTTTTATACCACTGAGTGTATTTGCTTTATTAAAACACTGATTTTCAACGATTTTATTTAAATCGTTTTGACGAACGGCTAGTGAGCCAAGTAATTGTTTAATCATAGATGTCTTTATTATACTGCAGGAGGGTTAAATTAGTTACACTCCTACAATTGACGCAAAGGTAATATTAAATTTTCAAAAAAACCCCGAATATTGTTTTGAAACACCTCGGAGCTGTTCTAACATTATTACGTGAATTGAGTAAAATTGGTTGGTTCTATTTTTGTTTTTTTTCAAAAATATTTTAATTGAGTCTACTTTTGTGTAACCAAAGTCACCGTTGTTAGGGATATAATGGCAATATGACTAGCCTACAAGAATTGATTTTAGAAGCGAACTTTAGGGTTTAAATAAAATTTAAATTAATTTTAACGCGTGAAACAAAAAATAAGATCATACCTCTCAGGACTGTTGCTTTTATTTATAGGTCTGCAGTGTACCACCTTAGGCTTCATGCACAGTCATGACGACGACCGTCATGAGCACAAAGACCAAGCAATAATTTTTGAATCTGAAGTGGAGCATTCCGACAGTACCCACGAGTGTATCGTCAGCGAAGAATCACATGAAGAGGCATGCAAGGTATGTGAACTACTACTTGCTTCCAACGGTCAAACGTATTTAATAAATACACAAGCTGGGTTAATTTATTTCGGTGATCAAGTTGATCGCACTTCGAATCCAGAAATAGCGAAGATTAATTTTTCATTAAGAACATTCGCTGGAAGAGCTCCTCCCCGCTCCTAATCCCATCATCATTTATTCAATCAACTAAGCAGCTGTTCGGGCCACTTCGTTTGCTATGTTGAATCTTTTTTTCGCGGAATCAACGACTAAGTTTGCTTTCTCGTAAATGACTGAATTAACAGATGCTAAATGATCGAATCCAAAAGCACGATTATATTTTAAATTAAAACAAGCATTTTATGCAACGGTTCTTGCAATTTATTGCAGCCCTAACTTTGTTCTTATCCCTTTCTCCTTTGGTTGCTCAAGAAACTTGTAGCTATCAAATGTCCGGATATGTTCTTGATGAGCACGATCAAACGCCTTTATCGGGGTCGAAAATCTATCTCCAAGATGGTAGTAAAGTTGCTTATGTCGATTCATCAGGATATTACCACATTGATGGATTGTGCAAAGGAACCTATATTTTCTATTGCAAACATTTCGGGTGCGATGCAGTGAGACAGGCCGTAAAAATCACCAGCAATACAACACATAACTTTTACCCCGAGCATCATATTGACTTTGAAGCAGTCAAAGTTAAGGGACAAAAGACCGAAGAGGAACTTTCTCTTAGCAAAAGAAAACTGAGTATGCGGGACAAAAATGAGGTCAAAGGTCTCTCATTAGGTGATGGTCTCTCTAAGTTGAATGGCGTAACCACACTCACAACCGGGAACAACATTTCAAAACCAGTTATTCATGGACTTCACAGCAATCGAATACTCATACTAAACAATGGGATTCGGCAAGAGGGACAGCAATGGGGAAATGAGCATGCACCAGAAATCGATCCATTCATTGCCGATGAAATCGCTGTTGTCAAAGGAGCAAACAGCGTCCGTTACGGACCAGATGCAATTGGAGGTGTTGTACTGGTAAATCCAAAAGAATTGAAAAAAACTCCTGGCATAACTGCTGAATTGAACTTAGTTGGACTGAGCAATGGAAGACAAGGAAATGCCTCAGTTGCAATCAATGGATGTTTGAGCAAGTTAAAACCATTAAGGTGGCGGATACAAGGAACACTAAAACAGGGAGGAAATGTAAAGACGCCCTCCCACTATTTAAAAAATACAGGTGTCAAAGAGTACAATTTCTCCTACGCTATCGGTTACATCAAACCGAAATATGGAATCGACTTTTTCTACAGTCAGTTCAATACTGATATTGGAATTTTTTCAGCTTCTCATTTTGGAAATCTTACCGATTTAGAAAAAGCATTCAATGCGGAGGAACCGCTTGAATCCGCCAACTTTACATACGAAATTAATCGGCCAAGGCAGCATATTGAGCACGAACTATTTAGGACCAAGGCCTTCTTAGCGGCAAAAAAAAGAGGTAAACTTTCATTGACCTATGCAAGACAATACAATAAGCGCCTTGAATATGATAAACATCCTCCACTAAACGATTCACTCGCCAATTTAAATCTTCCAGCACTGCAATTTGAATTAACCACTCATACTGGCGAATTAATTTGGGAGAGTGTACGAAGAAAAACATTAAAAGGCAAAATAGGAATAACAGCATTGCATCAAGGTAACACCTATAATGGACGCTTTTTTATTCCCAACTTCCAAAAAATTGGAACGGGTGTATTTTGGATAGAAAATTGGAAACCCAAAACAACAAAAATAGAAATTGAGAGCGGCATCCGTTTCGATAGAATCTACCAACGCATCTTCATGCGAAAAGGAGACGATATTGTTTCCCCAGCTCACAACTACCAAAATCTAAGTGGTACCCTGGGAGCAATTTACAAACCCAATACAAATCTTGTAATTCGCTCTAACCTTGGAAGTGCCTGGAGACCTCCTAATGTCAATGAATTATACAGTGATGGTCTCCATCACGGCGCGGCTGCAATCGAAAGAGGAGACTCTACATTGGTCACTGAAAAAGCGGTTAATCTTAGTTCTTCTGTGGAATACAATGGGAAAAATCTGTCCATTGTATTTGATGCGTATTACAAAGTTATTAACGACTTCATCTATTTGAAGCCTACTTTGGAGCCAACACTTACGATAAAAGGTGCATTTCCAACTTTTATGCACGATCAAGTCAATGCACATCTACGAGGTTTTGACCTTACAGTCGACTTCGCCATTACCTCGAGATTGTCTTTTGTATCCAAAACAATGATTTTAAGAGCTTACAATCGAACAGAAAACGAACATCTCGTAATGATGCCCGCAGACCGCTTCGAAAACTCATTGGAATACAACTTCCAAGATAGAGGTAGAATCAAGAATACATATGTTTCAATCTCCTCATGTTCTGTTTTGCAACAACGGCGTGTTCCACAAAATAGCGACTATGTAGCTCCCCCTGAAGGCTACACACTTCTAAACCTATCGGCAGGAATGGATATTCGTACAAAAAATACTACTATCGCTTTAGGAATTGGTATCAATAACCTTTTAAATACGCGTTACCGCGATTACATGAATCGATTCCGTTATTTCTCCGATGAAATGGGAAGAAACATATCCATAAGAGCAACTATACCCATGACACTTTTTACACCTAAATCGTCAAACAACAATTAGTAAATTTTTAAAACAAATCAATATGAAAACAACAATCAAGTTCGGACTAGTATGCATGGTAGCACTAGCAAGTTGTAAGAAAGATGCAGATCTCGTGGAAGTTCCACCTCCTGTTGGCAATGAAGTTGAGGTAATCACCACAATGACCTTGTTATTCTCTGATGATGCAGGAATAAATCCAGATGTAACGGCTACATTCCGTGACCCAGACGGAGATGGTGGATTGGACTATGACATTTTCGACACAATCAGACTAATGAATAATACAACATACAATACAAGTATTCTTCTTCTGAATGAAACTGTAAGTCCAGCCGACACCATTTCAAACGAAGTCTTGGACGAAGATGACGAGCACTTTTTCTGCTTCACACCATCATTAGCAAACCTTTCTATCGTAAGAACAGATTCCGATGGAATGTATGAAGTAGGACTTCAAAGCCAATGGACTACAGGAAATGCAGAAAATGGAACGACACAAATCGTCCTCAAACACCAACCAGGTGTAAAAGACGGAACATGTGCACCAGGAGAAACGGACATAGACGTGACGTTTGTTACAGAAGTTCAATAAATTAAACTAAAATTACATTAAGATGATTAAGTATACAAAACTAATAATAGCCCTTTTTTCAATCGCGATAATCGTTGCCTCATGCAACAAGACAAAGTCAACATCAAAGCGAATTATGAAAGCCGGAGAATGGAACGTTGTTGAATTGTCAGTCGATGGAGAAAATCAAGAAGAACTTCCACATTGGACAATCAACGAATGTGATATATATTCGGAAGCATGCGTGGGATCTTGGCAAAATGACGAAGGAGGAGCAACCGATTTCGTCTGGCAAGTTACTGATAAAGGAGGTTCATTTATTATATCTCGTCAAGGTCCTGATGAAGGATTAGAACACGCCGATGAAGAAATGGCAACACAGTGCTTCGATTTCAGTGGTACCTATGAGATTATTGAAAATGACCGAACAATGATGAAGTTCACTAGTACGACAACACAGGGGTTCTCTGGGCAAGCTGCTGTGATCACAATTGAGAAAGTATAGCTTAGCTCAAAAAAAGTAAAAAATGATAAAATCACCATGAATAATTTCGTGGTGATTTTTTGTTTTTTGTTATGCTACTTTTTTCTTTGGTGCAGAAAAAAGCTCCCGATTAGGAGCTTTTTAAAAATAGACATGTTTCAGAATTAAATTACTAATACCAAAAGTAAAAATAGATACTTTAATATGCCGGCAAAGAACTTGCCGCATCGGCAAATATTAGTAAAACTGCAAGGATCCATAGCACTGATAACCCAGACAGAATAATACCAACGATAGCAAATGTTTTGGGTTCCTTTGTAAGACCTACGGCCGATAAAATCGCTCCGACAATAACAATAATCCAGCCTACGATTGGAACCCACGCTGTAAATAATCCTACTAATGATACTATAAAACCGGCTAAACCAATTCCGTTACTGCTTTTTTCTTGATTACTCATAATATCTATTAATTATTTTTTTGAGGTAAAACCTTTTACCAATTATACTGCTGGACTAGTGTACCAGAAACTTTCTATTCACATTATACATTATGACAAAAGCAATGTTTATGGCAAGACCAAAAATAAAACCTCCCCACATAGCTCCTGAACCGCCGGCGTAAGAGACAAGATCGGACAATGCAACCGTAGAAATTATACTACTCAGAACTGCCAATCCTGTTCCGATTAGATAGAGAAGGAATCCTTGCTTTTTTAATCCCCACATCTGAATGGCTCCAAATAGGCAAAGGCCTGAAGAGCACAATCCAAGGAACGTCCAAATTGCTCCTCCGGCAATTGCAAAACTACCCAACATACCTACCCCAACTAATGACAGCAGACTACCTAAAATACCCAACCCAGAACCGATAAAGGTTAGAATACACAAAACAGTTAAGAATTGCGGTCTTGAATTTTCTTCACTCATATTTTTTTTTAATTTTTGTTAATATTAACAATAATTTTTAGTAAAAAAAAAATTCATACTAATAGTTCTATCATGCGCGTCAAGAAATCTAAATATTGAAGAAACATTATTCAGAAAGTCGAATTTCAACCCTTCGATTTTTGGCTCTTCCTATGATGTGTTGATTATCTAATGTATTATCTCTTGTCTCGTCTATTTTCTTCGGCATGGTTTCTATAGCTTAGTTATTATTCAGTTATTTCATTGCTTGGTTCTGTCGCATTAAACTAAAACCTCATGATTTTTGTCATTTTTGATAAAAATTGAAAAACCTATATCTTTGTTTATTAGTGATTTAACTTTTTGAAGAAAGTGAAATTCTATTGAACAACATTTGAAAAATAATTAATG